>CAYTTY010000089.1:0-2504 GCA_964440935.1 uncultured Ignavibacteria bacterium | reverse complement strand
CGGCCGCCCTCGCGGGATCCGTCAGTGGCGGGTACCAACCGTCACGGGTCATATCGATGGCGGAATACACCATGTCGTAATCGATTTCGCCGTTGGTGTACATCCGATAGGTGGCGCGGTCCCCCACGGGCTGGCCAAACGAATTCGCATAGACGGAACGATCAGACCGCTGGCGTGGCCCCCAATTGATGTC
Organism: uncultured Ignavibacteria bacterium; assembly: GCA_964440935.1. Classification (GTDB taxonomy): domain Bacteria; phylum Zixibacteria; class MSB-5A5; order WJJR01; family WJJR01; genus WJJR01. The sequence continues at coordinate 2,311 of CAYTTY010000089.1, read as the reverse complement.
CGGTACGACATTTGGAAATGGCGGGTCTAATGCCCACCAATTGAATGCCAACCGACCACCGGGAGCGTACCGCAAGATGCGAACGCCCAGCACAGAGGTCGGACTTTCCGGCAGGAAGTGAGCGACATTGCCATACGGATCGGCGTCATTGTCCGCCGACCATGCGATATTCATTGTGTCCCAATGCCCCTCCACGATCCCGGGAACAGTAGAACGGAAACCACAGATCTCGTCGTTTCCCTCTCCTTTGGTAGAGTCAGATGGAGTTCCGTCGCCCTGGAATCGCACAAAGGGATGAACCTGAAGCCCGATGACGGCCTTTTCAATCGGACGACCGGAGATGTTTGTAAACCAGTAGTCAACGATAATGAAGTCTTCGGCAAATTCGCTGGCCCACGCATACATCGTGTAACTGGCACGCAATCCAACCGGCTTGTGCGGACGCAGTTCAAGTGGATCGAGCTGTTGCAGAGCATGTGCGTAGAACGTATCATACATGACAACATGGAATTGTTCATCGGCCACAGCCGAGGGATCATAGTCATCATCGTTGACTTGAGCTGACGATCGAATGGGCCGTTCAAAGGAGAGGAATTCAGGCAGACCGCTTCCTGGTAGTCCATAGCCGAGATGGTCCCATCCACCACTCATAAGAGTATCGGCTCCTCGTATGCAGCCGAAAGCGGCCGATGAAGAGCCCAGGTACGCAAACCTGCTTCCCTTAGGGAATTCCATACGGTACGCATGAGACGTAACAGGAGAAACCACTCCCCACCTGATATTTCCGATCTGAATGAAGGGCGAGTCAAAAACCGGTTGGGTTTGCGACCCTGCCCAGCAAACTGTCGTGGACTGCAATGGTATCAGCGCGAGGAGTGACACGAAGCAGGCGCACAGGGCCTTCCGTTGGATGCCAATTCCATTCATGGACAACTGCCAATCACCCTCGGATCGTTCTCTGCGTTCGGGCACGAGCGTCGAGATATCGTCCCTATGTGGGCAACCGCGAAGCGGACAGACCTCCCCGCATCGCGGTTGCACGTCCAAGGGCAAGCACTTGGAACTACATTGAACATAGTGCAATCAGTCTATTTGCGACAAGTGTACAAGGTCACGCATACTTAGTAGCACTTACAGATCGCGCAGGCACCGGAGCCCGTGTCTCCACAAATCCAATTATATGGTGGTAACGGGTTTTGGTAAAGCTGACCGCCTTTGTTACACGAGGCGGGGCAGTCGAATTGCGCGTAGCAGTTACAATTCTCAGCAGCGTGGGCTGTATTCGCTTCTATGGTGTATGAAAACCCCAACGCCGCGCCGAACAGAAACAGCGCAACGACGGCAATCCGCAAAGTATGTGATCTCATGGTCTCACCTCCTTTCTTATACGAATCGACGAGCGCTTGCCCTCAGGATTTTCTAGTTACTCCGAATCAATTCGATATATTCGGTCGTGTCGAAACCGGTCGTCCCCATGGCCCGCAGGATCATCCGGCTATCGATGATAAAATAAGTCCGCGTGGTACGAACATTATGTTCAATATCCAGCAGACGCGGCTGATCCCAGTAGATGTCCGTTGCGATGTCACGCTCTATCAACGTTTGCCGCATGGCCCCGGGATCAGCGTCTGTAACAATGACTATCGCTCGTGCGGCAGCACCCAGTTGCGCCTGGGCATCGGTCAGAGCGGCAATCGCATCCACGCAGGTCTCACACGCCGAGGACACGTAGAACACAATCCCGCCATCGGGCAACAGGTCCGACAGCCGTGCCGCCGTCGGCCTGCCATAAGTCAATGTCCGGGAATGGACTACCCACTTCGATGCCGCGCAGGTTCCGCTGCAGGTAACTGTCGAGGCTCTCCGACCGAGTGCGTTGGTGTGACTCCGCCTTCCAGCCACCGGCGACTGTCCCAATCAACGTCCCGGCCACAATGGCCACGATCAGAACGGCCGACATACCACGGATCCGGACCGCCTTCGCTGAGAGCATGTTGCACCCTCCGGAAATCGAATTCTGACGGTCAGCGAGGTCCTTACGTCCAGCCATGATGCGCCGTCAGCGGCTGGCACGGATTGATTGTCACTATGCAAAGCTGTGCTGGCCCAATCTCTCAGGAACCACACCGAGTGATCGCTGCACAATTACAGGCAAAAAAAGGAAGGGGCGGTTGTCAAGCGAAAAATGCCGGGACAACACGAACTGCATTGGAGACTCTCATATCGATAATGACAGTCGTGTTCATAGAGCAATTATCAGAATTCCGTTCCGATTGAGAAGAGGCGAGACCCCGCTTCATTGACACTCACT
>CAYTTY010000088.1:0-2759 GCA_964440935.1 uncultured Ignavibacteria bacterium | reverse complement strand
TATAGCGGTTGTCACAATTCCTGTCCGATTGAAACTGTTGCGGCGGGCGGGCGCACTGCCGTGCGACCTTACGTTTTGCTCCCTCTCCCCGCGCTTTTCAGCGGGGAGAGGGCTGGGGTGAGGGGTAAATTGCACTGGCCAGATCGCGGAATCGGACAGAAATTATGCAAGTCACTCTACAACTCCAGCTCATCCGCCACACTCCGCATCGCCTCAATCACGAATGCAATATGCTCATCGAGGTCGACGCCCAAATCGGCGGCGCCTTGGCGGAGGTCATCGCGGGAGACCTGAGCGGCGAAGGCTTTTTGCTTCATTTTCTTTTTCACGGATTTCACTTCGACCGATGTGATGCTCTTGTCGGGACGAACCAGTGCCACCGCGGTCACAAATCCACACAGTTCATCGGCGGCAAACAATGCCTTATCGCGCGTCGTCTCACGCGGCACCCCCGTGTAGTCGGCGTGAGACATGATGGTGCGAATCCAGTCCTCATCGACACCTTTCGACCGCAGAATCTCGGCACCTTTGTAGGGATGCTCCTCGGCGGTGGGGTGTTTCTCGTAATCGAAATCGTGCAACAGTCCGATCACACCCCACTCGTCTTCGTTTTCCCCGCACTTGCGCGCATACGAACGCATCGCCGCTTCGACTGCGAGCGCGTGCTTGATCAACGCACGATTTGTGGTGTACTCGTTGAGCAGTTGCCAGGCGTCGTGACGATCCATCGTCTCATGATCCTCTCGACGACACCGGCTTGTCGTCTTTGCGATCCCGACGGCTCAAATACACCCGCTGTTGTTCGTAGTCGACGGTGATGCGCAGATCCGCGAGAATATCGGCGCCGATGCTGCCTTTTATTGCGCGATTGAATCCCCGTTCCAGCTCGGTGAAGTACTTGGGTTCAAGATACAGATCCGGGAATTCATAGTCCCCGATCGTAATGTGATCAGCATGGAAACCATTGCTAAGCGAATCCAGTTTGAGCAACTGCGCCCAGGCGGGGTGAACGCTGCTGTGTGCGTTCCCGGTATTGAGAACAAACAGTGTCGTGCCGCCATTGATAGTGCCTTCGATTAGAATCAAACCCGGATATTGTGGCGACCGGATCATTGGTACCGAAATACCGTCCATCGTGGCGTCTTCGAGAGGCTCGTCGGAGATGGCCATCAGACTGTCACCGAAACTGATTGTCCACCGGGCAACATCCAGAAGTTCGGCGCCGAGCCGGGCCTGAGAACCGTAGGCGGCCAAGCCGGTTGCGTTGATATCAGTCCACATGCGATCTAGTGCCTCCAGATGGCTCACACCAAACTGCAGGGCCCTCCGGGTTCCCAGACCGGACGGGTCGGGGATGTTACTGCGGCCGGCTTGAGGTAGTTTGAGATGATTAGCAATGACGGTGGAGACAACGAGACCCGTCATCATTCCCGTATCGAAAATTGCCGTCAGGGTCGTATCGTTTATTTCAATCGGAATGACCGGCCGGCCCATGTGATCGACGGTGATCTGGGCGATCTCGGATTCGTCGTACCCCTGAGACTTGAACCATTTGACCTCGGGGGAATCACTGCAGGATACAAGGAGCAGCACTGCAGCCAAACCAAGAGATGCTTGAACCATTTGAAGGATCGAACGCCGTCTGGGCACAAGGGTGAGGGAACACATGGCGCGCAATATAGACGACGAGGGCGATACGGCAACGGCAAATCGGAACCGAGCATCCAATTGTGCTGCTGGGGCTTAGCATGGCACGATAACCGCTTGACAATGCCGGGGGAAGAGTGTTTGATGCGTGTCTGGCCGCGGGGTGGAGCAGTCTGGTAGCTCGTCGGGCTCATAACCCGAAGGTCGGAGGTTCAAATCCTCCCCCCGCTACCAATTCTCGGGTACTCAGATTTCCACACGAAAGTCGAAGATATCCCTACCGACGTGTAGCTCGGACACCTATCCGATCGCCATTCACGAGGGATACTCGTGTGCCGGGACCTTGGTCACGGCATGAAGCAAATCCGAACACCATGACCAAGGTCATGGCACACGTGATGAGAGCACCTGGGGCGTACGTCACGGGCACCCGGCAAGCGGTTTACCCGCCCCAGGCGGGATGGGGCACCCGGCACGACGCCCTCTGACACTTCGACCCCGATCAACACGAGCAGTCCAAGCCACCCAGATTCATGCCCTATTCGTCAAGGGCACCCGGCCGTCTCGGGAGGCGAAGATTTAAAGTTGGTCGTGGTCAGCAAGTCTAACTTCGATTCGTCAATCCCTTGATCAGTTAGAGCGTTTGCCTGAAGATATTGCATCCCTTTTAGAAAAGTGAACGGCTTGCGGTCTTTTCTACCTTTAATGAAGCCCTCGTGATACCGGAGGCCCTTTCGCTGCGTGAATTCTTTGAGAGTCTCCATGTCACGTAGGCGGCTCGACAAGTTCACAAGCCGTCCACCTCCTAAGAGATTCAATCGCCATATGAACACATCCTCAATAGCAGCGTCCTGAGTGACCCTGTGCGAATCGTAGTGATCGATCTCGAACGTTACTCGCTCTTGTGTTCCGAACGTTCGACGAAACGTGAGGTGTGCCACGTTGTGGCTCTGCTTGGGAGCTTCTGCGGTAGCTACGACCGCGATTGTCTTTGGGTCAGCTGCGTCATAGAGATTTCTGATAGAAGTAAAGTCCATAACCATATCGATGCGGTGGAGGGCGGAATCCCATTCTTAGTTGAAACCGCCGTCGGCGGTTAAAAAGTTGAACGG
>CAYTTY010000087.1:0-2919 GCA_964440935.1 uncultured Ignavibacteria bacterium | reverse complement strand
GTCTCCGAAGTCATGGACGCGCAGTGCTCCTGCCCTACGACATATCGCGCGTGACTTGACACTAGTACTAAGTCACGACTCGAACCGCCATCCATCCCACCAGCAATCCACGCGCTGTCCACAGGACGGTCCGTACCCAGTTGGTTGCCACCAACCGTTTGACTGTGCCCGGATCGCCGTCACGTGACAGGCGATTGTGCAACGGCACCTGCACGGCGAATGTCGAAATCCAAATGAGTGCGAGCAGAATCGTTGCAATCCAGAGCGTGAGTGTGGCAATCTCAGCCGGCGTCCGCCAGATCAACAAACCTGCGGATATGGCTTCAACGAACATCAGCGGCACCACCACCCACGAGATCCGCCGCCTGTGGACGGCGTGATAGTCGATGAAACCGCTCAGCCCCACGTTGGCGAACATCGGATAGTGTACCAACTGCACAAACCAAATCACTCCGACCATCGACAGCGTCGCGAATACGTGAGCGAAAAGTATGATGCGCATGACGGCTTTCGTTACCGACTGAATCCCAAACACGTCACCTGATCTACCTATCCTCTGATCAACTGCTCCGTATTACGTCATCCCCGCCCGTTGTTCGGCGAAGCCGCTATGCGAGAGCGGGGATCCAGCGTCTTTACGCCACTACAGACACCGGATTCCCACTTCCGTGGGAATGACAAGGCCGGTGCGCTGCGATTTTTGGCCCGGAGCCTTCGTACAAACATCTCATACCTTCGGCAACACCTCACCTGCATTCTCATGCCACATCGACGGATCTTGACACCACCCGATGAGCGTCTCAATCCACGTTGGATGGTCATTCAAACACGGAATCAACTCGAACTCTTCACCACCGGCATCTAAGAATGTCTCACGGCCGCGTATTCCGATCTCCTCGAGCGTTTCCAAACAGTCCGACACGAACGCCGGACACATCACCAGCAGCTTTTTCACACCGCGTTCCGGCAGGACTTCGAGTGTCTTGTCGGTAAACGGTTGCAGCCAGGGATCGCGTCCCAGGCGCGATTGAAATGTCACTGAGTAGTGGCCATCGGGAATGCCCGCAGCGCGCACAAAGGCCTCGGTCGTACGGAACACTTGCGAACGATAACAGGTCCGGTGCGCCGGCGAATCCACCTCGCAACAGTCCGGTGACTTCAGGCAATGGTTTCCGGTCGGATCGGTTTTCCGCAAATGGCGTTCCGGAAGTCCGTGATAGCTGAACAACAGGTGATCATAATCCCGCTGCAGATACTCGCGCGTGCTGTCGACCAATGCATTGACGTAGGCCTCGTTGTTATAGAACGGTTTGATCACACGCAGGTTCTTCCCCGGTGCAAACCGTTTCATCGCATTTTGCACGGCGACGACAATCGTCTCAAACGTCGACATCGCATAATGCGGAAAGAGTGGCAAGAGATTGATCGTTTTGATCTCCGGATTTGAACCCAGCTCGTTCACGGCGTTGGGAATCGAGGGGGAACCATAGGTCATCGCGAGTGCCACAGGATTATCGATGCGCTCCTGCAGCGCGGCCTGTACGTGCCGGCTGATCACCACCAGCGGCGACCCTTCATCCCACCAGATCGCCTGATACGCCTCCGCCGACTGCTTCGGTCGAAACGGCAAAATCGCCAGTGAGACGATCAATCGACGGATCAGCCACGGGGCATCAAGCACCCGCCCGTCCATGAGGAACTGATTCAGATACCGGCGGACATCTTTGACCGAGGGTGAATCGGGCGACCCGAGATTGACCAGCAGAAGTGCGTCATGTGATTCCACAGTAACTCCAAGTGTTGGACTGTCGCGTGCGCCGCGGCATCTCTCTTGTAACGTCCCCGGTTCCCCCCGGCTGGTCAGTCCTCGGCCGGGCGGATGTAGCTGAAGTAGGTAATCGTCCGCCCCTCGTCGCGCCACTTTTGTTCAAATAACGTCGGCACCCACTCCGGTGTCAGTGCGTCACCCGATTCATGCACGGCGCCCAACTGCAAGTCGTCCACCCGGTCCGCGTGCTTCATGATCCAGTCCCGGTACGTTTGGTCGTCCGTCGCCAGAAGCAACTCCCCACCGGGGGTGAGCCGCTTGGCCAACAGTTCCAGAAACTCATCGTTGAGCAAACGCATCGGCGCGTGGCGTCTCTTCGGCCAGGGGTCGGGAAACAATACGTAGATCTGCGAGAACGCGTTCGGCGGCACGGTCTGGCGCACCACGATCCGTGCATCGCCGTTGATCAACAGAACGTTCGTTAGCTCGCGCCGCTTGACGCGATCCACCAGTTTGCGAAACCGCCGCTTCTTCAGTTCAATAGCAACGAACGTACGATTGCGGTACGCCTGTGCCCGCGTGAGGAGAAAATCGCCGCGTCCCGGTCCGATCTCCAATACGTTGCCTTTGACCTCGCCCGGATCCCCCGGATAAAACCGTGCCTCTCGTCTCAGTGCAAATTCAAACGGAAACGCCCGCATGATCCCTAAGATTGGTCAATTCGAACGATCGCTTCAAACAGAAAATCGACGCCTTATCCGCAGCAGGGTGGTGCTCCGCGCCCACTATTGGTAGTCTTTGTGGTCTTGGCAACCGTAAGGGCGAGGTCTCCGCGCCCTGCGCGATACCCGTTACACATCAACGTGCGGGACGGGGAAACCTCGTCTCTACGATGAACTCGTCTCGACAAGAATCACCGTATGGTCCGCAGGATTGATCGTCAAACCTGTGGGACAGTCGCAGAGTGCCTGGTCCACTATAGCGATTGTCAGAACTCTTGTCCGATAGCCCGAGCACCACCAGTGCATCAACTGTACCGTCACACGCGACCGCGAATGGCATGCCCGGTAATCGGATACGTCATCGGGAAAGCATCTATAGCAATTGTCATAAATCCTTTCCGTTTGGATCAGGGTGCCACGGGCCTTCAG
>CAYTTY010000086.1:0-3258 GCA_964440935.1 uncultured Ignavibacteria bacterium | reverse complement strand
GCCGGGTGGTGTGGGAGGGGTCCTCAGAAATCATTCTGAGGCCCCTATCCCGATGAAAGACAAGTGGGGTGTCCCACCCTAACCGGTGATCGACTTCGTCGATCACCGGTTAGGGTGGGTTCAGATTGTAGCAGACTCACCCATCATGAACACGACGCCTGCACCGGATCACACGGATTGCACGGCCCCGGCCCATTGAAAAACAATGCGTCGATTAGCGCATTCAAATCGGTCGCATCTGGAATACCGTCATTGTTGAAATCGCTGCGTGTCGTCGGGCAGTTCGGATCCTGTGGATCGGGACCGTTGAAAAACAGCGCGTCGATCAACGCGTTCAGATCAACGGCGTCGAGAACGCTGTCGGCGTTGAAATCGGCTTGGTAGGGGCAATCACAACAGATTCCACCCTCGTCGATCGTCCCCTCACAATTGTCATCGATACCGTTACAAACTTCCGTGGCGCCGGGATAGACATCATCGTTGTTGTCATCACAATCAGTGTTGTCGGCAACATATCCGGCCGGTTTGTCGCATTGGTTGAGCGTTGAGCCCGTATCGCCGAAGCCGTCGCCGTCGTTGTCGGCGTACCACGTGGGCGCATCCACCGCGTTGATATCGACACCGCCGTCGCAGTCGTCGTCGATGCCGTTGCAGAGTTCTGTTGCGCCAGGGTAAACATCACCGTTGCCATCATCACAATCAGTGTTGTCGGCAACATATCCGGCCGGTTTGTCGCATTGGTTGAGCGTTGAGCCCGCATCGCCGAAGCCGTCGCCGTCGTTGTCGGCGTACCACGTGGGCGCGTCGACGGCATTGATATCGACGCCACCGTCGCAGTCGTCGTCGATGCCGTTGCAGATCTCGCTTTCGCCCGGGTTGACGAATTGATCGAAGTCGTTGCAATCGCAGGCCGCGCCGTAACCGTCGCCATCGACATCCTCTTGCGACGGGTTGGCAATGGTAGGACAGTTGTCGCATGCATCGCCGATGCTGTCGTTGTCGGCGTCAGACTGCATGGCATTCGCCACAGTGGGACAGTTGTCGTTCTCATCCGCGACGCCATCGCCGTCCAGATCAGAACAGCCGAATACAGATGCCGAACCGGCAGCAGTCTTTCCGTCAGGATCAGCCTGAGGTGCACCCACAACGAGATCGGCGAAACCGTTGTTACTCACGTCACCGGCTCCAGCGACAGACCAGCCGAAGAAGTCGCTGGCCGCCAAGCCGTCGACTTGATGGATCAATGCTCCGGTTTGACCTGAGTAGATGACCACCGACCCGGCATCGGTCAGTGCGCCGGGATCGTTTCCATAGATACCGACAACCACATCATCAAATCCGTCGCTATCAACATCCCCGGCACCATCGACCGAATGACCGAGACGATCGGCCGTAGCGGCACCGTCGAATTGATAAAGCAATGCACCTGACTGGCCGGAATATACATAGGCCGAGCCGGCCTGAAAGGTTCCTCCGGGGTCAGCTTGCCACGCTCCGACGATGAGATCGTCGAAACCGTCGCTGTCAACGTCGCCAGCGCCCGCAACCGATTGGCCAAAGTAATCGAAAGCGGAGACACCATCAAACTGGTGGAGCAGCGCGCCGCTCTGGCCCGAATACACCTAGGCCGATCCAGTCGCTGTATTGCCGCTGACATCAGTTTCGGGTGCTGCGATGATGACGTCTGCAAAACCGTCATTGTTGACATCACCAGCGCCGGCCACTGCGTAGCCAAGCTGATCTCCGACCGCGGCGCCATCAAATTGGTATAACAGAGCCCCCGACTGGCCGGAGTAGACATAGGCTGACCCAGCAGAACTGTTCGCTCCGACATCCGCGCGGTGAGCCCCGATGATGAGATCATCAAAGCCATCGCTGTTAACATCTCCTGCACCGTTGACCGATATACCGAGTTGATCACCAGTGGAGCCATCGAATTGATAGAGTAATGCGCCGGTTTGGCCGGAGTAAACAAAGGCGGAACCGGCGTCGGCATTTCCGCCCGGATCGGCATGGTTGGCCCCGATGATCACATCATCAAAACCATCATTGTTCACGTCTCCGGCACCGGCCACAGAGACGCCGAGATTGTCGCTGGAAGCAGAGCCGTCCACCTCAAGAAGCAGGGCTCCCGACTGACCATCATACACGTATGCCGAACCAGCGGCGGACATGGCATTCGGACTGGCCAGATGGGCTCCAATAATGATGTCATCGAAACCATCGCTGTTGACATCTCCGGCCCCGTCGACCGAGTATCCGAATTGGTCCCCCGTGGCTTCGCCGTCAAGCTGATGAATCTGCGACGGTGCGCATCCGCTTGTTGTCGCTGTTGCCGCAACCGAATCAGCCTGAGCAATTGATACACCGGAGAAGGCGATTGCCAGGACAGCCAGCGCGAGAACAAGCTGCAGTAATCCCTTGAACTTCATGCAAACCTCCATGCAGTTGATTGTCCAATCGATAGGGCACTACACGAAGGCAATGATTGTAGGGAGCAGGACTCCGGGGAAACAACGTGCAGTAAAACCCGTGATCAGTACATCTCTGAATCTATAAGCAGGAGGCAATTAGTCAAGAATAAAGCGCTGACGGTTCGTGGCGACGTGGTTTCTCACCGGCACCCCTACGAACCAAGTGCTAAGCAGATCGATGGATTTGGGAACGAGTCCTTTGTGGAGTTACCTCTTTCATCTTCCAGCTACAGTTCTGACATAGCCTGCCACAGAAATGGGTCCGGATACGTTTAAATGGTAGATAATTCGATTGAAGTAATGCTGGCAATGACACCAATCTGGAGGATCACCATGCCAACGTTCGTTCTGATGACCAAGCTCTCCACCGAAGTCACCGCCAAGATGAAAGACCGGGCGTCGATTGGCCGCGCCTGGCTGGAGCAGGTCAAGGAGAAGTGTCCGGGCGTGAATTTCATTTCCCATTATGGCCTGCTCGGGCCGTACGATTTCCTCGACATCTACGAAGCACCCGATGAGGAAACCGCCGCGAAGGTTTCGATGATCAGTCTGGCCAACGGTGCTGAACAAGCCCAGAGCTGGATGGCGATTCCATACAAGCGGGTGCTGGAACTGGCGAGCGAGATTTAGCGCGGTTGTCATTATAGAGCAATTGTCAGAATTCCGTTCCGATTGAGAAGAGGCGAGACCCCGCTTCATTGACACTCACTTTCGGGTGCCACGGGCCTTTAGCCCGGAAATTTCACGAAAAAGCTAGGCGAAGCCCTTTAAACCTCTGATATTC
>CAYTTY010000085.1:0-4518 GCA_964440935.1 uncultured Ignavibacteria bacterium | reverse complement strand
TGAAGGCCCGTGGCACCCCAATGGAAACGGAAAATACTTCTGACAATTGCTATAGACAAGTACTGGTTATTTCGAACACGGTTTCACCCGGCTCGTCTGTGTGTTGGTGTTAAATACGCCCTCAACAGCTGTAGTTTAGGACTCCGGGTGCCCATAACGGTGAGAACCAATGAACAGGGTGGCCCGGACCTTGGGGACACAAGAGATAAGTAATCACCTTGCGCGATGAGGTGAATACAAATGCCCCGTAGTCCTACAGTGTTTTGCGTTCCGCTGGTATCACGGCGTCACCCATTCGGTACTCGCAACGAGCAGGGTGCAGCCCATTCAAGGCAGGGATGTACGGCACGCATCTCATAGCGGTTCGACCACACTCACCGTGATCAGAGACGTGAGGCATCCCTCCATGCATCAATGTCGACAGACGGGAGGCCCTGACGCCCTCGTCAGGGTTTACGTCCCGACCACTGATGATCCAACTCGAACTTATCGTAGGGAAGGGTTCCCCCGGCCTTACACGTCGCCGTGTGACGGGTGCGGCGATGGGCGCGGGAGACCGCGTCCCTACGAATGGATCGTTTAGAGCGATTGTCAGAATAATTTTCCGATTAAATTGAGAAGTGTTGTCATTCCCGCGAAAGCGGGAATCCACTTTCCGCGCGTGGCTGGGCTCAAAATGGCTCCCCGCTTTCGCGGGGATGACAGCGAGGGTTCGTGACGGCCCAATGGATCGCCGTCGCAATCGGAGAATACTTATGACAATCGCTCTAACGGGGGGAAATCAGGCCAATGCTGGGCATTTCGACCACGCCCGGTACAAGCAAAGCCCACCCGACACAAAACGGGCGAGTCGTAACTCGCCCGTTCCTATAATTGACCTGTTGTATCGTCTCAACTATTTGCGCGATTCGACCAGCGCCCGGAAGTACTCTTTGATCGTCTCTTCATACTCCGGCGGGTAGCCTTCTTCCTGGTAGCGGGTCAGAATGCGATCGTAGTCTTCGTCGGTGAGGCCGCGCATTTCATCGAGCGGTCCCGGCGACGCGCGCAGGATGTCGTCACCGAAGCGTGCCTTGCGCTGCTCTTTGTAATCCTGCTTCTCGAGCGAATGCTGGAAATCGAGCATGCGGGTGTAAATCTTCCGCTGGCGCTCGCGCGTTTCCTCGGTGACTTCGGAATTCTCCATCGCTTCGACCACGCGCTTCATCTCGTCGGCCAGATGATCGAGACGGCCCAGCATATCGTTCTGATCGTCACCGATGTCGGAGTGAACGTCCTCAACACCCTTACGAATCGCTTCCTGCTCGGCTTTCAGACGCGACAGCGCCTGGCGCTCCGACTCGGACATGCCGGGTTGCTGTCCCTGCGCACCGTGGCCGGGCATCTGCTGATTGAGACGTCCCTGCCGTTGGGCGAGCGACTGCATCTTGCCGAACGCCCCCTGTTTGCCGGGGTTCTCGCACATGCTGCCGCCCTTGTTGCACTGGCTGTTGTTCTTGTTCATCCCCTCGATGATCTGCTGGGCGGTGCTGTTCAATCCGTACATCGCGTCACCCTGCGAGTGACGTGCCGATGAGCCACGCCGTTCCGACAGCGACTGCGCCGCTTTCCCCATCTGTTCGAGCGACTGGTTGATCGACCGGCTCAGCCCGCCACCGAGACAGGTCGACTTCTTGGCGATCTCACCGATGTCCTGCGACAACCGTTGCGTTGCCGACCGCAACGCTTCCTGTTGGGCGGCCATGTCGCGCAATGACATCGAATTCGGATCAAGCTGCTCGGTGTTCGACAGCAGATCTTCCTGTCCCTCCGAGAGGTACATCGCCTTATCGAGTGCTTCGCGCAATTCCTTGGCGACCTGCTGTTGCAGACGCGACGCCATCTGGCTCTGGAACTCCTTCATCTCTTCGAGCAGCGACGCCATTTCCTCTTTGCTTTCACCGCCCGACTTCTGCGCACCCTGCTGATCCTGATTCTGCATGCTCTGCGAGGCCTGCTGCATCTTTTGCGGCGCACCGCACTGGCCGGCAGACTTGCAGAACTCATTTACCTTCTCTGGTCCCGAGACCTGGTTGGCCGCCAGCAACGATTCGGCGGCCGCCATCTCCTCGGCGAACTCCTCGAAATTCTCTTTCAACCGATCCTGTGATGGCGCCAGATTGGGCAACTGTTCTTTCTGTGTATGGCCCGCCTCTTCGTTGATCGATTCCTGCTGCTTGACCATTTCTTCGAGACGGCGCACAAAGGCGTCGACTTTCTGCTCGGCCTGCAGACGCTTGAAATAGGCAATGGTGCGGTCGAGACGTTCGAGCATTTCTTCGGTCGACATCTGCATCTCGTCGAGTGCACGCTGAATCTCGTTCGGATCGAGATTGTCCATCGCCTGCTGCAGCTTGCGCATCGCGTCTTTCATTTCCTCGGTGGCGACTTCCTGGAACAGCTCCTGCGCTTCGGCCATCTTCTGCAGCATTTCCATCGACTGCAACCGCTGCTCCTGCGCCTGTTCGAGGTTTTCCTGCAGGTTCTCGGCGATCTCATCGAGCTGCTTTTCCAGCTCATGTCCCTTCGCCGAGAGTTCCTTCAGTTCTTTCTGCTTTTCCCAATCGATTTGCTGCTCGTTGGCAATTTCCCGGCGCAGTTCTTCGATTTGCTTGGCCAACTCGCGTTCGCCCTCGAACACCTCTTCCAGAGACTGGATGCCGCGATCGCGCTCGTTTTCGTATTCAGCGATCATCTCATCGAGCGACGGCAGCCGCACGGTGTAGGTCTTGCTCGTCGCGGTCTTCGGCCCGTTGTGCTGATCGTTGTCCGTGACCTCGACATAGTAGTGAATTACATCTTCAGGCAGCATTCCCCAACCGGCCAGATCCCAGAAGTATCCGGTTTCCAGCCGTTCACCCTGAAACGGCGTCCCGGGGATTTCGAATTCACGCACCGCACGCTCGCGTCCTTCCGACACCCATCGCGTGTGCAGCGTCATGTCGGAGAAGCCGTAATCGTCGCGGGCAATGATCTTCAAGTCGACCGCCATGTTGTCATCGAGATCGACATTGTGTCCGGGAAATGCGATTTCAACCGATGGTGCGCGATCCTCGCGCGCCACAATGGGGTATTCAATCGGATGCGGATTGGTGCGTCCGCTCTCGTCGACCAACTGGAAGTGGTAGGAACGGTTCTTCGTGATCGTAAATTCCGCGGTCGCCGACGTCGACTTCACTTCCAAGGGCTCTGTGCCGCCGTCGGAATACTTCATCGCGGCGGTGGCCAAATCGCGGTTGCTTTCCAAACGCATCTTTACGACCGAGCCGACCGGCGCATTGATCGCGCCGTCATTGTCATCGAACACGGTCGGTTCGACATTCGTGTACTTCGGCGGGAAAACCTCGACACGCAACGCGTTCACCCGCGGGCGGTCGACGGCTTTCACCGTGTATGTCGGAGAGGTCACCTCACCGGCGGTCACATAGTATTCGAAGTCATGTTTGATCTGTGGAATCACTTGCCGGAATTCCAACTGGTCCTTGCTCGACGCGACCGTGGCCGTACCGGCGCCAACCGCCGGCACCGGATCCATGATGCGCCAGTCACCGTCGAGCGTCCGGTGGTGAATCGTCACGGTGCGCGGCAGATCCTGGCCATTGACACGCGCGGTAATCTTGAAATCATCAAACTTCACCGCTTCGACCGAACCCGGCTCAACCTGGAGTCCGTACGGAATCGGCGGTGCAAAATCGGTGGTCGGATTCGAGTATGCCTCAAATGACCGCATCGTCAACCCGGGGAACAGCAATCCAATGATCAGCGCCGCACCCAGCCCGATACCGGCCCAGCGCGCTGATCGCTTCACCCGCTCGCGGTCGAGCGCATGATTGAAGTCATAGTCGCGGCAGAGTTCGGTCGCCTGGCGGACAGTCAAGTCGACCAGCGCCAGCGAGTAGTGCTCCGGGTTATTGCGGGCATGGTTGGCCAACTGGAGCGCCGCAATAAGCCGATTCTTCAGCTCGGGATGCTCCCGCTCCACCGCCAGAGCCAAATGCGAGGGTTTGGGCGCTAAAACCGTGGTCTTCAGGATCGAATAGACCAGCACACCAAGAATACCGGCCCCGATCAGGCCAATAATCGCCACACGCAGGGTCACCGACGGGACCGCCAGCGCCATCACCAGCGTGAGAACCACAAAGGCTAAGCTGATCCCTGCCACGAGAGCGCCGACATGCGATGCCCACGTCAGCGTGATCGCCTTTCGACGCATAGCCGCAAGTTGCGCAATGAGTTGGTCATATCCGGGCATGGGTGACATGGGGACTCCTTACAAGAGGTAGTTGAACATCGATATCGTTTTTGGCCGGCCACCGGCCGGGATGCTACAAGGTTCTACGCATCAATACCTTATTCGGTTTTAACGGAATTCGAATTGACCTGTTTCCAGGAAAATGAGATTTCGGCCGTCGCAGCCATCTTTCGTGTTAGAGCGGTTGTCAGAATAGATTTCCGATTGAGGGGAAGCGAGGCACCGTG
>CAYTTY010000084.1:0-4687 GCA_964440935.1 uncultured Ignavibacteria bacterium | reverse complement strand
TTCCAACAGGAGTTTACACCCACTCCTTTTTACAGGAAAGATCGGACATCACCTCTGGATGGGGTGTCTATCAGATCGATGTCACTACCAAGACAATTAACCTCATTCGAGCCGCATGCCGTGACGGATCCGCATCACTGGATGGGGAATCGATCGCCTACACGACTGATGTTCTGCATGCTCCATCTCCTTTGCTGCTGTTGCATCAGGGCGAAGCTATTGACACACTCATTGATTTCGACTCGTTGCCCGGACTATCCTCTGTCCGCAATCCAATGATATCATGGTCAGGCGAGTACATAGGCTATGTTCGCCATTGGAGCTCAAGCAGTGGAGGGGCTCCATTCAGCCACTATGACGCGGAAATCGTTAGCACCTCAACGCAGGAGCGGCGAATCGTGGCAGAGCAGGCGTTTTATCCCACATGGGTCCGAGACGGGCGAATTCTCTATGTCAGCATCGACACGTCACATTTTCGTGAGATCTGGTGCACGGATGAACGTGGCAGCAATCACGAACAAATCCTGACGTACAGCGATTTCTATGAGGAATAGCGATGTAAGACTATGATGGGAGGTGCACAATGAAGAGGCAGGTGTTTGTCTGGGGTCTACTCGTGCTATGCATGACTCTTGTTTCGGTCGCAAAATGCGCACAAGCACAACAGCCGGGTGCCCCACAGCTCTGCTGTGGGATACATCCCGTTCACGAACAACTGCTTTCGTGTGCACGAATCCCGAGCGTTAATCAGGGTTACCCACAGTAGAACTGTGGGGCACCCGGCTACGGTCCCAAGAGCTGCCCATTGTACGCCGCTGGTCCGACGCGTAAGGTCCCGGGCCGCAAAGGGATGACGTGGGAAGAGGAAGACTGGATCGACGAGGAAGCGACAGCGCACCGTGGGCCGGATGACTGACAGTGCAATTCCGAAGAGAGTTTCACTCGCCCCGCTTGCTGGGCCATCTCCTAACCATAGCAAGACCGTAGAGGCGACTAACACATTTGGATTTATGCGTTAGACAACTGCAGCCGAGTGCGGGGTGATGACATCAAGGCTCGGAATAGCCAACCTTCTATGTCCTCGATTACGGATTGATGTCAAGGATATCCTCACAATACATAAGTGGAATAAACTTGACTTCACGGGCGCAATCACTTTTCAAACGGTTGGCTATTTTATACTCGGGCGACACCTCAATTAGAGAAGGGACACTGTGTGCGCTGCACAAAGATTGCTCGGCAAGTCAGTCTTGCCAGTTTCCAATTGTTGGTCTTATGTTCATTGATGTCCGGCTGTGACAACAACCCAGTTAATGGTAATACACCCGACCGACACGTACCTTACATTAGACATCTGAGCAGTTCCAACGTAGACCACTACATCTACTTTGTGTTCGAGGGAGATAGCAT
Source organism: uncultured Ignavibacteria bacterium (assembly GCA_964440935.1). Taxonomy (GTDB): domain Bacteria; phylum Zixibacteria; class MSB-5A5; order WJJR01; family WJJR01; genus WJJR01. Next base: position 3,277 of record CAYTTY010000084.1, on the reverse strand, counting down.
CTTCGACAACGGTGTGTACCGATATGAGATGGAGTCTGATAGTGGCCCCGAATTGATTATCAAGGACGCTCTTTCTGCCGCAATCTCGCCTTGCGGTCGGAGGCTTGCCTATCTTCCCCTCACGGGTGAAATACGAATGATTCACCTAGAGAATTACGATCCTGATCAGTCGAACTTTGAAACTTTGGTGCCGGACACTGATCTCCCTGGGCCGGTCTCTGTACAATGGCGCGGTTGTGACAATGTACTGTACAGTGGCGAGTATGATTCTGGTTGGGGCATATACCAGATCGACGTGCAAAGCCACGATATAACCTTTCTAGCCCCAGCTGGTCGAGAGCCATCGTCGTCCTTAAATGGCGAGAGGATTAGTTATACCGATGGCAACTTGTATGTTTTACATCAACAGACGATAGATACACTAACCGATTTAGACTTGTCCATCTCCTACGCTCTTCACCCCGCTATATCTTGGTCCGGCAACAAGGTTGTCTATGTACTCAATTCAAATGAAGCGGAAACGGAATATGATGCCCGTGTTGTTGACTTGGCCTCTAAGGAGTCGCGTGGTATTGCTCAGTGGGCATCATATCCTGTGTGGACTCAAAACGATCATAATCTTCTCTACGTTAGTATTGACTCCATCAGTCTATATGAGATATGGCGTACAAAAGCCGACGGCGCATTTCATGAACAAGTCTTATCATATAAGGACTTCTACGATGATTAACGAGTAGATATAAATCCAGGAGGATAACAATGCATTCAAGTCGGTCATTATTCAGTGTAGCGACGACGCTCGCTTTCTTAGTGATATTCCACCTCCCTTGTCAGTCCGCCCCACGTATTCCCACTGATACGCTCTGGCCCATACAGGAAGAGTACTTAGAGTGGCACAAGTTACCTGAGACTTGGGAATCCTATCGAGGAGATCCAATTATCAGGGTAGCCGTGCTCGACGGCTCGTTCACTCCTGGCCACGACGACTTTGACCAAGCCCGCTTCTATCGTTCGATCTTCGGCACCGGGAGAGCTCATGGAACTCCGGTGACATCAATTCTCGGAGCAGAATCCGATAATGTCACGCTGATGACGGGCATTGACTGGCGATGCCTGATAGGTCTATATTCAGTTATCCCTTCAGATCTGAATGACGTCAATGGCGAGCTCGACGGTGCCATCTCACAGGGAGCCAGCATTATCAACTGTAGTTGGCGAGAGCAATCTGGCTTGGATTTTCCGTGGAGTCTTCAACGGAAGTGCGCAGAAGTATATCAGGCAGGGGGCACTATTATCGCTGCAAGAGGTAATAAAATTTTGAACGAGGATATTCCCATTGCTCCGGCTTGCTTGAATGATTTAGTCATAGCGGTCGGCGGACTGAACCAAATCGCTGAGTTTCACCATGGAACGTATACTGGTTGGGGGACGGATTTTGTCGCATGCGCAGACGATATCGGTGTGGCACTCAGGGGACTACACGACGTCTACCTCGACTATGGACAAACCTCTATGGCTACGCCTATCGTTTCCGGATGCGCAAGTCTAATTGCAGGATTCGCTCATGAACGGGGTTTTGGTGTGCTCGATTACGATGACATATACAATCTTCTGGAGCTTGGTGCTACAAGGACGGGAGTGAGCGGTACATTTGAGGAGGTTGGCCACGGAATCCCTCGACCGTATATTAGCATCGATTATCTTAGCTTTCCCAATAGTCTGGATCGGTATGTGGTCTCTGGACCTTGGACCGAGGTCGTAGAAACTCTGCGCGTAAGAATAAATTTGTCTGATACTGAGAAAGGCGAAGTGGACAATGTCATACGACACGCACTGACCGCTACCGCATCTCACGCTCGTCCATATTACTTTGACGAAGGTGTAGTTCACGTGTGGGCAAATGGTCGCTCCAGCGCAGGGGCAATGCGGGCCGATGAGGTTCATCCAGATTCAACCGTGCATCGTCACTTTCGCGGAGGAACCGTTACTCCAAATCAGTGGGGAGAAGTGATCGGTTATGACAACGATCAAGTTGAAGTTCGTACCTACTGGTATGAGATCCCGGGTTACGGATCATGGCCGTCGACCGAGACGAGTGGAGCTGAGGTGGCTGTCACAGTTCTTGGTGAACTTGCCCTGATTGCTGGTCCCTCATACGCCCGTTACGATACTGTGAATGCTACGGTGACCACTTGGATAGCTCGTCCATCACATCTCCTCCCAGTGGATTGGAACGATTTCTATATGAAGGTCGGCGGCGGAGATTGGAATAAGATCGCCGCGCATGACGAACCGGAAGATACGGCTCTACTTGTAACCGACATCAATCGAGGCTCTGAGTACTACCACTTTGCTGTCGCGCATACCAATTTCCATCAGTGGTCAGGTAGAGGTCCATCGGCAACCGTGTATACAAGACCGAATCCTCCGACTAACACCGCCGCTAATGTCGTCATGTACTACCCGACACCACCGGCACCTGAAGAGCCGCTGGGTGGAACGACAACGATGGGGTTGGATGGACCCGGTGATACGACTGAGCCTGTTGCGACCACCGAAATCGACGTCAGTTGGTCGCCACCGGAAAATCAAGAAGATCCCCCCGCGTACTACGAGATCGAGGCATGGCAGGTCGGCAACTGGCACACGGTTGAACCCTGTTGGGCGACCCAGTGTTGCCCATGTAAGACCATTGAGTATTTTACTGATATTCAAAGCCTATCGCAGCGTCTGTGTTTGCTGTTGGCGAATCAGCAGTATGAATTCAATATTTATGCTATCGGTCCCGATGGGCAACGATCACTGGCCAGTCCGTCCGTGCTCGAATCAACCGGCTCAAGGGATAACTGCAACGAATGCTCGGGAGATGACCCCGACTGCGTCCCAGTCGCCGAGAAGGTTGCCGTCCCTCGGACTTTCGCTCTTCACCCGAACTACCCGAACCCGTTTAACGCATCGACTGTCATTGGCTTCGACTTACCAAACGCTCAGATTGCCGTGATCGACATATACAATGTTCTCGGCCAGCATGTCGCTCGACCGATGGAGACGCAAATGCCTGGCGGGAGGCATCAGATTGAGTGGGATGGCAGAGATTGGCAAGGTCGGGCAGTTCCGTCCGGTGTCTATATCTACCAACTGACCGCCGGTAACCTTAAGGCGGTCAAGAAGATGGTCGTGCTCCGATGAGAGGCTATAGCGGTTGTCAGAATAGATTTCCGATTGCCAAGGTAACCTTCGCTGTCATTCCCGCGAAAGAGGCTGTGTCATAATTCGG
>CAYTTY010000083.1:0-6270 GCA_964440935.1 uncultured Ignavibacteria bacterium | reverse complement strand
TTCCAACAGGAGTTTACACCCACTCCTTTTTACAGGAAAGATCGGACATCACCTCCCCAGAGATCGGCAAGTTCTGAGTCATCAGGTTCAAATTCAATCGCAGCGATTAGACCAATTAGACTCCTAATCCGAGTGACTTGTTCTGGCTCATCTATAACTAGGCTGATTCCGAGTGAATACTGCCTGACCACGGCTTCTGCATCATTGACTAAGTCCTCACTGTCAAGCAGGTAGCTGCCAGTGGTATTGATAAACTCTACACCTTCCATTGAGTTGAGGTTCTCCCCGTACTGCTTCAGAGTATTTCGAAATGCTTCGTCGTTTTCACCACGATGCAACGGTACTCTTCTAATTATTTCGTAGAGCACTCTGCTTCGACATTGCTGCTCGGATTCCCCAGGAAACTTGAGTTCGCCTGGGCGGAATTCAGATATGTACATCTTGCAAGCTTGCGTGATTTCCATGCCACGACAGTGTTCTTTGGACCACGCCCAAAAGTGATCGACGAGTTCTTGGTAGCTATCGGTCATCGCAATTCGCAAGTGTGGCGACTTGCTCCTCCTTTGTCCGAACCCCGTGACTTGAGAAGGCGCCGCCCGACGGCGGATGACGCCACCTGTGATCGCATATTCTATGCGATTACATACATAACAAACCAGCCGCCGATTAGTCCTTCATTGGCGGCTTCTTCTTTGTTCGTTTTTTGGTAGTCTCCTTCTTCGGCTCAGGTGGAGTGTTGACCATCTTGCGGAGTACGTCATCCATATTCGGTGAATCAGTCTGTTTCTTCGTCTTCTGGTTCATCATCATCGTCGCTGGTATCTGGCTCATCACTGCCGTCAAACTCAATTTCAGTCTGATCCCCAAGAAGTGGGGGTTCAGCAATCAGAACTTGTGGGCTACCGATCTTTCCATTCAGTGCGATCAAATCACCATCAAACGTATCCAAGTAGGCGATTTTCAGTTTCACCGCAGTAGCCGCGTGAATAGCGTCCTTCGGCTTTACGTTGTGATCCCAAATCAACTTCCTGGCAAGTTCAGCGATTTGCCTATCAACGATCCTTGGAACAATGTACTCGTTCTCAAAGAAGTCAGCGATGACTTGCTCTTGATCTTGGGGAATTGGGGTTTTGCCTTTGAGTTTGATAACTTCCGTGTAGGTGATGTACGAAGTTACGATCAAAATCTTCCCAGCCGCCGCATGTCGCAGGACAGACTCACATTGATCTTTCTTTTCTTCTTCACCATCCTTGCTCAGGTAACCAAGGAAAGCGCAGGCATCCCAATATCGTCTCTGGACTGGCATGAAGATTACAGTATCCCACGTACTTCTTTATAGGATGGTAGGTCTTCTTTGCTTCTAAGCCAACGGAATTCATCGACAACGATGCTCGTAGGATCACCGTCCCGTCTATACCGCACTATTCCCGAAGCCACGCATCGCTGACCAAAGTGGCTCAGGACATCCTTGAGCTTATCAGGTTTGACCGTACACTCAATACTCTTACCAGTTAATATATCATCAATTACAACTTTTAGGCCTTTTCTGCCTGAAATAACAGTTAGACGCCCTTCAATCGAACCGTCCAGTTCTCTCGCTGGCTTCAGGATGTTATCGACGTTCTGGACAGTATGCAAGGTGACTCGCTGAGAACGCTTTCCCACTTCAAGTCTAACAGGGCCATGCGAGTCGCCATTCCCAAGGGCGGCAAGCCTCCTGACATGTCTCAGTGCTATGTCAGTAAAGTGTGGAGGTCTTTCATCGCGCTTTTCAATAGTCGAAACGCCGCTCCGTACTGATTTGATAGTCTCAATACGAATGTCGCGGGATGCCTTGAATTGTTCTGGTTCAGCGATAATCTGAACACTTCCAGTACGGACACTGACGTACCATTTAAGCGCGTCCTTCGTACCGCCCACAGAATCGCCAACGTTTTTCAGCAACCCGAAGAACGAATCGACCGCCTTAACGAACTTCTGCGACGTCAATTTCGAGTCCTTCAAATTCAGGACAATTTGTTTGTTGTCGGCTTTGATGCTCATGAATCCCGGTACATCAATCGCTTTGCAGCGATTCCAGCAAGCGCCAATCTCATTCTTTCTACATCAGAAACTTCTCTGTTGTTGTATCGGAAATCGAACTCTCCGATATAGCGTTTCAGGTGATTCGCCCCAACGTGCTGGTAGACACCCGTGAGTCCGGGCTTTAGGATGCTAAAATAATTCTCAATGGTATTGGTGTAGATTGCGCCCCGGACGTATTTGCCAGCGCTATACCTTACCACTTCGTGGCTGGCGAATTCATCGGCTACATGCTTGTATGCGCCCATTTCATCGGGCACGATGGCAGTCTCTTTGTCGATTTGTTCGGTCATGATCGGGCGCAACGTTTTGGCTGCAACCGTCGGGACATGTAAAGATCGGACCCGACCGCCCCGCTCCACAAGAGAGAATATCTTCTCTTTGTGAGCGAATCCACGGGCACCCTTACGCTCCTTTCCCTTGTTGCCCCAGTACGTTTCATTAGCTTCAACCACTCTGCCCTTACCATCCATGGGCTTGACAAAGAAGCTATCCTTCATCGCCTCACGGATTCTATGGGTCATGAACCACGCCGTCTTGTAAGTGACGCCGATGGTCCGATGGATTTGGTGGGTGCTAATACCCTTCTTGGAAGAGCAGAGCAGATGAACCGCGAGCAGCCACTTATTGAGTGGTACTCGGCTACGCTCGAAGACCGTCCCAACCGTCACAGTGAATTGCTCACGGCAATCAGCGCACTTGTAGACGCCCTCACGCACTTTGTCAGTCTCAGAGAGTGCGTACGGCATTTTAGTAGAGCCACACTTCGGACACACTGGGCCATTCGGCCAGCGCAGCTTCTCCAAGTATTCACGCGCAGCCGTTTTGTCCGTAAAATGCTGGGCGGTTAGGTCAGTCTTGCTCATTTCAATTCTCCTGATACCTATACGCTGAACATCCGTTCACTGTTCGCCATTTCTTACGCTGATAAGATCGGTAATCGGGATGGGTTTGTCAAGTATATAATCGCCATATTCTAGGGAGAACTCCTCTCCCGGCACACAATCACTTTCAACGTCACCAGCCCCTCCCCGATCAGCCCAGCCACGATCACTCACCCTGTAGTACAGGCGCCCGTGTTGTCTTCGTCAGTGTTCTCACAACTCACCGTCACTTTGCCATCTCTGAATTTGTGCTCAGAACGCGCTAGGGACCCGGGGCTTCGTATCACCCCCCCTCCCGATACACAATCACCAGCACCTTCTCCAACGTCACCAGCCCCTCACCGATCAGCCCATCCAGCTCGGGCAGAAACGCGTTGATCGTCTCCTCGGCGTCGACAATCTCGACGACAATCGGCAAGTCTTCGGAGAGGCGCAGCACTTTCGACGTGTGAATGCGGCTGTGGGCGCCAAAGCCCAGAAATCCCCGCAGCACCGTGGCGCCGGCGAGGCCCGTCTTGCGGGCGCGCTCGACAATCACCTCATAGAGCGGCTTGCCGTCACGCTTGTCGCTTTCGCCGATGAAGATGCGCAGCAACACCGATTGGGATGGCAGTTTCATCATAACGGTAGTCTCCTACGACGCAACGCGGCCGAGACTCACACCCAGGTAGAGTGCCACAAACCCCAGCCCCACATGCAGTGCGATGTTCAGTGCGGCGTAGCCCCATTCGGATGCACGCGCCATTTCACCAGTCTCGAGGATCAAGGCCGAAAAGGTCGTAAACGCTCCCAAAAATCCCACCAGGATGATCGTGCGTGTCTCGCCCGTGGCCACCCAACGGTTCTCGAACAGCGCCCACAGCAACCCGGCCACAAAACACCCGAGCACATTGACCGCGAATGTCCCCCACGGCAGATAGGCGCTCGTCAGCCGCTGGGTCAGACCGGCGAGGCCATAGCGCGCCAATGTACCCAACGCACCGGCCAATGCGATCAACAGGAGTTTGCGGAGCATACCGCATTAAAATAAATTCCCGTTTTCACGGGAATGACAAAGGTGGAGAGAGAGGCAAAATCGCAGTCTGTCGTGCCGGGTGCCCCTGACGCCCTCGTCAGGGTTTACAAAACTCACTTTCACATTGACCCTGAATCTCATGGGATTCGGAACGACGGCGATTAAAAAAGCCCCCGTCCATCAGGACGGGGGCTTAGTGAGTGGGTGAATCGTGTGATCAACCGGTCATCTGCCAGGCGGGGAGAGCATCGAGTTGTTTGTCGACCTCCTGTTCCGCTTGTGGTCGCTGGCAATTCTCCGATTTCATCACATAGTGGATCATCCCTTCCCGGATCTCACTCCGGGGCTTCAAGTTACCCGCCGAATCCGTGCAATAGATGCAGTACGGGTAGTCGGCGTCGCCATTGCCTTGTTGCGACTGATGTGTCATCGGCATGCCGCACGCCTCGCACCGTTTGGCGCTCATGTGCTCCTCCTTGTCGGGAGGTATCTATGGGGAAACCCCCGCCTCGGCCGACGGCCGGCATGACGGGGAGTTGACGCGGAATTGGCCCTCTCATAACACTCACCATAAACTGATACTCTCTAATAATATCATCGGTTTGCCCGACAGCTTTCTCGCTGTCAAGATGCAACATCCCCCAGCCGGTTGTCAATTGTCGCCACCGTCTCATCGGACGTGATTAACACCCTCCAGCGGCAGGGTCATCGCCGGTTCTGCATTTTAACTTATTTTCCTACAACAGGTTAGGGCCGATGCTCTTCACTCAAGCGACGATGGTAATCATCACGGAAGAACTTGATGAACGCCATCGCCAACAGGGCAATCGGCGGTACGATCAACCAGAATGCGGTCCAAAACGGCATGTTGCCCCCCGGGTGAGACGTGTATCTTAATGCTGCGCCAGTACTCAACGGTCCGGCGCTGATAAATCCCTTTCATTAGTCTTGTACAACTCTAACCGGCGGTACGACTTCCACAACCACCGTCGCCATGATTTCATCGAAAGCACCGTCCCGCAAGAGAAAAGTGATCCTTCGCACAAAAGAACTGCACGATTTCCGGCTCACCAACGTTGTCCTATTGCAGAAAGGAGCCACCGGGCAGACCCATTTAAGATACTCGACTGTTCCACTGATCAACTGCTCACCTGATCTACTTTGACTCGCATTATTGCCACGTCGACCGCCGTCCCGCCCCACGCTATCCCACAGCCGAAGGCGCGCCAATTCGCGTTGACCCATTTCCGCGACTCGGGTCTCGATCTCGAACGCCTCGCCACCGTTTTCGACCACGCCGGTATCGACACCCGGTATTCCTGCATGCCGCCTGAGTGGTTTGGTAACGGACGCGATTTCGGTGAGAGTAATGCCGTTTACATTGACTGGGCTACGCGTCTGGGTGAACAGGTGGCACGCCATTGCCTGGCACAGGCAGAACTGACGCCCGGCGATCTCGATCACATCATCTTCGTCTCCACCACCGGCCTGGCGACACCGTCGATCGACGCCCGTCTGGCCAACGTGTTGGGGCTACGCAGCGACATTCGCCGCACGCCGTTGTGGGGTCTTGGCTGCGCCGGTGGGGCCTCCGGTCTGGCCCACGCCTACCGGGCGGCCCTCGCCGATCCAACCGCGCGGGTGCTGCTCGTCGCCGTCGAGTTATGCAGCCTGACCTTCAAATCCGACGATTACTCGAAGTCAAACTTCGTGGCGACCGCCCTCTTTGCCGACGGGGCCGCGGGGGTGTTGGTCGCCGGGGATGAGGCAACAATCGATTCGGACGGGCCTGCGATCACCGCTGCATCATCGACCACCTGGCCGGACTCGCTCGATGTCATGGGCTGGAACTTCGACAGTGTCGGCATGCAAGTTGTCTTCTCGCGTTCGATCCCGAAACTCGTACGCGACAAAGCACGAACCAATATCGAGGACTTCCTCAACAACAATGCACTGACATTCGACGATCTCGCCGCGTTCATCGTGCACCCCGGTGGTCCCAAAGTGATGGAAGCCTACCAAGAGGCGTTGCCGCTGCCGGCAGCGTACTTCGATGGTGCACGTGCGGTCCTGCGCGACTACGGCAACATGTCGTCGCCGACGGTCTTGTTCGTGCTTGATCGTTGCTTGCGGGCGGATACACCAAACCCCGGTGCCAACGCGCTGGTCACGGCGCTGGGTCCGGGGTTTTCGGCGGAAAACGTATTACTGCAATTCTAAAGCGATTGTCATGATATAGCAATTGTCATAAATCCTTTCCGTTTGGATCAGGGTGCCACGGGCCTTTAG
>CAYTTY010000082.1:0-6272 GCA_964440935.1 uncultured Ignavibacteria bacterium | reverse complement strand
CTCGAACATACAACACGGAGACAATACACACAATCCTTAAGTTAGCGCGTATGGGGGGCTGCCCTACCCGCGCCTGAGCAATGAGCAGCAGGATGGGTGCGGAGACCGCGCCACTACGAACGCATCGTTGACATCGTCACTTGGTGATACACTTGGGGCTGTCTCTCTTAATCTGATCGCCTTTTCAGCCCTGACGCCCGATGCTACGTTGTATCGCCGCTACGTGGCTCTGGACAACAGCACCCACGCCGAGCCAGGTCTCGGTGCTCCCTCGGACCTGCCCTCACAGGATCTGCCGCACCGCCGCGTCCAGATTCTCCAAATCGAACTTGATCACGGCCAGCTCGGTCCCGTCATGCGCTGCATTGAACATGTGCGTGCACCCGATCTTATCCCGCCACTCGCCGGTCATGCGGGTCGACTCGTGAATGTGGCCGTGCATGGTGACCAATGGCTGCCACGCCTCGATCAGGCGTTGGATGGCGATACTCCCCACGTGCACGTCGAGCGGCACATGGTCAATCATCTTCCCATCGAGGGCAGCGCGGTCCAATTTCGTTTTGTATGGTGGTGAGTGAAACAACATCACGGCGCGATCCATATCGCGACCGTCGATGAGCCGGTCGAGTTCGTCTTTGATCGTGCCGTATTTGATACTCTCCGGCAACACCGGCACCGCACGGTTCCCCTCCTCGGGCGACACACATCCCGGATCGACATGCTGCGAAACATCGTATAGTTCCCAGTCTTTGTTCAGAAACGGGGACGGCGGGCAATTCGCATAGCCATAGACGGGATACCCTGCCAATTCCTTGCGTCGCGCATGCATGTAATGAAACAGGCCCTCAGCACCGAGCGCATCGAATTCCTCTTCGAGATAGCGGGGGTCGTCGTTACCCAGTATCGCGAAAATCTCCGGGTAGTCGTCTTTCAATGCATCACGCAGACGGCGAAATCCATCACCCAGGAAATCCTGCAGAAAGTCGCCTTTGGCAAACTCATCACCGAGAACGCGCCCGAAATGCGGAAACAGATCGCCGCCCAGAAACACCGCCTGTGGACGCTCTGCGGCGATCACATCGAACAACTTCTCGTAACGCCGTAGTGAACCGTGAAGATCAGTAGCGAAAATGCAGCGCGTCACAACAGCCTCAACGGATACAGATCAGGTTCCGGATTCCATGGGTTGCACATCGATGCCACGCTCGCGCGCCCAGGGCACATTCAATAATACGGCATACCCATATGCGCCCACACCCAGAGAATCGACGGTTTCGACGATTTTGGCAAAACCGTAGCGTTGACGAAATGCCCGCACTTGCACCACCAGGTTGTCGCGCCCTACCACCGGCTGAAGTTGCCCACGCTCATTCGGATGTGCCGACATAATATAGACGTCCGGATTGCGTGCCAGCAGCTTATCGACGGCAAATCCCTCGGTCGCCCACTCTTCATCGCACAATCCGGCAACATCGTATGTCCGACGTTCGCTCCAGAATGGAATTCGCCCGGCGTCACACAGGGCAATCGTGGGGGCGCCTTCAAGCGTGTCGAGATAGTCCACAACATCGCGGTGCACATCCATCATCTGACGCGCGCCCTGCAATTCCCGCTGCACCATCGGCCAATCACGGGCCACCCAGAATAAGCAAACCAGCCCGATCACCACCGGCAGCCACTGGCCATACTTCGCCAACCGATCCAACACGAACGGCAACGGCAGCACCAAGAGCGGCACCAATGCAATCTCATAACGATGCATAAGAAACATCACCGGATTCACCGGCAACACGATCAAGGCCTGCACAATGACACACAAAATCGCCGTCCACACCGCCGCTGGATAGCGGAACCGTTGTTGCCAGACTACAGTCACCGCCCAGATAATCAGAAATGGAGATGCGAATCGTAGCCAATCCAGCACCTGCGACATCGATGCCAATTCCGACGTGCCCTTGGCGTAGACGGTGTTAGGAAATGGATAGCCGAAGTAGAAATAGCGAAACGCCATCAACCCAAATGCGGAAACGAACAGGGCAAGAATCGGAATTCGGTAAGAACGAATGCGCTGTCCAACAGTGGCGCCGTGATCCAGAAGAATCCCGGCCGCGATTGGGATCGCCGCCAGCGCCGGTCCCTCGGGACGCGTCGTGGCCAGGCCAAATATACCAACTGATAACAGCACCGTCCGCCGCGTACCCGATTCAGTCAGTGCCAGTGTCGCCAGCAGTAGACAGAATCCATACAGGACGATTTCCAGTCCGCTCATCGCCCACATCACCCACACCGGAGTCGCCGCCACAACGATCACCGGTGCCCACCAAAACATCATTGATTTCCATAGCCGCCGGCACAAAACGAAGGTCAGAGTGAGATTGACGAGCCCGAGAAGCAGTCCCAGCATCTTCGCGGCAAACACAACGCCGACACCGAACAATGCGAACACGCTCAGAAGGATCACCCAAAGGAAATTGGAAAATCCCTCCACAGGCGGGCTACTGATGTTCCAGGTCAAGCCGTGCCCGTTGCCCAGATGTTCGGCATACCGAAACGAGATGAACACATCGTCGATACTGAAATCCCAGAGGCAGGTGGCCGAGGCGATAAACACGATGACCGCCACCACCAGTGGGATCGCCTTACCCGCTCGGAGTGTCGTCCTCGGGGACGATGGGAACGTGTCGGATGCTGGCGACGCTTGGCTCATCGGGTAGACGATCACTCACGCCACCGGGCGTGTTGAAGACATTGCGTTCGTTCCGCGTAGGGTCCGGCTCTCAGCCGCACCTGCGCGAGGTGATAGCTGGTTCGAATTCATGCACAAATCTCGATTTGAACGGCATAAGCGGTTTCTTCAATACTCCTCACCGAACGTGGTCATCATCAATAAAGTAAACGAAATGCCGGGAAACCAACCCTCCTCGACGCCAAAACCGCTCCTTGAATTGACAATCGCCCTCGATCTCCTGTTCATTGACCGAGGTCAAGCGAAATGCCATGTCCAACGCTGATACGATAGCCACGGTTTCTGCGCCTGCGACCGCTTCTGTGCTCGTGCAGGGCTCGAAGTTCATTGGCCATATCGCTCCCGCTGAGTCCGAAGAAGCAGCCATGGATGAGTTGAACGAACGCCGCCGTAAGTATGCCGACGCCACGCACAACTGCTGGGCGTATCGTTCAGGTCGCCCCGGTGATCTCATCGAACGTTCTTCTGATGATGGCGAGCCATCGGGCACTGCCGGTCGTCCGATTCATGACACCCTGCGCCGGGACGATCTGCAGAATGTCGTCTGTGTGGTGACCCGCTACTTTGGCGGCACCAAGCTCGGCACCGGTGGGCTGGTGCGCGCCTACGCCGATGCGGCGGCTGCCGCCATTGAGGCAGGAACAATCATCCAACGCACAATGATGCGTGTTGTGAGCATCGCCTTCGATCATGAGCAAACGGGGGTCCTGTACCGGGCGCTGGAGGAATTCGGGCTCCACTTGGTACCGGGGTCGTATGACGAACGCGCCTACGGAACGATCCATGTCCCGGCGTCCCGTGTCGAGCGACTCAACGCACGGTTGAAGGAACTCACGCATTCCGGTATTGATCTAACCGCCGGCGAAACAATCATTGCATAGATCCGGTTGGTGAACACCCATGGTTGAGACTCTCATCGGCATCGACACCTGGCTCTTTTTGAAGCTGAATGCCGGTGTGGCCAATCCGGTGTTCGATGCGATCATGCCGATTGTCACCAATATCCGCTACTGGCGCATTCCGATCCTGATTTATTTCGCGGCACTGATTGTCGTCGGGGGTGGCAAAGGACGCAGTGCAGTTCTGGTGGCGCTGGTGTTGTTCACCATCACCGACCAACTGTCGTCGCATGTGTTGAAGGATTGGATCGGACGGTTACGGCCCTGTCATGTCGTTGAGGGTGTACGCCTCCTTGATGGATGCGGCGGAACAAAGTCGATGCCCTCCGGACACGCCACCAACACCATGGCCGCGGCCATCTTTTTTGGCTTCACCTTTCGCCGCTGGTTTCCGGTGTTGTTGTTTCTGTCACTGCTTGTTTCGTACTCGCGGATCTACATGGGAATTCACTACCCCGCCGACCTGCTCTTTGGCTGGGTCCTCGGCGGCGGTATTGCCTACGGAGTCTTGTACGTGCAGCGCCATTATCTCCAGCGACATCTGGAACGACTGCGGCCATTCCGTCCACGGTGGTCTGATCCCCGTCCCACAAACGCTAAGTCACGAATGACCCGATAACAGGAGCTGAACGATGGAACGACCAGCATCAACCGAATACCCGATCAACGACGTGATGACCCGCCGCTGGTCGGGTCGCCATGTTGATCCTAACCGGCCTGTGTCGGACGAACAATTGATGACGCTGCTCGAAGCTGCCCGCTGGGCGCCGTCGAGCTTCAACGAGCAGCCGTGGCGGTACCTGATCTTTGATCAGTCCGATCCCGACGCCCGAAGCAAAGCGCACGATTGTCTCGCCGAGGGCAACGCCTGGGCGAAGAACGCTCCGGTCTTGATGCTCTCCGTGGCCAAGGAGACATTCACCAAAAACGGTAAGCCAAACCGGCATCACGCACACGATGTTGGTGCGGCCAGTATCAGCATGGCATTGCAGGCGGTGAACAGTGGGCTGATGGTTCACCAGATGGCCGGCTTCAATGCCACGAAAGCCAAAGCCGCGTTCGACATACCCGACGGCTACACACCGATGGCCATGATCGCGGTCGGGTATCAACTGCCTGACGACGCGCTCACCGAGGAACAGCAGGGAAAGTACAGTAAACCACGGTCGCGCAAACCAATATCCGAGATCGCATCGCGGGGACGATGGGACTCCACCTTGAGTTGATTCGAGAGATCGGCGCCGATGGCCGACAAGTCTACTATGGGAACACTCGACGGCACACAGGTCCTGGTAACGGGCGCCGGTGGTTTTATCGGTTCACATCTGGTCGAGGGATTGCGTGAACAAGGCGCCCGTGTGCGCGCTTTCCTGCGCTATGATTCCCAAAACCGGCTTGGGCATCTCGGGGAGTTATCAAGCCAACAGCGCGCGGGAATCGAGATCGTTCGCGGTGATCTCAAAGATCCCGAGGCGGTTCGCAACGCCGTCCGCGGCTGCAAGATCGTTTTTCATCTCGGCGCACTGATTGCGATTCCCTTTTCGTATCAAAATCCGACCGACTACGTGCAAACTAACATCGTCGGTACGCTTCATGTTCTCAATGCCTGTCGTGACATCGGTGTTCGCCGCGTGATCCACACGTCGACGTCCGAAGTCTATGGTTCTGCCCAGCAGATTCCGATCACCCTCGACCATCCGCGGCGAGGACAGTCGCCGTATGCGGCATCGAAGATCGCCGCCGATGCGCTCGTGGAATCGTACTACCGGTCATTTGATCTCCCGACCATCACCGTGCGTCCGTTTAACACCTACGGCTCCCGTCAGTCACCGCGCGCAGTCATCCCGACCATTGTCCGCCAGGCGTTGTCCGGCGAAACGATTCGTCTGGGCTCGACCACACCGACGCGTGATTTCCTCTACGTGAGCGATACCGTTTCCGGATTCATCGCCGCAGCGACAGCACCCGATGCGGTCCTCGGCACCGAAGTCCAACTGGGCACCGGGTCTGAGACATCTATTCAGACGGTTGTCAACACCACGGGTGATTTGCTCGGCAAGTCGCTGCGTGTGATTACCGAAGAGAAACGCGTCCGTCCGGAGCACTCCGAAGTCGACCGTTTGCTCTGCGACCCCACGGTCGCCCACACCCGGCTCAACTGGCGCCACACCACCACGCTCCGCAACGGCCTCGCCAGGGTCATCGACTGGATGCGGTCACAGGCAATCGACGCGCCGCAGGAATACGTGGTCTGACTCGCTCCTTAGCACATCCTGCTCCGGCGCTCGCTATAGTCCAGTGGTGCAGACAGTTCAAGGCTGTCCCACAAGTCGCGGGGAGCGAACGCACCGCCGGGTGCTGGTGTCGTGTCCCGGAAGTAGATTGCATAAGCCGTACGTCAGGAGCACGGCGCACGCAACTTGCGTTGCGTTCACGACTGCGTGACCACGCCGGGCTCCTGACAATCGGGCTGTGGGTAGCGTTTCATTGAACACTGTCCCCCCCTCTCCCCAATAACGGACACAGTGTGCCACTGTACCTTGGTCAGTGGCACCCACACAATTTATTTAGCGCGATTGTCATAAATCTTGTCCGTTTGGATCGGGGTGCCACGGGCCTTCAGGCCC
>CAYTTY010000081.1:0-7393 GCA_964440935.1 uncultured Ignavibacteria bacterium | reverse complement strand
GCAATATCAACCACACGCCGATTACCGGCAAATTAAAGTTGCACGGGCACTAGCAGCGCACAAATAGCCCCGAAGGGGCGACAGATTATAGCCCCGGGCGCTTGTGGTGATCGGAGTCGAATCCATAAGCCCGGCGTTACGCCACACCCAAACTAGCCCCGGGCTTCAGCCCGGGGGATTCAATTCCGATGTCCGCAGTCGACAGCCAAATCATCGCCCGTGCCCGCGAGGCAGTCAAATTCGTCTCACGTTTCGGCGCCGTCCGCGCGGCCTACCTCTTCGGCTCTCAGATCGATGGAACAGCGGACGCCGATAGCGATATTGACATTGGCGTCTTTGTCGAAGGATGCGAGACCTGGGACTTCGACCGCCGGATTCACGTTTGTGTCGAGGTGCAGTTACAAGTCGGTGACGACTTGGAGCTTCACCTTTTTTCAGCCTCCTCACATGATTATCCAAAGCCCGCAAGCTTCGCGCAGTATGTGAAGAAGCACGGTGTACCTGTAGCGATGTGACTCTGAAGTTTTGATGGTTCCGACAAAGCCCCGAAGGGGCGACACAACGTAGCCCCGGGCGCAAGCCCGAGGATCGCAAGTGCCAAACCCAAAGCCCGGGCTTTAGCCCCGGGTCTTAGTTTGCGGTATCACTTCTGCCGCTATAAGCTCGATTTCTCCTTGCGGATTTCCCTACTCCTTCGTTTGCTTCTGTCAGGACAAGTGTGAAGGTAAACAAAGGATGAATATACCGACGGGGAAGAAAGACGGTTTCTTCACACCACCAGTTGGCGCGTGGTCGGAGGAGAAATATCGAGTTGTTTGGTATTATGATCGACTATTTTCGACAGGAATGAAAAACAAATGGCCATCGAGGGTATACATTGATCTGTTCGCCGGTGCTGGATACGCACAAATACGGAATACAGATCGGATTGTTAAGAGTTCGGCGTTGTTGGCGATGGACGTGAAAGACCCCTTTGTAAAATATGTCTTCTGCGACAAGAAGAAGGAGTGTGTGCGAGCTCTTGAAGAACGCGTATCACGTGAGCATCCGGAACTGGATGCGACCGTTATCCATGGTGATTGTAACATCGAAGTTCATCAAGTTGTTGACGAGTTGAAGATGACAGTCGATCTCGATACATCGTTGACATTTTGCTTAATAGATCCCTTTGGGCTTCGATTCTCATTTGATACGATAGCTACTCTTATGGAAAGATGTAAGAGAATCGACTTTCTGGTGCTACTTGCTCTTGAAATGGACGGACGACGAAATGAAGCCCGCTATGTAGATGGTGAGAGCGATGTTGTAGATGCGCTCTTGTCCTCGAATTCCTGGCGAGAGGACTGGTATGCGGCTCGTGAAAGTGGAGAGAAGTTCACAACCTTCGTGTCGAGATTATTCGCCGAGAAGATGATGGCACTTGGTTTTCTTCCGGAGGCTAAGGATCGCATGAAGCACTTTACAACTGGTGATCCGAGAGTGCCACTATATCACCTTGCGTTTTTCTCCAAGAATCCAAGGGGATACGATTTCTGGCGCAAGATTCAGCCATATGCTGGCTCTCAGCAGCGGTTGGATTTGTAGACCCCACACTATCCCGAGAATCCTATGTCCCAACTCTCCCCCATCGAATGGACCACCTCCACCTGGAACCCCGTCACCGGTTGCGACAAGGTCAGCCCCGGGTGTAAGCATTGCTATGCCGAACGGATGGCCCGGCGGCTGAAGGCGATGGGGGCGGCTAACTATAGGAACGGGTTTGAGTTAACGCCGCAGCCCGGAGCGCTTGAGCTGCCGCTCGGATGGAGGAAGCCACAGACGATCTTCGTCAACTCGATGAGCGATCTGTTCCATCGCGACATTCCGTTCGAATTTGTCGAGCGTGTCTTCGATGTCATGCGACGCGCCCACTGGCATCAGTTTCAGATTCTTACTAAACGCGCCGAATACCTCGCCGAGATCGGCCCCGCGTTGCCGTGGCCGGAGAATGTCTGGATGGGTGTCAGTATTGAGACTGCGGAGTACACGTATCGCGCGCATTGTTTGCGCGCGATTCCTGCAGCCGTCCGGTTCCTGTCGGTCGAGCCATTAATCGGACGCATTGCTCGGTTGCCATTAGGCGGGATGGACTGGGTGATTGTCGGTGGCGAGTCCGGCCCGGGGTGCCGACCGATGGACGCCGATTGGGTACGTGAAATTCGGGAGCGGTGTGTGCGGCAGGGAGTGCCGTTCTTTTTCAAGCAGTGGGGAGGCGTCCACAAGAAGCGGTTTGGACGCGAACTCGATGGCCGCACGTGGGATGAAATGCCGATGCCTGTGTCACGCTGGCGCAAGCGACAGGCTAAGCATGCTCTTAGTTGACGTATATCCCGGGCTGATGGATTCGAGCCGCCGCGGCGGGCTCACCACAAGCGCCCCGGGCGATGACTTCCCGCCCCGTCGGGCCTTCATCGGTTTGAAATCCGGATCAAGGGGTCTGTTGAAGAACGTGTGTATCACAGACCACATGCCTTTGTAGGGGCGTATTGCATACGCCCGATCGGTCACAGGACGTTCTACCGAAGGGCGTATGCAATACGCCCCTGCGAAAACGCTCGGACTGCTTGGTGCACCTTTTCAAGAAAGCTCAAGGCCCGGGCCACCCCAACGCTGATTGTTATCTATTGAACTGTCTTCAGAAACCCCTTTACCGCCTCGTTCACCGCGCCGGGATTGTCTTCGTTCATGATGTGTGATGCATTGGGAATCTTAACGCGCTGCGTGTTCGGCATCAATTCCTCGAGACGATCAAGCAGCTTGTGAAACGCAGACGGGCTGTCTTCCGCTTCCAGTAGTAGCGTCGGTGTCGAAACGTTCTTCACCTGGTCATCGCTCAACGGTGGGAATCCGTCACCGAGCATCTGCGCTTTGGCAGACTTGGCATTATCAAAGCTCTGCTGCATCCGATCTTCCGCGAGACGCTCGAACCACTCCTCGCCGAGAACCGTCCTGCCAAAGATCTGCATCGCTTCGTTGTCATCGCCGTGGCGAAATGCCTTTTCCGCCGATTCCAAACCACGCCCGAGGGAGATAATGGCGGTGGCCGTTGTCGGTCGTTTGACCATCAGCGTGGCCAATTCGGCGGGTTTCGGAGGTGTGCTCACAAACAGCGACACCACCGGCGGCTCGAGCACCACTAGGCTCTTTACACTGTCAGGATGGTGAATCGCCGCCAGCAGGCACACAAATCCACCCCATGAATGGCCGACCAGGTGCGCCGGCTGTGCATCGACCGCTTGTTGGAATGACCGCAGGTCCTCGACGTGCGGCAGCATCTGGTCATCCATGCCATCCGGGATGTCATTGTTCGGACGCGCATACCGTCGGCTGTACGCAATCACGCGATGCGAATCACTGAGCGACGAAATTTGTTGCGACCACGTCCGAATATCCGATGCTGTGCCATGCACCAGAATCACCGGATCGCCCTGGCCGGATTCGTGATACGCCAACTGGGTCCCATCGACGGACGCATTCTGTAGTCTGTCAAAAGATAGATCTGT
This sequence comes from uncultured Ignavibacteria bacterium, assembly GCA_964440935.1. GTDB lineage: Bacteria > Zixibacteria > MSB-5A5 > WJJR01 > WJJR01 > WJJR01. The sequence continues at coordinate 3,851 of CAYTTY010000081.1, read as the reverse complement.
CATACCCTGATGTTAGGAGTTGACCGATCCTGCATCAAGGGGATGGCCGTGGGGATTATCCTGAAACCTTCCGCGCCAATAGCGAGAACGTCAGCGGAAGCTTGCCACGATATTCGTCCTTCCAATTCGGCATTGATGGCCAGTAATCCTCGGGGTGTTCACCGAGGTACTCGATCCGTAGTCCCGTGTTGGCGATCGCATTGACAATGTCGGAGAGTGTCCACAAGCGCTCGTATTTGCGCGCCTGCTCTTCGATGGGAATGAAATTCCCGACATACGATCCCGGCCAGCCCTGTGACGATTCGGAATGCCTGAAGTAATCGATGTCGAAGTATACTGGCTGATCGGCGTCGGGGTCGAGTAACCACACGAATGGGTGATCATCGAGCACATGGAACACACCGCCGGGTTTCAGCAAACAATACACGACCGCCGCCCACGCATCGAGGTCATGCAGCCAGCACATCGCACCGCGCCCGGTGTAGACCAGATCGGCGGTGCCATCAAGTTCAGCGGGTGTGTCGAGAACATCGCACGCGTACCAGGTGGCCGCAACTCCGAGAGCATTTGACGTCGCGCGGGCATTGGCTATGTGCTCGTCGGAGATGTCAATGCCCACAACACGCTTGGCGCCCTCATTGAGCAGGGAAATCGTGTCCCGTCCCGATGCACACATGAGATGAACCGCCGTATCACACCAGTTTGACAGATGACCCAGGTTTCGCTTCTCAATCGGGTGCATGTTGCTCTGGCCGGCCTTCAGAAATGCAATCCGTTCGTCCAGATCGTTTCGGTAGGAGTGGACGGCGACTTCGTTCCATGCCTCGCGATTGCCGTGGTGGCGGCGCTTGACGTCATCAGGATCTGCTGCGGGCGTCTCGTGTCTAAAGACCAGATCGTTGAGGATTCGGTCGCTTGATGGGTGGTCATCCATATTCATCTCCGTCAAATGTCACCCCCGCGGATGACCGGGATTCTACCACACGGCCCACTCGAAGTCCATTCCTGATACGTGCTTATCGTATCTCGCCGTGTCGCGCCGACGTGGTCGGTTCGGCTGATAGGGCATCGGCAATTGAACTTTTCGGGATCAAAGTGCAAAAGAGTTTGTAGGTGAGGGTATGCATCCGTACTTTCGGTCCGCCGATGGTATTTCACACAGGAGGACAGTGATCTCAATGTCAGCGGGCGCCGACACCAACCAGATTGATCGCAATGCCCTGCGCCAGGCAATGTCCAACCACCAGAAACCCGATCCCAAACGCAGCATCTGGCAACTGATCAACACGCTGGTGCCGTACGTCGGCCTCTGGGTGCTGACCTACTATGCGCTCGGCTTCTCGATCTGGCTGGCGCTGCCGCTGATTGTCCTGATGGCCGGTTTCCAGATTCGCCTGTTCATCATCTTCCACGACTGCGGCCACTCGTCGTTTTTTCATTCGCAGCGAGCCAACAATTTCTGGGGTATCGTGACCGGCGTACTCACCTTTACGCCCTATCACTTCTGGCGGATGCAGCATGCGCGTCATCACGCGACATCGGGTAATCTCGACCAACGCGGCGATGGTGACATCTGGATGATGACGGTCGATGAGTACGTGCGCGCTCCCTGGACAAAACGGCTACGCTATCGACTCTATCGGAATCCTTTGGTGATGTTACTGTTGGGGCCGCTGTTCCTAACGCTGGTTAGTAACCGCATGACGTTTGGCGCCGAGAGTCGCCGTGAACGACACAGCATCTACTGGACCAATCTTGGCATCCTTGCCGTTGCCGCCTCGGCCTGCTGGGTAATTGGCTGGCAGGAGTACCTGGTGATTCAACTCTCCTCGATGCTGCTTGCACAGGCGGCCGGTGTCTGGCTGTTTTATGTGCAGCACCAATTCGAGGGCGTGTACTGGGCGCGCGGTGGCGAATGGGACTTCGTTGCGGCCTCGCTGCTTGGGGGCTCATTCTACGACCTGCCGCATCTTCTCCGATGGTTCACCGGCAGCATCGGCTACCACCACATCCACCATTTGAATCCAAAGATTCCAAACTACAACTTGGCGCGCTGTCATGAGGACAGCTCCGTGTTCCGGGTCACCAAACGCACCGGCGTACGCGCCAGCTTGAAAGCACTGCGATATCGACTGTGGGACGAGGACAATGCATGTCTCATCAGCTTCGGCGAATTCCGGCGGCAGATGGCGAAGAAGCGAAAGGCACTCTCCCCAACCTCTTTGTGACCGTCTTACGAACTCCGAAATGCCAATACGGTAGGTGATGAGGCGGGAAGTGGTTTCGCTCACTTCGGTCAATTGAAGGCGACATTGTCAAAGATGTCCTGGGCACGAGGCGTTTCGTTTGTCTCTCTTGCGCCATTGGGCAGTATTTGTTATGTTTTTCACATGATGCGCGAACACCACCGAAGCCGATGTAGTTAGCTTTAGCAGTCCGGGAGGCCGCCTCATGGATTCAACCGAACATGAACTGATCTACCTCGACAACGCCGCGACCTCCTGGCCCAAGCCCGAAAAAGTTTACGATTTCATGGTAGATTTTTACCGCCGCTGCGGGGTCAACCCCGGGCGCAGCGGGTTTGATAAGGCGATCGAAGCGGGCAACATCGTCGAGGATCTCCGGCAGCGACTGACCCGGTTTTTCGGCGGCGACCAGATCGTTCCCGAACGCCTCTGTTTTTCGTACAACGCCACCGATGCGCTCAACCTGCTTCTCTTTGGTGTGCTCGAATCGGGCGATCATGTTGTCACCACCAATCTCGAGCACAATTCAGTCATCCGGCCGATCAATCATCTCGTCCGCGATCACGGTGTACGGGCAACATGGGTGCCATTCGACAGCAATGGGTTTGTCGATCCCGATGACATCAAGAATGCCATCGAACCGGACACGAAACTGGTGATTGTCAATCACGGCTCCAATGTCATCGGCACCGTGCAACCGGTTGCCGATATCGGCCGTGTGTGCAAAGAGAAGGGAGTTCTCTTTGCCATCGATGCGTCACAGACCGCGGGCGTTGTCCCGATCGATATGCAGAAAATGAACATCGATGTGTTGGCATTCACAGGTCACAAGTCATTGATGGGCAGCACCGGCATCGGCGGACTGTGCATTCGCAAGCATGTCGACATTCCACACCGTCGCGCCGGCGGCACCGGAGTCCGGTCGGCCTACCCGTACCACTTGGATGAGTACCCGTTCCGTATGGAATACGGTACGCCCAACATCGTCGGTATTGCGTCACTTTGGGAAGCGCAGAACTGGATTGCCGATCAGGGAGGACCGGAACAGATTCACGCGCGTGAAATGAAACTGGCGCAGTCACTCGTCGACGGTTTCAGGCGGATCGAGGGCGTTGAACTTTACTGCTGTGAGAGTCTCGAGAATCACGTCCCCACAATCGCGGTCAATATTCGCGGAATGGAAGCGGGCGACGTCGGCATCATGCTCGACGTCGATCACAACATCGCCACCCGCACCGGGTTGCACTGCGCGCCGCTCGTGCACAAACAACTGGGAACAATGTCACGGCACGGAAGCGTCCGTTTCGCCATTGGGCCGTTTAACACCGACGCCCACATCGACGCCGCCATTCACGCGATGACGGAGATCGCAGCACAGGCGCGGGAGCGGACAGCGGTTGCCGCTCGCTGAGTTTCTATAGGGACCGCCAGAGTTCTGTTCCGCCGTATATAAAGCCGGCCATCGCGTGTTGTGTGCATCATTTGGGTGCCACGGGCTGTCAGACCCATGGCACTCCAGTTGGAACGGAGGACGTTGCCAACCATTGCTCTATAGCGGTTGTCACAATTCCTGTCCGATTGAAACTGTTGCGGCGGGCGGGCGCA
>CAYTTY010000080.1:5404-7451 GCA_964440935.1 uncultured Ignavibacteria bacterium | reverse complement strand
TGCAATGCCGGTAGCGCCTGCCGAACGACCTTCTGCAATTGTGGGGTCAGTGACCGCACAATTCCGGGGTAGAGCTGATAGAAGCGCAGATAGTTGTATAGTTGTCGCTTGCCGCACGCGCTGACGCCCCGATCACTCAATTCGGCAGAAAGCTTCTCGATAAGAAATTCTCCATACTGGGCCCGGTCCGCGCCGTTGAGTTCATATTCCCCGATGCAATAGCCGATCAACCAGTTCCGCACAGTCAAACTGACGTTAACCGCCCGGTTTGCATGCGCCGAAAGCTCGTCATGAACCTGCCGGATGGCACCGACAAGTCTGGTAAAATCCATTTTGCCACTCTTGCTTTTCATCGTCTAACCCTATTCCACAACCAGCCGCACCTTGGCCGGGTCCTTGCCTTTGGTGAGCCGATCGATGTACTCCTCAAAGCGCTTCTTCATCTCCGCCGGGGTGGCCGGGCCGCCTTCCACCTGCAGAGCAACCTGCAAGTCCCGGGGGCTGACCGTGACTTTGATCAACCCCGAAAGGACTTCCTTGAGAGCATGAACGAAATTGCTGTCCAGCGGGTCAGGCAGTACCTTCGACTTGATGAAGGCTTCCAGCGGTTCGCGGTCGTCGATCTTCAATAGATCCATGTTAGCCTGGGTGATCGGGTCCTCCAGGTTGGAGAGCAACGCCCTGGTCCAGTTTTCGAGCATCCGATCAAGTTCGTCGTCCAGCGCGTTAAGGATGGCGGCGGCGTTACTCGCCCCTAACACCTCGCCCCTCGCCCCTGTTTCGCCCCCCGGGCGAAACCCACAATGCGGGCAGATGGGCGAGGCGTCGAGGTTTTGCTCGGTCAGGGCGAAACAGCTCTTCAGTCCGGCCAAACGGTTCTGGTAATCGGTGAGCTGCTGCCGGGGCATCAGGTCGATACCGGCCAGTTTGCGCAGAGTTTGCAGGCGCTGGTCATTGAGCAGGCCTGCCTTGCGCTTGTCGTCGTTCACGCCCAGCCGGGCGCGCGCGTGGAGCGAGATGTATTGGTTGATGTAGTCGCGCTTGAGCTTTTTCAGCTTTTCGCCGACTTCGGACGATAAGCGCGCGAGGTCTAAGGACTGAGTGCTGAGGACTGAGGTTAGGTCGTCCAGAACTTCCTTGCGGGCTTTTTTGACCTGTTCAACCCAGTGATCCAGTCCCGATGGTTTCAACTCGCCCCTCGCCCCTATCGCCTCGCCCCTGCCGCTTGCGGAGGCTTCCGCCGTAGCAAGCCAAGCAGCCGTCGGGCCGTGGTCCATGATGAACTCGCGCAGGGCGTCCAGCTCATCCAGCGCCTTCAGGGCTTTCTCGTGGGCCAGCACTTCGGGAGCGCTGTAGCGGAAGTTTTTCAGCTTGCCCGGCGAGGAGTAGGCCTGCAAGCTTTCGAAAAATTCCTTGGCGCTCTGGATTTCTTGATTTCTCGCCCCTCGCCCCTCATCCCTCGTCCCTAATAGGTCCAGACCCCAGAAGGAGAGCCCTTCGCGCAGGGTCTGCTGGGTCATGACGATGCGCTTGACGATCTTGCCCACCGCCTGCTGCAGGTTCTGCACCTGCTCGTCCTTGCCCCGGGTGACGAGCTGGGCCATACCCGGCGTCATGCCGAGCAGTTCGAACAGCGCCTTGAGCGCAGGCAGGTTCCATTCCTTGGGCTGCTTTAGGTGCTTAAAGCGGACCAGCTCGTCCATGTCGGTCGCGGCAAGCTGTTGCAGCCCGGTGGCGTCGAATTTCTTGCCCGGGATGGCGAGCACGATGTCGCCGGAGTAGACCAGCGCAGCCACCAGTACGCTCACCCATTCGGGTTCCAGACGCGAACCGCCCGGGTTCATGTATTCAAGCCCGTGGTCGTCCTGGATGATCTCGCTGCGGTTGACCACCTGGCCGTGGCCCCTGGCCTTGACGGCATCGAGGATGAACTTGGTATACTTCGACTTGTAGGAATCGATCTTATCGCCGTCGAGCAGCTCCAGGGCGTCCAGCACGGCGGTGGCCTGCCTGGTGCGGTTCTGTCCGGCGATGGCCCGCAGGGCGT
>CAYTTY010000080.1:3598-5304 GCA_964440935.1 uncultured Ignavibacteria bacterium | reverse complement strand
TCGTCCCTGAAGCGCGGCGGATCGTTGGGTTGAATGAAATAGATATAGAAATCCCGCTGCGGCACGGCGGTGGAGCGTTCGTTGGGAGCGCCGAAAAAGAGGTAGCCGGAACGGGCGGCCTTGTGCTCCTGCCAGACCAGTTCGTGCTGCCAGATCTTGTAGCCAGTCACGTAGGTGGCATCCTGGCATTCCATGACCCGCTTGAGCGCCTCGTAATAGAAGCGGTCGAGCTGAGCCTGGCCCAGACTTTCGGCCCGCTTGTCGATCAGGGCGTCGAAGTCGTCGGTCTTTTTCAGGTCCAGATAGAACTGGCGGTTGTCGGCATTGAAGGAGATGAACTGGCCGCTGACGGTTTTATGTATTTCTCGAAGAACGGTTTCAACATGAGTCTGCAGGTCTTTTTCGGGCTCATCGCTACCCAGTTCAGCAATCAGTGGATCAAACAGACAGAGACGGTCGCGCAGTTCTTCTGCACTGGCTCCCATTGGAGCGTAGATGTCACCAGTCGTTAAGCGGTGAACTGATAGCGCATGGATCAGGCGCAGTGCCATCGGCTTGTATTGCTTTCGGGTAATGGCGTTTTCGATCCGGGATTCCAGCACCTGGCTGCAATCGATAACCGCCCGGATCTCGGGAATAGCGCGGAAGGATGCGTTCTGCTTCAGTGTGTTCCAATAGCTGTCGAAGGCGATCAGGCCGGGCTCGTCCTGCGGCACGTCCTTGCCCAAAATGCCCTTCATGCCCATGGACAGGGTCTTGAGCACCTCGCGCTTTTCCACCACGGTGACCCGCTCGAAGGTGTCGATGTAATCGGGATGCACCGGGAAGAGCCGGACAAACTCGTCCATGCGCTCGTTGAGCCCGCCGTAGTATTTGGCAAAGGGCATCAGGTAGTCGCGGATCTTGGCCTGTTGCTCGGCAGTCTTTTTGAGCAGACGCTCGGCCACGACGAATTTCACATCGTTTCGGGCGATGAGGATCTGCTCGAAACGGTCCTTTACCCGCCGGATGCTATCTGAGACAAAGGCGAAACGCGGGCTGTCGAAAATGGCTTCCTGGACACCCGCCATGAAGCGGAAACGCAGGTCCTTGCAGACCTCGCCGACCTCGCGCAGGAAGTTGAGGTCGAGGATCAGCTCCTGGTCCTTGCGAGTGCGCAGGTAGTCGAGCAGCTCATCGACTACCAGCAGCAGGCCGTGTTCGGGGAAGACCTCGCCAAACTTGGCCATCATGTCTTCGAAGACCCGTTTGTGGCTGGTGATAGTTCCGGCTTCGGGGAACACATACTCCACGCCGAGCTTTTCGAGATGCTCTTCCAGTTCGGCCACCAGGATGTCGCGCAGGGCCATGGTGGTGGCTCCGATCTCGGTGCGGATGACCTTGAACCGACCGGCGATCTGAGAGGCTGCATCGCGGACGCCGGCGTGGTTCAGCCCTTCCAGCAGGGAGGCGTCTGCGGCAAGACTGGAGACCACCGACATCAAGTGCGACTTACCGGTGCCGTAATTACCGACGACCAGCAGGCCTTTGTTGTCGACCGGCTGGTCGAACTGCATCTGAGGAATCACTAGCTGGGTAAGCCGTTCGGCCATTTCCACGGAAATGACATAGGTGTTCACGAGGGTGTGCGCGGCGCTCGATTTGTCCGCGTCACGCAACTGAACGACCGACTCAATCGGGTCGAATTGGATTAGGTCTCCGTATTT
>CAYTTY010000080.1:0-3498 GCA_964440935.1 uncultured Ignavibacteria bacterium | reverse complement strand
CACGCAACTGAACGACCGACTCAATCGGGTCGAATTGGATTAGGTCTCCGTATTTGAGTCGGCCCATCCCTGGGGCTCCCCCTTCGGGCGCACCTGCGGTGCGTCCAAAATCCCTGTCCTGTGATTTTGTCATGCTTGTCCTGCCTCTCCAATGTTTTTCGCAGAATCGACTGTGGCCGTGCCATCCATGCCCACAATCAGGGCATCGACCGAGTCATAGCTGCGGTACTCGGGATGGCCGGTTTCGGCGTACAAAAGCCTCCCGGAATTCACGATTCCGTTCCACGAAGCCACCACGGCCCGGTTTCTTGAAATGGACTGCACCAGGCGCAAGGGGTCCTGCTGGAGATCCTTATCGAAGAGGATCTCAAGATTATCCAGCACCACGGGTGACTGAGCCTGGTCCGCGATCTGGTCGAGGATGCCCGGCAGCCGCAGTGACCGCTGCTTGGCTGTCAGCTCCAGCAGCTCACCGGAGAGCGCCAGATTGACGTTGACGACGGACGAGCGGAACTCCTCGGCAATATCCCGAAGGACGCTGGTCTTGCCGGAACCGGTCTCACCCACCAGCAGCACCAGACGGTGATACAAGCCTACGGCTGCCTGGAGGGATCGTTTTATCTTGTCGTGAATCGGCTCTGCCATGGTCGCTCCTTATTGCTCGGTTTCCGGTTTATCGGATTTGTCAGCCGCACCGCCGGAGCGGACCCATTCGTCCACTTCGTCATGTTTGAACATCCAGCGACGGCCGACGCGATGACCGGGCATTGCCCGCTGTTCGATCCACTTGTAGACCGTCTCGTTGCTTACATTCAGGTATTTGCATATGTCATCGACCGTCAGCCATCTCTCATCCATAGAACAGCCTTTGTTTGTCATGTTTGCAGAAAAGACCCGCAGGCATCTGGGGCTTCGAAATTCGGTCATAATACCGATATAAACTACTTGATCGGCCTGCTCAGACCCAATTTTTTCTGCCGAATAGAACCGATTTTTGCCGCTCTTTGTTTTTTTTAACCGAAATGGAGATGTTTTTCGGACTATGCGCCGCGGTCTTCAGTCTCTGTCTTTGAACGGGCTGTCTTTATTTCCTCTCTCTTCTCTTGCCGCCGCCTATAATCCAATTCGTTCCGGTTTATTTCCACCAATGTACCTTTCCCGCGGTTAGATATAGATTATCTCCAACACAAATCGGCCGGATCGCGATCCTCAACGGCTTAAGAAAAGTATCGCGAACCACTAGTATTGTTGGATCACCTCCAACCGCGGGAGAGATACATGGAAGCCTGCCTGCCGACCGGCCCGGGTACCATCGAGGCCTGCGTGCGTGATTGCCTGGAAGCGGAGGAAGCACGCAATCTTGTGCCTCGGTCCCTCGCTGAGATTAAACTGTATCTTGACCAGTTCACCCAATTTTGCTCTGCAAGGAAAATAATCAAGCCGCAGGCCGTCACACCACTGGTGTGCAAGGATTTCGTGCATTCGTTGCCCGTAGCTACCGACTTGGTGGCACGAATCGGTGTGGTTCGACCAAAATGGTGCTTCTGCGCGTAACTGCAGCGACTCCTTCCCGGCCATGCCCATATATGGCAGAACTTTTGAAGAGCTCGAATCCGCGGGAATGGGTGTGATCTGCGGATAGATCCTTTGGGCATTCTGATTTTGGTTCCTCCGACCTCCGGAATTCGGTGACCAAAGCTATCCTCGGCCACGCGAGCCTCAGAACAACCGAAAGCTACCTCCATCCATCATTCAATATGGTCAAAGATGCTGTAAACGACCATATCGCATCGGACATTCTCACCGACCTGCGACAACGAAAACGACCTCGAACCTATCGTATTCAGGGAAGGAGGATCGCGGCTTCACATAGTCCAACACTCAGACAACTACAGATACATTATAAGCTCAAGCCGCCCCGGATGTCCAACACGCGAATCCGGAGACGACCGCATTGGAGCATTACCCTCGCACGGGCATGTTTCGTCGCCGCCGGCAGTGCTTGGTGGGCACAAGCTCCTTCGACTGGAAACCATTGTAGACACAAGCGTACAGCATTCATCATTCCTTATGTCAACACAAAAGCAAATGTCAACCGACGCCGGTTGTGACCGCGGGGTTCGTTGTGCGTTGCAACCGCTGTTTCTCGCCTACAATCTCGCGCAGTGCCTACGTCAGTCGGACATGGAGCAACTCCTTGATTTGCTGTGAAAACCGGCGGTTTGGCGCCGTTGTGCCAAGTTGTATGGGCAAACACACGTTGTATCTCTATTCTGCTCTTCTCTTTGGGGGGCGCATCTTGCATCTCTTTATGAACTGCATGATCTTGGTGTCGTCGCTCTTTGCCAATTCCTCTAAAACCCTGGCTGCATATTCATCGCTGCTCTCACACAGGCCCTGTATGGCTGCAAGTCGCCACCGTTCTGTGAGCTTATTCGCATAGGGTCTGTCCTTGTTGTGCGATCCAAACTCCGAGTAGAGTACGCCTGCCTTGATCAACGCTTCATCGTCGAAACCAGTCAGAACGTTACCAAGAGCGACTTGTGAGAGTACCTCAATTGCCTTTCGATTGTCTTTGCGTGCAATTCGCATGATTGAGTGTGCCGAATTTATGCGAACCAGAATGCTTTCGTCCTCAAGTGCCTTCTCAAGAGACGGAATCGCCTCTTGCGCACTTGAGAGAGATAGGATTCTCGCCGCCTCCGCCCGAACACACGGGTATGGATCGTCTTCGAGGAACGAAAGCAGTTCTTCAAGAAGCCACTGGTACACGGCTTCAGACTGCGGAAACAAGTTGAGTGCCTGCCCAATTCTGTTGACGCTGAGGGTGCGTGAAGACCATTCATGCTCTGGATCGTCAAGTCCCTGGTTATGAGCGTCTCCAACCATCCTTTTCAATACTGAGTCAGTAGGTGTTGGCTTCCTCTCCAGCTGAAGACGTCCCGGGCTCGTGTGGTACAGAAACACGTTCGTCTGCTGAGTTCTTCCTTCCTCTTTTCCATATTCGTTCCAGTAGGTTCTTATCTTCGCGATGTCTCTTGTCTCAGTGATTCTCCAGCCTGCACCAAGAGCCTTCCTGTCAATCTCATGGACCGTTGCAGAGGAGACCATTGAGGTGTCAGGATATTCAAGTAGATACCTTTCCTTGTAGGTAAAATCACCTATTATCTTGATCTCCGGTTCTCCAACAACGAAAGAGTGCAGCCATGGATTCTCCGCCAATACTGTCTTCGTCGCGGAGCCTTGATTATTACTGCAAGAGAAGAGAAGAGAAATGTCAATACGGCTAGGGTGTACAGTTTCATCTCATTCTCTCTTGTGTTCTTTTAGGTGGACTCCCACACCACCACTATGTTTTTGCGCCCCCATGTTCATACCGGAGTGTTTGCCCATACAATTATGCACAAATTCTCCTGTCAACACTACTTCCGGATAACTCCCAGAATTATCCGGAACATGTTCTGTTAATAAAATGTGTGGTCACCTCCGCTTGTTACG
>CAYTTY010000079.1:0-7455 GCA_964440935.1 uncultured Ignavibacteria bacterium | reverse complement strand
CCTTTAGGCCCGTGGCACCCAAATACAAACGGAAAATACTTCTGACAATCGCTCTCAGGGGCGTATTGAATACACCCCCCTGCGCGTAACCGCTACGGCGACAGGGCGTACTCAGTACGCCCCTACGCATGGTAGTGTTGTGTCCCGGAATCTACTTCATACGAGCAGTCTCACAGACACTTCCAGAAACCAGAAGGGTCGTTCTTCTGAAATGACTCTCACAAGGAGGTGGGTGCTGCAGGACACCCGGACCGTGGGTTGATCAGCCACAGTGAGAACCCGTGTCAGCGGTTCCACCCCCCTAACCCCTTGTCCCCCAGCAGCCGACATTTACAGGGATGGGTGTCTGTCCCGACCAGTTGAACTGTGAAATGCCAGCATTTCACCCCGTCGATTGCGTATGTTAGAGACGAATTGACGGAGTTACACACCATAGCACGCTGAGAGGTGTGGAGTATGAGTATCGGCGATTTCAAAAAGGATCTAATGCAGGACATGCGGCAAATGCAGGAGGAAATGGACCTACTCTTCAATCAATTGTCCAACTGGCGTCACACGCCGGCAGCAAACCGTCTCTGGCGTCCGCCCACCGACGTTTGGGAAACCGACTCCGAGGTGGTCGTCCTGATCGAAATGGCGGGGATCAAACTCTCCGATGTCACCCTGACCCTGAAGGAGAACATCCTCACGGTCAAAGGCGCGCGCGCGCTGCGCTTCGCGAAGGAGGATTGCTGCTTCCGCAACATGGAGATTTCACGCGGACGGTTTGAACGGAACATCTTCCTGCCCGAAACGATCGACGCCGAACAGGTGAAGGCGAAGTACCGCGACGGATTTCTCGAAATCACGGTGCCGAAAATAGAGCATCACACCGGCAGTGCGCGGGAAATCACCATTACCGAAGAGTAGCCGCGACCGACCATGACACGACCCATTGCATGGACAGAGGGAGGGTCAACCGTGCCAACCACCCAACAACCCGACATTGAAACACCTGAGATATCGCCGTCCGAACTCGAACAGCTGCCGCTGTTACCGACGAAGAACAACGTGGTCTTCCCGGCGATGGTGGCGCCGTTGCTGATTTCCGAGCAGAAATACGCGCGGCTGATCGACCAGACGTTAATGCGGGGACGAATGATCGGGCTTGTCGCACAGCGAGATCCCAACGAAGACGATCCCGGTGTCGACGGGCTGTACAAGGTCGGGACGGTCGGCTCGATTCTGAAGATGCTGCGTTTCCCCGACGGCTCCGTGCGCTTTCTCGTGCAGGGGTTGGTACGCTTTTCAATTCGCGAAGTCGTGCGCAGCGAACCGTTTATGGTCGCACGCATCGAAACCCATGAGGACAGCACCGAGCGCCCAACCGAAATCGAAGCGGTCGTTCGCAACGCCCTCGAACAGTTGAAGAAAGCGGTCGAACTGTCGCCCTACATCAGCGAAGATGTCCAAGTCACCGCGATGAACACCGAGGAGCCGGGCAAACTCGCCGACCTGATCGTCTCCAGTTTGAATATCTCCTTCGAGCAAAAACAGGAAGTGCTCGAAATCTTCGATATTAGAAAGCGCCTCGATACGGTCGTCGGTCTGCTGAATAAAGAAATCGAAGTTCTCGAACTGTCGCGCAAGATCCAGTCGCAGGCCGCCAATGAAATGGGGCGCGTCCAAAAGGAATACATCCTGCGCGAACAGCTCAAAGCGATCCAGAAGGAACTGGGCGAAAGCGATGAGCACACCCAGGACGTTGAGGAGTTCCGCGAGAAGATCGAACAGGCGGCCATGCCCGACATTGCAAAAGACGCCGCCGATAAAGAACTCGACCGTCTCTCGAAGATGAACCCGTCGTCGGCCGAATACACCGTCAGCCGCACGTACCTCGATTGGCTGGTCAGTGTGCCGTGGAACAAGAAAACCGACGATAACCTCGAGGTGAAACACGCGGAGCAGGTTCTCGACGAGGATCACTACGGTCTGGAAAAAGTCAAAGACCGCATTGTCGAATATCTGGCTGTGCGCAAATTGAAAGAATCGGTGAAGGGGCCGATCCTCTGCTTTGTCGGTCCACCGGGGGTGGGGAAAACGTCGTTGGGACGCTCCATCGCCCGCGCCATGGGCCGCAAGTTCGAGCGCATCTCCCTCGGCGGCATGCGCGACGAGGCCGAAATCCGCGGCCACCGGCGCACCTACATCGGGGCGCTGCCCGGACGCATCATCCAGTCACTGCGACGCGCCGATGCCAGAAATCCGGTGCTGATGCTCGACGAGATCGACAAACTCGGCGCCGACTTCCGCGGCGATCCGGCCTCGGCGCTTCTCGAAGTGCTCGATCCCGAACAGAACCACATGTTCAGTGATCACTACTTGGATGTACCGTTCGACCTCTCGTCGGTGATGTTCATCACCACCGCCAACCTGCTCTACCCGATTCCGGCGGTGTTGCGCGATCGCATGGAAGTGATTCAGATCGCCGGATACACCGATCTCGAAAAGGTACAAATCGCCAAACGGTATCTCCTGCCGCGTGAACTCGACAACCACGGCCTCAAGCGCAGCAACATGTGGATCACCGATGACGGTCTCGCGCGTCTGGTGCATGACTACACCCGTGAATCAGGGGTACGCAATTTGACGCGTGAAATTGCCACGGTCTGTCGCAAAGTGGCGCGCAATGTCGCCACCGGCGACGACAAGAAGATCAGCATTAAGGGCGACAATCTCCCCGATTATCTCGGACCGGTGCGGTTCATTCCCGAGGTGGTCAGTCGCGCCGGTCAGGTCGGTGTTGTACCGGGCCTGGCCTGGACCGCCGCCGGCGGTGACATCCTCTTCGTCGAAGCCACACGCATGCCGGGACGTAAAGGGCTGAGCTATACCGGCAGCCTCGGCGACGTCATGCGCGAATCGGTGCAGGCGGCGTACTCGTGGGTGCGTTCGAATCATGATCTGATTGGCGTCGAGCCTAAGTTGTTCGATACATCCGATGTTCATGTCCACGTGCCCGCCGGCGCCACGCCCAAAGACGGTCCTTCGGCCGGTGTCACCATGGCCACCGCAATCGCTTCGGTGTACTCCGGACGCGTGGTGGCGCCGCGTGTCAGCATGACCGGCGAGCTGACCCTGCGCGGTGAAGTCATGCCGATTGGCGGACTCAAAGAAAAGGCGTTGGCCGCCTATCGCAGCGGCATCCGGACCGTCATCATTCCGCGGCACAACCAAAAGGACCTCATCGATATTCCGAAGGAAGTGTCCGACAAGGTCGAGTTCATCCCCGTCGAACATATGGAGCAGGTGATCGCACTGGCACTCGCCCCCAAGGGGAAAAAACGCATTCCCGGAGAGACCAAAAAGCGAGTGGCGAACGAAACGAAGAAGACGACGCCACGGACACGCAAGCGCGGGCGCACACCCGCACAGACACGCAAACGCAAATAGCCCCCAGACGAGACCACGGCCACCGATTTGCCTTGCCCCACGGCAAGGCGACGGTGACCTTTGTCTTAAACATGCCGTGATCGGGATAAACGGGAACGAATCCAACGGGAGGGGGACGTCCAATGAAAGCAGCGAACTGGTATGGACTGGGTGTGGTGTTATTGGTGCTGGCGTTTATCGATCTGGTGTTCTTTAGCTACATGAATCACGCATTTTACGGATTGCAGGTCGCCATCTGGGCGGTGGTTTGTTTCATCATGGGCGTGCGGGCCGATTTGCTGGCGAAACGTTGACGACGATTGCGAACATCCAACCTGCCGCTTTGATTCGGATCGTTGGTTCCGGCATGGGTACGTCAGTCTGCCAGAGCATACGTAGGGGCGCACGGCTGTGCGCCCGCCCGGGGCAACAGACTTCAATATACAGGATTGCCGTCAATCGCTCCAGCGCGTTACTCTTGATGCACACTGAGACACAAAACCCCGTACAAATGCGATGACTAAGACCGGTCCCAGTCACATCGAACCGCCCGAGATCATGCGTCCCAACAGAGCGCTGACACGCGGATTGATCGCGATGGCGGTTGTGCTGGTGGCATTCGCCGCCTTTGCCCTGTATCTCAATTACCGACCGATGCCATTCGATCCCACCGCGTGGCGCAATGCCACCAGTACCGAGCGCGCCCGCATGCTCGAATCGTTGCGCGATCAAACCGACTTTGTCGGCTTCACCCGTGATGAGGTCGCCTTCTACCTCGGTCCAGCCGAATTCGATGAGCGCCTATTCTGGTATGATCTGGGGGAAGTTGAAACCGAGTACGTAGTCGATCCCCGTGCCGATGTCGGGAATCCGGATCATCTGTATGGCGTCTTCCGTCATGACCCCGGTGGTGTGATCCTCGATGTGCTGTTCAGCCACCGCCGTCCGACACTCGGCTCCCAGCCATTCGATTCGACAGCGTGGGCCAACGCCGGACCGACTGAACGCCGTACGATGTTCACCAGCGCACTGCGCACAATGCGCAATCGCGGCCTTGAACGCCACGTGATCACCAATCTCCTCGGTCCACCCGACGGTCTGCGTGTCCGCGCCGAATACGATGTCGGCTCCATCATGCCCTACAGCAGCCACCGCGCCCTAATCATCGAATACGGCCGCGACAACGTCGTCGACTCGTCATTCATCCAGAAGTGAAACAGAAACGTGGCCCCGATGAGAGGCTCCTGTTGTGAGAGAGGATGATGTTACCACCGGTCACCCGATTGATGGTCAGCAACGATCTACATAGAGCAGTTGTCAGATTGATTTTCCGATTGCGATGAAGTGAGGCTCGGTGTGTTCGGTGTTTACATGTGAAAGCCACCGGCCTTGAGGGGGCGTGTTGAAAAGACCGCACCATGCAGTCAGCAAGAGTTCGTAGGGGCGTATGGCATACGCCCGAACAGTCGCAGGACGTTGCACCGAAGGGCGTATGGCATACGCCGCTACGAGTGATGGTGTAACGCACACTCAACTGGTCTCAACAGGCCCTTGATGTCCAGTGAGATAGTTGATGACCATGAAATACGTCCCCTGTGCGTAACCGCAACGGAGAGAAGGCGTACTCAGTACGCCCCTTGAATATGAAGCCGCTGTCCATTCTGCTCATCACCATCAGCACTGTGCTGCTGACCGTCACGTTGTCCCATGCCGACAACACCTACGACGAACACCTTCTCAACGACCTGGGCCTCATCCTCAAGCAAGCCCAGTCCCACGACGACAGCATTGCCACTCTCGAAGCCGCCGCCGTGATGCGCGTCGTCGATTCATCGTGCTACCTGAATGCGGTGATCGCGTCGGCCCGGCCGTCCAGTTTCCGCCGACGTATTCGCGACTGCCAGATGAAACACCGTGACATCTGGCCCGAAATCGAGCGGCGGATCGACTACGCCCGCACGCAATGCGTCACCGACCCTTACAGCCAGGTTCCCGATGTCCGCTGGGAGCTGTTCATCCGTTACGGCCAGCCGACCGCCGAGTGGTCGACGCCGAGCGATTGCGCCGAACGCGGCAGCGGCGATTGCATTACTTACATTTACAGCTGGCAGCATCTCGATAAGCAGGTGACCTGCCAATCCGACGACGGCTATCCCTATCCCGCGCGCATCATCGAGGCCGATATGGAAGCCGGTGATTCGCGTCGGCTGGTTTATCCGATTGTACAGCCGCTGGTCTTCCCGTCGCCGGATGGAACATATGATGTCTGGCTCAGTGTCTGGATACGCGGCGGCGATTTCACCAAGCTGAGTTTGCTCGATGGGCTCACGCGCTTCGAACTGCGCATGAAAGACGCACATGATCGGGTCATTGGTTTGGACAGCATGGTCGCCGACTTGCGTCTGCTGCGGTCGGTGCTGGCAGTCACGACCAACAAAGACGCCGTGATGGGAATGGCCTACCTGAACAGCCCGAACCTGATTCCCGGCCGCTACACCACCGAGCTGAAGATCATCGCCTCCCGTATGAACCAGGGCACACACAAGCTCGACGTTGTCGTCCCGTCACGCTTCGCCGCCGCCGACCTCAGTGATCCGGTGCTGGTCACGAAGCATGTCCCCAAGGGCGAGGAAATGCAGCCGGGTATCGTGCGCGGCAATTCGAACTTCTATGCCAATCCGTTGCGAGTTTTCCGCCGCAACGATTCGATCGATGTGTATCACGAATTCCTCGTGCCGCAATCGGCCGACGGCCCATCCGAATTCACAATCACCGTTACCGCATATCCCAAAGAGAAGTCACGTCGCCGCGGACGCGACGAAGTCGCCGTGAGTTCAATCATCTATGTGCAGGACACTCTCGGCAACCCGTGGGGTACCAAACCGCAATCGGGAAAACTCCCGCCGCCCGCAATCAGCCAGCCCGAGGGCACCCGCCGCTTGTATCAGGAAACGGTCGAGCCGATCGGCAACGTCCACGTCTTCGCCCACACCCTCCCCCTCCGCACCCTCGGCCCCGACGAGTACTGGCTCCAAATCGCCATCACCGACAAAGCCGAAGAACGGTTTTTCCGGACAGCGCTGACGGGGATGAGGGTGAAGTGAGACCCCACTTGATGTAGTGCAGGCGCCTCGCCTGCAGTTTTTGGCTGGTTCGATTCGACTCACCATGAACGAGGTGGCAGGACTGTGGTGCCTCAAGAGTGCCGACTTGTAACCCGAAATGTCATCCCCGCCCGCCCTGCGCGTCAGCGCAGGGCGAGAGCGGGGATCCAGGGTCTTCTGTGCCTGATGCAATAACGCATCACCGAAAGGAGGGTGTTACTACGCAAACTACCATTGTTTTTATAACCGGATTTCAGTAACATCAAACCACTCTACATTGAGGAGGTTTCGATGCCGACCCTTATAACGGATATTCTGCGGGCGCCGATTGATTCACCTTGGGTCTTGGCTCTCTCAATAACCTACATTCTCGCTGAGTCCCCGCGTATCTACGATGCTAGGATCATCCAATCCATCTCGAGAGGCATTCGAAGTGCTGTAGCCCACCGGGCGGTTGGCTATTCAGTACCTTCATGGGTTGGTTATCTGAGTTTTCCCGTTTGGCTATCAGTCATTGGGCTCTTTGTCTTGAACTGGAAGTATGCGCTTTGCTTTTACGCGGTAATGTTTCTTCTAAAGGTCATCCCGGTTCTAGAGCACATTGGAGAGTTTCTCATGCGTCCTTTTATGATCAAGGAGGATGACGAAAACGAGTGGAGAGATTTCTTTCCACGTCGGCGATAGCCCTGCCTTCCTGGCATGAAGATCTCCGGTCACCCGCCCTCACATTACGGACGACGTAAGAAGGGTGTGACCCGAGGGCGAGTGACGCCACGAGTGTTTCTTATGGTCCTTCATCGAATTGATCGAGCGCTTTTTTGACCTCATGCATCCTTTCCAAGACCGATATCTGCTCTCGAAGAGTATCAATATAGCTTCCCCAGAGGTCAAGTCATAATCTTCCTGTAAAAACGGGTTGAGTGCATCTCCTGCATCATCG
>CAYTTY010000078.1:0-8013 GCA_964440935.1 uncultured Ignavibacteria bacterium | reverse complement strand
TGCCGGACACGCGACAACGCCATCGGCAGGAGCCCTGCGCTGCCATCGCTCCCGCAGTCTCCAACGTCACGGACGCGCAGTGCTCCTGCCCTACGACATATCACGCGTGACATAACACTAGGGGTGTGTTGCAAAACCTGCTGTCTATCATCACCTCAGACTGGGGAGGGCGAGGCTCCCGCCGAGCCGCCGTGTGGAACATGCCGTTGCGGCTCGCCGGGAGGCTCGCCCTCCCGAAGGCTCTGATTCTCGGGTGTCCTTCAACACGCCCCTTTAGGCCCGTGGCACCCAAATACAAACGGAAAATACTTCTGACAATCGTTATAGTGTCGTGTCATGCACCAAGAGCCGGACAGAATTCCGTAGGGCAGGAGCACCGGGCGCCATGCGTGCTCGGCATGGTCAATTCGGCTGCCCGCCCGGGGCTCCTGCCGGACACGCGACAACGCCATCGGCAGGAGCCCTGCGCTGCCAGCGCCCCCGCCGTCTCCGAAGTCACGGACGCGCAGTGCTCCTGCCCTACGACATATCACGCGTGACAGAACACTAGACGCACGCGATCGTTGTATGTGCTTGTGCAGGAAGACAATGGATTCCCGCTTTCGCGGGAATGACAGTGTGGGACATCTCAATCGGACAGGAATTCTGACAATCGCTATAAAGGGGCGTGTTGAAAAACCTGCCGACTATCATCACCTCAGACTGGGGAGGGCGAGGCTCCCGCCGAGCCGCCGTGTGGAACATGCGGTTGCGGCTCGCCGGGAGGCTCGCCCTCCCGAAGGCTCTGATTCTCGGGGGTTATTCAACATGCCCCTAAAGGCCCGTGGCACCCAAATACAAACGGAAAATACTTCTGACAATCGCTCTAAAGCGTGACAAAGCAGCAGCTTGGCCGGGATTGGTGTACTTGAAAGAGCCGTCACAAAGGCAGGTCTCAGCAGCCGAAAATTGCTGGTTTTGTCTTGACAAATCAGCGGCTTACAGATATTTATAGGATTGGAGTACAGGCCCGGAAGGTCGAATTGAGTGCAATACGTAATCGCTTGGTTTACCAGCAGTTGAGTCCTTTGGTCTTTCCGAATCGAACAATCCTCCCCGCCGTGTTGCCGGTCGCGCGCTTGTGACCACTAGTGACACGGACACAGTAGCCTATAGGTGCCTGTCAGGGTGCCGCACTGAATAAACGATGAGCGGAGTGGCTCATAGACCATAGTTGAAATGGGATTTCTAAGCGATGACAAGTCACCAGAGAACCGTTTTCACAGGCGTCTCGATGTTTAGCGCCATGAGGGAGGTGGTAGCGCCAAGCAAACGGCTTGTGTAGTAATTGTAGTTTCGTAGTACCGGCTTGGTTTCACCGAGCCGTTTTGCGCCAAGCAGCTTTATCACGGAGAAGGTCACAGTCGTTGTGTCCGGTCGGCAATCGGTCGCGACGACGACGTCCCCCGAGCAGTGAGGGGACAAAACTGTCAGTGCAACAGCAGTCTTAAGGAGACGAGCATGACGGGTAGATTTTTGAAAATCGGGGTGCCTCTCGCGATTTTGGCCTTAGTTATTACGGCCTTCGCGGCGCAGTCACCCCAGAAAATGGCGGAGATTGAGGCCCAGCAGGAGCCGACGCCGACGTGGTCACATCCGGAAAATCGCTATGAGGTTCCGGTGGCCGACGGTGCGGTGAACCCGTATTACGAAGCCTCAGCCTCCACACGTTCGAACTCGGTGTTGGATGACACGCGTCGTCCGAAAATGGGTCTGAGCGCGTCCGCTCAGTCACAGCCGCCGGGTATCGAACTGTGCGGCGGTGCCCTCGGCGGTACCACGTATGATTTCCATCACAACGACAACAACCAGCAAATGGTGGCGGTGCTGCCCAATGGCTATGGCGGCCAGTACGCGCACTTTGCCTGGACACACTGGGATCGTATTCCCGACTCACTGGACGCCGTCGACCGTTTCACGGCGTACAATTGCTGGAGCCAGGGTGGCGGTCTCGGTCTTGGAAACTGCGGTTTCCAGCTCGATGTCCCCGGCGATCCGTTGCTGGCCCGTTCGGGTTTCCCGACGATCGACGTCGGTAGCGGTGACCTCGGCTACGTAGTGCTGCATGCCCGTGACGAAGATGAGCAGTTGTTGGGCTCGAGCGGTATGTACACCATGTGGTACTTCAACTCAGCGGCCGCCTGCTTCAACATCTTCGGTGAGGAGCAGTTCGGCAACGCGTCGATTGTGGAAGAAGGCCAGGTCATTTGGCCGCACACTCGCATCGACCTGGCGCCTGCGCCGGGAGATGTGAATGACGATGTTTTCCATCTGGTGGGACACCCGACCGGTGACGGCCGTAATACCACTATGGACGACCAGTTGGTGTACTACCGCCGCGTCGGCGGTTTCGGCAACGCCTGGGAAGGTCCGGTGGCATTGGACAACAACGCCGGCACATTGAACTATCACGTGGCCGTTGACCCAACCTCGGACGAGATTGCCGTTGTCTATCAGCGCGACAATCTTGATGCCGCGCAGTTGCTCCAGAACGGTTATTTGAAATCGCCCGACAACGGCGCGAACTGGATTGCCGCTGGTGCCGGCTCGTTCCCGGCAGTAATCGAGCCCACCGTGGGTCCGTATGTGTCGTTTACGAACTATGCCGGACCGGAAAACGAAAAACCGCAGTCCTGGCTCGAAGTCCAGGGTGAATACGACAACGACGGCTGGCTGCATGCTGTCTGGATTGAGCAGGTCTTTTCGAATTTGACCGCCGACTGTCGTGTGAAGCATTGGACTGAGGAAACCGGTGTGACCCGTACCATCAAACAGGCGATCGACTGGGACAACCAGGGATCCGACGGTGGTCGTGATCTGTGGCTGGCCGTGCCGAACCTCGCGTTTGGTGACGGCAGCACGACGTGTAACGATGGTCCGGGCGACCTGACCAACTATGACTACGTGTATATCACCTACGAACAGTATGGTGGCCCGACGGCAGTTGAGCAGAACGATGTCTCCGCGTCAGACAACGCGCAGAACCTCGAAATCTACATTGCCGTGTCGAATGACGGTGGTAACACCTTCTCGCCGTCGGTCAACCTGACGAACACGAAGACTCCGGGTTGCGATGGTCTCACCCCGGGTGACGAGTGTGAATCCGAGCGTGATCCGTCGATGGCGCACGTCGTCAACGACACGATTCACATCATCTACATCTGGGACACCGATGCCGGTGATGCGGTGTTTGGCCAGGGTAACTGGACATTCAACCCGGTGATGTACTACCGCATTCCGGGCGGCACCGATGCCGAAATCCTGTGCCCGACAATCGCTCCGGTGTATGCGGGGCAGTTGACCAATCAGGATCCCGACTGCGAATACAACGCCGCGTTGAACGCCGCTGCGGGTCCGCAGCAGCAGATCGAAGATCTCATCCTCGAGAACTTCGGTAACGCGACCTTGTCGGGTAGTGTCAGTGAAGCCCCGCCAGTCGACTGGCTGGTTCTGACGACCGGCGCGTTCACGATTAACGCTGGTGATCCGGCGAACATCCGTACCGTTACGATGGACGCCTCCGCCGCGTCAGTCCAGTCCGGCGGTGAAGGGCTCTACCAGAGCACGATTGAAGTTACACACAACGACACGACACAGGCCTCGCCTCAGGTTTTCCCGGTCGATTTCTTCGTCTTTGACGAATTCTTCTGTCCGGAATTCGTGACCCTGAACACCGGTTGGCTGTGGCTTGAAGTGTCGAACGTCGAGCGCCAGGCCAATCAGGCCACTGCGACCGATGGCGGTCTGTCACGTTTGGATCCGGTGGTTGGCGATACCAGCTACTCGATCTACGACGCCAGCTTGCTGATCGGCGTGCCGCCGAATCCGGACACGTTGGTCTTCCGTAACACCTTTGGTGAAGGCAACGGCCAGCCCGGTTTCCGTGCGCTTGGCAATCTCGAAGTCGACACCTCGGCGTATGGTCTGGGTTCCGGCAAGGCAACGGCTTTTGCCGCTCAGACCACGAGCGACTCGCTCATTGGCGTTGACGTTGAGTACATCTTCCCGCAGGATCCCGATTCGTGTGAATTTGTGCTGATCAAGTACAAAATCACGAACAACTCGGGCGGCACATTCACGGATCTGGCCATTGGTCAGGCGACGGACTTCGACGTGACGCCGAGTCTCAATAACGGTGACAGCCTCCAGATCGGCAGTCAGAACACCGGTCATCTGGAAGCGGACTGGAACCTCGTGTACCAGCAGGGCGCCGATACGGTTGGCCACGTCATCGTCGGCGATCGCACGGCACAGCGCTGGAAAGGCGGTGTGACGGCGATTCAGACCTTCCCCGCACCGCGTGCGTGGGTGGCTCCGAACGATCCGTGGTTGTTTGCCCGTGACGGCGGCGGCTGGCACGAAGGCTACCTGTGGCAGGAAATGAACGACGTGGGCTTCGAGCTCTTCCCGCCAAACGAGCCCGATCCGGAAGAAGACCTCCATGCCGTGATGGTTATGGACCAAGGTCTCAGCCTGGCTCCGGGTGAAATGAAGCGGTACATTGTCGGTTATGTCTCGTCGAACACCGGTGTCGACTCAACTAATCTGATTGAGAACACCAAGAAGGCGTGGCGGTATTGCTTCGGATGGTCGGAATTTGTCGAGTATGACT
The DNA here is from genome assembly GCA_964440935.1 of uncultured Ignavibacteria bacterium. Taxonomy (GTDB): domain Bacteria; phylum Zixibacteria; class MSB-5A5; order WJJR01; family WJJR01; genus WJJR01. The sequence goes on along the minus strand of CAYTTY010000078.1, from coordinate 3,362 downwards.
CGATGGCCAACCCCGGAGCGGCGGTGAGCTATCCGTACTACGCGATCGGTACGCACGAAGACGGTATCGCCGGTCTCTGTAGCGGATGCAGCATCACCGAGGTCGATGACCCCGAAGACGCGTTTACGTTCACTCCGGGCGCCGATCCGTGCGAAGGTACGATCGACTTCGACGGTGGTTCGGCTGATACGCGCCACACAGCGACGTTCCGCGTCCAGGATCTGTGCAGCGACTACACCGATGACTGCGTGATTGAAGTGGTGGTTGGTGAGCCGGTCGGTTGCGCTTGTCCGGAGCAAGGCAACGTTGCCGACGACGCCGTCTTGGATGCAGTCGACCTGAACATCCTGATCCAGATCCTGTTCTTTAACGCAACGGATATTCAGGATCCGCTGTGCCCGATCTTCCGTTCGAACATCAATGCGGACGCGGTCTCAGATGCGGTTGACCTGAACCTCCTGATTCAGGTTCTGTTCTTCAATGGCGTACTCTGCGACCCATGTGATCTGAGCGCGCAGCCGGGTACCACGTGCCCGGGCGGTCCGAGTTACTAACCGTGACGTGGAAGATCACTCGCAAAGTGTAGCGAGATGACAACGTAGTAGACACCATCGTGGGATGGGAGACAGTCTCCCATCCCACGTTTATATCCCCGATTCCACCAGATGCGATGCCCCGCTCATCCCCGCACGAGTCTGGGCGTCATCGTCAAACGACGTCTGTTCATACTGAGTGACCGGTCGATAATGTGAGTATGTTCGGAAACATCCCCTTAGTTGATATGTTTGGAGATCAGAAGAGCGAGCACGTCCAGGGTTTATTCGTCGTGTGTTAAGTAGAGATGGGAATACCCAGTCAGGAGGAATTCGATGCTACGATGTGTGCGCGTGAGCGCCTTGGCACTGGTCGTGTGCGCCACGGCATTGGCGGGTAGTGCGATGGGACAGCAGGTTCCGAGTTACGTGCCCGACCGAGTGTTGGTGAAGCTGACCGAGGATGTCGCGCTGGCCGTAGGTCAAACAAGCGGCCGGATGGCGACCGGTATCACCAGCCTCGATCAGATCAATGAAGAGTTGCAGGTTCAGCGTTTTACGAGGACGGTGCCCACGGCCGCACCACCGCCGTTGGGTATCGACCGTCACGGGCTACGGCAGGTGTATACGGTCCAGTTGCCTCCCGGAAGCGATGTGGACGCCGCCATCGCGGCATACGAACAGGATCCGGCTGTCATTTACGCGGAGCCGAATTACATCGAGCCGCTGACCGCGATTACACCCGACGATCCGCTCTATGGCGATCAATGGACCCATCACCAAACTTCTGATGTCGACATTGATTCTGATGAGGCTTGGGAACTGGAGACCGGTGATTCGACCGTGATTATCGGCATCATGGATTCCGGTGTTCTGTGGGATCACGAAGACCTCATCGCCAACATCTGGGTCAATCCCGGCGAGGACTTGGATGGCGACGGCGAGATCATGGACCCCGATGACGTCAATGGAGTGGACGATGACGGCAACGGGTTTATTGATGACTTCATTGGTTGGGATTTCATTGCCGCACAGGGCAATTGCTGGGCCGGGGAGGACTGTTTCGACGAAGACAATGACCCGGATGATTTTACGGGGCATGGGACGCACGTTGGCGGGATCGCCGCTGCAGTGACCGGCAACGGGACAGGTGTGGCTGGAATCGCCGGCGGCTTGCGCTCGGCGCGTAAACCCGGCTGCAAGATCATGTGCTTGCGGATGGGGTACCTGGCCGATGATGGCCGGGGATACGTCCAGATGGGAGCCGGGGTCAACGCGATCAACTACGCGGTGGCCAATGGCGCGCGCGTGATCAACGGGTCCTGGGGATCCAGTGGTCTGACAATCCGCGGTGCGGCACAAAATGCCGTCGATGCCGGTGTCACGTTCACCTATTCGGCCGGCAATGACGGCAGCAATGACCCTTTCGATTTCGGTTCCATTAGCCAGGTCGACGACGTCATTGTCGTGGCGTGGTTGAACAAATTCAATAAGAAGGACGGCAGCTCGAATTATGGGTCGTTGATCGACATCTCGGCACCTGGTGGGGCCATCATGAACACCTATGCCGCTCTGGGCGTGGAAGATTATGCTGAATTGAGCGGGACCTCAATGGCCGCGCCAACCGTGGCCGGAGTGGCCGCGTTGGTGTACTCACACAAACCGACCTGGACACGTGTCGAGGTCGATTCGGTGGTGTTGGAGAATGTGGATGATGTCTATGCGGACAATCCGGGGTTTGTTGGGGAGTTGGGCAGTGGCCGTGTCAATGCATACCTCGCGCTGGCGGGTATGACCACGGCGGACTTTTCAGCCGACACGACCGTCGGTCAGATTCCATTGCTGGTGAATTTCACTGATACCTCACCGAACGCACCCTCGGGACCGTACACGTACGACTTCGGCGATGGAGATACGGCGGCGACAGCGAATGCGTCTCATACATACAGTGATGCCGGCATTTACAATGTCTCGTTTACCGCCAGCGGCCCGACAGGACCCCACACGCGTTTGTGTCCCGAGTTCATTGTGGCGGTCGCCGATACGATCGACTATGGCGACATCCAAATGCCGATTGAATTTCAGTCAAAGGCGTCCGTGCCAGTGCGGTTGAACAATACCCATCCGATGGACCAGATTTCACTTCCGTTCAAGCTGACGGGCACTCCGAATATCGTGATTGATTCCATCACCAGAGGGCCGCGCACGACAGGGTGGTCCATCCAGTTGGTGTTCGACAATCGGTTCAACGGCCAGGTGCTGTGGCGTCTGACCGCTCCGGCTGGTGAACCGTTACCGGCGGGCGAAGGGATTATCGCGAATTTCTGGGTGCGTTCCGGACCCGGTAACACCGAAGGACAGGTGGAGATCGTCGATTCGGCCACATTCTCGAGCAATGATCTCCGATTGACCTCGGAATGGGCAAGTTTCAAGCCGCAGTTCAGTCCCGGATCGATCACGATGTTTAATCCCTGTGACTGTCCGTTCCAGGCGGATTTCGACGCGAATCTTACGCTCGATGCTCTCGATCTCAATGCGGAGATTCAGGCCTTGTTCTTTGGCGGCCCGAACCCGCAAGATTCTGGCTGTCCCACCACACGCGCCGATTTCAACAATGATTCCTTTCCGGATGCCGTGGACCTCAACGAGCTGATTGACCACCTCTTCTTTAATGGGCCGCCGCCGGTCGATCCGTGTGCGCCTTAGGCGATCCGAGAGGTCATGCATGAGTAGAACAGGGCTGTGTCTCAGCGAGGCACAGCCCTTCGTTCTAGTTAGAGCGGTTGTCAGAATAGATTTCCGATTGAGGGGAAGCGAGGCACCGTGTGT
>CAYTTY010000077.1:0-9357 GCA_964440935.1 uncultured Ignavibacteria bacterium | reverse complement strand
AGGCCCGTGGCACCCAAATACAAACGGAAAATACTTCTGACAATCGCTCTATAATGTGATTCCACCGGCTCGGCACCGAGAAAAAAAGTAAATCAGGCGCATTTTTCTCCGATTTCCGGGAACAGGTGGCCGATTGAGAGCGTATTACATGTTGAATGCGATGGGGATAGCAGTCGCGATCCCCACTTGAGCGAGATGACAACAACAATGACCGACACCAGGAACCAGACATCATCTCGAATCACGACTCGTATCGAGTAGCACCGAACGACAATTGAATACAAGTCAAATAGCGTTTTGTTAATCGTTCACACCACACTACACCTGCGGAGGGGTAGAAAATGAAAAAGACTTTCATGATCGTTGGTACCGCCATGATGTTCGTCGCCGCGCTCGCGCTGTTCAGCGCCGCGCCGGTAATGGCCTGTGGCGCGTCGAAGACCGCCAAGGCTGACAATGCGAATGTGACCACCGCCAGTGCGGACGGATCGGGTTGCGCCAGTAAAGCGAAGGCTCAGACCGCCAGCGCCAAGGATGGTTGTAGCAAATCGGCGACCGTTAAGACTGCCAGCGCCAAGGGCGAGTGCACCGAGTCAGCGGTGAAAACCGCCAGCGCGAAGGATCAGTGCACCAAGTCCGCCAAAGCCACGATGGCCGGCGCTAAAGATCATTGCACCGGCGAGTCGAAGGCGATGAAGGCCTCGGCGGATGGCAAATGTGACGGCAAGTCGAAGGTCATGACCGCGTCGGCCGATGGCAAGAGCTGCTCGAAGGCTGATTGCGTGGCGTGGCTGATGGCCAACAAGGGCTACACCGAAGAAGAGGCTCTGGCTGCTTACGCCAACTGCTCGAAGACCAAAGCCGCTGCCCACGACGGCGTGAAGATGGCCAGTGAAAACTGCAGCAAGGAAGCCTGCATTGACTGGCTGATGGCCAACAAGGGTCTGTCCAAGACCGAAGCCGAAGCCGCCTATTCGAACTGCTCGAAGACCAAGGCGACCGCGGAGAAGGCTGTCATGCTTGCGGACACCGAGAAGGAAGAAGTCATCGAGAACTAGTTTGACCTCCTCATAAGTTGAACCACCAGCCCCTCGTTCCCATCCGGGACGGGGGGCTGTCTATTGATGGAATGGAGCACCGAGCCCTTCACTGTGAGCAAAGCCGGACACCAGCTTGATACGATCTCCGGTTTCTCCCCCTCGATACCGTTTCCCGTTTTTACCATATTGCTACGTTATGTCATTGCACACCGGCCATGTCCACATCGGCACCAGTGGCTGGAGTTACGCCCACTGGGCCAAGGGTGTGTTCTATCCGCGCGGGCTGAAGCAGGGCGACTGGTTGCCGTTTCTGGCGCGGGTATTCGACACCGTCGAAGTCAACTCGTCGTTCTACCGCATTCCCAAACCTGACATCGTCGAGCGCTGGCGCGATCATACCCCGTCACGTTTCAAATTCGCCGTCAAGCTCTGGCGTATGATCACGCATCAGGAGAAACTCGATGACTGCGAATCCCAACTGCGCGACTTCCTGGAAATTTACAAATTGTTTGAGAGCAAACGTGGCCCTTTGCTGGTACAACTCCCGCCTACATTGCAGGCCGACTTCGGCAGACTTAACGCATTCATCGATGCCATCAAGGACATGTCCGGCAAAATGCGTCCCAAAATCGTAATCGAGCCACGCCATCAATCCTGGTTCACCGATAATTTGCATCAACTCCTGAATCGACAGCGTGTGTCGCTCTGTGTCGCCGACATGCCCAAATACTCAGTCGAGCAACCGAATGACGCATCGTTCGTCTACATCCGTCGTCACGGCCCGGGCGGTGGGTATCGCGGAAAGTACTCCGAGACGCACATCCAAAACGACGCCAAGTCAATCCGCGGCTGGCTCAAAGAGGGGCGAGACGTCTATGTCTACTACAACAACGACATGCAAGGCCACGCCGTCACCAACGCGAAGCAGTTACAGGATGCGTTAGCATAAGAACCGCCGAGCCCAGGCTCGGCGTGTGAGAGTTTCACTCACTTGGCAACCCCAACAAACTGTAGTTGCTATGGTCTGTGTGTAGGAGTCAGGAGCACGGCGCGTCGAGACCGATACCGATACCGAGTTACCGGCCCCATCAGTGCGCCGGGCTCCTGACACTCGTAGCTACATCTGCTTAGAGCAATTGTCATAATTCCGTTCCGATTGAGAAGAGGCGAGACCCCGCTTCATTGACACTCACTTTCGGGTGCCACGGGCCTTTAGGCCCGTGAACTGGGATCGTCCGAATGTGGAACCACGGGCCTGAAGGCCCGTGTTGAAAAACCCCCGAGAATCAGAGCCTTCGGGAGGGCGAGCCTCCCGGCGAGCCGCAACGGCATGTTCCACACGGCGGCTCGGCGGGAGCCTCGCCCTCCCCAGTCTGAGGTGATGATAGTCAGCAGGTTTTTCAACACACCCCTGAAGGCCCGTGGCACCCCAATGGAAACGGAAAATACTTCTGACAATTGCTATAACACACACGCAACATCCGCGTCCGTTCATAGCCGGCCGTTGTAAGCTCAACTGGACACCGTCCACGAAACCTCGTTAATTCTCGGCTCCACTGACAACACGTAACGGAGGACTCACATGCGCATTATTCGCCAATCACCATTTCTCGCAGTCTTGCTGACACTGATTCTTGGTCTGTTCGCCCACAACGATGTGCACTCGCAATCCAAACCGACCGGCAACGTCATTTTCATCCATCCCGATGGTTCCGGTGGCAATATGTGGCTGGCGCACCGCATCTATCGCTACGGTCCCGACAGCATTTCCCACTGGGACCGGATGGATCGCATGGGGCTGTATCGTTCACATGTGCTGAATTCAACGAACAGCAGTTCCCACGGCGGCGCGACCATTCATGCCTATGGTGTCAAGGTGCCGTTTGACACATACGGGAACGCGCAGGGGAAGCCGGTTCGATCGTTGTCGGGGAAAGACCAGAGTATCATGATGGAAGCCCGCGATGCCGGTATGGCAACCGCGCTGATCAACAGCGGCCACATCTGTGAGCCCGGTACCGGTGTGTTTGTTGCCAGCGTGCCGTCGCGCTCGATGACTGAGTCGATTTCCGAACAGGTGATCAACAGCGGTGTCGATATCATCATGTCGGGAGGCGAGAAGTATCTGCTGCCGGAAGGACGTGTCGGACGTCACGGTGTGGCCGGTGTGCGTGGCGATGGAAAGAATCTGATCGAGCAGGCCGCACGCAATGGATACACAGTTGTCTACAACCGGGACGAATTGCTCGCATTGCCGTCCGATGTCGAGCGTGTGCTGGGCGTCTTCGCCGCCAATCATACCTTCAATGCGATGCCGGAAGAACGCCAACAGCAGGACAATCTCCCGGACTACAATCCCGGTACGCCGACCGTCGCCGAAATGACGGACGTTGCCTTGCGCATTCTTGCCGCCAAGGGAAAGCAATTCCTGATGGTTGTTGAAGAAGAGGGGACAGATAACTTCGGCAACTCCAATAACGCGTCAGGAACATTTGAAGCGCTGCAGCGCGCCGATGATGCCATCGGTGTGGCATTGGACTTTATTGAGTCAAACCCGAATACCTTGCTCATCACCGCGGCCGACAGCGATGCCGGTGGTTTTCAAATCCGTGCCGTCCGTGATTCGAGTGAGTTCGACTCACCGTTGCCGGCCGAGGCCCACAACGGCGCGCCGTTCGACGGTATCGATGGTCCCGAGACGCTACCGTTTGTCGCCGCACCAGATAAGCATGGCACCGAATTGCGTTTCGGGGTGGTCTGGTCGTGTTACGATGATGTCGCCGGTTCGATCCTCGCCCGCGCGCATGGGTTGAATGCCGATCTGCTCGGTCACGATGTCGACAATACCGACATGTACCGGATCATGTATGCGACGTTGTTCGGGACGATGCTTCCGGCGTATTGACCAATGTGGACCGCCGCGCCTGAGCACGGCGTGTGATAATCGAGTTTCACCATTCCGCACGGGCCGAAAGGCCCGTGGTACCCATCATTTGTTAGACGCTGGTCCTGCCAAACTGACCATCGGCCCCACCAGCCGATTAATAAACGTCTCCGTCCGTTCGATACTACGGGGGAGAAAGAGGGGATTGTGCGTTCCGTTGGGGTAGAGGTATGCTTCAAATTCCGGCTCGCTCCGTCCCAGTTCCGTCATCACCGAAATGAGTCGTGTAACCTCACTTACCGGCACAATGGCGTCAGCGGTACCGTGATGTATCTGCAGTTGTGGCAACCGTTCGGCAAAGTACACCGGTGATCTCCGCAGCATTTCACTGCGCACGTCGGCAATGGTGAGATCGCCGTTTTTAAATGGTTGGATCAACTGATCATTGAGATCGTTGAGTCCCGGGAGATCGGCCAATTCTCCGTTCAATGCATCTTCCACCAAGTCTTGTGTGAAGGCGCTGAAGAAATCGGTCGGCCCAAAGAACTCAACCACCAGATCGATACGCGGATCACGAATCGCCATCAACATGCCCACACAGGCGCCACGGCTGAAGCCCACAATCCCGACTCGTTCCGGGTCGGCGGCATCCACATTGGCAATTGCCGCCGCGACCAGCGCCAGTGCATCATCAACATCACGATCCCACGGGCTGGGTTCACCCTCGGATCGGTAGGTGACGTTGTTGTACGTCAGCGGTTCGGAGCGGAAGGAGGGGACGATGTAGACAAAATCATCCGGTATTCCGCCAAAACCGAAGTCGAGCAGACTCAGAACATCATCGATGTCTTCACCGTCATCGCCGCCATGACTGTACACGAGAATTGCCTTCGATTCGGGCGCTGCACTCGTCGCAAAGGCAATCGCGCCGTAGTGACGATTCCCATCAACTAGGTGCGAGACGATCCGAACCGTTCCGGGCGTGCCATTGAGATCCACCGTTCCCGTCGCTTCGACCTGGAAGCCTGCGACCGTAACCGACCGCGCGTCCCAGAGTGCATCAACCGCGTCGATTTCGGTCTGCGTCGGTGGCGCGAACAATGCGGTGATGTTCACGCCCTCGACAATGTGATCGTCCGGGGGATTGGTCGATGAGTCGCCGCAGCCAAACAGCAGAGAGGTGACCATCAGAACCGACGTTGCTCTTCGTATCATCATTCTCCAAATGTAGGTCAGGACCACGGCGCGTCGACCCCGTTACCGGTATTCCCATGCGTCAGTGCGCCGGGGTCCTGACATGCGCCTCGGCCCGTGGGCGTCAGGAGCCCCGCGCCGTGACGCGTGTGTGAACGCAACCGCACTTGACGCGCGGTGTTTATCCCGACGGATGGAGGGACTCCTAACCTACGCTTCTGCACTAAACACCCATGCCGAGCTTATCCAGAATAAACGCCCAATCGAACGCCACTTCTTTCAAGTAATCATACCGTCCGGACGCACCGCTGTGGCCGGAGCCCATTTCGGTCTTCAATAGCAGCGCCTCGTTGCCGGTCTTGTTGGCGCGCAATTTGGCCGTCCACTTGGCGGGCTCCCAGTACTGCACACGCGGATCGTTCAATCCCGCGGTGATCAGCAAGTGCGGATAATCTTGCGCGCGCACATTGTCGTAGGGCGAGTAACCTTTCATATAGTGGAAAAACTCTTCTTCTTTCGGGTTGCCCCACTCGTCGAATTCGACCACGGTCAGCGGAATCGACTCATCAAGCATTGTGTTGATCACATCGACAAACGGCACGTTGGCGACGGCCACGTGGAATAAATCGGGCCGCATATTGATCACCGCACCGATCAGCAATCCGCCGGCGCTGCCGCCATTGATGGCCAGGCGGGTTGGTGAGGTGTAGTTCTCATTGACCAAATGCTCGGCGCACGCGATGAAGTCGGTGAACGTATTCATCTTGTTGAGAAGCTTACCCTCGTCGTACCAGGGACGTCCCATCTCCCCGCCGCCGCGCACATGCGCAATGGCGAAGATCACTCCCCGATCGAGCAAACTGATGCGCGCCGAGGAGAACCACGGATCACTGCTGATCCCGTAGGAGCCATAGCCGTAAAGGAACGTCGGATTCGAACCGTTCTGCTCCATCCCCTTCTTGTAGACCATCGAGATCGGAATCTGCGCGCCATCGTCCGCGGTTGCAAAGATTCGCTCACTCTGGTAGTTCCGGGGATCGTAGTCCCCGAGTACCTCATACTGTTTCTTCATCTCACGCGTCTTGTCGTCCATGTTGTAATCGTAGACGGTGCGCGGTGTGACGAGGGAGTAGTAGGTAAAACGCAAGATGTTCGTATTGAATTCGGGATTGCTGCCGGCGGAGAACGAGTACACCGGCTCGGGCATCTCGATCACGTGCGAGTTCTTGCTCTCGAAATCATAAATGCGCATCTGCTCGAGTCCGGTGGCGCGTTGGTACACCACCAGGTGATCCTCGAACGCCTCGATATCGTCGATTTTGACGTCCGCATCGTAGGGGATGAAGTCCTTCCAGCTATTGCGCGACGGATTCCGCACCGGTGCGGTCATCACCTTGAAATTGACCGCATCATCGGTGTTGGTCACGATGAACAATCGATTGTCGTGATGCGTCACGCTGTACTCATGATCCTCTTCGCGCGGATGGATAATCTTGAATTCACCGGTCGGCTTGTCCGCGTCGAGATACCGCCATTCACTTGATGTAATGCTACCCAGTGAAAGAAGCAGATACTCCTCGCTCTTGGTGCGCCCAATCCCCATCCAGAATGCGTCATCATCTTCCTGGTGGATCAGCTTGTCATCGGCCTTCTGCGTCCCGAGTGTGTGCCGGAAGAGCTGATACGGACGGTGCGCCTCGTCGAGGATGGTGTAGAAGCATGTCTTGTTGTCATTGGCCCACGCAAAATTGCGGCTGGTCGCGTCGATGACATCACTCAACAAATCACCGGTCGTCAGGTCCTTGAAGTAGATTGTGTATTCTTCCGACCCCGTCGTATCGACCCCATAGGCGAGCAGGTTGTGATTCGGGGAAGGATCGAAGATCCCCAAGTCGTGGAAATCATAACCCTCGGCGAGTTCGTTATGATCGAGTAGAACCTCCTCGTTGGCCTCCAGGCTGCCCTCCTTGCGGCAGTAAATCTTGTATTGCTTACCCTCTTCCGAGCGCGTGTAATAATAGTAATCGTCGATGCGTTCGGGCACATCGAGATCGGTTTCCTGAATACGCGAGACCATCTCGTTGTACAGTGTCTCCTGGAGTGCCGTCGTGTGCGCCATCATCTGTTCGGTATACTCGTTTTCGGCTTCGAGGTACTGAATGACCTCGGGCTTTTCTTTGCCGCGCATCCAGAAGTAGTCGTCGACTAACACCTCGCCAAACAGTGTATCAACCTTCGGCTCGACTTTGGCTGCCGGCGGCTCCGGTGTCTGCTGCTGGGAACAGCCGCTGAGCATCAGCAATCCGGCCATGGCCAGACCGAGCGTGAAACGAAATCCTGACTTTACCACCACAATCCTCCTGCCAAAAGGTCCCACTACCTACAGTTCAGATTAGACGAGGCGCCGCAAAGGAAGTTCCCTGCCTCGTTGACAGATCACACATCATGCGGCAATGAAACGCCCCCCGGGAGAGCCCGTCAATTGGATTCCTGAAGATGACAATTCCGGGTTTCTGTGGATGTCAAATTGTCAGTGGCTCGCGCGGTTTCCCCCGTATCTTTTACCCGGACTGGGTGGGCAGCGGCAATCCGAAACCGAACTGTATCATCAGGAGAGATTCATGGCGGCGACACTCGAACAACTGAAAGCACTGGCCAAGAAGGCCAAAGCAGAGTTTATCGATCTCAAATTCTGCGATCTGGTGGGCTCGTGGCACCACATCACCCTCCCGATGGCAGCGCTCAACAAAGACTTTCTAACCACCGGTGTCGGTGTCGACGGCTCTTCGCTTCCGGGATTTGCGTCGATTGAGCGCGGCGACCTGATTGCATTGCCCGACCCCGACACGGCCTTCATCGATCCGTTTTTCGATCGTCCAACATTGTCGCTCATCGCCAACATCATGGATGCCGTCGATGAGATCACCACCTACTCGCGCAATCCCCGCCGCGTCGCCGCCGATGCGGTCAGCTATCTCAAGCGGGTGGTGAAGGGGGCCGACGCGCTCTTCGGGCCGGAATTTGAATTCTACATCTTCGACTCGGTCAGCTTTTCGCAGGGACCTGATCATTCCTATTACTATCTCGATTCGATTGAAGCCCCCTGGGGCGCGGCCAAAAACGGGGAGAGTCTCGGCTACAAAATCCCCTACAAGGGCGGATATCACATCGCCCCGCCCCGTGACCGCCGATTCAATCTTCGTTCCGAGATTGCTACACTCCTGGCCGAAGCCGGGATCGGTTTGAAATACCACCACCATGAGGTCGGTGGCGGGGGACAACATGAGTTCGAAACCGAATTTTCCCCGATGCCCCGTGTCGCCGATCAGACCATGCTGGTGAAGTACTTCATCAAAAACGCCTGCTTCCGTGCCGGCATGTCGGCGACCTTCATGCCCAAGCCGCTGTTCAACGAACCCGGCTCCGGCATGCACGTGCACCAATACCTCGCGAATGCCAATGGCTCGCTCTTCTACAAGAAGGGCGGACCGTGTGACTTCTCGGAGACCGGATTGCACTATATCGGTGGCCTGCTCGCTCACGCCGATTCGTTGCTGGCATTGACCAATCCCTCGACCAATTCCTACAAGCGGTTGGTGCCGGGATTCGAGGCGCCGGTCGCGGGCACCTATTCACTCGGCAATCGCACCGCCTGCATCCGTATCCCGGGGTATCAACGCGATCCGAAGAAGATGCGTTTCGAGTTCCGTCCGCCCGACGCCACGATGAACCCGTATCTGGCCTACGCGGCGATGCTGATGGCCGGTCTCGATGGCATCAAGCGCAAGATTGACCCCGGTTTGCCGATGAATGAGAACCTGGACAATTTGACCGAGGAACAACTGGCCGACATCCACCAACTCCCGACGTCACTAACAAAGTCACTCAATGCGCTCGAAGCTGACTACGATTATCTGCTGACCGACGGTGTCTTCACCGAAGATCTGCTGGAGACCTGGATCGCACGGAAACGGAAAGAAGTCGCCGACCTCCGTGTCCGTCCCACTCCGTTTGAGTTCGAGCGCTATTACGACGCGTAGCACGTGTTAGAGTGAACAGACAATGTAGGGGCGACCCGGTGGGTCGCCCTTCGTTGTTTTATGATTATCAGCCGGGTACCGGGTGCCCCTGACGCCCTCGTCAGGGTTTACAATGCGGCCTACTTAATAATCACCAACTTCCCGACCTGACTCCCCAGTCGCGAATCGACTTTCCAGATGTAAATGCCGGACACGGCGG
>CAYTTY010000076.1:0-9421 GCA_964440935.1 uncultured Ignavibacteria bacterium | reverse complement strand
TTTTTCAACACACCCCTGAAGGCCCGTGGCACCCCAATGGAAACGGAAAATACTTTTGACAATTGCTATAACTTGTTGTCATTCCCGTCCGCCGCCCGGCGGAGGAATCCATTTGAATCTCGTAGTGTGTTCAAAATGGATCCCCGCGTTCGCGGGGATAACAGCGGTGAGCTGTTTCACCCGAATAGATCGCTGAGGCAAACGGACAATATTTCTGACAATCGCTATAGTGTTGTGTCCCAGAAGCCCATTAAGTAACTTAACGCGGCTGGTCCCGAGCGTGGTGTCACCCGCCCTCGGGTGACGCTTTGTCGGTAGGGAAGATAGCCGTCACGCGAGGGCGCATGACGGCACGGTGGAATCGGTAAGTTCTTCTGACAATTGTTATGACACCCGGCTTCAGCCGGGTGTTACGAAGCGCCTGAGTCCTCAAAAACCGTTTCAACGGTTTTGGGGGCGGTCACATTGGCTAGCCCCGTCCCTGCTTGCGCACGGCCGTGTGCTCCTCCGTCGAATCGCCAGTCCGAACCAGCACAGTCCAGAGCAGTACAGACACCAACAAACCCGGAAAGATCGGCTCCACACCCAACGGATATCCTGTCCCAAACACCCGCAACCCAATCCACACCAGCGAGACCACTCCAGGGACAAGCATCCATATAACCACTCGTCTAGTTGACGGCCGTTTCTGTCCTTTGCGAAAGGTCCACAGCACAGGGAATAACAACACCGGCACACCAATCGAGCCCAGATCACGCCATAATCCGACAACAGACTGCGAACTCAGCGCCAGAGTAACGGAGATCACAGCCGACACAACGAGTCCCCAGCGTGTCATCGTTCGAATCCCACGGTCGGTCGCTGATTTGATGCGCCCGTAGATGTCGCGGCCGATCGAGATGGCGGCGATGAACATGTACGAATCCACCGTCGCGAAAATACCGGCCATGATCCCCACAAGAAACACACCGACCAAACCGGGCGGCAGCACACGCGCCGCGAGTGCGGGATACGACGATTCGGCATTGACCAACTCCGGGATGGCCGCGCGTGCGTACAGTCCGGCCGCTGTTGACATGAAATCGAAGAGAATCCAGAAGGCGACGGAGATCAGAATGCCGCGTTTGGCGACCGATTCCGACTTCGCCGCATAACACCGTTGGTAGAACGACGGTTCAACCAATGTCGCCGCCGCAATGAAGAACCACGATGCGACAAACCACGCCGTATTGCCGCCATGCCAGGTGAAATGTGTTTCCGGTACATTCGTCTTCAGAAACGACCAGCCACCGTACTGGAGAAATGCGAATACGACGATGACTGCGAATCCCACATACATCGCGAGGAATTGGATCTTATCGGTGCGTACGACGGAATTGAATCCGCCGGCCAGTAGATACACGACCGACATCACCGCACCGATCACAACACCCCACCACAATGGCCAGCCGAGCAGCAACGTCCCCATCGTTCCAATCATGAGCACATATGCCGCTGGCACGGTCATGATGAACACGACCGCCGCACCGGTCATGGCCGGAATGCGCCCATACGCTTCAGCGAGATGATCGGGGAGGGAGATGAAGAACGTGCGGCGGGCGGGACGTGCAAGATAGAGCGCGAATACAACGGCCCAGATGTAGTACGGCACACCGAAGACAAGCCAATTCGAAATGCCGTATAGATACGAATACTCCCCGACACCCAAAATCCCGCCGTACCACGTCGCCACCAACGTCGCGACAAATCCGGGCATCGTCAGACGTCGGCCGCCGAGCAGAAAGTCGGTTGCGGTGGCCAGACGACCGCGTTCACGCCACAGCCGAATTCCCACCCAGGTTTGAAACAGCAGAAATGCCGCCAGGATGGCGATATCGAGAGGGTGGAGGCGGCTCAGCATCTCGGTCCACACGTCACAAGGGGGACTGCTGGTAGGTCAGGAGCCCGGCGCACTCCATCGCGATAGCGTTTTGTCGTTTGCATTAGTGCGCCGGGCTCCTGACGCCCTGCTACAAATTCGCCTCCAACCCCGCGAAGTAGTTCCTTTTGGCGGCAGGCAAGAACAATGGATATCCATCGTCAATATATCCGCCTGTTTCGTACTCTTCGTCGAATACGTTGTTAAGGTGGATGAACAGTGAAATGTCAGCCCCCTGCAAGAACCGTCCCAAATGAACATCGCCGCGCAGGTTGAACACGGTATATGGGTCGATAGACGCAGCGGGGGAATTCGAATTGTCGAGATACAGTCGTCCTGCACGGAAGGCATGGCCCGTCATCGAAAACCACGGACTCTCATAGGTGAATCGCAGATTGGCCAGATGTTTGGGCGATCCTGCAATATAATTGCCCGCACGATTCACCGTGTCGATCGGCAGAACATCGCCCCAATTATCCCAATCCGGAACGAATTCGGTGAACTCCTCGAATGTGTTGTCGTTGATGGACAGGTTCCCCCGCATGGAGAATCCGTGGCCGATGTCAACGTCACCGGCCACCTCAACGCCCTGGTGAACGGTTGTGGGGGCATTGGCACGCAACGGCACCCCATCATCGTTCAACAAGCCATTGTACACGATTTCATCGTGGAATCGCATGTGAAACAGATTGAAACTACCGCGCCAGCGGGGTTTGTTGATCGACACGCCGAATTCGTAATCGATTAGACGCTCCGGTGTCATAATCGGATCCGATCCCTCTCCCGTCTCCTCGTTATAGGTATTGAAGAAATCGCGGGCGTCCGCAAAGTACGCCTGAGGATCATACACCTCGTCGTTCGCCGGTTCCTGCTCATTGTAACTGACACTTCCAAATACACTCCAGTGTTTGAGCGGTCGGACGGTTACTCCGAGGCGGGGGGACAGAATATCGTAGCGTGTCGTATGTGTCACTCGCTGTCCGTTGATGTTTGGGTACTTGTTATCATACAGCCGGTATTCTTTGAATGAGTACTGCAGCGCACCGGTCACGGAAACGCGGGGATCCGGTGTGAATACGTCCTGGAGGAAGCCGGACAGAACAATCTTGCGGCCTTCGTAGTCATAAAACCGCTGTCCGGGGATGAAACTCGTATCTGCCGGCACCGCCGATTGCACTTCGCCCCAATGATCACCGTGATGATGGCGGAACTCGATACCGCCGGTGAAGACCCCGTGGCCGTGTTGGTGTGTCACGCGGGGAATAATCCCCCAGAAATCGTTGGCCACCCAGCGACGGCGCCACAATTGATCGGCTTCGTCGACAGCGACCGTATCGGTGTTACCGTCATGTGCCTCCACGCGTGTGAATGAGGGCAGATGATATTCCGAAAAGGCTTCACCGAAACGCAGTTGATCGTAGTACCCGTCGCCTTTGATGTAGAAAAGCGTGTTTTCGAACAGCCAATTGGTATCAGGGCGAAACTCGGTGAGCAACTGATATTGCGGTTGGTTGAAGTTGTCGGTTTCGTTCGACCATTCGAACGGATTATACCGCCGGTCAAAATCGGGATCGCCGCTCGGACGCTGTCCATTGAATTCAAAGGTCGAGTCACCTTCGATAAACCGCCGGGGAATCCCTTTATACGCCAAATGCGTCTGCTCGGGACCGCCGAACACATGCAGGTGATTGGTCCATTTCTCGTCGAATCGCGACGCCGCAAAATAGTATGACCACATGTCGGTCCAGGCGTTGTTGCGATACCCGTCGGAGACAATGCGTGAAAACCGTCCGTACAACGAATACTGCCCATCAATTAGTCCCGATCGGCCCGACAGAGACAGCTTGCGTGTCTGGTAGGAGCCAAAGCCGGAGGTCACCTTCAACTCTCGCACGGGTGATGAATCATACGTCCGCAGATTGATGGTTCCTCCAATGGAATTTGATCCGTATAGTGTTGTCCCGACACCCCGCTGAATCTGAGCATCCTGGATGCTTTCCGGCAAATCCGGCAGATCAATCCAGAACACCTCGTGCGACTCCGGATCGTTCAGCGGTACGCCGTTGATTAGTACGGACACTCGTCGCTGAGGGAAACCTCGAACCGAGAGGTAGGAATAGCCAATACCATTCCCGTTGTCAGAAAAAGCGTATACACCCGGTGCTTCGGTGAGGAGCATCGGCACATCCTGAGTGTGATACGAGCGACGAATTTCCTTTTTGGTAAGGTTCTCGAAGGCGGCGGGTGTTTCGCCGCGCTTTGCCCGAGACGTTGTCACGAGGATATCCTGCCCGGGCAACACCTCGGGTGTCAATCGCACATCAACATCGGACATCCCCGCTGCGATCGTCCCGCGCCAGAGATGATACGCCACGTGGCGTACGATTAACGTCGCGGCATCTTCGGGCACGTCCTCAAGTATGAACTGTCCACTCTCATCGCTCACTGTGCCGATGGATGTTTTATCGATCGTGATCGATGCCGCGGGAACCGGTTCGCCGGTTTCCGCATCGGTGATCTGGCCGCTGAGGATGGCGCCCCAAGCGGAGGGGAGGGCCGGCAGGAGAATCATGACCGCCGCCAGCAAAGCGGTTCGGGTGGAACGGAGCATTGCCAGTTCCTTTCCCGGGGCCTAAAAACGACAATCGCCGCTTCCAGTACTACGGAAACGGCTCAATGACACGGCAACCGGTTGTCTCCCCGATTGCTCACCTGGTCCGTTTCCCTACGCCGGTATTACCCGGATCAGGTTCGAGGGGTATGATCTCAGGCCCCGCTTTGGTGGAACCAACCCCACGAACTCAGGTACACTTCACACTACGCACTCACCGTCGCCGATGCAAGGGATATCCCGGATTGCCCCCTAATCCAGACACCCCCGGATGCAAATGACTGACAGAAGCCCTTTGAGCCGGTATATTCCCGAGATGCCGCATTGTGGCACGAGGTTATGAACCTACTGACGATCATCAAACGGTTTGCCTACGATCTCCAGGGGCTGACCTTCTATTCGTTCCGGCTGTTTGGGAAGATCTTCTCCCGGCCCATGTATCTGATGGAGACATTTGAGCAGATGTATTTCCTCGGAGTGGGGTCGCTCTTCTTGGTGGTTTTGACCGGCGTGTTCGCCGGGCAGGGCATGGCACTCCAGTTTTCGATCGAGCTCGCCGATTTCGGATCGAAAAACTATCTCGGGCGGGTCATGGTGATTGCCATTACTCGTGAGCTGGGCCCGGTATTGTGCGGACTCATGGTCGCGGCGCGGGTTGCGGCCGGGATCACCGCCGAAATCGGATCGATGAAATCATCGGAGCAGATCGAAGCCCTGCGCGCTTTTGGGATCGATCCGATCCGCAAACTCGCGGTGCCGCGATTCTGGGCGCTGATGGTCATGTTGCCAGTGCTGACCATTGTCACCGATTTCGTGGCCATCTACGGCGGTTACATTATCGCCATCTACATTGCGAACATTTCGGGAGCGGTCTACTGGACCAATGTTACCGCGAAGTTGACCTTGGGCAACTTTATCATCGGTTTGAGCAAACCATTCATTTTCGCGGCGATCATCGCGATCATCTCCACGTATATGGGATTCAGTACGGTTGGCGGGACGCGTGGTGTGGGCCGCTCGACGACCGACTCTGTCGTCGCCTGTTCGATCACCATTCTGTTCATTAACTTTCTGTTTACGCGATTGCTTGTGCCGCAAATCCAAGGGATGCTATGATTCGTTTTGAAAACGTCAGCTTTTCCTACGGCAAAGAGCCGGTGTTGCGCGATGTATCGTTTCATGTCAAACCCGGTGAAACGGTTGTCGTACTCGGCATTTCCGGTTCCGGAAAGAGCACGATTCTGAAGCTGATTGCCGGACTGGTACAACCCGACAGCGGGCGTATTTTCATTAATGACAAAGAAATGACCACGGCATCGGAAGCGGAGTGGGCGCTGGTGCGTCCCCAAATAGGGTTCGTCTTCCAAGGCGGTGCCCTCTTTGACTCGATGACAGTCGGAGAAAACATCGGTTTCACGCTGATCGAGCATACCGACAAGACAATGGATGAGATCGAGGTCACGGTGCGGGAGACACTCCGGTTCCTGAATCTCTCGGAGGACCTCATCGATATCCTGCCCGACAGCCTCTCGGGAGGGATGCAGCGACGGGTCTCCATCGGGCGCGCGGTGGCCGCGGTTGATCCGATGATCATGCTCTATGACGAACCGACCACCGGCTTGGACCCGATCTCCACCGAAGCGATCACCGAAATGATACTGAAACTCCAGTCGGTCAAAGGGGTATCGTCTATTGTCGTGACACACCAGATCACCGATGCGTTCGAGGTCACCGATCACTTCATCGTGCTCCACGATGGCGTGATGGTCTTTGATGGCCCGGGGGAGCAATTGGTACAGGTGCAGGACGAACGGGTGCAGGGCTTTCTGGCACCATTTATGCAGTCGGTCAAGAATATTCCGGCGGTCTGTCCGGAGGAGTGACCGTGTCAGGGGGATTCTGAGACCGGTCGAGCCGCTGTCGGAACCCTTGCCAGGGGCAGTACGTTTGGCTTTCTTAAATGAATGATCCCGCTGACGTGGGACGGAAGGATAGGTTTCTATGGGTGGATGTTGCAGTGCCATTGATGCGCAGGCGATTCAGTATGTGCGCGAAATCGCCGTGGTCCTGAGGTCGCGAGACTTAAATCATGTAAAGGCGTTCTACCGTAAGTGGCAGAACGTCATGGATATGGACCCGATGCCCGACGATCAGCGGCTCGAAATCGATATGCACAAGATGACCCTTGAACTTCCGGCGTTGGAAGACCTGCATGAAGAATCGCTCGCCTTTCTGGAGGAGCACGGTGAACTCTGGGATGTCCGCGGCAACAACTGTAACCACGGCTGCGATCCCGGCTCCTGCGGTCGTCGCCCCATCGACCAACCCGACAACCAATTCAATGTCTAATCGCATCTTTGTCGGGGCGCATTGCATGCGCCCATCCGCCGAATTCACTGACGGGGCCCGGCATGCGTCGTAGCGGACGAGTCCCCTGGAGCGAAGTACGCGTCGGCGTGGTAATCCTCTTCGCCTTTGCCGTGCTGTTGTGGGCAGCGTTCAACGGCTCCGGAATGACCTTCTTTCAGCAGACCAGGGAACTGAAGGTGCATTACCAGGATGTGGGTGGGTTGGCCACCGGAGCGCCGGTCTGGGTCGGTGGCATTGAGGTCGGCCGTGTCTCCAGCATCAAGTTTGTCGAGTACCAGGGAATCGGTCAAATCGAGGTGGTTTTCGGCATCACTGAGGAAGCATGGCCCTTGGTTTCAAGCGAATCGAAAGTCAGTGTTTCCACCATGGGGCTGATGGGCGACAAGTACCTGAGCGTGACACCGCGTGAGAAGGGACAGCCGCCTGCGGAGCCCGGCATGGTTCTACAGCCGGCTGGCGGCGCCGATATGAGCGCTGCGTTTGCCGAAGCGCCGGATATGATGAGAGATTTCAGCGCTACCATGCAACGCCTGAATACCATTCTCGAACGCATCGAGCGGGGAGAGGGGTACCTCGGGCGGCTGACCACCGACAGCCGTAGTTCCGATGAAATCGATTCGTTGGTCATTGCATCAAAAGACCTGATGACGGAATTGCGTCGCTCGCAAGCGCGGCTCGTCAGTTCGATCGAATCGGCCAGCAATGCATTCGATTCGTTAAGCAATGGCATTCTCCACGGTGAGGGGACACTCTCCCGCCTGGTATGGGATACCACCCTCTACGCCGAGATGTCGTCGGTATCGTCACGCATGGACAACATGCTCGCCCGCTGGGAATCGGGACGCGGAACCGCCCACCACATGATGACCGATTCGACACTCTATCTGGAAGCCCGCAACTTGGTTACCGACACCCGTGCGCTGATTGATGACATCATGGCAAATCCGAAGAAGTATTTTAAGTTTAGTGTGTTCTAGCAAAGTCCTCCCGATACACTCTCACGGCGGGACATCTGAATGAGCACCTGGCTTCAAGGTCTGTTGAAAAGCCCCGGGCACCATTGGGCGCAGGGGCTTTCTCACGGAATCCCACAGTGGGTTAGCTCTCGTATGCGCGTACGTGGATGTTACGGTTGGCGCAGTTCATACGCACCTTTTCGTGCAGCGCGCCGGGATCCGGGTCGACCAGAATCAAGTTTCTGGCTGTCGGGCAGTCGATCAGGGGCGAATGCCCTAATTGCAACCCTTCCGGAAAGACCCGATAGAGCGAACCGTCGTTGCGATCGACCCAGACACCAGGTCGATCGATGTCTGAGAAGTGGGCGACCTCGACATTGAAGGCCGTAGATGTTGTCGTTTTGGTCGGTCCAGTCATACCACAACCTCCGTTGTTGAGCACTCACGTCTCTGTTGGACTGAAAGCGCGGGGTTCCTGACTCTCCGCTGACGTCCCTGTCAGTGGCCAAGTACTAGATGCTACAAGGACCCCCTGGGGCTCTGTTCCACGGAGTGTCGAATTTTCTGAAGAATGTCGGCTATCGATATGGTGACGACTATAAGCCTAAAGTGATACTATAGGTCGTGGGCCCTGTACCGCTTTGCATATTGTCAGGACACCGTGAGTGAACATTGAGAACATGAATAAACCCCGGGGCGATACCGCCCGCGGGGCTCTCCTCGAGAAACCCTCCAGTGGGTTAGAACTCGAGCGGCTGTACGTGAATGTTGCGGTTCGAGCAGTTCATGCGAACCTTTTCGTACAGCGCTCCCGGATCGGTGTCGACCAGGATCAGGTTGCGTGCCGTCGGCACGTCGATCAGCGGGGAGTGTCCCGTCTGAAGCCCATCCTGGAAGATCCGGTACACCTTCCCATCGCTCTGATCCACCCAAACACCGGGACGATCGATGTCTGAGAAGCGAGCAACCTCCAGATTGAAGGCCGCAGCTGCCGGGGTAGTGCAGGTACCTGTCATACCACAACCTCCTTATGAAGCACTGTTGCCACCGCGTTGGGCGGCAAGGGTTTCCGCTCTCCACCGGCCCCGTGCCGGTGGCCAGGCATATTTGATACAAGGCAAAGGTAATCCGGTTTCCGGGCTGATAAGGTTTTTTAGATTTTTTGTGCGCCGATTCAATGGTCCCTGACGGGATGAGACGTCGGCAAATGAATCGTGGTAGACTGACGTGTAAGCACGATTAAAGAAGCTGACACAAGGAGTTCTGATGACTAGTACTATGTCACGCGTGATATGTCGTAGGGCAGGAGCACTGCGCGTCCGTGACGTTGGAGACTGCGGGAGCGATGGCAGCGCAGGGCTCCTGCCGATTTCGTTGTCGCGTGTCCGGCAGGAGCCCCGGGCGGGCAGCCGAATTGACCATACCGAGCACGCATGGCGCCCGGTGCTCCTGCCCTACGGAGTTCTGTCCGGCTCTTGGTGCGTGACACGACACTAGAGCGGTTGTCAGAGTAGATTTCCGATTGAGGGGAAGCGAGGCACCGTGTGTATCGTGATGACATCAGGG
>CAYTTY010000075.1:0-9897 GCA_964440935.1 uncultured Ignavibacteria bacterium | reverse complement strand
GGCGGCATGACAACGAATGAGCCGTTCACACTTCAACTAACTTTGGGATTGACCCGACGCGATGATTCGAGTCAGAGTGAGATTTTCATGAGCTGCCTCTGGAGTCGGGCTGAGAAGGTTTAAGTGCCACAGCTTGTGCGCAGTGGCTTTTGAGACTGGATTGAGTTTCCGCAGCAAATCTTTCACTTCATCCAAGACTGTCATATTCTGAGTCCTGAAACTTTAATTCTGTGTAAGTGATCACTTTCAATCTTGAGCGAGCGATTGACAGCTCCTCTTTTGCTGCCTGAGTCTCCTGCTTAAGAGCAATTGCGTCCCTGAAGTTCTGACGTGCTTCATCATCCTCGTTTCTGACAAGCGTATGAAGCTGGTCCCTGAGGGCGCTGACATGAACTGGCAAAGACAATTCCAGGTATCTTGCCTTTCTCAGTCTGCTTTCTGCCTGTACTCGAAGACTCCCGAGCCGTGTCAAAGTGGCATTGTGCATTGCAGTGAGACAATCCAGTTCAAATTCAAGCATAGCTATTCGGCTCTCAAGGTTCTTAAGCGGCTGTCTAATAAGCGTATCTAAAACATCAGTGCCGGTCTGTTCGGTTGCCAGTGGATTTGAAGTCACCTCTTGTTCCATTTTCAGTGTTTTGCAGTTCTTGCTGTATGTCAAAGGCTGCTTTCACGATCTTGAGTCCCTTGTCGGTGAGTGTGATGTTCTTGATCTTTGAATTGGAGCCTATTGTGATGATCTTGTGTTCTTCGAGAAGGGAAATGATTTCCCGTAGATGCGACCGCGATCCCTTGACTTTGCGTATGAGCTTCTCAGCGTATCTATGTTCGTCTCTGACCTGGTAGATGGAGAGTAATACGTGGATCCAACGCGGAAGCGTCAGACCGCTTATCATTCTCGCGCGATACCTCCTGAGTGTCCTCCCACCTCAAGTTCTGTGCTTCCTTTTGATCCGCCTACCCTTGGATTGAGTTTATCCATCTGAGAACGCCACTGGTTTGCGTAATGCCAGTTCTCCAAACCGGCCATTCTTGTTATGTCGATTTCATGGAATTCTGGGTCAGCGTTGAGGATATAGCTCTTGAGGCCGTGAATCGCACAATTTGTCATTGCTATCCTTGCCAGCCTAATGTCTCTTTCAACACCGAAGAACAGGCCATTTCGGGAGAGTTTGTAAGCACACATCAGCTTTCTGCCAGTCCCGCAGCCAGGGTCCAACACCCTAATGATTCTGTCAGTAGCCGGCACTTTCTCTGCAGCCTTTACCAACGCTTCATTCATCGACTGAAGAACACAACTGTCACCAGGCCGTTTATAGTGCGGAAAGACTCTCTCCACATATAGGTCACCGAGGTGATCATAGAAATCACTCCGTATCAGATCGAACGAATATGATTGATTGACGCCTTGCCTGAACTTTCGGTCAGCCAAAATCCGCGGAAAGTCCTGATCAAGATGATGCAGCAGGCTGGCATCGTTATCGGCTGCAATGAATTCGATAAACCTGTCCCACGCATCCAGTGTTGTAGCGCACTTCGTCTGGAACAGTGCGTACGTGTTCTCAAGGCATTGCATGACTTCTGGGTTCATTTTGGATTGAAAAGATCTGATTGATCTCTGGGGAGTACTTTCAACGGATCTCCAACTTTACTCTCGATTGTTGTCTTTTTCGGGAGTGGGCTGTATTTGTGGAGTTTGTCCATGTGGCTATTCCAGTGGTTTGAGTACTTCCAGTTTTCTCTACCTTCCTCTGTGCTAATGTCTGTGTTGTGGAGTAAACTGTCAGCATGGAGCAGGTATCCTTTGATGCCATGGATTGCGAGGTTTGTGTATGCCACTCTCAGAATTCTGAGATCAGTGTCAACTCCGAAAAAGATTCCGTTCGGTGCTCGCTGATGTGCAGCCATGAGGAGCCGCCCACTCCCAACGCACGGATCGAGAACTGTGACTTTCTCCTCTGTCACAGGAATTGTCATGGCAGCTGTGAGATTCGCGACTGATTCAGGAGTCAAAAACAGACCTCTCCGCTCCGCGTCAGCCTTTGTGACGAGTTTTTGAATGTACATGTCTCCGAGATGATCAGATCTGTCAGAGTGCAGGAGCTCGAGATTGTAGTTTTGGATGATCTTGTCTGCGAGGTCTTTATCTGAGAAGAACCAGTCGTAGTGATGATCTAGCTCGGTGACGAGATGAGGGCAGTGGTCGCCGGCGATAAACTCAATGAATCTATCCCACGCAAGTATAGAATCAGAGTATCTCTCGTGAAAGACGTTGTAGGTGTTCTCCAGCATTGTTCGTACTTCTGGCTTCATGTTTCATGGAAATCACCTCTTCATTTAGTTTCTCAGATCAACAATATTGATCTCGTAGTCTTCTCTTCCGTGATGCTTAAGTTCAAGAGTGGCTTCGATCGTGCCTGCTTCTCTCAGGACGGCAGCAATCCTGTTCCACAACACCCAGGAGTTGACTGTGAGCAGCTTGCCGTCTGTGCTTTCGATGACGTATTTGTAGTTCACGCCAGGCAGGTTGTCAGGCTTTCTCGAATTTGTGATCTTTCTGATCTCACGGATTTCAAGCCTCGGGATTTCTTCTCCTATTCTCAAACTCAGAAAGTCAACTTGAAGATCTTCAAATCCTAAGATGTTAGTTTTTGGTGCTTGTTCAGCCATTGGATTGCCTCCTGCCTCTGTCGCCACCCGGCACAACACCCAGCCTGTTCATGATCATTTCAACGAGATGAGTGAGCCTCGCAATTGACGCTTCATGAGAAATCACATGCTCTAAAACCCGACTAAGTTTATCGCCATTATTCCAGACAGATTCCTGGAGCAGCATGAACCTCAGCTCCTTCTCGTTTTCAGGACTTTTGGACATGCTAAATCGAGGTGGCTGGACTTTAAGTATTTTGTGCCACTTTAGAGGCACGACGAGTTTCACCACCACCAGACTGCAAAGGCCCCTGTCGTCCTTTGGCTGCCCTTGACTCAAACAGTCAAGATCCCATAACTTGTTGAATTAAAGTCTTTTCGGGGCGCGCGAATGAAACAGCGGGAATGGAAAGTTATTTAAGCTATTGACCCATAATGACATACGAGAAACATCTTGCGTCGCTGGCAGCAATTGCTGTAGTATTAAACACTTTTCGCGAGACGGGGGGATCGCGATGATACAGAAGAAGAGAAGGGGAAATAGCTCAATGACATCAGTACAATGGGGTTACGTGAATTTGGTAGCCCGCGACCTAAACTGCACCGACATAGATGAAGTGGCCCGGAAACTAGGCTACGCTGATTCTGACTCCATGGCTCGTGCAGAAGGTTTTTCAGACATCTACGAGTTTATAACAACTCCCAATACAGTTGCTCGCTATCTTAACATCGAGCGCCGCTTGTCGGAGAATGTGTAGTCCTACCATAGGCACATATCTTATACATTAAGGGCTTGACCGCGACTTCGATGAGCCTTCTCATTACTGCATGCCGAGCGGTGAAGCAAAATCCTATCCCTATCGTTTCACGACCGGAGACCCCCGAGAGCCTCGTGAGGATCTCTACATAACGCCCGAAGCTCAGAAAAGGAACGATGACTTCCCGCTACAGTTCTTTTTCCCAAAATCTGCCTCTGGCATCCAAAAGCAAACCGATCTCGTCATTGTCCTAAATGGATTTGGAGAGGTGAATAGAGGCGTATATGAGCGTCCTCAACATGGAATGTGTTGGGAACTTGCCGCCCACGGTGGAATGGCCGCTGTTCTTCTTCCTCTACCATTCCATCTAAAAAGATACAATAAACGCGACTACACAGATCCAAACTGGCCAAAGACTCTCTTGGACATGATTGTTCGAAAGAAGGAACGCTTCTGGTATGGGTACACGCAAGCGCTAGCTGATATAGGCAAACTGGTTCGAAAAGTCAAGAATCAGAGTGAGGAGTTTTTTTCCAAGCACTTTTCTGAGAACACTAGAATCCACTTACTCGGATATTCCCTTGGAGGACTTGGAGCCCTATCCTACCAGCTTGAAGCGAACACAATCGGCAGCATCAAGTGCGATTCCGTGTGTATGTTAGCATCAGGATGCAGCCTACGTTCACTTGTTCCAGATGAATTCCGTGAGGTTAGTGTCGAAGATTGGAACAAGTTTGTCAGTTACTTCGTTGACGACTCTTTCCTCAAAGAGGTGAAGGTAGATCAGTCTTCTATAGCATACCGCGTGTTTCGTATTGTAGTAGCAGGCGGCCGAGATGATAAGTTGCATGAACTCTTAACACTGGAATCACAAGACACGTTAGTGATTCTCGGTTCGGAAGACATGACAAACCGATATCAATGGGTCTTGCCCCAACGAATTGAGACAGAAGGTGAGAATGGCAATCACATCCCAACCGTCGAGCAAATACCTGTCTTCCATACAGTGATCATCCCTGGAATGCGACACTCACTTCTGGACCAAGTATGGAAGCAGAACCAATCCTATGTTCTGGGTCTCATCAAACATTTCGCTGTATCACGTCCAGCGATCGCAGATCCTACCGAGTCTGAAGCTCCTGAATTACAATCTGCCGAAACTTCTTCAGATGTGACCAACCAAGAGGATTCGCATTGAATGTCAGAAAGATTCCCTCCTTTCGAATCGTCGTAGAGTTCCTCCGCTTAAGAACTTTCACTAAAATGCTACTGTTCTCTTCACTCTCCATTGATTATTCATGGCCAACAGGCCTCGAAGTAAACTGAGAAAGCTTCCTTGTAGCGCTACTTTACTTTAAGTTTCGTTATCGCCTGCTTTGCAGCAGGCATCGTCCGAAGAACCGCACCCCGAAAAGCGTAACACATTGCCCACCACAGCGATACGAAGCCGCTACAAACCGGCTTCAATTGTTTAAACGAACATTTTTCTTGTGAGTGTGCGTACCAGTCCTCGAATGTTCTTGCCTCCAATGGCAATCAGGCCGATGATCTAAACGAATGAGCGAAGGCGAGAAGGTGTGTACAAATTGGGCTCTCTAGATGTATAAAGACTGTTTGGATTGAGACTGGAGCCAGAGGGAGGTTGGATGCTCCAACAATGCTGAAGATCAGGCTTCTAAGCTACTCACAAGCAGACCGTGAGTGTGGAGTAATGTAGTCTCCGCCCCCTGATCTTTCATTTAATCCCTGATAACAGTTTGAGTTTGCGAAAACTGAATAATTTAAACGCGGATATTTGGACTCTCGCCCGATAGACGCAGAAGAGACATCTGCCCTAAACGAAAGGAAACGAACTGTCTATACGGTGACTTTGTCTTGTGAGGTGGATAATGCCATTGCGAGTTTGTTCGTGCTCTGATCCTGAGAATTTCAGGTTTGCAGTCCAAGTCTTCGAGCGTTGTTCGAAGAGACAGTTTTATTCCGGGCTTATCTTGCTCCTTGTTGGGAGTGCACTTCTCATCTTCAACTTTGGTGGGTTGATCGAAGGTTCCTTTTCATTTATAGTTTCTAGCGCACAGAATCTTACACTTCCTGTAGGAGCCTTACTGATCGTCTTGGGCTTTTTGCTCTGCTTACTGTCACGGCCTAAAATCGAGCAGACATGCTCGATTGAGCATCATCAACCTCAGCTAAAGGAACCGCTTGAAAGTCTGTCTCAGCTCAGGGACAAGTTCAGAGCCAAGGCAAGAACACCTCATCAAGATCTTTTCGAAAACTTGAAGTGAGTGCTTTGCCTCTGTGTTATCGCTGAAGTATGCCTTAGAATGTCCTCTCTTTATTCAGCTTCTCTTCTTCCATTTATCTTCTAATTCGCATACCAAGTTCATGCTACCTTATTTGCGCTTGCTAGGCCGCGTGCATCTCAGTCTTAACTTCAGATCCTTGTTCAATCACGGTGCCAGTGGACATTCTATCACAGCTTGCTGGCTGATTTCTTCTTCCTGCCATCCACAAATACGATTTCAGGGGCTGGTTTGCCTTCACCAGTCATCTCACTTCTCGCTGCGACGAGTGCCTTGTCCTTTCTTCCCATTCCACCAACGTCGATTATCAAGTAAACCGAGCGCACCACCTGCTCAGCGGAATTGTATGCCGTCAATTGCTTCTTGTAGCCATCAACGAGCTTCGAATTTCTCGACAATTTGACCTCAACAAGCACTGTCTCTGTATAGCCCGAGGAGAATTTGAAATCCACTGGTCCTCGCCCGGTCTCGGCTTCCGGAGTTATGTCCAAGTCATTAGCCTTGCAGTAGGAGTCAGCTACCGCGAAGAAGATCAGCTGACTCGCAGCTTCCGGACGGGCATTTGCCCCAACCCACAACAGATTCCACAAACCCTTTTCTTCAATCAGATGTCTGAATTGCTCCACAACCTTGAGTGCAATCTCATACACTGAGTCTGAATTCAGTTTCGCTGGTGTTAATAGCTGTAGCGGATAGTCTCGTGCGACTGTGCCAAGTAGAGTTCGCCAAATGACCACGCCTTCGGGATCAATGTCCAGATTATAAGAGTTTCGCTCGGCACTCCTGAGGAGGTCTAGGAGGAGCTGAGCCACTTCTACATTTTCAATAACCAGTTTTCTGAGTGCTCTCTTCTCTGCAACTGATCTTGCCCGCCAAATCCGACCAATCAGCTTGTTGACGCGTGAACGCAACCCTGCATTGTGGTCAGCCGCATCCTTCATCGATTCCCAATCAGTTGCAATTGGTAGGTGTCGGAGCACATCCCGGGGAATGAGTAGAATCGGTGTCGGACGACGCTCGCACGGATTCTGTGGAAGCGTGTAAGATCCAGTCTCAAACCTAAAAGTCTTCCCTTCAATCTCCAATTTCCTTGATATCTGCTGAGTATACTCGGCCAAATCTGGTCTGATGATGCCACAGGTCATATCACTGATTCTGTCTGGTCCAATTCCCTCCTCAAGAAGAGGGAGAAGCAAGAACAGTTCAGGGTCTTCGATTCCAAGTGAGATGATCTCTTGGGCGGTTGTTAGAATCTGAGCACTCAGCTTTGTCCCGAGTGCACTTCCGTGGATAGACGCACCTCCGTATCCAATGCAGGTTTCTATAACCTCACCGAAGCTCATGAATCGGGCTGCCTGACGCCACGGCGAATCTCCCTGGGTTCTTGAGGCCTTGAGCAACCTGATCACTTTGCTGAAGTGGGATTTGAAACGAGAATCCGCACACTTGGAGAATTCCGTCGCGGAACTTTGAGGTATCAGCAGTGGATCGACGAAAAGCTTGGTGTCAACATTGAGCGTCGGATCGAACGCTCCCAGATCGCTCATCCGTTTCGGATTGACTCCAAAATGTTCCGAGAACAGAATCGGATTACGAATACGAGCCATAAATGCTAATTCCTCCTTCTTCTGATCGCAATATAGCCCGCCACGACTTCAGTTCAAATAGACTCAGTTCATACAACTCTGCAAGCTCGGATCACTTCAAGTACTTTCTGGTCTCGCTCTGATCACTGAACTCTCGATCTCGTTTTTCCATTGAGCCCTGGGCAGAGAGCTCAGTAAGCCTCTCCCTCTTTGAGGTCGAGTCAACTTCTGGAGGTTCCGCTCTCAGAGTTTTCCTCTAAAGCCATAGCTATCTCTCTGCCCTTGTTCGGGCATGAAAAATACTCAATTCGATTCAGAGCTTAGGCCGTCAGGACCAGTTGCCTCAGTGTCGGCTTACAAGATCTTCAGAGAGCTGAAAGGAGGTGGCTGCGAAATGGCAGATCAATCAAGTCAAAAAGTCCAACCAGACTTCAAAGCTAAGGTTGGTGGATTCAGTACTGCTGTCTTTCTCCATGACCACGACGGCAGGAAAATTCCGAGCGTTGTGCTGGAGAAGTCCTTCACTAAGGACGGGCAGTCCTGGGATCGCTACAGGATGACCTTGCTCAACTCCAAAGAGGTTGACAAGCTCATTTGCGTTCTTGAAGACACCAAGCGAGCACTCTACAACGAGTTTGAGTAGAGGCTCTTGAATGGTTGTTTCTTTATTTTTCTTTGTTTTCTGTCCTGACTGCCGCAAATTGGTGGAGTGCACCTGTATCGAGAATTAAACTGAGTTATGGTGTTGTTGATATGAGCAGCCCAAAGATCACGAGAACTACTAACCCATTGCACTTCGAGGACTTGGACCCGCATAGGTTCGAAGATCTCATTCGCCAGTTGGCGTACGATATTCGTGACTGGTACAAAATTGAAGCAACGGGAAGAGGCGGGAGTGACGAAGGCATTGATATTCGAGCCTGGGAAAAGGCCTCCACCATTCACAATGACGACGAGGACCCCTCTGGGAATCAAGGCGAGATCATTGTTGAGGGCAATCTCTGGGTCATTCAATGTAAACGCGAACAAAGACTTGGGCCTTCACAAATCCGCAAGATTGTGTCCTCCCTCAAGGATAACTCACAGATCTATGGGTACATTATCGCCGCCCCAGCGAACTTTTCCAAAAAGGCCTACGACACCTTCCGCGCTGAGATTCGGAAGAAGAGCATCGTCGAGTGCTACTTGTGGGGTAGAGCTGAATTGGAAGATATGCTGTTGTTGCCAAAGAATGATCGAATCCTATTCACGTTCTTTGGGCTATCGCTATCCACAAGACGACGATCAAGAACCATTGAAGTCAGATTCAAAGTGAATAACAAGAACAAACTTTTCCGAATCTTCGGTCACTATTCTGCCAATCAGGAGTTCCATTCCCCAATTCTCCTGAGAGATCTCCATGACAAAAAGTACCCATGGGATGAGGAGTATCCAGACTTTCAAAGCCGACCCCGCTGGTTTGAGGCCATAGCTTACGCCTTTCATCCTCGGGGATTATGTGTACATCTGCGCCAATATCATGCGTTTTTTGACATGCTCAGGAATAAGTTTGATTATACCCAGGAGGTTGACATCCTGCCAGGAGTTTCGCGACATAATGTCCACGATGAGACTCGGAACGATCGGCTGGAGGCAGTTGGACAGTTCATGCGGTACATTTCGAGAGTTTGCCGAGCACATCTATATGTTGATGGAATTATCGCGTGGGAAGATATTCTGTTTGTCGATGACAAGGGTGACACTGAGTATGAATGCCCTCATTTGTTCATTGACACTCGTGATGGCAGCTCTCTTGTCTCGTCGACATTCCATGTACTACAGAGAGGAAGACATCAGTTACTCATTGCCGATGAACACGTACGAATCAAGATGTTCCCAAAGAAGTGCCCGCCTGCTTCGCAAATATCTGTTAGTCGAAGCCGAGACATTCAAGTAAATGACTTTCTGAAGTCATGGTTTGAAGAGCACCACCCGAATGAGTGTCTGATTTTCGACGCAGAGGGGACATATGCCAACCTCACAGTGAAGGACATACTGCGCGTGTCAAACGTTTCCGTGCGCCAGGGTCAGCTGTTCTTAGAAGTCATTCACATGTACACAACCACTGTAGCGGATTTTCTCAGACAACCCGATTATAGTTCTTACCGAAAGCGTATCGAGGACGATGTTGGAAGGACCGTAAAGGACGACGAGCGTATCACAGTGCTTGAGTGTGAACGAGTAATGGAGTGGCAAATCGAAAGGTCGGACTTGAATTCTGGTGAGTGAATCCGATAGTCTAAGTTGCACCAGTCCTTGCTGTGGTTAATCGATAACACACGATTCTAGCTGGCAGCTGGACCCTGCGTCCCATGCATATAGCGCTTTAGACGCTAAAATCGGGCAGCGGCTCGTGCTAATACTCTACCCTCAGAACAGAAACAGCCTCACCAAAAGATAGAAAACTACGATCACGGCTATCCAGCCTGTTATCTTAATTTCAACTTTTCCAACGCTCCTATCCTTCATCTTGTTCTCCTCCCTAACTCTCAAGAAGACATGTCAACGGTGATGTCCGATCTTTCCTGTAAAAAGGAGTGGGTGTAAACTCCTGTTGGAAAC
>CAYTTY010000074.1:0-10072 GCA_964440935.1 uncultured Ignavibacteria bacterium | reverse complement strand
AACTCAAACGACTATGTGACGCTATTTCTGGGACATAACACTAGAGCGATTGTCAGAATAATTTTCCGATTAAATTGAGACGTGTTGTCATTCCCGTCCGCCGCGGCGGAGGAATCCATTTTCCGCGCGTGGCTGGGGTCAAAATGGATCCCCGCTTTCGCGGGGATGACAGCGAGGGTCCCTGACGGCCCAATGGATTGCAGTCGCAAACGGAAAATACTTATGGCAATCGCTATAGAGTGATTGTCAGAAATATCTTCCGATTGAGCGGACGATGTAGAGCAATTGTCATAAATCCTTTCCGTTTGGATCAGGGTGCCACGGGCCTCTAGTGTCATGTCACGCACCAAGAGCCGGACAGAATTCCGTAGGGCAGGAGCACCGGGCGCCATGCGTGCTCGGCATGGTCAATTCGGCTGCCCGCCCGGGGCTCCTGCCGGACACGCGACAACGCCATCGGCAGGAGCCCTGCGCTGCCAGCGCCCCCGCCGTCTCCGAAGTCACGGACGCGCAGTGCTCCTGCCCTACGACATATCACGCGTGACATAACACTAGGGGTGTGTTGCAAAACCTGCTGTCTATCATCACCTCAGACTGGGGAGGGCGAGGCTCCCGCCGAGCCGCCGTGTGGAACATGCGGTTGCGGCTCGCCGGGAGGCTCGCCCTCCCGAAGGCTCTGATTCTCGGGTGTCCTTCAACACGCCCCTTTAGGCCCGTGGCACCCAAATACAAACGGAAAATACTTCTGACAATCGCTATAAAGCGGTTGTCACAAGTCTTTTCCGTTTGCAGGAGAGTGCCACGGATCTCAAGGGTCCGTTGAAATACCCCATTCGGTTTCGCCGAATGTGCAGACAGGAAGAGGCTGTTTCATAAGTGGCGCGTGTGGGCGCACACGTAGGTGCGCCCCTACAATCGGTAGGGGCAGACCTGTGCGTCTGCCCCACCCGTGGACGCATTGGTGCCTTTGGGCGTTGTCAAAATTCGGTTCCGGTTCGCAAAAGTGTAGCACGGCCGTCGCGCTTGCCGTTTTGTGATCAGCCGCCGTGCCCGTGCGCGTGGAGAACATGGCACCCGTTGGGGATCATGTCGGCCTGCGCGGAATCGGTGACGGTCAGGGTGCCGCCGTCGCGCTTCAATTCGTAGACCCAGCCGCGTTGCTGTGTGCGATCATTACTGGCGGTGACATACAGCCATTCCTCGTCACTGGTCGCCGTAATGCCAAAGGTCCAGTTCTGACTGAACACGACCTCGTCGTACGAGTAATCCAGAAGGTCGATCAGATACACACCGTTCCCGTGTTGCGATGTCACGGCCAGGTAGCGGTCATTCTCGAGGAGGATGGCCAGACCGCCCCGGTATTGACCCTGTCCCACAAATCGTTCCTGCCAGTCGAGGTGGATCGTGTCAACCGTTTGCTGTTGGACCAAGTCGAAGACGAATACCTCCATCCGTCCGGGATCATCCGCCTGACGGCATGAGAGGTACGCAATCGAATCATTGTCGGCGATCGCGAGTCCGTACGGGGCGTACTTCGGAAATCCGATCTGTGGCCGGTCGCCGGGATCGGGGTGGATTGAGACGTTAAACACGTTGTTCTGTGGATCGCCGTTCGGGTAATACAGCGTGACTTCATCGCTGGCGGTGTTGACCACGACGGCAATCTCATTGTCGGGTGTGACCTCAATGAAGTGCGGCTGGGAGCCAGTCTGAATCACCTCCTCGACCGCAAATGTCGTGGGATTCATTCTCCACATCGAATCGCGTTGAGCCGTCTGGGTACCAAAATTCGAAATGTATAGCTGGCTGCCGTGGTGATTGGTGGTCACTCCAGTCAAGAGACCAAAGAAGTCCGATGAGTCGTTAACGGCATGCGTTTGCAGATCGAGGCTGTAGGCACGTCCTAATCCGTTCTTATTACGCGCGACGATGTAGTAATCGCCTCCTGTCGGATTGAAGTGGAGGTGATGGGGGAAGGTAGTCGGCATAGGAATCGTATCGGGACCATGCAAACCGGGAACCTGGTAGATGAATAACGAATTCGATCCCTCGTTAAGGATGAACAGCGGCTCGTGATCATGATCCGGTCCGGTTGGGGTGTCATCGTCGGAACAACTGATAGCGATGAGGCCGACCGTGACGGTCAACACCAGCGTGAGCATTACTTTGGCGGTCAAATCGGTGAAGCGCATTGAGAGTCTCCTCGTTTGAATCGAACCAGATGGTGTCACACCGGCCAACGGCGCGTGCGGGACGCCTAAAGGATACGACAACACTCCCATTTTTGTCAACCTGTTGGGGGCGAATAGTTTTGGGTATCCGCTGAACGCCACGGCTGTTGTCCGAGATATACGGTATAGGGCCTACCTCCCGTTGCAAGAGTAACGAAAATCATGGATTGTCTTGACAGGCAATCTGTTCCGCTTAAATTGGGGCAATTACGGTTCTTTTTTACGGAACCGCCGGAGCAGAATACTGTTGCGACCATTACATCGAGTACACATCTGTAACTGTCGATAAAAGTAGATAAATAGAGTCCAGATAAGACTGTAACCCGTAATGGAGGATTGAATGAGATTTTGGAAAATCAACAAAGCCACCGTCGCACTAACCGCAGCGTTTGTTGTGCTTGTCGGCGGCGCGTACATCAGCGGCACCGATTGTGGATCGGGCTGCATGCTGTCATCGTTGTTTAGCACCAGTGAAGCGGTTGCGGGTCCGGGTTGCTCGGCTGAAGCCAAAGCTGCCTGCACCAAGCCGTGCACGGAAAAGGGCGACGTGAAGACCGCCGAGGCGACCGACGCCAAGGTGACCACGGCGAATGCGTCCGACGCCAAGACCTGTGACAAGGACGCCTGTATTGCCAAGTGCATGGCGGAGAAGGGTTACACCCGCGCCGAGGCCGAGGCGTGCTACGCCAAGTGCCAGGCGGCCGGCTCCAAGGCCGGTGAGTGCCATGAGGGCAGTGTCAATATCATTAAGACCGCAAATGCCACCGATGGCGAGCCGACGTACAGCCGCGAAGCCTACATCGATGCCTGTGTGGCTAAGGGCATGAGCAAGGAAGCCGCGGCCAAAGTGGCCGATGAGAAGGGCTTGACCTCAATGGCCAGTGACAAAGCCGATTGCGCCAAGGCGACGAAAGCCTCGGCCAAGAGTGACGGCTGCTGCGCGTCGAAAAAGGCCTCGGCCACCACCGCCAGTGCCAAGCCGAGCGGTGCGTCGAACTAACGTCTGATCGAATTCGCTATCTGAATTCAGCCCCCACCGGTTCAGACCGGTGGGGGCTTTTTGTTTAGGCGGAGGGGGAAGTTCACCCCTGCTGGTGGATGCGCGATACGCCAACATCTACCAGCCATTATCCCGAAGGCATGCGCGCCACTCTCACTCGGGCCTCCCCGACCGCGCATTCGCCGCCCCGCGACAGACATCGTCAGCGGGTGCGCGGACGCGTCCGCCAGAATGAATGGTCGAAGGTTGGGTGCACGGCTGGAAGATCGTGATATTGGAATGATAGCGCACTCGCCCTGCAAGCCCGGCGCTCCGAGGTCATAGACTTTCACGCATGCGCGTGTTACCATCGCTGCGATTTGGCTTTATGGAGTGCTGTGATGTCGAGCCGAACCACGAAAGAACGATGGGCCGATCTCGGGCTATTTTACGCCGCTTTGGTATGGGGGGCAACGTTCTTCCTCGTCAAAGATGCACTGAATGCAGTCGATCCGGTCGTCCTGGTCGTCTACCGATTTCTCAGTGCCGGGTTGATCTTGCTGGGCGTATTGCTCCTCCAGCGCAAGCCGGTGTTTCGTGATTTTGGAAAGGGTGTGTGGCTGGCGGTTATCCTGTGGCTACTCTATGTCCCACAGACCGTCGGGCTCGGAATCACGACCGCATCGAACTCGGGTTTCATCACCGGCTTGTTCGTGGCGTTTGTGCCGATCTTTCTGTCGACGATTTTCCGTCGTCAGCCGACGTTGATGGAGTGGATCGCGTCGGGCGTATCGCTGATCGGTCTCTGGGTGTTGACGGGCGGGATGACCGATGTCAACACCGGCGATCTGCTGACGATCGTTTCGGCGGTGGCGTACGCGCTGCATCTGCTGTATTCCGATCGGTACATGAAGCAGGGCGTCGACCCGTATATTTTGATCTGCCAGCAGTTCCTGGTTGTTGCGTTAATGAGCATTGCTACTGCACTGGTTCTGGATCTGGATTTCCGCGTCCACAGCCGGGCAGCGTTTTGGGTGATTGCGTTTCTGGCACTGGTCCCGACGTTGTCGGCGTATGTGGTCCAACTGCTGGCGCAGAAGATTGCATCGCCGCTGCGCGCATCGTTGATCTTTGCGTTGGAGCCGTTGTTTGCAGCCCTGTTTGCCTGGACCGTCGGCGGCGAGCAGTGGGCGTTGCATGGCGCGGTTGGTGGGTTGATCATTTCGGTGGCACTCGTGATGTCGGGATTGCCGACGCCGGCGGTGGTGCGACAGTTTGTGTCGCGGCGGGTGTCGTAGCGGATTTGTTGTTTGCTGTAACGCGGTGGTATATTCAGTGTTGGTGATTGGTGTTTAATGGGAATGAGGGCAACGATGAGAGCGACTTTGTATCTCGCGGTGATTGCGGTATTGATGGTCGCACCGCAATTGGCATCGGCTCAACGCGGGATGGCGATCGATTACTTGGCCACCTCCGAGGATCCGTCGGAGACCATGGCGATGCTCTTTACGCGCGTAACAACGCGTGCGGAGTACGATGGACCCGAGATTACCTTGCGCAGTTCTCTGTATGTGCCGGGAGCGGTGGCGATGTCGAAGGTCCAGGTGACCGGCGGCGGATTGCTGGGCGCCACGCGGGAAGAATACGACCATTACATCCTCTACAACCCGCGTATCATGGCCCTGGCCGACCGGGCGGGATTCAAGACGATTGCACAAATGGCCATTCTGGCGCGGGAGATCGGTCATCATATGCACTGCGAGACGAATACGCGTTATCCGTCGGATGCCATTCGTCACTCGGCCAGGACCTTCGATCCGGCGGCCGACGAGTATGTCGGTTTCGCGCTCGCGCGCGTGAATGCATCGATTTCTGAAGCCGTGGAAGCGCAGCGGTTTCTGTTGGTATTGGCGGGGAAACCGGATGCCGAGTCGATTGAACAACGGATCGAGGCGGTGGTGGACGGCTGGGAACGAGGGCAAGGGCCCGATCCCGAGACACTGCGTCAGCGGTTGAAGCGGCGATTGGAGAATGACAGCCAGGGCATCCAATCGTGGTGGTAGGTGGACGGATCATTCAAACGGACAACATATAATGATCATTCGACTTGCCACTGATGTTGATTATCCGGTGATTGCCGCCATTCACAACGCCGCTGAACCACCGGGCGCCATGCACGATACGGCCGACGGACTGCGCCATCTCGATGCCCGGATGGATGCGCACTACAAATTGCGACGGTATGTCATCGAGGACAACGGACAGATTGTGGGAACGGCGCGCTGCTCAATGATTCCCCAGTGGTACCATCCGCAGCGGTTCTCATTTTACATCGCGGTACGTCCGGAACATCAGGGCCGCGGGTATGGCAAGGCGTTGTACGACCGCATTCGCGATGACATCGCACCCTCCGATCCAATCACGCTACGCGCTTTCTACAGCAGCGAACATCCGCGTTCGGAACGGTTTCTGCGTGATCGCGGATTCATCGAAGATATGAGAACATGGGAATCGTGGGTGGAGTTGGATCCGTTCGATCCGTCGCCGTACGAGCCGGTGATCGAACGTGTGCGCAACTCGGGGATTCGATGTCGAACGTTCGCTGACATTCAGCAGGATCCCGACTGGTTGCAGCGCCTTTACGATTTCATCGTGCATATTCAGGCCGACATGCCGTCACCGGAGGTGTACACGCCGATGACCTTCGAGTTCTTCAAGAATGTCGAGATCGGACGTCCGACGATAGTCCCGGAAGCGTATTTCATCGCTGTCGACGGGGACCGATATGTCGGTGTCAACATTCTGCACAAGGACGACACGAATCTCACCCGTATGAATACCGATGACACCGGTGTCCATCGCGAGTATCGCCGCCGCGGTATCGCCACTGCCCTCAAGGTGACGGGGCTGACATGGGCCAAAGAGCATGGCATCAAACGCGTGTATACGATGAACGATTCGACCAATCAGCCGATGCTGGCGTTGAATCTGAAGCTGGGCTTTCAGCGGATGCCGGCGCGGGTGGGGATGCTTCTCAACTTGACGTAAAACGGATGCGCTTCGCGGTGTGATTCACGCGTCTTCAACGCGAAGCCGATGACGTTACGCTCATAGTAATGGCCGGAATTCCATCTCGATGGGGAAGAAGCGAGGCGCCGCCTGTTTCACACTTGCAGCGGCTGTCAGAATCGCTGTCCGATTCCAAAGTGCCGTCACGCGCCCTCGTCAGGGACGCCCAGCAGGCGATGTGTATGTGATATGAAGCGTATAGCGCCCACCCTACGGCGTGCGTATCGACACCCGATACTCCGACAACATCCGCGGCAGTGCACTTTTGCCCAGGCGAAACCGTATCTGCTTCGTATCAGCATCCCAATACGCGTCACTCGGATCAAAGCTCAACACATACTTCTCGATCAGATTGTCGGTGTAGTAATCGTACAGTCCGGCCTCTGCATTGGTGACGAGCAAACCAAAACGCGCCTGATCGTACGGCATATCCGGGTGGTGCTTGGCAAACAGGCGACTTCGATAGGAGGTGTTCACCGGTTCAGCGTCATCGTGCAGGATAATTGAAATCTCAGGATGATCAGATTCAGTCGACACGGCGAACACATAGGCATCGTTATCGTTCCATACATCCACCGTGATGCCGTCGTCCGACAGAGAGATGAGCGCCCCTGCCTCCGGAATCGCACCTCCCGGCCGAAGACGCCCGTCCCCATTGGACGATGCAAATTCATGGACATCCGCGACCATGGTGCTCCAGGGAAGCTGATAGACGCGGCTGAAGAGGTATTGGATGTGTTCACTGTCCCAGTCATTCAACTCGGTGTCGGGCGTGCTCAAAACGTCGTACAGCTTGAGGAATGTGGCGCTCCCGTAAGTATCGATCAGGTAGCGCGACAGCAATCCCCCCGCCGCATAGGAAATGTCGAGACTGCCAACCCCGGTTTGAAAACCGCTGTTCGTCAACACACTATCCAATGTCACAAGATCCGCTTCGAGCATGAATGTTCCAAATTGCAGGAGGACATCGGCCGATTTCTCCCATCGCCCGCCCAGGGCGACCGCCAAACCTTCCTGCACAACGGGCAAGGTGTGCAAGGGTATCCGACGGAGGCGGTAGTTTGTCAGTGCGTGCACCAACTCGTGATAGTGCGGCAGATGGCGGGTCACAATCGCATCCATCGGCAGACTGGTCATGCCGTGCACTGCGTAGCCCGTGATCTGTTTGATCTGGTCCTCATTGCAGAGGTAGTATTCGAGCTTCAGATTTTGCAGATGCCGCAGGTCATCATCGAAAATCTGCAAACGGTCCGCGATCTCGTCAATAAATCGATCCAGCTCCGCCAACGCGTAGTCATTCAGCAGTGTGGAATCCGAATAGAAGATGCGTGCGTAGCGCGTGTCGCGGTAACTCCACGTTCGGGCATGCGCGGTCAGGGGCGAGACGAGCTTC
Organism: uncultured Ignavibacteria bacterium; assembly: GCA_964440935.1. Classification (GTDB taxonomy): domain Bacteria; phylum Zixibacteria; class MSB-5A5; order WJJR01; family WJJR01; genus WJJR01. The sequence goes on along the minus strand of CAYTTY010000074.1, from coordinate 2,400 downwards.
CAACCGTCGTCGGTCTCCAGCACATGGTACCGGTGTTCGACCCCATGGGATGCGGAGCCCACCCGAACCGGAACCGTTGCCAGCCCATCATCGACCGTGATATCACCATAGCCGAACACCACGTCACCGGATGTGATGTTATCCACCAGTGGGATCAAAGGCGAGGCGCAATCGATCTTAAGCGGCGTTCCCATATAGAGCAGACCCAGCCGCTGCGATCGCCGGATATCGTCCGGGTGCCAGAACGCCTCCGCCGCAACCCAATCCTCGTGAATGAGATTGGCGATATACGACTGGACGACCTCCTTCGGCGCGTCCTGCGCATGGCATGGCACACCGCCTGCGAGCAGTGACAAAGTGATTAGTAGAGGGACGACGAATCGTGACCGACTCATAAGCGACTCCGATGAATGATACACAATGGCATGGATTTGGCCGATCTCCAAGTGCCGAGCCCTTCAGGGTGAGCCGCATCGGACCCCAGCTCGGCGGGTGTCAACCAACGAACGGCGAGTGCGTCTCCACCCTCCAGCCACAATCACATAACCCAAAGTCAAACCCACAACCGTTATCACGCGCCTCTCCGACCGCGCATCCGCCAACCCGGTGTAACGTCAATGTCGCTTTGATCACACTGATAAGAAAAACAGCGAGCGATGATGCCCCTCCCGGCGTATAACCCCTTTGACCGCAATACTCATGGAATCAGCAAGTGGAGCAGCTTTCGTGAAGATCCGATCACAATTACACTCTCAGTCATTCAATCGACCGATCATCATCACCGTTCTGGCGGCACTCATGCTGCTGCTATCAGCCACCCCGGCCATTTCGGCGAAACTGTTGATACCGATGGACTTAAAACAGACCAACCACCTCAAGGCGTATGGTGTGACGTATCATGCGCTCGCCCGGGGCATCAAGGTGGAGTGGCTGCTCAATTATCGGGACGGCTCGTTTCTGATGGAGAATTACTCCGACATCGTTGACACATGTGACGTCCGTGGTGTCACCTACGAGATCATTGACGACGCTCAGGAAGCGCAGATCCGCGCCACCGTTGAAGAAGAGAACATGGAGTCGGTGCTCTTAGAGAAGGCACCGGCCATCGCCATCTATGCACCCCCATCGGCGGAACCGTGGGACGATGCCGTGACGATGGCGCTGACCTACGCCCAGATCGACTACGAGACGCTCTGGGATGATCAGGTGCTCGACGGCCAACTCGACCGGTACGACTGGCTCCACCTGCACCACGAGGACTTCACCGGCCAATATGGCAAGTTCTACGGCTCGTATCGCAATGAACTCTGGTATCGCCAGTCGGTGCAGCTCAGTGAAGAAACGGCCCACCGTCTTGGCTTCAGGAAGGTGTCTAATCTGAAGCGCGCCGTCGCTTTGACGATTAAGGACTATGTCTCACGTGGCGGATTTCTCTTTGCCATGTGTTCGGCGACGGAGACACTCGACATCGGCCTGGCGGCGCAGGAGGTCGATATCGTACCGACGCCATTCGACGGGGATCCCCCGGATCCCAACTGTCAGGCGCGACTCGACTATGCTAAGTCAATGGCTTTTGAGAACTTTACCGTCTCGCTCGATGCGTTCGAGTATTCGCATTCCGATATCGACACCACTCCCGACCGCATCGCCTCGCGCATCGGTCCCCAAGGCGACTACTTCACCTTGTTTGAATTCTCCGCCAAACTCGACCCGGTGCCGACCATGCTGGTGCAGTGCCACGTCGACGTTGTCGACGGTTTCATGGGGCAGACCACGGCGTTTCGGAAGAGCCTCGTGAAGAATTACGTGACAATCTTAGGGGAGAATGAGGGACACAACGAAATCCGCTATCTTCATGGCAACCTCGACAAGGGCACCTTCACATTCTACGGCGGTCATGATCCCGAGGATTACCAGCATCTGATCTACGATCCGCCGACCGATTTGAATCTGCACAAAAACAGCCCGGGGTACCGCCTGATTCTCAACAACGTGCTCTTCCCAGCGGCCCGCAAGAAAGAGCGGAAAACGTGATCTCTGCGTGAACAGATATGTCGCCTCGTGGGTGAGATAAACAACATGGAGGCGTGTTTGCACGATTGTCAGAATCACTCTCCGATTCAAGACACCGTCGCATGGCCGTCCCGGAAATGCAATTCATAGGTTTCTATTCGAAATCGCTGCCGGTGGCGTCAATCACTGTCTGTGGCGTCACCCGCCCTCGGGTGACGCCTTGCCCGCGAAGCAATTAGAGCAATTGTCAGAAGAACCTTCCGATTCACGAGACCGTAGCATGGCCGTCCCGGCCATGCCGCACGGGCGAGACGCCCGTGCTACGTCATTGGTTATAGCAATTGTCATAAATCCTTTCCGTTTGGATCAGGGTGCCACGGACCTTTA
>CAYTTY010000073.1:0-11692 GCA_964440935.1 uncultured Ignavibacteria bacterium | reverse complement strand
CTGCTCCCCGGAGGACTTACACCTCCAAGTCAGTGCCCATGCCGGGCGCACAGGACGCACAAAGCCCGCTGAAGCGGGCTGCCGGGTGCCCCTGTCGCCCTCGTCAGGGTGAAAGCACCAAACTCCTGCAAACGGATACAACCGATATATACTCACATTTATCGCACCCAAAGACCCCGCTGACTATTCAAGAGCCCCGGCAACCCACCCCCATTTTTGACAATCTCGTGTCAATTCCCCTCAGCTCCCGCTGGTTGTCCCGACTGCGAAACCGTACCCTTTCAGTGGGAATGCCGTGCGGAGCCGCCAGGGGGACGGCTTCGTGTGGCAGACCATCGACACGACTCTTATCCGTTATCTGTCGCCGTCACCGAACGGCGTTATAGAAGGAGCCAACGATGCCGGACACAGTTGCCGAATTCAAAGTGATGCCCACGACCCCGCGACACGCGCCACGGCGGGCGCAGTACTTCGACATCTCCGCGTCATCCGACGTCCTCAACCTGGTCGCCGAGGAGTACACCTTGTCGACTTGGGAGAAGATTGACGTGATCTACCGCACCCTCTGCGCGATCCTGTACAACAACGTTCCGACATCCGGCCATCCGGGTGGCAGCATCTCCTCCGGACGGATCGCCGAGGCGCTGCTGTTCCAGACGATGGTCTACGATTTCAGCCAGCCTGACCGGCCCGACAATGACATGATCTCGTATGCCGCCGGGCACAAGGCGATGGGCCTCTACGCGCTCTGGGCGCTGCGCAATGAACTGGTGCGAATCGGCAACTCCAAACTGTTGGCCGACGAGAAGCGTCAACTCCGGCTTGAAGACCTCCTCGGGTTCCGTCGCAATCCGACGACCGAAACACCGCTCTTCAAGAAATACCATGCGAAGGCGCTCGACGGTCACCCGACCTGCATGACACCGTTCATTAAGCACGCCACCGGCGCCAGCGGTGTCGGTGTGCCGACGGCATTCGGTGTCGCTGCGGCCGCGTTTGATATCTACCGCGATGATCCACCACACATGCATGTCATCGAAGGCGAGGGCGGCATGACACCGGGTCGTGTCCACGAAGCGTTGGCGTCAGCCGCTACCAACAATATCTCGAACATTGTTCTGCATGTCGATTTCAACCAGGCGTCGATCGATTCGAATCATGTCTGCGTCGACGATGACGGCCCCGGCGAATATGTCCAGTGGAGCCCCGGCGAACTCACCCTGTTCCACGATTGGAACACGATCAATGTCGAAGACGGCAAAGATTTCCGTCAGGTGCTTGCCGCACAACGCGCGGCAATGGCGGTCAACAACGGCCAGCCGACCGCGGTTGTCTACCGTACGACCAAGGGCTGGAAATACGGCATCGAAGGACGCACCTCGCATGGGGCCGGGCACAAGTTTGCATCGGACGGTTATTACGAAGCGCTGAAGGAATTCGAAGAGACGTTCGACACCAAGTGTCCGCGCTTCGAAGGTGATGTCACGCCGGTCGCTGTCGAGCAGTACTTCTACGATACGCTGATGGTCATTCGCAATGTGTGCGAAAACAATCGCGAGATGGCCGAATTCGTCGGTGAGCACTTAGCTCATGCTCAAACGTCTCTCAACACCCGCAAACGTCAGCGTCACGCCAAAGCTCCCGATATCAACGTTCTCTTCGACACCAGCAAAGTGCAGCCCGGCGACCCGCCGGAGAAACTGCAGCTCAACGGCGGCGACTCGATCACACTGCGTGCCGCCTTGGGCGATTCGCTCGGTGAACTGAATCGTCGCACCGGCGGCGCCTTTATGGCGACCGCCGCCGATCTCTCGGGATCGACCAGCATCTCTTCAGTCGGCAAGGGATTCCCGGATGGGTTCTATAATGCCAAGACGAATCCCGACTCCCGCCTGATCGCTCTGGGCGGGATCTGCGAAGACAACATGGGCGGCTTCATGGCGGGGCTGTCGAGCTTCGGTGAACATGTTGGAGTCTCGTCATCGTACGGCGCGTTTATCGCTGCGCTCGAACACATCGCCGCACGCTTGCATGGCATCGGCCAGCAGTCGCGCGAAGAAGCCACCGGCGAGCCATACAACACCTGGATCATGGTCAACGCGCACGCCGGCGCCAAGACCGGTGAAGATGGTCCCACGCACGCCGACCCGCAGCCGCTGCAATTATTGCAAGAGTGTTTCCCCGGCAAAGTGCTGATCACACTGACCCCATGGGATGCACGCGAGATGTGGCCGCTGGTGGTGGCCGGGCTACGGCAACGTCCCGCGGTGCTCGCGCCGTTCGTCACCCGTCCGGCCGACACACTCGTCGACTGGGACGCGATGAAGCTCCCGTCGATTATGGAAACCTGCAACGGCGTCTACGCGATTCGCAAAGCCGATCCGAATGCAAAGCAGCAGAACGGCACGATCGTATTACAGGGCAACGGTGTCGCGACAATTTTCGTCAACGAAGTCCTGCCGCGTCTCGATGACGCCGGTTACAATATGAATGTCTACTATATCTCGTCGGCCGAGTTGTTCAATCTGCTCGATGAGCAGCAGCGCGAGACAATCTTCCCGTCGGCCGACCGTCTGACCTCGATGGGCATCACCGACTTCACGCTCCCGACGATGTACCGCTGGGTGCGTTCCCGCGAGGGCATCAAGGCCACGCTCCATTCATTCCGCCACGGCCACTTCCTCGGCAGCGGTAACGCGGCCAAGGTCCTCGAAGAGGCCGGCATCCACGGCGACGGGCAGTGGACGGCGATCAAGGCCTTCGCCGAACAAATCGAAAAGACGCAGTAACGCCTTGCCACGGCACTGTACCAAGGAGAGCCCGGTCCTTCGAGGGGCCGGGTTCTTCACATAAATCCTATTCGTCCTATGAGTACTATTGGCCCACTCCACAGAACTGATTGACACACCCCGGATCACCCCTCACCTTGCCCCCATCATGGAATGGATCACTCTCCTCATAGGCCTGGTGGTTGGCGGTGTGGCAGCCTGGCTGCTCGGGCGGGCGCAGGCGCGCGAGAGCCTCGGCATTGTCCGTCAGCAGATCGAAGAGAAAGACAGAGAAATTATCCGCCTGCGCGAGCTCTACGACACCGAACGCGTCGAGCACGCCGGCTTGAAATCGCGCATGCAGGAGGCCGAAAAGAACCTTGCCGAAATGAAGCAGTTCGCCGAGGAGAGCAAAAAGGTTCTTGAGGGTGCATTCTCCTCACTATCGAAGGAAGCGCTCACCCAAAGCAAAAACGACTTCCTGCAACTGGCCAAATCCCAAATCGGCGAGATGGTCACCGATGCCAAGGGCGATTTTTCCAAGCGCCAGGAAGCCATCGATTCTCTGCTCAAACCGATCAACGAATCACTGAAAAAATACGATGAACAGGTGCAGCGGCTCAGTGAGTCGATCCAGAAAGACTACGGCAGTGTCGACCAGCACCTGAAATTCGTCAAATCGACCGCCGAATCACTGCAGCGGGAAACCGGCGAACTGGTCAAGGCGTTGCGTGCGCCACAGGTGCGCGGACGGTGGGGCGAGTTCACCTTGCGTCGGGCGGCCGAACTGGCCGGCATGGCCGAACACTGTGATTTCGTCGAACAGGAAGCGGTCGACTCGGGACGGCTTCGTCCCGATATGACGATCTGCCTCCCCGGCGGCCGCAATATCGTTGTCGATGCCAAAGTCTCCCTGACGGCCTACCTCGACATGCTCGAAGCCACCGACGAAGCCGAGCGCAAACGCAATCTCACCCGTCACGCCTCGCATGTCCGCGAACACATGAAACAACTCGGCACCAAATCGTACTGGAGCCAGTTTGACCAGACACCCGATTTCGTGGTCATGTTCATCCCCGCCGAATCATTTTTCTCGGCCGCCGTCGAAGTCGATCATTCATTGATTGAAGATGGCCTCAACAACAACGTCATTCTCTCGTCGCCGACAACATTCATCGCGTTGTTGCGCACCGTCGCCTTAGGCTGGCGCCAGGAACAAATGGCTGAAAACGCGGCACAGGTAAGCCGCCTGGGTGCCGAACTCTACGATCGCATCAATCGCTTCGCGGAGAATTTCAATCGCGTCGGCAAAGCACTGGAAAGTGCCGTGAGTGCATTCAATGATTCCGCCGGTACATTTGAAGCCCGAGTTCTCGTTTCAACGCGACGGTTCCGCGAACTGGGCGCCACCGCCCAATCCGATATCAAATCACTGAAACAGGTCGAGCAAACACCGCGCAGCATCCAGCCCGATGAGCCCACGCCAAGCGACCCGAAGTCGGATGAAGATGTGACGGAACGAAAGTCGCTGTACGGGTAATCCTCCATGCCTGCCATTCCAAGCAGCCGTGGCCCTGATGACGGCTTTACTTGTGGTGAGCGCACGCGAACCATGCGAGCAGGGCCTGCGTAACTCACCTCTGCGGCCACAGGACGATTCACCGTAGGGCGAGTGCGCTGGCATCACCTGTCCACCCGCACAAGACCGTACACACAATGCTCGACAAATCACAATAGCGTTACCGACCGCACACCCGCCGTTCGGCGTGAGAGGCACGTCTTGACACACGCCGAGCCAGGGCTCGGCGTTTCCAGGATTCGTCCCACCGGTATCAAAACTTCAGTGTCGCCAGCAGGCGATACTCGTCCTTCGGATACAAGAACGCATGCCCACCCCAAAACTCGTCGCCTTTGTCTTTGGTGCGTTCGAGGGAAATGAGGTAAGCGTCGGCATACGCGTCGAACATTGAGATGAACACCGTGACACCGGTGAGCCAATAGAAGTAGTTGCGGTTGTTGCGGGCGCTCTTGTAGTTGTTGAACAGAAGTGGGTCGCACTCCCCGTCGAGGCACGATGCTTCCCACACGTGCTGGCGGTCGAACGTCCGGCTGCGCCAGATCAACGCACGAGCAAAGAAATAAGTCTCAATCGTGAAGAAAACGCCCGCTTTCCACTTCTTGCCGTTGCTCCATTGCCCCCAGCCGGGAACCACGACCGACCGCAACAGCTTGCCGGTCGGTGAATCAAAGAGATTGGATTTCCACAGATACTTCCGGGTCGTATCTGACGGGACAATCTCCGGCGTTTGAATATCCGCCTGCATCGAGTCGCCCAATGGGCGGGGACCGTAGGTTGGCTGGTCGTCTGTCGGTTGGGCCTCCTGTGCCGATGCAATAACCGTCAGGACCAACACGCAAAGACAGGCCAAGACGATCTGTTTGACCACGTGCGAATGTCCAAAGCTCTGCTCTCGGGCGCTGCACATATCAGGCTCCACTCCATGTGTACCCGTCGGAGGCCAAGTAGTCGAGAGCAATCTCATGTCAGTTGAGCTCAGCGTTCATTTGGCGTCGCGATGGCTTCCGTATATCTTACAAGCATGAATCTGACAGTGGATATACCCGAAGGAGTCGTGTCGGCCCTCTCCAATCCCAACTGCACGGTCGTCGTCTCGACTGGTGCCGGCGTTTCGGCGGAAAGCGGTGTCCCAACCTTTCGATCAGCAGGCGGGCTGTGGAAGACCTACCGGGCCGAATCGCTGGCAACACCGGAGGCCTTCCAAGAGCATCCCCATGTGGTCTGGGAGTGGTATGAGTACCGTCGCGGTCTGGTGCGCGACGTGAAGCCCAATCCTGGTCATTACGAACTGGCGCGCTGGGAACAGCATTTCAGCGACTTCACACTGATCACGCAGAATGTCGACGGTCTCCACCGACAAGCAGGATCATCACAACCGATTGAATTGCATGGCAATATCATGCTCACGCGGTGCCATGAATGTGGTGGATACGCCGAGGTGCAAGCGCCCGGTGAACACGACGAGATCCCCAAGTGCCATTGCGGCGGTTTATACCGTCCAGCGGTCGTCTGGTTTGGCGAGATGCTTCCGCGTGAGGCATTGGAGAGTGCCTGGGCGGCCGCGGCTCGGGCCGATGTCTACCTCTCCGTAGGGACTTCAAGTCTGGTCCAGCCGGCGGCCTCGCTAATCCAAATCGCCCGGCAAAATGGTGCGTATCTGATCGAAGTGAATCCGGAACCGACCGGTGCTTCATATATGTGTGACGCCGTTTTGCGTCACCCGTCGGGTGTTGCCCTGCCGGCCCTGGGACGGCGAATCGGTGTGCCCGAATAGTGGCCTCCTAATGACCTTCTTCTCGCGCAAGATTCTCAATCGTAAGCCAAAAACTGTGGCGACCGAACGAGACACAATGTTTGAGCGTCTCGATCCGTCATCGACAGAAGCGGCTGAACGTGTTGAGCAGGCGCGGCTGATGATGGCAGCGTGCGCGGTCTGTCCCAGGGAATGCGGCGCGGCCCGCCTCGAGGGCGAGATCGGCACCTGCCGTTCGGATGCCGATGTGCGCGTCGCGAACTCGCATCTCCACCATGGCGAAGAACCGTACATATCGGGCTCGCGGGGATCGGGGACAATCTTCCTCACCGGCTGCTCACTGCGTTGCCAGTATTGTCAGAATCATTCGATTTCACAGAGCAGTGGCGGACAGGTGATGACTACCGAGAACCTGTCATCACTGATGCTCGACCTGCAAGACTCTGGGGCACATAATATTAACTTTGTCTCGCCAACCCATCACGGCCCTCAATTGCTGGATGCGATCCTGACCGCCCGCCGTGACGGGCTGACGCTGCCAATCGTTTGGAACACATCGGGGTATGAACGAGTGGAGTTGTTGCGCCTCCTCGATGGTGTGGTCGACATTTACCTGGCCGATATGCGATATGGAGAAGACCGGAACGGGCGGGCGCTTTCGAAGGTACGAGATTATTGGACAGTGAATCGTAAAGCGATCACAGAAATGCATCGGCAGGTTGGAGATTTGGCACTGGACGCGCAGGGCGTTGCCGAGCGCGGATTGGCGATCCGTCATCTGGTTCTGCCGAATGGCCTGTCGCGGTCGCGTACGATTTTTGAGTTTCTGGCCACCGAGGTGTCCACGAATACCATGGTGAATGTGATGAGCCAGTACTATCCGGCCTACGCGGCGTTGGATGATTCTCGGCTGAATCGCCGTTTGACACACGGTGAATTCACCGACGCCGTCGATGCGGCTCGCAACGCCGGCCTCACCCGGTTGGATGTTCAGGAGATGATATGATGTCTGGCCGTACGGATACAAACGGTCGAGTACAGACGCGGATGCACAGACTGGTGGCCCTGCTACTGGGAGCCATTTTGCTTGTCGGGTCGGGGTGTGTCTACTTCAACACCTTCTATCACGCCAGACAGTACTATGGCCAGGGCGAGAAGATGCGCAAGCAGGCGCGTGGGCAAAGCGCCATCGGTCCGGGGAAAACCCATTACCTCGACGCGATTGAGAAAGCCAACAAAGTTGTCGAGAAACATCCGGACAGCAAGTATCACGACGACGCCCTGTTTATGATCGGGATGTCGTATTTCCGTATTCAGAACTTCACCAAATCGGAAGCGGCCTTCCGCGAATTATTGGTGACGCATCCCGACTCGAAATTCATCGAGGAGGCACGGCTGTATCTGGCACGCTGCCGGATTCAATTGGGCGATGAACGAGCGGGATTCCGCGTGTTCACAGAGCTGGCCGAGACCGCGCGCAAAGACGAGTGGCGCGCCGAGGCGCTGTATCAGCGGGGTAAGTTCTTCTTTGACAATGAGACCTATGATTCGGCGCAGATCGAATTCTCGCGTGTCATCGACGAGTATTCCAAGAGCGAACGCGCGCAGGAGTCGCGTCTATTGGCGGCTCAGGCGCTGCGCAAACGGGATCAGGCCGATAAGGCGATTGCCTTGTATCAGCCGCTTTTGGAGGAAGAGGATTACCCTGAACTGCAATTGCGCGCCTATCGCGGTATTGGCGAGGCCTACTACGAATCCGGCCGTCCGGATTCCGGCATTGCGGTCTTTAAATCGCTGATTGACGACGAGCGGTTTGAGGATTCGATCGGCGTGGTCCGACTGTCGCTCGCCCGGGGACTCGAGGATATTGGCGATTATGAGTCCGCGTGGCGCCAATACGAGCGCGTCGCCGCCGTGCTGGAGCGAACACCCTATGCCGCAGAAGCCTACTTCCACATGGCGGAAATCAAGCAGTTCCAGGAACAGGATCTGGTTGCCGCCAAAGACCTGTACGACAAATCACGGGCGGAGCACACCGTTGGGGATTTGGCCAATCTGGCGCTGACCCGCTCAGCGAATATCACACAACTGGAGCAGTTCCGACTCGAATTGGGTCGTGGTGAGCTGCGCAGTCCAGCGCAACTCAGCGGTTTGGGACGAGCCGCATTCGAGTTTGATCCCAACAATGTACCGCGTTTTGAGCGGCAATTACCCTACTCGCCGCCGGAAGCCCGTCCACCATACAAGCCACGGAATGTCGTCCCCGAAGATCAACAGCACTTGGTTCAAGGCCCCGAGCCGCCATCCCAAGAAGAATTGGAGTTGATGGCACTGCTGATGCCGGATACGGTCCGGGTATCCGATCGGCCCCAGGGACCGCCGACCCATTTGGCTCCGTTCTTTGGTCCGCCGGTCGATTCGGCGGAAATGCGATACAACTTGAAACGCCGCGTACTTCTGCCCCCGCACAGTTGGGAAGCGCTGTTCGGCGCCAACGATGCATTTGGTCCACCGTCACCGGGGTATCTGTATGACTTCGGAACCAACGGCTTTTTTGGTCCGGAGACACCTCCGGATTCGATTCTCGCGCCACCGCCGATTGTCGCGACCGTCGACGATACCGCCGCCACCCGCCGCCGGCAGGAACTCGAAGCGGAGCGCGACGAGAAGCGGGCCCAACTGGAAGAAATCGGTGCCTCGGCCAGCACACAGCTTCAATTGGCGGAATTGTATCGTTTCTCGCTGAAGAATCCGGATTCGGCTCTGGTCGAATACGAGAACATGGTCGAATCCTACCCGAATTCGCATTACGCCGCCAAGGCATTGCTGGGCGCGGCCGATGTGCTGCGCGATGATTTGGGTGACACGGCGGCCGCCGAGCAGTATCTGAGACGCATTCTAAACGAGTACCCGTACACCGACTATGCCGGGGTGGCCATCGCGCGACTCAATCTGGAGGGAACCGCCGCCGACACCGCGCATCCGGCCAAGGTGTACGAAGAGGCCGAAAACGCCTACCTGGTCGATAACAATCCGCGCGAAGCAATCCGTCGGCTGGAGGACTTCACGATTCAATTCTCCGATTCGAGACTGGTTCCTTATGCCGAGTGGGCGATTGTCGCCTTGCGCGAGCAGTACTTCCCGGCGGAAGATTCGACGATTTACTACGCGTACCAGGACATTCAGGAGGAGCTGACCGGGACACCCTTTGGCGACGCCGCCACCGAGAAGCTCACGTTCGCGGTCGAGCGCCCGAAACGCAAGCAGCGCCGTGCGAGGAGTCTCGACAGTCTGACTCTGGCCGGAGCCGACACCACCGGGGCCGACCAAGACTCGCTCGCGTTCGCATCGTCGTTGCCGATGGCGCCGAACCCGCAGACGCTGCCGCAGCGTATTAAGACAACCGGGGATTTTCTTTTCCCGGAATCGGAAATCGGGACCTACACGCAGGAGATGCGGGTTGTTTATAAGATCCTGATCAACTTCAACGGTGAGATTGACGATTACGAGGTCCTCTCGGAGACCGAATCGCAGGCGATTAATGAGGCGGCGCGGCTGGCCATCGAAAACACTATTTTCAATGCCGACTCAATTCCCGTAGATTCCCTCAACATGTATTACCGGTACGATTTGCGCATTCAACCACCGGCTGAAGAACGAGACGAATTTGACCGCTTTGGCATCGACCGCGACCCTACCAAGAACTAGGGCCCTGTGATGATCACGCATACGGCCCGGCTGGTCTCGACAAAGGCCGTTGGCCCGGCCATCTACCAGCAACGATTCCGTCAACCAACTATAGCGCGCTCCGCGCACGCGGGGCAGTTTGTGCATGTGTTGCCGGACGGGCACAACCTGTTTCGGCGTGCCTTGTCGGTGTATGCGACCGATCCCGATGAGGGCACGTTTGATGTGCTTCATCAGGTCCTCGGTGAGGGGACCCGGTCATTGTCACAACTATCCAAGGGTGCCGAAGTCGACACACTTGGTCCCTTGGGGAATCGCTTCCCAATGCCACCGAAAGGACGGCGTGCCATACTGATCGGTGGTGGTCTGGGGATGGCGCCGTTGCGGCTGTGGGCGTATGAGTTGGCCGGTGCGATGGTCAAACGGGCACGGGGAAACGAGGTCGACCGGGAGCGTCTGCCGCTGATGATGCTGGGTGCGCGCACGAAGAATCTTACAACGAAACCGTACAAGCTCGGTAAATTCGGCATCCGCGTTCAGTGGGCAACCGATGACGGTTCACGCGGCTATCACGGCACGATCGTGATGCGCCTCCGCGACGACGTTGAAAAGGGATTACTCGATCTGGAGCAGAGCGTTGTTTACGGATGTGGACCGGAACCGATGATGGCGGCGCTGGCCGAAGAGTGTGAGTCGTTTTCGATTCCCTGTTATGTGTCGTTGGAACGGTCGATGCCGTGTGGATTTGGCGTGTGCATGGGATGTGTTGTGCGACGGCGTGATGGGAGCGGCTATGAAACGTTCTCCCGCGTGTGCCGCGATGGCCCAGTGTACAACGCTGCAGATATTGTCTTTTGATCAATCATGACCCCTAAGAAGACCAAAACGCCTGATCTGCGTGTGACGATTGCCGGTGTCGAATGCGCGACACCGATCTGGACCGCATCGGGAACAGCAGGGACCGGCGAAGAAATCGAACGCCACACCGATCCGAGTAAGCTTGGTGCATTGGTCACCAAATCGGTTTCGCTCGAACCGCGCTCGGGACATCCGTATCCGCGCACCTGCGAAACCGCATCGGGAATGCTCAACTGCATCGGCCTGCAAAACAAAGGAATCGACGCATTCATCGCCGAGGAACTGCCGCGATTGCAACGCATGAAGACGCGCGCCGTAGTCAACATTGTCGGCAATTCGATTGATGATTATGTCGAGCTGGCCAAACGTCTCGATAGTCACGACGGTGTCGATCTCCTCGAATTGAATCTCTCTTGCCCAAATGTCGAGAAAGGAATCGACCAAGGATCGGATCCGTCCTGGATCGGCGAGTGTGTTGCGGGTGTGCGGGCTGTGACGAAGACACCGCTGGTTGTCAAGCTGACACCCAATACCAACAACATCGCAGCTTTAGCCGTCGCCGCTGAACAAGCCGGGGCCGATGCGATTTCGGCAATCAACACTCTTGTCGGCATGGCGGTGCATCACTGGCGATTGCGTCCCCGTCTCTCCAACATCACCGGCGGTCTCTCCGGCCCGGCCATCAAACCGGTGGCGCTCGCGGCAGTTTATAAGATTGCGCGTGCGGTTCAGATTCCGGTCATCGGGATCGGCGGGATTGCCAACGGGCTCGATGCGGCCGAATTCCTCATTGTCGGCGCTTCAGCAGTGCAAGTCGGCACCGCCATCTTCCGCAGCCCCAAAGCCCCGATCGATATCGCGCAGCAACTCAGTGACTATTTGACTCAGATGGAAGTGGCGTCGGTGTCGGAGTTGGTGGGGCGGTTGCAGGTGTCGTAGTTATTCCGGCCTATCTGCAACGCCTTCGTTTCAGGTATTCCCTGATCGATGGATTATAGCAATTGTCATAAATCCTTTCCGTTTGGATCAGGGTGCCACGGACCTTTA
>CAYTTY010000072.1:0-12200 GCA_964440935.1 uncultured Ignavibacteria bacterium | reverse complement strand
ATGGACGCGCAGTGCTCCTGCCCTACGACATATCGCGCGTGACATAACACTAGTGCATCAGCTGTCCCGTTAATTCCCTCCACCCACGGCATTCCCGGCATTCGGGCACGTAATCCAGAAAGCGCCTAACTTGTTGTCATTCCCGTCCGCCGCGGCGCACGGGGATGACAGCAGCGAGCTGTTTCACCCGAATGGATCGCTGACGCAAACGGACAATATTTCTGACAATGGCTATAAAAAGCGTCTCCTGCGTAGAAGGCGCTTTTTTGTCGACGGCATTGAGATGAGAGGGTAAGGTGGATGGTTATTTTCAACGCGCGAACGAGCGTTGAAGGGGTTCACCCACCCCACATGTCTTGCTATAGCAATCGAAGCGCGTGGTCGAGCGTTTTGACTCCGGTGACCTCAAGATCGCCCGCAGGCGGTAGATCGCGGGTGTTTACCTGCGGGATGATGGCTTGGCGGAAACCGAGCTTCTCGGCTTCGTTCAACCGCGGTGCAATTTGTGGAACGCCTCGAATCTCCCCGGCCAAACCAACTTCACCGATGAATACCATTCCGGCCGGAACCGGCTTCTTCAGCGCAGCAGACGAGATTGACATGGCACCGGCCAGATCGATGGCGGGTTCATCGCTGGTGTATCCGCCGACGAGATTGAGGTACACGTCACGTCCGGCCAGACGCAGGCCACCGCTGTTTTGCAGGATGGCGATGAGGATGGCGGCACGGCGCGGATCGTAGCCCGACATCACCCGCTGCGGCACGCCTCCCCCCTCTCCGACCAGCGCCTGCACTTCGACCAGCAGCGGACGGCGTCCCTCGATGGCGACAGCCACGGCCGAGCCGGGAACATCTTCCGGGCGCTCCGAGAGAAAGTGTGCGGATGGGGTTTCGATTTGGGCCAATCCCCGCTCGGTCATTTCGAAGAGTCCGACCTCGTGTGTCGAACCGTAGCGATTTTTCAGACAACGCAGGATGCGTATCCACTGACGGCGATCACCTTCGAACTGTAAGACTGTATCGACGAGATGCTCGAGCACCTTCGGCCCGGCGATGAATCCTTCCTTGGTGACATGTCCGATCAGGAACGCCACCGCATTGTGTGCACGTGCCCACTGTGAAATTATTGACGCCGTCTCGCGGATTTGCGAGACTGTTCCGGGTGGGCTCTGCAATTGGCGGTCCACTGTTGTCTGGATCGAATCAACGATCAGGGCACGCGGCTTGATCGTATCGGCCGATGCCAGAATGAGGTCGACTTCAGTGTCGGTCCCGATGTGCAAGTCGCTGCGAATACCGAGGCGGTCGGCGCGGCGTTTGATCTGCGCAGCCGATTCCTCACCGGACATGTACAGTGTCCTATAGCCACGTTGAGCGAGCCGTCCCGCTGCTTGCAGCATGAGCGTCGACTTCCCAATCCCCGGTTCCCCGCCGACGAGCACCGTTGATCCCGGTGATGCGCCACCACCGAGGACATTGTCCAATTCCCCAATTCCGGTAGCGAGGAGCGCCAACGTGTCGGCATTGACTTCGGCGAGTGTGGGCGGTGCTTCCACCCGGGCGCGACCTTTGGTGGCACGCGTTGCCCCCCCTGCTGGGGATTTCTCCTCGTGCATTGTGTCCCAAGCACCACAGTCCGGGCATTGCCCTGACCATTTGGCGAAAGTCGAGCCGCAGTTCGAGCAGGCGTAGAAGGTCTTTGTGGCAGGTGCTTTCACGGATAACAAGGAAGGCAGTTCTCTGAATAGAGGCAAGGGGTTGGGATGTGAAAGTGATACTCGTCGAACGGACCGCCCGGGTCTTTGTGTCGTGTCCCGGAAGTCCGTTAAGTAAGTCAACGCGGCTGGTCCCGAACGTGGCGTCACCCGCCCCTCGGGTGACGCCTTGTCCGGAAAGAGGATAGCGGTCGCGCGAGAGCGCGTGATCGCCCTGCATTTGGACACGCCGAGCCGAGGCTCGGTGTTCCAACATCAGATGATTTCCAGCGGGCCTTCGGTGTCGCCTTTGATGAACTGCTGGAGGACGGGGTCGTCGGAGGCCCGGGCTTCGTCGGCGGTACCGTTGAAAACGATCCGGCCCTTGTAGAGCATGGCGATGCGGTCGCCGATTTTGAAGGCCGAGTTCATATCATGCGTAACGGCAATGGCGGTGACTTCGAGTCGTTCGCGGAGATGGACAATGAGATCGTTAATACCCTCCGCGGTCACCGGATCCAATCCCGTAGTCGGTTCATCGTAGAGGACAATGTCGGGATCCATGGCAATGGCACGGGCCAAGGCAGCACGCTTGCGCATGCCCCCGGAGACCTCGGAGGGGAACTTTTGGATGGCGTCTTTCAGTCCGACCCACTGCAATCGTTCGGTGGCTATGTCATCGATCTCCTGCCGCGATTTACGCGTATTCTCCACCAGTCCCAATCCAACATTCTCCAACAATGTCATCGAATCGAACAGCGCTCCGCCCTGAAAAAGGACACCCGACCGGATGCGCACCTGATCCAACTGCCGGCGGGTCATCTGCTCGACGGACTGCCCATCGATATAGACATGCCCGCTGTCGGGATGAATCAGACCGAGGATGTGTTTGAGCAGAACGCTCTTCCCACTGCCCGACCGTCCAATCACAACCACCGTCTCGCCTCGCTCGACATCGAGGTCAACATCGCGCAGCACAGTCAGCCCACCAAAGCTTTTGGACAGTTGTTTGATACTGATCATCGTTTACAGCCGGAACTGAATGGTCGCCAACAAGAAATTGGAGATGAGGATCAGCACCGATGATGTCACCACGGCACCTGTTGTCGCACGCCCGACACCTTCTGCCCCGCCACTCGCGTTAAAGCCCTGGAAACTGCCGATCAGGGAAATGATCAGGCCGAAGACCGTGGCCTTGGTTAATCCGGTGTAGAGATCCGAAAAGTTGAAGAACAAACGCACCCCGTTGAGGAAGGTCTCGCTCGACAGGTTGACCAACGTCACCGCGATAACCAACGCACCCAGAATGGCGATCACGTTGGCGAACATGACCAGCATCGGCAGCATAATCAATCCCGATACGACGCGCGGCATCACGAGGTAGCGGACGGGATCAATCCCCATCACCTCGAGCGCATCGATTTGTTCGGTCACGCGCATGGTGCCCAGCTCGGCGGCGATTGAAGCGCCGACGCGTCCAGCAACGACAAGCGCGGTCAGAACGGGGGCCAGCTCAATCACGACGGCTTTGCCGACAGCGGTGCCGAGGTAGCGCATCGGCACGTAATTCTGGAACTGGTAGGCGCCCTGCCAAGCTGACACCGCTCCGGTAAATGCCGATGTGAGAAGAACTAACGGCAAGGACTGAACGCCCATGGTGAGCATCTGATTGATAATCAGTTTCAGGGAACGCGGGATGCGCAGCACGGCGCTTAGGAGACGCCCGCACATGATGCCCAGACGGCCAATATCCAAAACGAGATTGAGAACCCAGCGCCCTATTGTCTGCACGAATCCCATACGATCCCATTATCGGTCCGAAGTGACCCGCCCACAATAACGAAGAACAGTGAGGCGTCAGGGAAATCCATCAGCTCGAGCCGGTAAAACCCTTTGGCTGGCATGTTACTGACATGTACATTCCCGCGCGAGGATGGTATACGAGGACGACGCTTTGGATGTGATATGAGTCGACGACGGCAGGGACGTGAATTGGTTTTGGGGTGCTTGTATGCCTATTTTTCGACCGGCGAGTCGGTCGACCAAGTCTTCGAGGGACAGGCGCGCCGCGCCAGTTGCGACACGGTGACGGGCGAGTGGGCTAAGCAATTGTTCCGCAACGCGATAGATAACGCGGAGGCGATTGACCGAGCGATCCGAGACAATGCCGAAAAATGGGACTTCGGACGTATTGGACAGGTGGAGAAGAATATCCTGCGCCTGGCGATTGCCGAACTCCGTTTTTGCCTCGACACACCGCCCAGAGTTGTGATCAATGAGGCGTTGGAGTTGGCGCGTGAATTCGCCGGTGACGACTCACGTGCGTTCATCAATGGGATTTTGGACCGGGTGTATAAGCAGGAATTAGAAGGTCAGAACAAAGAATCGTCGAACGAATCCGACTCGAATTCAGAGCAAAATCCGAGGCCAAGAGGATCGTCATTACGGCATGACTGATACAACAACTCATCAGGTCGATTCGCAATCGGGCGTGAAGGGGCTGTGGAACCGGCTCTTTCCAGACCCCACCTTAGGCGTGTTGGGATTGGGGACATTTCTGCTCGTCGTCATCACATATCTAACGACGATCTCGCCCACAGTCTCGTTTTGGGATTGCGGTGAGTTTATTGCCTGTTCCCACATATTGGGAATTCCTCATCCGCCGGGGACTCCAACGTACATTTTGCTGGGCCGCATCTTTGCCATCTTGCCGACTGCAGCGGATCCAGCGTTGCGAATCAACCTGCTCTCCGCCATTCCCACGGCAGTTGGCACCGGCTTCGCATTTTTCGTGCTGGCGCGCCTGATCACCTCGTGGTACGGGAACCGGTATCCCAATCCCGACCTGTCACTGTCGCAGCGCCTGTCGATCTATGCCGGGTCCTTCTGCGGATCGTTGATGTTTGCGTTTTCCTCCACCAACTGGTCAAATGCGGTGGAAGCTGAAGTCTACGGTTTGGCAATGTTCCTGATGGTTCTACTGATCTGGCTCTCGTTGGTGTGGGTGCAGAAGCGCGACGAACCGACAGGCGACCGTCTGCTCGTTTTGATCGCCTACTTGGCGCTCCTGTCGGTGGGTGTGCATATGACCGTACTGCTGGCGGTCGTGCCGATCTTCTTCATGATGGTCTGGCTGTCGCCCGGGCTGCGGCGTGACCCACGATTCTGGATCACCGGATTTGCCCTGTTTGCTGTCACGATGGATGTGGTGAACTTCCTGTATGCATCGATCGGATGGCTGGTGATCACGGCGCTGATCGGTGCCGGCAAGCGGTCGGCGCATCGGTGGCGGTTTTATGCCATGGTGACGCTGCTGGGGCTGATTGGGTTTTCGACGCATGCCTTCATCCCCATTCGTTCGATTCACGATCCGGCCATTGACCAGAACGATCCGGAGACGTGGACCTCGTTCATCGACTTTCTGGAGCGCCGTCAGTATGGGCAGGAGTCGATGTTTGAGCGCGCGTTGACGCGTCGCGGGGAGTGGTCGAACCAGTTGGGCCAGCACCGTCGCATGGGCTTTTGGGGCTTCTTCGACCGGCAGTATGGGTTCAACGACAACCTCTTCTTCCCCATTTTCGGCGTCGGCCTGCTGGGACTGGGTTACATGATCTGGCGACGGCGTGCGTTGGGCGTCATGCTGCTCGTGGTGTTGCTGTTGACGTCGGTGGGGTTGGTGTGGTATATGAACTTTGCCGACGGAACGAAGTACGATCCGGTGAAGCAGGACGCGTATCTGGAGGTGCGCAACCGGGACTACTTCTTCACGGCGGCGTTTGTCTTTTTCGGGATGACCATCGGGCTGGGCGGCGCGGTGCTGGTGCGCTGGCTGTCGGGCGGTGCGACGCCTTGGGCGGCCGTCGGGGCGCTGATCGTTATGGCGCTACCCATTCGCACACTATCGTCGAATCACCATGAGTGTGATAGGTCTGATAACTATATTGCATATGATTACGGATATAATATTCTGGCATCGTGCGATCCCAACGCCATCCTGTTCACCAACGGCGACAATGACACGTTTCCGTTGTGGTGCCTGCAGGAGGTGTACGGCATCCGCACCGACGTGCGCAACGCCAACCTGAGCCTGCTGAACACCCACTGGTACATTCGCCACCTGAAAGACAAGCTCAACGTCCCGATGGATTTGACCGACAACCAGATCAGCCGCCTCATCCATTACCGCACTCAGGACAACGACCTGGTCCGTATTCAGGATCAGATGGTCGATGAGATCCTGACGACCAACAACTGGCAGGACACGATCAATTTCGCGGTGACCGTGTCCTCGTCGAGCCGGCAGTACCGTGGCCGTCCCCTCGATGGATATCTGTTGATGATCGGGTTTGTCCAGCGTCTGGTGCGTGATAAAGGCAACAACATGGTCGATTTGGATCTCATGCGTTATCGTATCGACAGCGTCTTTCAGTTTCGAGGGCTCAACGATCCGGAGATCTATAAGGACGAAAATACACGGCGCCTGGTCGGCAATTACTTTTCAACCTTCCTGGTGGTGGCCGATGAGTACCGCCGGCGCGGCGAACTGGAGAAGGCCGAAGAGTATGCCCTGAAGGGGGCGCGGACACTGCCGACGGAATCCGACGGTCTGCTCTACCTCGCACAGATGTGGGCGGACAACCGCCGTCCGGGCAAGCTGGACACGCTGTTACAGTTGGCACAGGAGACTCCGGCCGATCGCAATCGCATCGAAACCAGTATTGCGATGGCGTACCGGACGATTGGCGACTCAACCCGTGCCATCGAAGTTCTCGAGGACGTGTTGCAGCGGGCCCCCGAATACGAACAGGCGTATCGCACGCTGGTCCAATTGTATTACACGACGGGTCAATACGACACGCTGACGTCGATGATGGCCAACTGGCTGGAATCGAATCCGGACGATCGGGAGAGCCGGTCGATTCTCGCTCAAGTACAAAGCGTGGTCGACCGTTTGAAAGAGGACGGTTCGGCAGCCGACACGGCGGCGGCCGATACAACGATCACCGTGGACGATGAATCCTAATCACGAAGCCGTTCGCATCAACCTCAAGGAACGCGCATTGTGTCTCTTCGAATTCTGGCGATTAACTGGCAAGACCTGAAAAATCCACTGTCGGGCGGCGCGGAGGTGCACCTGCAGGAGTTGCTGTCGCGGCTGGCCGGATGGGGCCATGACGTGACCCTGCTGTGCAGTGGATTCCCCGGCGCGGCGGACACGGAAGAGTACGATGGGATCCGCGTCGTTCGTCGTGGGTCCCGGCACACATTCAATTGGACCGCTCCGCGTGCCGCCAAACGACTGATGCGTGAGCAAACGTTCGATGTCGCGATTGAAGATATCAACAAGATTCCAATCTATACACCCCGGTTCTCCACTGTCCCGATTCTCGCTGTGGTGCCACACTTGTTTGCGACGACCGTGTTTCAGGAAATCAATGCGTTGATGGCGTCTTATATCTATCTGATGGAGCAACCGGTTCCCCGGTATTACCGCGAGACGCCGTTTATGGTGATCTCGGACAGCACGAAGCAGGATTTGATGAGCCGTGGGATTCCGGCGAGTCAGATCTGCGTGGTGCATTGCGGAATTGACCACCAGTTGTACCGTACCGATCCCCTACAGGACAAGACTGCGGAACCGTCGATCACCTATGTCGGCCGGCTGAAAAAGTACAAATCGGTCGACCACATGTTCGAAGCGGCGGCCCGCATCCAGGATGAGTTTCCCAGCCTGACACTGACCGTGGTCGGCTCCGGAGATGATGATCGGCGTTTACGGCAGCGAGCGGTCGATCTGGGCGTTGCGAATCGCGTACGCTTTGCCGGCTATGTCAGCGCCGAGCGCAAGGTGGAGATTCTGCGCACATCGTGGGTCGTGGTCTGTCCTTCGCTGAAAGAAGGCTGGGGACTCACCAACATCGAATCCAATGCCTGCGGAACACCGGTTGTGTGCGCGGACGTTCCCGGTTTACGCGATTCGGCCCGTGACGGGAAGACGGCGCTGCTCTATCCGTACGGCGACATTGAGGCATTGGCCGACCGTCTGCGCCGCCTGATGTCCGATGATGCGTTGCGTGAGTCGCTGATCGCCGGCGGGCTGGAGTGGGCGGAAGGCTTTCACTGGGATGAAGCGGCCCGGGAGACCGAATCGATTCTCGAACGGGTGGCGCAGGGCGAGACGCGCATCGGATCGCCCAGTCCGGTCGAATTGGCGGAGAATGATCATGCGTCGTAAGGCGATCATCGGCGCCTTGGTGAGTGTCTTTTTCCTCTGGTTGGCTCTGCGGAAAGTCGAATTCCACGAGTTGTGGGCTACGCTGCAAAACGCACGCTGGGAATACCTGATCCCCAATTTGATCCTGGTGGTCGGCGTGATGTTTTTGCGCGCGTGGCGCTGGGGGCTGATTTTGCGTCCCGTTGGACGGGTGAGCTATGCGCGCGTGTACTCGTCGACCATGATCGGCTTTATGGTGAACAACGTCTTGCCGGCGCGGTTGGGCGAGATTGCCCGTGCGATCTCGCTGGGAACAAAGACAGGCTTGTCGCGGTCGGCCTCTCTCGCCACGATCATCGTCGAACGTGTGTACGATTCCCTGACGTTATTGGTTTTCCTGTGGCTGGTGTTTGCCTTTTCGCGCATTACCGAGCTGACCCAGGCTGGCCGCATTCAGTACGTCGGGTGGATCTTCCTGGCGGTAACCATCGGACTCAGCGCGCTACTCACACTCCTGCAGTATCGCAACACCCAAGTCGTGAATGTTGTCGGAAGACTGATGCGCCCGTTTTCCGAGAAGGTTCAGGCCCAGGCGCGCGACATCATGACGAAGTTTGCGCTGGGGCTGCGGATTCATCACAACTGGCCGACGACGCTGGGGGTTGCGGCATCATCGCTGCTGTTGTGGTTCATCATGGGAATTTCGAACTACTTTATCTTTTTAGCATTGGGATTCGACCATCTTCCATGGGAAGCCTCGTTTGTCGTTCTGGTTGTCGTGTCGCTGATGATTTCGATTCCCTCGACGGCCGGATATGTTGGTGTGTTCCACTGGGCCACCCAGGTATCGCTGTCGGTCTACGGGTTGGAGAAGAGCCAGGGTCTGGCCGTGGCCATTATTCTGCATGCCGCGCAATACATCCCGATCACCTTGCTGGGATTCTATTTTCTTCGTCGGGAGCACTTTCGTCTGCGTGATGTCGGAGAACGCGCCGAAGAGGTGTCGGAACAGGACGGCATCATTCCCGATGATCAAATCGCCGTCCACCGGGATCACCCCGCTAAATAATTCGCCTCCGTTGACAATAGGTCTGGATTCGAGTCCAGAAATGGCTCGATTGTGCCGCCTCGCCATTTACTTGGTATCGCCACACGTTTATACTGTCCCAGCCGCATTCAACGGCAGGAGGTGAGATTACCGATGAGCACTGTACGCGTTGGAATTATTGGAGTCGGGTATTGGGGACCGAATCTGGTCCGCAATTTCATGGTGCAGGATGACTGCGATGTAGCAGCAGTCGCCGACCTTCAAGAAGAACGTTTGACGTTTATTGCCGGTCGGTATCCGACAGTCCGTACGACGAAGGATGCCGATGAGATCACTTCGGCAACCGATATCGACGCCGTGGTGATTGCCACGCCGGTCAACACCCACTTCCCCCTTGCCGAGGCGGCCTTGACGGCGGGCAAACATGTGCTGTTGGAAAAACCGATGTGCGCATCGGTGGCGGAGTGTGATGCGCTGCTGGAGATGGCGGATCAAAAGAATCTGAGAGTCATGGTCGACCACACATTTCTCTATACTGGTGCGGTTCGCAAAATCACCGAGATGATCGATTCGGGGGAATTGGGTGATATCCTGTATTTCGATTCCGTGCGCGTCAATCTGGGTTTGTTTCAACACGACGTCAACGTCATCTGGGACCTGGCGCCGCACGATGTGTCGATCATGGATGCGGTCATTCGCAAACAGCCCAAGCAGGTGAGTGCGGTCGGGTTGGCACACTTCGGGACGACCATCGAGAATATCGCCTATGTGAATGTCGCGTTCGATGAACCGGTCATTGCCCACTTCCATCTGAACTGGCTGGCGCCCGTGAAGGTGCGGACAACGTTGATCGGCGGGACGAAGCGGATGATCGTCTACGACGATACCGAGCCATCCGAGAAGATTAAAGTGTACGACAAGGGTGTCTCGATTGAGACCAACGTCGAACAGATTCGGAAAAACCTCGTCGAATACCGGATCGGCGACATGTACGCACCGCACATTGCCTCAACCGAAGCACTCGATCTGGTAGCAAAGGAGTTCGTCGGATCGATTGTGGGGAATCGTCTCCCGTTGACAGACGGTGTCGCCGGGCGGCGCGTCGTTTCCATTTTGGAGGCGGCGAGTCGTTCTTTGGCTCAGAATGGTGGGCCGGTGGAGGTGGCGTGAGGGCAGTATTCACGTCGCCGTAGGACAGGTGCACCGCGTGTTAACATCCCTTACAATTTGGCCATCGCGTTCATGCGCGGGGTGCGGGGCACCTGACACCCGTGTCACATGGTGACGGGTGTTCTCAGGAGCCCGGCGCCGTCACAGTTACGACAAATCGTTACGGCGGTAGAGGCGCCGTGCTCCTGAGCTACTGCTGTTTCCCCGCTATAATCCACACCGGACGGGGCGTTTGGGCGTGGTTTTCCACGCATAATCGACAAGTTCTCCACCAGAAAGTGATTGCGGTGGTGTTCTGCTGCGACATGTGTAAGATGGGAGAAACTTTGGAGAATTGAGATATGGCAACACCATCACAGCAGTTTACAGATAAGCGGTTCGATGCACGGGTACCGCCGCAATCGATGGAAGTCGAAGCGGCGGTGCTGGGCGCAATGATGATGGACGCCGACGCGGTCGGTCAAGTCATCGAGATCTTAAGCCCCGACGATTTCTACAAGCCGGCACATCGCAAGATTTTTGATGCGATCCTTGCCCTCTTCGACCGTAATGAGCCGGTCGATGTGGCCACGGTGAAGGGCGAGCTGGAGAACGTCGGGCAGCTCGATTCCGTGGGTGGGCCGGCCGCCCTGATCGACATTGCCGATTCGGTGCTGTCTGCCGCCAGCGCCCCGTCGCATGCACGTCTGATCCAGGATAAGGCCGTCCTGCGGCGATTGATCACGGCATCGTCGAAGATCATTGAAGATTGCCACACCGCCCCCGGCGACGTCGGCGATCTGCTCGATGAAGCCGAAGCGAAGATCTTCTCGATTTCCGAATCGCGTGCCCGGCAGGACTATGTTTCGCTCGCCGATATCCTACCCGCCACTTTTGAAGCGATCGAAGAGTTTCACCGCAAGGGTGGCGGAATCACCGGGCTGTCCACCGGGTTCGATGAACTCGATACGATTCTGGCCGGTCTGCACAAATCGGAGTTGATCATTCTCGCCGGACGGCCATCGATGGGTAAAACCGCGTTAGCCATGAACATTATCGAGAACATGGCCATTCACAATCACATGCCGTGTGCGGTGTTCTCGCTCGAAATGTCCAAGGAGCAACTGGCGCAACGGTTGTTGTGCTCGCAGGCACGTATCAACGCCCATTCAATGCGGACCGGCCGACTGCGTGCCAATGAGTACAGCGCCCTTTCCATCGCGGTCGGGCCGTTGTCTGAGGCGCCGATCTACATTGACGATACCGCCGGGATGGGGATCCTGGAGCTGCGAGCTAAGGCGCGACGACTTAAAGCACAGCATAGCGTGCAAGTAATCGTCGTCGATTATCTCCAGCTTATGCACGGCCCACGATCGCTGGAAAGCCGTCAGCAGGAGATTTCGATGATTTCGCGGTCACTCAAGTCGCTGGCCAAGGAGCTTGATTTACCGGTGATTGCCCTGTCTCAGTTATCTCGTCAAGTGGAACAGCGTGGCGGCGACCGTCGGCCCCAACTCGCCGATCTGCGCGAATCGGGGGCGATTGAGCAGGACGCCGATGTGGTGATGTTTGTCTACCGCCCGGAGCGGTACGAAATAACACAGGACAAACAGGGTAACCCGCTGACAAACGTGGCGGAGATCATTGTCAGCAAGCAGCGTAATGGCCCGACCGGATCGGTTCGGCTGACCTTTATCAAGGAATATGCGCGATTTGAGAATATGGCGCGGGAGAGCATGGTCGGTCAGCCGGGTCCGGAGGTTGGGGGACCGTACTCGGATGAGGAAATGCCGCCAAGCGATACGCCATTTTAGAGCGATTGTCAGAATTGTCTTCCGATTGACCGGGCGATGTAGCACGGGCGCCTCGTTTACACTGAGTAAACCGAAGTGCCCGTGCGGCATGGCCCGGTCGACCTTGCTCACGGCAAGCGGGACGGCCATGCTACGGTCTCGTGAATCGGACCGTTCTTCTGACAATCGCTATAAACGTGTCACATGAGAAAGCCCGCCGGCTTCAGAAGCGGCGGGCTCGTGTGGATTCTAGTGTTATGTCCCAGAAGTACCTTGTATAAGTAATCAGTGGACCGTAGCTT
>CAYTTY010000071.1:0-12689 GCA_964440935.1 uncultured Ignavibacteria bacterium | reverse complement strand
GTTGCGGCTCGCCGGGAGGCTCGCCCTCCCGAAGGCTCTGATTCTCGGGGGTTTTGCAACACGCCCCATAGGCCCGTGGCACCCAGATGTCATCACGATACACACGGTGCCTCGCTTCTCCTCAATCGGAATTTTATAATGACAACCGCTCTATAACGGTTGTCAGAATAACTGTCCGATTCCAGAGTGCCGTCACGCGCCGTCGCGTGACGGCTATCTCCACTACCGACAAGGCGTCACCCGAGGGCAGGTGACGCCACACATGACCACCGTGTTAGCCCGGATATTTCACAAGCCCCACGGACAATCTCCGGTAACACGTTAACCCACTATAACTTGCGTATCGGAAAAGCTCGCCTTGGGCGGTTACACTTTGTCCCCCGAATTCTCGGATGCGACGCGAGGACACACTACAACTCCGATCAATCAACCGTTTGGACCACAGTAAATTGTGGGGAATCTCGTACGCCGCATCTAACGAAATGGTCGACTCTGGTGCAGGATCCGGGTTAGCTTCAAACGGACAATACTTCTGACAATCGCTCTAACATGGAACAATGGCGACAGTTGCACAGGTAGACGGTGGCATTATTTCTTAATCGCCTCCGCTACCCGCCTCGCCATCTTCACGCAATCATTCAATCCGACACCGTAGTAGGCATTCCCGACCATGTGCAGGCCGGGATACTTAGCGGCGAGTTGTTCAATACGAGTACGCCGTTCGCGGTGGCCAAGAGTGAACTGGGGTATGCCCTGCTCCCAGCGGTAGATTTTCATGAAGACCGGATCGGCGGTGATGCCGACGAGCGGTCCAAGCTCTTTCTTGATCGTGTCCCAGAGTTGGTCATCGGACAATTCCATGACTGATGGATCGCCCGCGCCACCGAGCATGCTGCGGAACTGCACATGACCGTCGGGAGCGCGTTCGGCAAAGATCGAGGAAGTCCAAATCGAACCGAGTGTGCGGATATTCTCGGTGCGTGGGATCAGGAAGCCGAATCCATCGAGCGAGTGCTTGATGTCTTCACGCCGATGACCGGTGGCGACTACGATGATCGGGGCATACGGGATATCGGCGAATGCTGACGCAAGCTCATGATCAAATGCCCTTAAGAACTGTGCCGCGACAAATGTCGGGCAAGCGATCACAACATTATTGGCGCGCACTTCGCGGCCGGTCGCATCGGTGACCATCCAGTAACCGTCGCTGTGATACGCCACCCGCGCCACCGCGCGATTGGTGTGGATGATCGACTGATGCCGTTCGGCGAGACGATTGGTGAGGACATCGAGGCCACTGTTGAATGATGTCAGATGACCGCCTGGTCCTGCGGGTCCGCCCCGCTTCTTTTTCGGTTCACCGCTCGCCTTCCGCTGGCGGCGCTTCTCCCGCATCTTGCTGATCATCGCTTTGACCAGCCCTCCGTACTGCATCTCCATCTCGCGCATGATCGGGAAACACGCCGGCAGCGAGAGATCGCGCGCGACACCCCCATAAACACCGGAGACCATTGGTTCGACAAAGGTTTCCGCCGCCCCTTTGCCGATCCGCCGAGCCGCGAAATCGAAGACCGATTCATCGCTGTCGTCACGACGCGCCTTGATAAACGGTTCGGCAAAAATGCGTAGCTTTTCGCCGAAATCGAGTAGACCGGTTCGCAGCATGGCGGGTGGTGAGAACGGCACCGGATGCAGTACACCGTTTTGGGCGATGAAGCGATTATTGCTCTTGTCGTTGGCTGGTTCGAGCTGGTGACGCAGCCCGATTTCATCGACGAGCTGTAACGTCAGCGGCTCCCGGTCCAGAAAGCCGTTTGGCCCCCAATCGACTGAGTAACCGCATTCGCGATCGGTGCCAGTTGTGCCACCCAGACGGTCGGTCGCTTCCCATAACTCCCACGATCCCGGGTGTTCGTGCAGACCAAGCCAGTGCGCCAGCGCCAGGCCGGAAATCCCCCCACCAATGATGATACCGTCGATGATACTGGGCTGCTCAGTCGTCATGGGACTCTCTCACCATTCGCCTGTGGCGACGGTGCGGACAGGAGTCGCTGTACCACTGAAGTGTGAGGTCTAGTTCCGAGGAGCTGTCAACCGCTGTCATTCCCGCGAAAGCGGGAATCCATTTTGGCGTTCTCTCCGTGAGTGAAAATAAATCCCCGCTTTCGCGGGGATCACAAAAGTGGTGGTCGCGGTAGGAAATCGTCATAGTGCGCACACTATCACGGGCCAGATAAGCCGTTTCACCGAGTCGGGGGTCGGTTGATTCCATCTTACACGGTACGGGAGAAAATCGGCTTCTTGGTGGTGGCTTTGTCAGTCAAACCGGAGAGATGCGCATCGAAGACCATGGCGATGTTGCGCACGAAATGCCGTCCGAGCTCAGTGACGCGAAATCCCGCCCCGTTCGATTCGATAAGCCCGTCGTCGTAGAATTCACCCAACTGCGACATCTCGGTATCGAAATATAATGGAGCATCAATACCGAACTGCTCACTGATTGTGTTGAGATCAAGGTGCATCCGGCACATGATCGAGAGAATTGTCTCCTGCCGAATTTTATCGTCCTCGCTCAACGACCAGCCTCGGTAAACCCCGATACCGGTATCATCCAGGCGCCGGTAGTAGCCGCCGAGACGGGAATCGTTCTGGGCATACCCGCCGCCGATTTCACTGATCGAGGAGACACCGAGCCCCACCATATCGCGCGACAATGAGACCGTATACCCCATAAAGTTCCGGTGCAATCGACCATTCTCAAGCCCTTGCGCCAGCTCATCTTCGGGAAGAGCAAAGTGGTCCATCCCAATCGGCGTGTACCCCGCTTCGATCAGATGTCGGATCGCCGTTGCAAAGAGCGCGAACTTGTCGGGGCCTTTGGGCAAGTCGGCTTCGCTGATCTGCATCTGGTGCGGTTTGACCCACGGTACATGAGCGTATGAGTAGACGGCCAGACGGTCGGGGCGCCAGTTGACAATCTGATCGATCGCCTTCTCGTAGTCCTCGATCGTCTGTCTCGGCAAACCGTAGACCAGGTCCATGTTGATCCCGAGAAAACCGAGTTCACGTCCGAGGTGGTACGTCTCTTCCGTCTGCTCGAACGTCTGACGGCGACCAATGGCTTGCTGCACATCGGGCGTCAGGTCTTGCACCCCCATCGAAAGGCGGTTGAACCCCAATTCTCGAAGATGACGAAGCTGCTCCGGTGTCGTCACCCGCGGATCGACTTCGATACCAATTTCGGCGTTCCGATCAAATGCGAACGCCTCTTGAAGCTTGTTCCAAACGTCGTCTATCTGCGGAACAGTCAAGAATGTCGGGGTCCCGCCACCCCAGTGGAGTTGCAAGAGTTTCCGCTGCGGGCCGATCTTCGCGACGAGTTGGTCAATCTCCCTATACAGATAGTCCAGATACCGGTGCACCGTATCCTGCCGATTGGCGATAACCACATTGCAGCCACAGTAGGTGCAGCGCTCTGCACAGAACGGGATGTGCACATAGACTGAGAGAGGCCGGTCACTGTCCGCATATGCCTCAAGATGTCCGACGAAGTCCTCCGCGCCGAAGTTCTCGGTCCAGACCGGCACAGTCGGGTACGAAGTATATCGTGGTCCCGGACGGTCGTACTTGCGAAGCAAGTCGGTCGGTACAGATAAATAGCGGTCATCGGTCATGTGCATTGCCCTGCCGTTCAAAGGACTACGGTTACAGGACGAAGATGATTGGGTTACGCCTTGCTCTTGTCACCGGCAGGTCACACAGGGCAGAGAATGGCCTAATTATGACAATTTCTCTCGGCTATGAGGGGTTTGCGGGCGGCGTATTGTGGACCGTCTCAACCAATACCTTGACACTGTCTTCCGGCGTGGTCGGCAAAATACCGTGTCCGAGATTGAAGATGTGCCCCTTGCCGGTGGCATCCATCTCCCTCATGATAGCACGGGCGCGCTCGCGGATATCGTCATTGAAACTATACAGTGCGAGCGGATCGAGATTGCCCTGCAAGGCGGTCTGTTTCGAACACTCTGACGCGGCACTGTTGAGCACCGTACGCCAGTCGACACTCATCACGTCGCAACCCGTATCCGACAGAACCTCCAGGAGATGCGACGATCCTCTAACGTATAAGATAACAGGTACGCCGGGACGTTTCACCTTTGCCACCAACTCTCTCATATGCGGAAAGACCCACACCCGGTAGTCTGCCGCCGATAGCAACCCACCCCAGGAATCGAAGATCTGCACGGCGTTGGCCCCGGCATCAATCTGTGCATTGAGATAGTCGGCCACCGCAACGGCCATCTTGTGCATGAGTTCCTGAGCAGCCTCCGGCTCCCGGAAGAAGAATCGCCGTGCCACGGCGAATTCACGCGATGTTGATCCCTCAATGGCGTAGCAGGTCAGCGTAAACGGCGCCCCGGCAAAACCGATCAGGGGAACGCGTCCGGGCAATGAGCGACGAATTCGTTTCACCGCTTCCAAGACGAACCCTACCCCTTCCTGAACATCAAGGGGAGCCAGATGCGCCACCTGGTCACTTCGACGGATCGGGTCGGCGATCTTGGGACCTCCATTACCGAATGAGACTGGAAGACCCATCGGCGGGAGAATAGTCAGGATGTCTGAAAACAGGATGGCCGCATCGAGATCGAACTCTTCGATCGGTTGCAGCGTGACTCGTGCCGCCAACTCGGGAGTCGAACACAGTTCTTCAAATGAATGACGCGCACGGACGGCACGGTACGACGCCTGGTACCGTCCCGCCTGCCGCATGATCCAAATCGGCCGCCGCTGAACCGGGCGGCCATAACAGGCTTCAATGAAATCTCGCTTAGGTGTGTTGGTCATGGTATGTCCAGAATGAATGTAGCACGGGCGGGACGGCCGTGCTAAGTTGATGGGGGAGCAAACTTGTAGCCCGCCCCGAACACGGTCAGAAACATCTGTGGGTGAGCAGGATCAACCTCAAAGTGCTTGCGTAAGCGCAGCACGAAATTATCAATCGTCCGGGTCGTCGGATATGCATCATACCCCCATACCCCGTCGAGCAGCATGTCCCGCGAGACAACTTCATTGGGATGCTCGGCGAAGAACTTGAGCATCATGCACTCTTTCCGGGTCAAGGTGACATTGCCATGCGGTCCCTTGCCCGTGAAGGTCTTGAAGTTGATGATATTGTCTCCAAACCGGTACTCATCTTCGACCTTTCCGGGCGTGGCGAACCACGCCTGACGTCGAAATATCGCTTTAATGCGGAGCAGCAACTCTTTTAACGAAAATGGCTTGGTGATATAATCATCACCGCCGACTTCAAGTCCTTGAATACGGTCTTCCTCGTCGGATTTGGCCGTCAGAAAGAGTATCGGCACACGGCTTCCCTTGCCGCGAATCTCCTTGCAGACATCATAACCCGATATTCCCGGGAGCATAATATCGAGCAGAATGAGATCAAGGTGTGTCGAATCGGCGATCTCCAGCGCCGAGGGTCCATCAGGAGCGATGATTGTTTTGTACCCTTCCATCTCCAAATTGAGCTGGATTCCCTGAGCAATGTGATCTTCGTCTTCGACGATTAGTATGGTCTTATCGATACTCATGCGCTGGTTCTCTCTGTCCGAACCAATGGAAGTTCGATGGTTACTGTCGTCCCGCGACCGATGCCATCGGAACGTAAGGTAATCGTTCCGTTGTGGGCCGCAACGATCTCCCGGGCCAGATACAATCCAAGCCCCGATCCGCTAACCCGACGGGTCAGTTCATCCCCGGATCGGTAGAAACGTTCGAATACACGTTTTTGATCCGCCGGATTGATCCCGATCCCTTCATCGGCCACCGTGATAATCGCGCGTCGGTCGCGCGCGGTCAAGGCCACGGATACCGTTCGGCCCGATTCAGATAGCTGCGTGTACCTGACCGCATTACCAATGACCGCACCGATGGCGCGCCGCAATTGCGCATCGTCCATGCTGACGATCACGCCAGACTCCAATTCACGTTTGAGGACAACCCCGGCTCGCTCGGCCCGCCCCTCATACATCTCGATGTAACGATGCAGGCAAACCGACAGGTCACACTCCTCTCGATGCAGATGGAAGGCGCGCTTGGCGAAGACCCCCGCTTCCAGTGTATCATCGATCATACCCTGCAGCCGGTCGACATCCTGGGTGATGCGTTCCAGGCATTCGCGGTATTTGTCTTCAGGCAACGTGTGAGTGGACAGCGTCTCGGCGTAGAGACGAATCGACGCCAGCGGTACTTTGAGTTCGTGCGTCACGGCGGCGAGGAAATTCTGTTGGCGGAGTTCAAATTCACGTGTGCGCCGGAGAGCCCGATGAATGGTGAACGCACCGGCAGCGATCAACAACAGGAAAAACGCGCCCTCCCCCACAAACATCCGCAGACGAGCCCGCTGCTCACCTTCGATCCGGGCGAACGCTTGCTCGCTGACCGTCAACTGATCGAGTGTAACCGCATCATCGGCATCACGGTCGATGTCGGAGACCGGTGTGTATTCCACATTGGGGAACTGCTGCTCACAGAGCCGCCGCATTAACGATGCATCCAGCGTGACTGTCGCAATGCCCGCCGCTACCGGTATCGCCAGCCGTCCGATCGGCTTCCCCTCCGTGGGGTTGGTCGCTATAATGGACTGTTCATTCCCCCGTTCGTAGCGCACGCTCCGCCATCCGTCGAGACGCGACACCGCCACGCTGAGTTCAGATGGGCTGGTCAACTCCGACCACGCCGCAGTCAGGGAATCACTACGTTCATGCACGCACGCGCGCCAAGCCTCGAGCGCACGGTGACGCTGCAATTCCAGCTGACTCCTATTGAGGGCCAATCGCTCATCCGAACTCGATACTTGAAAGACGATCCACCACACCATTTGCGCGGTAAACAGCGCCGTCATGATCCAGAAGATCACCGTCGTGCGTCGTGATGACTCCTGCAGTGGTGTGCTGGTCAAGCGGATTGTTCCAGTGGGGGTAAACTCCGGATACCGTCGGCGAGCACCTCAACGGCCCGCTTCAGATCAGATTCGTCATGGGCCAAACCGATAAAGCCAACCTCGAATCCCGACGGCGCCAGATAGATGCCATGATCCAAAGCATGATGAAACAACTCCCGATACCGCGTGGCCGATTGTGGTGCGATCGTTGAGGGATCGGTAGGACACTCCTTGCCGCCTAAATACAGCCAGAAGATCGATCCCACACGATTCATGGCGACATCGTGATCTGCGATGGTGACAGCATCGCGCAGCATCGATTCGAATACTGCCCCCCGCTTTTCGAGCTGGCTGTACGCGTTTTCGGATTCCAGCACCTCGAGGGTAGCCAGTCCCGCCATCATCGCCACCGGATTTCCGGAAAGCGTTCCGGCCTGATAGACTGAACCGAGCGGAGCGATTTGTTGCATGATCTTCTTGCGTCCGCCAAATGCGCCCACCGGCAGTCCGCCGCCAATGACTTTACCGAAGGTCATGAGATCGGGCGTGAGACCGTACTTCCCGGCCACGCCGGCGCGGCTGACGCGGAAACCGGTGATGACCTCATCGAAGATGACCAGCGCTCCATGTTCGTGACACAGGTCGATGAGCCCTTGTAGAAAATCCTGTTCCGGCAGAATCAAACCGCTGTTCGCTGGAATCGGTTCGACAATGACACAGGCAATCTGGTCTTTGAAGTTCTCAAAATACGTCTTTACCGAATCAAGATTGTTGTACTTGGCCACGAGTGTGCTCTTGGCGACGTCAGCCGGCACACCGGACGATGTCGGTGTGCCAAAGGTCGCCAAACCGGAGCCGGCCTGTACGAGGAGATAGTCGGCATGCCCATGATAACAGCCGGCGAACTTGATAATGAGATCACGTTCGGTGTAGCCCCGAGCGAGACGAATCGCCGACATCGTCGCTTCCGTTCCTGAGGACACGAAGCGCACCTGATCGACCGGCCCCACCCATTGGCACAACTTCTCCGCGAGCAGCACTTCGGGTTCGGTCGGCGCGCCGAAACTCGTGCCCTTCTTGATCGCCGATTGGATCGCATCGAGCACCTTCGGATGAGCATGGCCGAGAATCAGCGGACCCCACGACATACAGAAGTCGATGTACTTGTTTCCATCGACGTCGACAATCTGACATCCCTCCCCTTTGGAGATAAACCGCGGCGTCCCGCCAACGCCCCCGAACGCTCTCACGGGAGAATCGACACCGCCCGGGATGACCACTTGCGCGCGTTTGAATAGAGCTTCGGACTTCTCGGGAGTCTTTATTGAGGCTGTCATGAAGTGACCCACCCTTCACGCAGGATGTCACGGAGATGATAAGTGAGAATGATCGACGCACCGGCGCGGGTGATCGCCGTGAGGTTTTCCATCACCAGATCGCGCTCATCGGCAAATCCGTTTTGCACCATTAACTTAACAGCCGTGTATTCACCGGACACATTATAGGCCGCCACCGGTAAATCGGTCGCTGCCGCCATATCGGAAATCACATCGAGATACGCCAGCGCCGGCTTGACCATAATGATGTCGGCACCCTCTTCGATATCGAGCTGGGCTTCGGTACGGGCT
Organism: uncultured Ignavibacteria bacterium; assembly: GCA_964440935.1. GTDB lineage: Bacteria > Zixibacteria > MSB-5A5 > WJJR01 > WJJR01 > WJJR01. Next base: position 4,112 of record CAYTTY010000071.1, on the reverse strand, counting down.
TCGCGACGGTTGCGCCAGTCCATTTGGTACGACTTGCGATCGCCATGCTGCGGCGCCGATTCAGCCGCTTCGCGGAATGGCCCATAGTAGGCTGACGCATATTTGGCCGTGTAGGCGAGGATCGCCGTATTGGGGAACCCGGCATCATCGAGCGCCTGACGAATCGCACCGACACGCCCGTCCATCATATCCGATGGCGCCACCCAATCGACCCCGGCTTCGGCCAAGCGTACCGCCATCTTCGCCAAGACCGAGAGCGATTCATCGTTATCCACTTCATGCTCGTTCAGTAGTCCACAGTGACCGGAGTCGGTGTAGGCACACAAACAGACGTCAGCAGAGATAAACAGATCGTCACCGAACTGGTCGCGCAGTTTTTCAGTGGCCACCACAACCGGATTATCGTCGGCGTACGCGCTGCGAGCGTCGGCGTGTTTGTCATCAGTGACACCAAACAGCATGACGCGTCGAATGCCCAGCTTGAGATCTTCTTCAACTGACTTCACCAAGTGATCCGGTGTCTCGCGGAAGATTCCCGGCATCCCGGGAATCTCGTAGCGTTCGGTGACGTCATCCGAAACAAAGTACGGTTGAATCAAACCGCTGGGGGAGACGCGTGTCTCGGCCACGAGATCGCGGATGATCGGATTGCGACGTAAACGGCGGGGTCGCCTAATGGGCCAGTAATCCATTGGTCACCTCGGCAAGACCCTCTAAGGAACGATCGACCGTTTCCCAGACAATCGAAAAACGGCGTTCTCGAAGGGCCCTGGTTGTGGACGGGCCGATACTGATCGGCACAATATCATCGGGTACCGCACCGGTATCCAGCAGGAAACGCGATGCGCTGGGGCTGGTGAACACCACGATATCGGGCGATGGCAATGCCGAGACAGTGTCCTTGAGATTCGGATGCGCCACTGTGTCATAACAGACAAGACGCTCGAATCTCATTGTGCTGCCGCCGACCGTGGTCTCAAAATCATCGGACGCTTTCGCGCTACACGGGAACAAAATGGTCACGTGATCGCGCGTTACCTTGGAGACAAACTCATTGCCCAGGGAGACCGCATCTGCGACGGTCGACACGAAATCAGTTCGCCACCCTTCCCGCTTCATTGCCGCGGCGGTCTTGCGGCCGATGGCACCGAGCTTGGTCGCGTCGGGGATAGACTGGTTGCTGGCCAGCAGCAGTTCCTTGAAGCGGGACACAGTGACCTGGCTGGTGAACATGATCCAATGGTAACGGTCGAGGTTTGTAAGGGCCTCCTGCTGCTGCTTCTCATCCCCCGATTCAACCGCCACAAAGACGGGTATCGCCGAGACCTCAGCAACTTCAGGGTTAACCGCGTTGGCAAAGTCCTCCGCGCGATCGGGTTCACGTGTGAGCCAGACATTAGCGCGACGCTCGCTTGGGCGGTTCTCGATGCCGTGCCCGCGAAGGTAGCGGACCGCATTGTCGGAGGTGGCAACCGGGTCTCGTCCTGACAGAACAATGCGCCGCGCCGGTTGGTCGTTGATGCTTCCTAAAAAGAGACGGAGTGTGTAACCATCCTCACTCGCTTCTCCCGCTGACCCCAGGGGAAGCTGACAGCCACCCTCGAGCTGACGGAGAATCTCACGTTCCAGCCAGACAGTTTGCCGTGTCGCCTCTTCATCAATCAGGCGGACGACCTTGTCGACCTTGGCATCCTTCTCCCGGATCTGCACCGCCAGCGCACCCTGCCCCGGCGCTGGAACGAAGATTGTCTCCGGAAGACGGCTGACAACTAGACCATCGAGGGAGAGTTCCAACCGATCCACCCCTGCTGCAGCGATCATGATGGCATCGTAGTTTCCCTCACGAACCTTTCGCACACGAGTGGGAACATTTCCACGTAGCGGTTGAACATCGAGATCCGGTCGTAGATACTGTAGTTGTGCGACACGCCGGGCCGAGGTTGTTCCAACCGTCGCACCCCTTTTCAAGTAGAGGAATTGTGTATCGTCGCGACATTCCGGGCGCATCAGCAGAATATCGCGCCGGTCAGCGCGATTTAAGACGGCGCCCAGCGCGAGGCCATGGGGCATTGTGGTCTGGAGATCTTTCAGAGAGTGAACCGCCAAGTCCACAGTACCTTCGAGAAGGGCGGCCTCAATTTCCTTCGTCCAGAAGCCTTTGCCTTCCATCTTATCGAATGATGTGGTCTGGTCGGCGTCACCGGTTGTCTTGATGACGACAATCTCGGCCTCTACCCCGGCCTTCTCATGCAACAAAGCCCGCACAAGGCGGGCCTGCCACATCGCGAGATCACTTCCACGTGTTCCGATTTTCATTAGAGCATAAATGTGTTCTTGCCATCCAGAACGCAAGGCCGACCGTCGTGCTTGGCGCAGCGATTGGCTGATGGATCCTCGGAGTCGATGTTGGTTTCCGCCCGCGTTTGCACGCATCCATAGCCGGCGATCATCGCACAGCTTCCCTGTGAGGTATCGGTCTGCTCGGCGAGGGCGCTGACCGGCAGATTATTGGTATAGCGAACGAGCTTCTCAACGAAGTGCGTCAGGTTCTTGCGCTCGGTCTCGTCAAGATTTTGCAATTTGGAATCGATCAGTCGTTCGAGGCCGGCATGTGCGTAGGCCATCGCCTCGTTGAGTGCTGATGCGAACACCGGACGGAACTGCCGTTCAGCGTTCTGACGATGTGCACGGCCCACCTCGACATCGACAATGCGTTCGGCCTGATCGACCGCCCTGAAGCGTTCACGACGGTTCTTATCAGCAGTTTGACGGAACCGCGGGATATCGCGGTAAACCACGTTCCGCATCTCGGCAACCGTCGCGTCGATATCGTGCGGAATTGCCAGGTCAATCAGCAACAACGGGAGTTCGCTATCGCGATTGGCCAGCAGGGCCTGCACCTCTTGTTGTCCGAGGATCGTGTGCGGTGCGGCCGTGGCTGAAAACACAACATCAACGGCCGGTGCATGGCTGATAAAGTCGGTGATACTCATCGCCTGAGCGTTGAACTTCTCGGCAAGAGCAGCGCCTCGGTCGGTGGACCGGTTGATGATGATCAAATTGACATCGTCGCGACCCTTGAAGTGTGCCGCCAGCTTCTCTGTCATCGGCCCAACCCCGACCAAGGCCATTGTCGAGTGCTCACGACCGTACAGGTGGCATTCCACTTCACCGACGACCAACGAGACCATGGAAACCGTGTGTTCGCCCAACGGCGTCTCGCGGCGGATCTTCTTCGCGACACGAAACGCTTCCGTGAAGATGCTCTCCATCTGGTTGGCGCAAAGACCCATCTCACGCGCATCGCTGTAGGCCTTCTTGACCTGACCCAGCACTTGGGCCTCACCGACCATCATCGAGTCCAGAGAACCGGCAACCCGATAGAGATGCTTGAGGGCGCGGAAGGCTGAGTGACAGTAGATGTCAGATGGCTCAAATGATACTTGAGGATTGTTCCGTAAAAAGTAATCCAACAGCTTGTTACGGCGCCCGGTTGCGGGCTCATCGCCGTCGGCCATATAGTAGAATTCTACCCGATTGCAGGTGAAGACAGCAACCAACTCAGAAAAGCCACACGCCTCTTTTAATTCCTGAAGACGCTGTGGACGGTCACCCTCAGGGATAGTGAGGGCGCTGAGCAAGCTGATGTTGCCACCCTTGATCGACGAACCAATGACACCAAACGAAATCATGAGCGCGCATCCTCCCAACTGATACGCCCGCAATAAATCCCAGCACTTGTGAAGCTTGTCACAGCGCTGTCATCGCGGAGGATAACCGTCTCGATTCGCTTGATTTGTGACAATTTACATCTTCCCTCTGAAAACGTTCGGTGCTGCCATGCAGAGTATGATACGCTTCAGGCGGCCAAGACAACGTCAAATCGGGCAGATGTCACGGCCTTTTGACAATCTGAAGTCACGGGCCATGAATGAGCAGCGATATGGAATGCCCTGAAGAAGTCATACCTTTCCCGCCTGGAATCCGGCTGTTGGCCGGACTGGTGCGGCTAGAGCGGTTGTCAGAATAACTTTCCGATTGCCAAGGTAACCTTCGCTGTCATTCCCGCGAAAGAGGCTGTGTCATAATCGTCCGGACTGGTTGCGATATTG
>CAYTTY010000070.1:0-12692 GCA_964440935.1 uncultured Ignavibacteria bacterium | reverse complement strand
CACACGGTGCCTCGCTTCCCCTCAATCGGAAATCTATTCTGACAACCGCTATATAGCGATTGTCAGAAGTCATGTCCGCTTCAAGCCAACAGTTGGTCATATGTGGCGTCACCCGCCCTCGGGTGACGCCACCGGGTACAATTTCGTACAGACACTGATGAAACGTATTTTGGGGACATAACACTAGACGATAGAAAGCCCGCTTAAAACGGGCTTATTGCTTTTTGACACCCGGCTTCAGCCGGGTGGTTGCGAAACTCCACTCCTTTCCGAAACCGTTTCAACGGTTTTTGTGGCCGCTGCGAAGTGAGTTCGGGCAGCCAGTACGCAACAACAAACCCTGTACCGAGCTGGGGCTCGGCGCTCCGGTGCTCGGTGGTCCATTGATACATCACTTAATAATCACCAGCTTCCCCATCTGTGAACCCAGCTTCGAGTCTACGCGCCAGATGTAGATGCCGGATACCGCCGCCTGCACATTCCGCGTCACCAGGTCCCATCCCACTGACGATGAATAAGTCGTCAGGAAGGGGTCGGGATGGTGGATCGTGCGCACCAAATCGCCGTCCAGCGTGTAAATGCGAATGGTCGCCGTGTCCGGCAGATTAATGAAGTGGACACGACGGTTGTGCTCTTCGAAGTCGAGGATGCCGCGTCCTTCGTACCCCTCCTCATAGTATGATGTCCATGCGCCATCTACATTGCGATACGCCAGTTTGTACGGATTCGGATACACACTAACACCCAAACCGGAATCCGCAACCATCTGCGCCGAGTAGATTGGCTCGGCGTACTGGGCGTTGTTCGACGGGGATGACTCCAACGGATCAAGTTCGATGATGTTGTTGCCAAAATCGAAGGTGGTCAAAGCGACGTCCAAAGGTACAGTCGGATTGAGATTTGTGATGTCCGCTTCGTAAACGCCGTACGACAGCGTGTCTGTTCCGATAGTCGTATCGCGCGTCTCAATACGTCGAATCAGGTTCTGATTGACCTCTCCAGACATGATGAACTCGTTTTCGTGGTTGAAATCCTGCGCCATCCAGTACGAGTATCGCGGGATCCAGATCTCCCACATGTGCCCGACCGTATTGACCACGGTGTCCGCGACCGAGTCCTTATACGCATATTGCAGTTCCGGAACTCTGTAGTCGCGTGGATCGAAGTCCGGATCATCCAGAGTGATTTTCCACTCATCGATGCTATACGGGTGCGAGATCGTCTTCCAGCGGCCTGTCTGCTGGACATATGCGTAGCGCTTGTAGTCGACCCTGTCCCAACTCGCCAACAGCGACAGCTGATCGTCGGTGTTGAACCGGCCGGCGTATATGCGGTATCCTTCGAAGTCGCGCACTCCCGACATGGGATCGATTTCTGTCTCTGCAATCGCGCCGCTCCAACGCAGGTGTACTGTGGATGGTTTGGTTGTGATCTCAAATGGAGGTGGTGTTGGCGCCGTGGGACCGCGGAAATCGGGTATGCCATCGCCTTTGTAATACAGACTGTCACATCCGAACGGTGTGCAATTGACCGGCCACCTCTCGCCGCGATAACCATCCCCATCGGTATCGTATCCGGGAATGTCAAACATCCACCCGGCCCAGCGGGCATTCTCCAACAGGTCAGTGAAATCGAGTCGCGACTCGTACTCTTCCGGCCGATACGGATCGAAGTAGTACGCGTAATCGCGCGGCAGACGGTGGAAGGCATCACCAACGACGATCGCAATCGTGAACGGCACAGAATCGCCGGGCATGATCGGATCGATGCGCCCGGTGGAGACGAGCAAATGTGGCTCGGTACCATCGGCGATGTCGATGGCATCGCCGGGCACACGGAATGGCCGCATCCACCCGTCGGACACCTTACTCACCGCCGCATGCATCTGGTCATAGTCGACCTCACCGTTGGTCATCAGCCGGAACCAGGTGCGGCTGTTCACGGGCGCCCCCGATGGACTGCTGACACCGAAAATCTCGCGCTTTTTCGGGCCCCAGAAAGTCTCGCCCGTGAACACAGGCGCTTACCAATTGTAAGTGAACGTGCCTCCCGGCGGCATGCGCAGAACACGGACGGCCGCAACCGATGTCGGACATCGAACGTCCCATGAGCCCATGGTCAATGGATCACCATCGTTGTCAGCAAACCAGACCATGTTCATGGTGTCGACAATGCCTGTCACGATGCCCTCGGTGACCTCCAGAACTCCGGAGATCGTCGCCAGCGGATGACGCGGTGGTATCCAGAGCTTGTCATTGATAACGTAGGGAATAATGTGCAGACCGACGTGGCCCCATCCATGACCTGATCGGTAACATTCACGATCCAGTAGTCGATCAACACGAACCGTTTGGCGAACCGCATGCTCCATGCATAACTCGTCTGGTGCACCTCGATGCCGGCACTGATATACCGCCGCTGGTCGTGAGAGTCCCAGTAGTACTGGGCTGGGAACCAAGACGTGTCGTTGAGATTGAGATAGAACTGCTGTTCGGCGCGGTCATTGGGATCATACAGTGCCCCCAGTGTCCGCAGGTTGGACGTCTCGCTAAAATCCCGGTAACTGAGCAGTTGTCCAAATCCCGACCAAACCACGAGGGTATCGATCCCCCGGACCCGGCCAACGCCCAGGGTTGCCGAGGCCAGATAATCATTCTCCGTACGCGGTGGGAACTCCAGCGACGGAGTCCACCTGATATCGAGTTGGCGTTGGACTTCTTTCGGACGCGGTGCCGGCGCCCCGTCCCCTTCCTTGTCCACCTGAGGATCGTAGATGCGGCCGGTGCCGATCATTCCGTTGGACCAGAGCCCAAGCCAGATGTCATTGATATAGTGGACTGAGGTCTTCCACACCGGAAAAGCCTCAGAACCGCCCGGCTTGGTGAGCGGCGGCTACGGTGGAAGTTGAGAACTGTCAGCCCCCGAGGCCGTGGGGACATTCGTCATGATGGTGTGTAGGAAAACAAGGGTCGCGCAGACGACCGCGAGATATCCGACCGGTCGCTGCAGCGACCGGCGCAGAGGCGATGAAGGAGCAATGTGTTCCGATTCGGGCGCCATGCGAGGTGGCCTTCCGTCTGGGCCGCAGAGAGCCCCATTACGTTCACCAAAACTCGCGTGCTGAAATATACTACACCTGCGCCGGTTGTCTATAACGGTTGTCAGAATAACTGTCCGATTCCAAAGTGCCGTCATGCGCCCTCGCGCGACCGCTCTCTCTTACCGGCAAGGCGTCACCTCCGAGGGCGGGTGACACCACATACGACCAACGTGTTGAATTCAAACGGACAACACTTCTGACAATCGCTCCATTCCGAATTTGCTCGGCTATCATGAGGACGGTGGGACGGACCCCCCTAACAGAAAAACGGGCGCGATCACTATCGCGCCCGTGCACTCCCATATGACAGAATTCTATTAATACGATGCCAAATCGCGCATCGTCGCTTCAATCTCGGCGTCCTGCGGCAGGATCGCATTTTCGAGTTCGGGTCCGTAGCCGACCGGTGTGGGTAACGCACCCATGCGACGAACCGGCGCATCGAGCTCATCGAATAACTCTTCGCCGACCCAGGACGCAACCTCACCACCGAAGCCACCAAGCTGCACATCTTCATGCAACACCAGCAATTTGCCGGTCTTCTTCACCGAGTCAGCGACGATCTCTTTGTCCCACGGGGTGATCGTCCGCAGATCGATGACCTCGGCCTTGATACCATCGCCCGCCATCTTGGCGGCGGCCGTGTTGGCCTTGAGGACTGTTGCGCCCCATGTTACCACTGTGATGTCGGTGCCCTCTTTAACAATGCGTCCTTTTCCAAACGGAATCGTGTAGTCTTTACCGGGGTACCGCGACTTCAAAATTGGCTGGCGATAGAGACGCTTGTGTTCCAAAAACAACACCGGATCTTCACAGCGGATTGCCGTCCGCAATAAACCGATCGCGTCCAGCGCCCGCGACGGGAATGCGATCAACAGTCCCGGAATGTGCGCAAATGTCGCTTCAATTGACTGTGAATGGTAGAGCGCTCCGGAACCGCCGAGATACCCGCCGGTGGCCACACGGATGACCGCCGGACAGGAAAACTGATTGTTTGACCGCCAGCGGATCTTCGCCGTCTCATCGACCAACTGCATGAAGCCGGGCCAGATGTAATCGGCAAACTGGATCTCGGCAACCGGTTTCAATCCGCGCGTCGCGATGCCGGTGGCAGTACCGCAGATGGTCGCTTCGGCCAACTGTGAGTTGTACACACGCAGCGGTCCGTATTCTTTCATCAAGCCGATGGTGGCCTTAAACACACCACCCTTGCCGGGTACCTTACCAAGCAAATCGGCATCGCCGACATCGGCCACGTCCTCGCCGAATATCATGATCTTCGGGTTGATTGCCATCTCATCAAATAGCGTCTTGTTGATGCCCTGAATAATCGACACATCGGATCCTTCGAATTGCGGCTCGGTGTCAAACTGATCGGAGGTCACATCGACATCAGGAGAGTAAACGTATTTCGTCGCGCTCTCCGGGGTGTTGCGGGGCGCCTTCAACGCGTATTCGGCCGCTTCGTTGATTTCGGTATCGACTTCATTGCGCAACGCTTCAAGTTCATCTTCGGTCGCGATGTCATGCTCGATCAAATACTTTGGGAAATTCGTCAGCGGATCGCGCTTGGCTTCTTCTGCACGCATCTCTTCCGTCTTGTACAGCTTCTCGTCATCCGATTCCGAGTGCGAACCCGGACGGATCACATGCGCGTGCACCAAAACGGGTTTGCGCTCCTTGCGCAGACGGTGCTCGACCTGACGGAAGGTCTCATAACTGGCAATCGGATCGCATCCGTCAATCTCATGAATTTCCAGTAATCCGGCATCCTGCAAGCCTCCGAGGAACTTTGATACCGAGCCACCAGCCGTCTGCTGGCTGCGCGGCACCGAGATCGCGTAACCGTTGTCCTCGATCAGAAACAGTGCCGGAAGCTGCCCGTAATTCGTCTCAAGACACGCCACATTGATCGCTTCAAAGAACTCGCCTTGCGAACAGTGGCCATCACCACCGGTTACTACGGTGATTTCTTCGGGATCATACTTGCCCATATTCTCCGTGAACTCCGGCAGATTGTTCATATACCGTCCAGCCTGGGCACAGCCGACGGCCTGGAGGAACTGGGTGCCGGTGCACGATGACTTGGTCACAACATTGACTTTGGGCAATCCCCAGTGGCTGGGCATCTGGCGGCCACCCGATGACGGGCCCTCAGAGGACGCCACCGCATCGAGAATCATCTCCTTGGGAGTCATGCCCAACGGCAGCATCAGAGCGCGGTCGCGGTAGTAGCAGTAGAACCAGTCGACGCCCGGCCGTGACGCCATTCCTAGCGCCGCCAGCACCGCCTCGTGGCCGATACCGTTGATCTGGAAATACACCTTCATCTGCGACTTGAGCTTGCGCTCCATGTCGTCGGTACGGCGCGAGGTGTACATGTAGCGGTAGAGATCGAGCAACTCTTCCCGGCTCAAACCGCCATGCTCTTGCGCTTCGGTCTTCTTCGTGTATTTGGTCGCGCGTTTGGTGTCCGTTACTGTATCCTGAGTACGAGTTGCCACAGAACCCTTCCCTTTGCTGAGATTGACTACTACGTGTACGTGCCCCCCGGCATGCAATCGTTCTTATACGGGGAAACAGGACTTGTCGCAAGTTGATTTTCGATGTCATGATGATCTTCTTAACTCCTTGGTATATAAGGTAACAGCGAGTTAACACCCCGTGTTTCGGAGAACGGCGATTTTCGCCAATCAGCACAGACGAGGGGTCAGGCGAGCGGAAGAAGCTCAACCCCCGTTGCTTATTCTTTCCTTTTCGGCGTTGGAGTGACGACCCGGGACGGGAAACAAAAGCTGACTAAGTTCAACTCTCAACAAGGCTTAGGTCGTCGAAAGTGGTCGTGAGGGTCTTTACGTCCCCGGGCAAGAGGTTGATGAGCCCCGCCCCGGCATTCTCGATCGCCTGCTCTTTGTTTCGGGCCCCGACCAGCGCTGTGGTCACGCCCTGCTGGTGGAGCGTCCATGCAACGGCGACTTGGCTGACAGTCGCCTGCCGTGCTTCAGCGATCCCCTCCATTGTCTTGATGGCATCGAGGACCTGCCGACGGTTCTCCGGCTGGAACCAGGGGTGATTGCGCCGTAGGTCGTTCTCGGGGAACTCGCGGTCCATTGTCACCTTGCCGGTCAACAGACCGAGGTGCATTGGGCTGTAAACAAGGACACCGATGGTGTTGTCGCGGCAGTACGGGAGTGGATCGTCCTCAATCTCACGGCTAAGGAGGTTGTACTTAATCTGGTCGGACACCACGGTGGCGTATTGGCGCGACTCCTCGAGCTGGGCCGAGTTGTAGTTGCTCACTCCGATATGACGAATCTTCCCCTGCTCCTGGAGACGCGCCAACGCCCCCATCGTCTCGTCGGCCGGGGCGCTGGTGCTTGGCCAATGCACCTGGTAGAGGTCAATAAGGTCGACACCGAGCCGTTGGAGACTTTGCTCACACTCGTAGATGATCGAATCGGCCTTCAGATTCTTATAAACCCACTTCGTGGTGCCGTCGAGGGCCTGCGCCTCCATGGCGAATTCGCCGTCGTCGGTATCCCAACGGAGTCCGCACTTGGTCAGGATCTCAACTTGATGCCGTCGATCCTTCAGAGCGCGTCCGACCACCTCTTCGCTGTGGCCAAATCCGTAGACTGGGGCGGTATCGATTGCCGTGACGCCGTGGTCGATCGCGGCATGGATCGCCGCGATCGCATCATCATCGTTTGCGCCCCCCCACATGGTACCGCCGATCGCCCACGTCCCCAACGTAACTACCGGCAGCTCCAGGTCACTTGTTCCAAGTCGTCGTTGTTCCACCTACGCCGCTCGGGGGATGTCTTCGAGTTCGTCGGCTTCACGCACACCGCTGCGACCGAGATACCGCTGGCCGGTTTGCATAATGGTGGGCCAGAACACGATGACCAATGCGACCACTGCCGCAAACAACACAATTCCAACAATCCACTTGATCATGTTCATGGTATCATCCTTCGAATTCCATTTGATGCCCGGAATGTTCACATTTGGCATCTTCACATTCGGTACTTTCATCTGTCGCATCCTCCCATCTTATGGTGAACTCACCTCAACTCAGAAATGGAACTCAAGCACATCGCCGTCGGCGACCTCATGGTCGGCGGTCACTCGCGATCCATCAAAGCCGCTGGTACCCCAAATACGGGCAAATTGGAGCTGTTCCGCAATCTCTTTGTGAATTCCACGTGCCGCATCGCCCACATTACCGCCTATCGGCAGCAGGATGGGATCGTTCAGATCGGCTTCGTAACCCGGTGCTTTGGTGTATACGCGAATCAACCCCAACATTTTATAAGCACCACCAAGAAATTCGTTCAGACCCGTCCCCTGAGTCAATGAGATCGGCCAAATTGTCGTACGTTCCCCCACAACATCGGACAACAAACTCAATCGTGTGTCCGAATCCGGCAGATCAATCCCCGTTGCCACAATCGTGACCGGCACTTCCAACGCAGTCGGCAGTTTCGGATCGGGTTCCACCAGATTGCGGAGACGAACCTTGCCTTCGTGCACACGGTTGACAACGTACTCGTACTCGGACAGGATGTCATCGTCCCCGAGTGACACCACCAGCACCGCCACATCCGCTGTGCGAATAATGTTGAACACATATGGCTCGCAGAATTGCGGGGAGATCGACGGTGTGTCCACCAGCTGCAACTGAACGTTTTCCCACTGGGCCATTCCCGCCACCGGTTTGTGAGTGGCGTACGGCCACTCGGCGACCTCGACCTGTGCACGGGTAACTTTGGCCAGAATGCTCGACTTACCGGCATTGGGCGGTCCAAACACAACGAACTGACCGGCGCCCTCACGCGGAATATGGTCCGGCGCCGAGTGTCGAGTCGCACCGTGTTTCTGGGGCTTTTCAATCTGGTTCTTGAGCTTCGATATCTTGCGTTTGAGTTCACCGACCAGATGATCTGTGCCTTTGTGTTTCGGGATGTCACGGAGCATGCGTTGCGCGAGCTCGAGCCGAATCTTCGGATCCTTCTCTTCGCGATACTGATTCTCAAGCTCAACGTATTGTGGCGGCAGATTGGCCGGCATAGCACCACCCCATAACTCGCAATACCAAAATACCACCCCATACACGCCAGTGCAAGTCACGGCGAGAAGGATGAAGTGACTCCGAAAGCGCCGATCCCCAGCAAAGTGCAAGTATAGCGATTGTCAGAAGAACTTTCCGATTCACCAGACCGTAGCATGGCCGTCCCGCTTGCCCTGAGCATGGTCAAACAGGCGATGGCACGGGCAAGACGCCCGTGCTACATCGACCAGTCAATCGGAAGGCCATTCTGACAATCGCTCTAATCGTCAAATCCAAACCATTTGTGCGAACCGCATTTAAGCTTGGAACAAGCACGGCGGGTCACGAACAAAACGGGCGGCTCACAGAGCCGCCCGAACAAGATCTCCCAATACGTCCTTTACCCTACTTCAGCACAATCCACCCGGGCTCTTTACAGATGTCGTCAATCGCTTTCACATCGGCGTCCGTGGGGATTGAGTCCTTATAGTAATCCTCCCACTTGTCGGGGTCGACTTTGTTGCCGTGGATGTCGTAGGGTTGCCTGGCATAACTGCCAATCGACCGGTTGTACTTAGTCGAGGGAAGCATCAGCTTCGGTTGATCGTCGGGGATTAAACGGTTGAGCTGATCGAAGAGGGTGTTTATTTCCTGTACATACAGTTCGCGCGCATACTCATTCAGGTTTTCGCGGTCGGCCGGGTTGGGATTTTCTCCTTCGTCGTAACGCCCTTTGATCCCCCAGACATATGCCCACTCGGCTGACGTTGAATGATCGGTCCCAAACAGATCATAAGCGGTCGGCACCCATTTGTTGATATACTTCTGGATGAGCGGGATGGGAATCTTACCCGCTTTGAGAATACGCTTCAGACCAGTATGTCCCGTCCCCAAGTGGTACGCTTCTTCTTTCAGCATCGGTCCCATAGACCGGGCCAGTGGGGCAAAGGCGGACCGTGACAGCATCTTCAATTGGAATTTACCGTCCCGGTCGATGAACTCCGTGTACACGTAAAAGTCGAGCCAGTTGTCGACAATTTCATTGAACGATCCGAGCAGACGGTTTTGTTCAAAGGCCCGGCGCTCCAGCAGCTTAACGGCCTCCACTTTTCCCGACGATCCGAAGTTTTGAATCAACAGGTGGCACATCTGGTAGCCATGACGCATTTCTTCACACATCACACGCAGCAGTGAATTGAGGTCGCGGTCGCTGGGCGCGGTGTTGACGAGGCGGCGCTGCTGCTCGACCGAACCGAATTCCGTGTCGCCCTGGTACACAATCATATTCATGAGACCATCGCGCATCCGTTGGTCGGGCATTTGGAGAACACGCTCGTACTTGTCTTTTCCTCTCATGTCGCCGAACTCGATCTCGTTGGTCTCGAGATCCTCGTATTTCGCCTCAAACTTGTAGTGTTCGAGCAGTTTGGGGTCGAGTCCGATGTCGTCGCGCCACTCGCGAAACAGATCAATCCAGTCATCAAACGTGGAAATGCGTGCCATATGGTCTCCTGTGCAGCAGGTCAGACCCGCATATGGGTCGTGGTATCCGTTCCAAGGTGAGCCGCGTCGGCAGCCCCTCTCTCAGGTTACGATTCGACCGGCAAAATGACAACTGTTTTCGTTTTGATTGTCCTGTGGACGGGGTGACAGAAAGCGGTGCAAATCCCACGGCGAGTTGGGAATACTCGGCGGCGCCATCGGTAGGAATAGTCGTGTGGGAGCGTCATGACGGGATTGACGATCCGAGAGGGCTTTTTGCTTGACCGCGCTCCGGCGCGGGGTCTATCATTGGCACCTGTTTCTGGCGCCGCAAGCGACGGCGGCTCAAGGCCATAGCTGGAGGAGTTTCGTTAATGAAGCGGACAATTGTGCGACTGTGTGCCGCCACCTTCTTGGCGGCTCTACTTGCCGGATGCCTGATTTCCGGGCCGGAACCGGTGCCCGATGTTCTTTCGAAGGTCCGAATTCAGCCGGATCAGAATCTCGAAGCAGCCCCGGAAGGCTCAATTTATGAATTGTGGACCCTCGACTTGTTGGCTGGAGATCTTCCCGATCCAACCAGTTTTAAGTCACTGGTCCGATTCGACTGGGACCCGGTGAATTTCCGCGCCCTCAACGAGAATGGGGAGCCGTTTGAGTTGTACTCGCCCACTGGAACCGGGTATGAAACCGATGTCAATCTGGCGAACGCGAGCTTTCTCCTGCTCACCATTGAACCGCGCATGGACATGAACCCGAACTTTCCCGATGGCCCCGCCATCATGTACTACCTCGATCTCAGCCGGTTCGGTGCACCGACGTCGCCGCTGAGGGTGAACAGGTCTGCCACGATGTCGCTCTTCGATCCGCTCACTGGCATTCAACCAACTGCGGGCGATGCGAGTTTCTCTCTGGTGGCGCAGTCGGTCCAGTACCAGAAAGCGTTGAACGGTGAAGAGGTCTGCTGGCGCGATGAGTCGCAGGGCATGGGATTGTGGTTCTGCGAACCGGTTGTGCGGGACTTGGTGACCGAGGATACCGCCGGTTTCAACGTGTTCGACCCGGACAATCCCGATACCGTTATCAACGACACGACGTATCGCTATCGTGGAACGTTGTTCACGCGTGACGTTGACCGCAATCTCGACGGCATTCCGTATCAGGTGTGGATCTTTCCCAAACAGCCCGAATTGTCCTGGTCGAATTTTGACTTGAATGATCCGTTGTTCCGCTTCACGACACCCGATTTGGTGTTCCGTGACAGCGTGGCCATTCATCCGCATCCGTTGGACAACGGACCACCCGAGACGGGCATCAATGCACAGGGGAGCAACCCGATCGTGCGCGACGGCGATACGATTGGATTTATGTATTTCAACCCGTCGAATCTCACCGACACCTGCTTCCTGCGTGTCGATCATCCGGAGAGCACCTATTGCCAATCGGAGTCGGAGGAGTTGAAGTTCTCGGAGTTCAGCGACACCAACCTGATTATCCGCCAGTTCACCGACAGTTGGGCCGACACGTCATTGTCTCCTTCCCTGGGGAATTTGCCGGAGGTATGGTCGCTGCAAACGGGTTTCGCTTTCGAAAGTTGGATTATTTTTGATAGCGCGAACAATCCGGATTATCCTCCCCTCTCACTGGGGCAAATGGACAGCGTCGTGGTCGAAAGTTCAATCGTCACGCTGCCCGACAACCAGACCTTTGTGACGATCGACTTGGATTTCCTGACCAAACGAGTGCCGGACGATTCGGCCATCTATTACGACCCGGCCACGGCTGATCCGAATTTCCACTTCTCCGGTGAGGATTTCATCGATATGAGCTCTCGGCCGGAGTATCCGAGCCCGCTGGATTTATTGAACTTCCCCGATGCTCAGCGAATCAAGGTTTGGATTACGCTGGAACCCGTTGCCTATGATCCGGAACCTGACAAACCATTTGCCCAACTACTGACTTATGTCGGCGAGGTGCTTCCCGACGATCCCGGCTCTTTGCAGGATGCCGCGGAGGACTGTGCATTACGAGGAGACACCGCTGCGGCGTCCACAACCCCGCCGGTGCTCAATTACCCGCTTCAGTATCGGCCACTCAGCACAAGCCGCAGTGATCTGGCCGAAGGCCATAATTGGCCGTCCATGAAGATCTTCCTCCACAATCCGTTTGTAGAGGAATAACGGCTTCTAACACACGTGCAAGTTAAGAACCGACGGGCCCGCGACAACAACGGGCCCGTCTTTCATTTCCGCAGTCCATCCCATCCATTGCGAATGGCAGATTTCCGATCCGATGGAGAAGGACCAAAGCGCAGCTCGGTGCGTATTCACCTTTGGCTCCCACGGGTCTGAGGGGCCGTGTTCAAAAACCCTGAATTTCCCGCAATGCCATGCATCGACAAGAACATTACCCAAGGGGCGTATTGCATACGCCCTGCCCACGAATGGGTTACGCGCAGAGGGCGTATGCAATACGCCCCTTGTACAAAAGCACGTCATCAGCAATGACACACGTTTTTGAACACAGCCTTGAGAGCCCGTGGCACTCCAAGGCAGACGGAAAATGCTCATGACAATCGCTCTACGGTATGCAGGCGTCTTCACAATTGGACCAAACTATCACCGCCCGCACAATGAATAACATTTGACTGCCGCAGTAACAAATGGCGCGACAACGGCTTACGTGCAGCCCCTCGGTCTCGCTCCACGGCACGATCCTTGCGATACCTCAATCTTGGACGGTAACGGAAAGGATCTGGTCTGCGATGACAAATCGATATCCCCGACGGTACGCGACACGATACGACGATGATGAGAGCCGTGCGGACCGCACGACCATTTGGCTCCTCCTGCTCGTCGTGTCGGCTCTGATTATTGCCCTGACCTTCTCCGATGCGCACGGCGCAGTGAGAAGCCTCCTGTAGTAGAGGTGACACCGACCCACCTGTCTGACAAATCGTCTCCTCCTCCCCCGACGGCGCTCCGTTTCAAGGAGCGCCGTTTCAATTATAGCAATTGTCATAAATCCTTTCCGTTTGGATCAGGGTGCCACGGGCCTTGA
>CAYTTY010000069.1:0-12729 GCA_964440935.1 uncultured Ignavibacteria bacterium | reverse complement strand
TTGACCATACCGAGCACGCATGGCGCCCGGTGCTCCTGCCCTACGGAGTTCTGTCAGAATAGATTTCCGATTGCCAAGGTAACCTTAGCTGTCATTCCCGCGAAAGCGGGAATCCATTGTCTTCGTACACAAGCAGTTACGACACTGTCTCGTTCCGCCACGGCCGACGGGAATCACAGAGTATAGAAATACAAACGGAAAATAGTTCTGACAATCACTATAGTGTTATGTCACGCGCGATATGTCGTAGGGCAGGAGCACTGCGCGTCCGTGACGTTGGAGACGGCGGGAGCGATGGCAGCGCAGGGCTCCTGCCGATGGCGTTGTCGCGTGTCCGGCAGGAGCCCCGGGCGGGCAGCCGAATTGACCATACCGAGCACGCATGGCGCCCGGTGCTCCTGCCCTACGGAATTCTGTCCGGCTCTTGGTGCGTGACATGACACTAGCTGTCGGACTCCTCCAGCCATGGCGACCCGTCACAAATGTACTTCTCCATCCACACCGTCACTGAAGCGGCCTTCTGTCCATCGGGCCAGTGCACCGTGATCGTAAACTCCTGCCCGCCATACCCACACCCCGGCGTCTCAACCGGCACCCGCAACGCGGCCCCCTGCCAATCACGATCATCAACTTGCCAGCCGTGTTGTTGCCAACGCAGATCCTCAGGCGTCGACTCGGTGCCAGTGGCCCGCGCCGCCAGGGCCAACACCCGCTCCTCGTTCGGATCCCAGACCAGTCGGCCACTGTCCGATTGGTGCAGCGAGATGATCTCCACTGATCGCTCCGGCCCGGTGGCGGACTCGCTGCCACAGCCGGCACCGAATACAAGAAGCGCCGCACCCATAATCAGAGCACAGCCGGTTTTTGCGATAACCTGAATCATCATTCGTCGACTCGTCATTGGCTCTCGATCTAAAATGCGCGCGGATCACGCATCTGTTCCGCCCAGGCGAGTATCGTATCGAATCCCTGCTCGGCCATGATTGCACAGACATATCCCGCGTCTTCTTTCCAGCATATCGCCCGGTACCCGTCGATCGTGGTCATGCGGTAAGACCGGCCATTGATGACACTCAGAGGTTCGTCGGTTAACGGCATGCATGACTCGTGCGAGATGAAGAACGACACGTCATTTCCCGATGAGGGACACCGCCATCCGACTTGTCCGATCGGGTGGTGTTTCCACGGCATCACGCGCGCTTCGTGCGTCACCAGTTCACTCGGCACCGAACGTGGCACAAAGGTCGATTCCAACTGCAGTTCCCGGGTAATCATCCGGACCGCCTCGATGGTGCTGCGTGTCGATGCGGTCACAATCGGCGGCCCGACCGACGCATCCTGTTGATGAATCAACGCCAGTTTGGTCCAATCGCACGAGCGCGGACCGGCGTTTTGCGTCATCCACCACGCGCCCACTGTGATCACCAGCATAATCGACGCCGCCAGAGCGAAGCGGGGAAGCCATTGACGATTCGTGTCACGACCGGACGAACCGGAAAATGTCATTGCCTTGGCTTCTTCCTGCAACCGCTGCGACAACCGCGTCTTGAAACGGTCAGTGGCCGTCGGACGCGGCGCCCGACGCTTCACGTACTCGTGAAACAGCTCTTCGTATTCGTACTGGGTCAGGCAGGGACGGCAGATCTCGAGGTGCTGGCGCACCAACACGCGGTCGGTCTCGGTCAACTCCCCGTCAATGTACTCGTACAGTTTGGCCAATGCCGCTTGGCAGTCCAGTGTGTCATGATGCTCGCTCATGTCTGATCAATCCTTCTCCGTACATCCACTCACTCAGGGCGGATTTGCCCGTTTCCGTTACACCGCGTCGTACACACCCACGACCGGCGGTCACAAGCACCGTGCCTCGAACGCGGGTTGACGAGGGCACAGCTCCACCTCAAGTGTTCTGATCAGATGTAAACCTGAAACCAATCGCAATGTTTCCGGTGCCGTCGCCTTTGTGACCGTTTTTTCGGCCACGACAGAACTCATGACGACGGCGGTATCACTCCTGCTTTGCGTGCATAGTGAAACAACGATTTCTGTAACATCTTCCGCCCACGATGCAGCCGCGACTTCACCGTGCCCATCGGCACGTCGAGCGCCTCGGCAATCTCCTCGTAGGACAATCCTTCAATAAACGCCATCACCACCACAATCCGGAAATCCTCCGGCAACTCATCGATCGCTTCCTGCACGTCGGCGCCGAGCATCCGGTCGAAGAGGTCCTTTTCCGGCCCCACGTTCTCGGAAACCGCGCCCGATTCGACCATCTGATTGTACAGATAAAAATCGCCGCCCTCGTCGTACTCGACCGCGGTCGGCTCCTTCGTCTTCTTGCGATACCGATTGATGAACAGATTGGTGAGAATCTTGAACATCCAGGCCCGCAGATTCGAGCCCTCTTCGAAACGATCGAAATACCGGTAGGCTTTGAGACATGTTTCCTGTACCAAATCCTCAGCGTCGTCGCTATTTTTCGTCATTCGCAACGCAGTGCGATACAACGAATCCAGGAGCGGTGACACTTGGCTCTCGAATGTCGAGCGATCACCCATGGGAGCCTCGCTGGCGGCCTCCCATCTGCTCCACTTCGGCTAACAGCCGGTCGGGGCAGATGTTCCGGCTATTCCTATGAATCCCAGTACTTTTCTGGACGGCCGCGGCATCGGAATAGCCGGGGGCTATATATAGAAACGATCCAAACCAGAACAACTCGAAAAGACCTCGCCGTCTAATGTTGCAGTGTGGGACCACTCCAACACTTCAAATCCCATGGATTGTATCCAAGAATCCACGAACCACGATATCTGGTAACTGTATGTGAAATACCAACAATCATCCAAGACTTATACCGTCTCACATCGGTCCCGACCGATTTTCTTGTGGCCGGAGCCCCTGCAGGAAGGGATTGAAGCGCCGCTCGATCGCCACCGTCGTGGATGGGCCATGCCCCGGATGCAACCGCACATCATCGTCCATCGGCAGAATCACCCGTTCGAGCGAATCGATGATTGTGTTGTAATCGCCGCCCGGCAGATCGGTCCGGCCGATTGACCCGGAAAAGACCAGATCACCGCAGAAGACATCGTCGCCGATCTTCAACACACACGATCCCGGCGTATGCCCCGGTGCGTGAATCACCTCGATCGTGAGACCGCCGACGTTGATCCGGTCACCGTCTTTGAGGATCACATCGAGCGTCGGGTTGCGCGCTCCCGAAAAACCAAACATCTGTGCAGTCTCCTCGATGTTCGGCAGGTACATCTCATCGCCGGGATGCAAGTGGAGTTTCACGTCCAGCGCCGCCTTTACCTCTTCGGCGGCCGAGATGTGGTCAACGTGCCCGTGGGTATTGACGATCTTCTCGATCGTCAGCCCGAGATGTTCAACCTCTTCCAGGATGCGCGATGCCTCCGCACCGGGATCGATGATCACCCCCGCACGGGACTGTTCATCCCCGACAATATAGCAGTTCTCCTGGATCGGACTGACCGTGAGTTTTTCGATAATCATATCGTGGCAGACTCAGCATGGGCGCCACGGGCCTTAAGGCCCGTGTTGAAAAACCTGCTGACTATCATCACCTCAGACTGGGGAGGGCGAGGCTCCCGCCGAGCCGCCGTGTGGAACATGCCGTTGCGGCTCGCCGGGAGGCTCGCCCTCCCGAAGGCTCTGATTCTCGGGGGTTTTGCAACACACCCCATAGGCCCGTGGCACCCGATATCATTCATATTGATGATTCAACACCGTTCCTAAGAAGACGCCTTCGCCAATTCATCCACCAGATACGCCGCGGTCTTAATCCCGCGGTGATAGTCTTCCAATGAGAACTTCTCATTCGGTGAATGCAGGTTGTCGTCGGGCAATCCATAACCAACCAGGAGCGATCCGACACCAAGCTTATCCTGAAATGTCTCGACCACCGGAATCGATCCGCCGCCGCGCATCAGCACGGTCTTATTCCCGAACCCCTTTTCGAGTGCCTTGCGCGCTATGGACAGCGCGGGTGAATCGTTGGGAACCAACGCCGGTTTGGCTTTGCCGTGATTCTCAAATCGTACCGTCACTCCCGACGGGCACAGCGACCGAATGTAATCTTCAAACACCTTTTGGATCTTGTCGGGATCCTGATTCGGCACCAACCGCATTGAGATCTTTGCCGACGCTTCCGACGCGATCACGGTCTTGGCGCCTTTGCCTGTATAACCCCCAATGATGCCGTTGACGTCACAGGTCGGACGGGTCCAGACTCGTTCCAGCACCGAATACCCTTGTTCGCCCGGTAGGGCATCGACGTCGAGATGCTTCTTGTACCCGGGTTCATCGAACGGGAGCTTGGCGAATTCGGCGCGTTCTTCCTTGGTCAGTTCAACCACATCATCATACATCCCGGGGATTGCAATCTTGCCGGTTTCGGGATCGTGCAATTTGGCAATGATCTGCGCGAGTGCATTACACGGATTGCGGACCGCGCCGCCGAACTCACCCGAGTGCAAATCCATCGCCGGCCCTTTAAGAAACACTTCCATGTAGCAGATGCCGCGCAAACCATAACAGATCGCCGGATACCCGCGCGCAAACTGCGACGAATCGGAAATCACGATGTGATCGCACTTGAGCAAATCGGTGTGCCCACCAACCCATTTCTCAAGATTGTGCGAGGTGACTTCCTCTTCGCCCTCAATGATAAACTTCACGTTGCACGGCGGCCCACCATTGGCCTGCATAAACGCTTCGATACCGAGCACATTGGCGAGAAACTGTCCTTTATCGTCGGCCGCGCCGCGGGCGAACACATTGTCCCCGCGCACGGTCGGCTCAAACGGCGGCGTTTCCCACAGATCGAGCGGATCAGGGGGCTGTACATCATAGTGGCCGTAAAACAGCACGGTCGGCTTCCCCTCGGCCTTCAGCCACTCGCCGTAGACGACCGGATGCCCATCCGTCTCTTCGAGACGCGCCTCGCATCCCATCGCTGTCAGCTTGTCGCGCGTCCATTCGGCGGCTTTGCGGATATCGCCGGCGTGATCCGGATCCGCCGAAATCGAGGGAATACGTAACAACTCAAACAGTTCCTGTTGATACCGTTCCTTATTCGCATCAATGTGAGCAATAACCTTATCCATAGATGTGCCCTCTCCGCGTTAAGCGTGGCTGGAATACTCATCCCCGTTCAGTGAGGATGACACCCAGTATAACCAACGCTCCGCCCGCAATCAATTGCACCCCCAGCCGCTCATCCATCAGCCAGAACGAGAGTAAGGCCGTCATCACCGGCTGCAAGTTGTTGAAGACAGCGACCTTCGTGGCCTCCAGCTTCCCCAGCGCCCAGAACCAGATCGTGTACGCCACCACCGAGGTCCCAATCGCGATATAGAATAATGACAGCCACCCACGCGTCGTCGTCGCACCGATGTCAAACCCCGGTAACGTCATCAGTCCGATCGGGATGTACAGAATTGTCCCGGTGATCATCGCCATCGCCGTCGCATGCACCGCACCGTATTTGCGCACCATCGGTTTGCCGAGTACGGTGTAGAACGCCCAAGCGATGACGGCGAGCAAAATTAGCAGATCGCCCAGCCACGTCTTCCCGCCGAATCCCAGGGTCCCCTCACGCGTGACAACAACAACCACGCCGCCAAACGTGATCAATACCCCGACCAGCTTTAACCACGATCCCCGCTCCTGCGCAATGCCGACCGCGATGAGATAAACAAACACCGGTGTGGTGCCATACAGGAGCGCCGCATGAGTCGGTGTGGTAAACTTCAGGCCATAGAGGAAGAACCCCTGATTGATCAATACCGCCAGCACACCAAGCAACGCAAACCGTCCGCGGTCGGCCTTTTCGATCGGCCGACGGTTTGGCCACACCCGATGAATCCCATACAACCCCATGGCGGCAATCGAGAACCGGATGAACGCCAGCGTCAACGGCGGAAAGTCCATCAGCGCCCACTTCCCCGCCAGAAACGTCCCCGACGCCAGCATCTGCTGGAATACAATGATGAGATAGATCCAGTCAGTAGCCATAGTCTTGGAACACCGAGCTCTTTAGGGTGAACCGCGTTGAACCCCTAACTCAGTACCCCCTCAGCCAAAACCGTTAAAACGGTTACGGAGAGTGTGCTCACTCCCACCAACCACCGCTCTGAAGAGCGGTGTCAAAGAACGCAAAGTCCGCTTTGGCGGACTTCATGCACATTGACGCCCGACTCTTGTGGTGAGCGGAGTCGAACCATCAGCCGGGTGGTCGCGACCCCCGCTCGGCGCCGAAAACCGTTTTAACGGTTTTCTTCGCGCAACCGCGCCCCGTTGAGCACAACCACAGCGGTCGTGCTACGCTGGGGCCTGTCAAAACCGGGAAACACCTTCCCCGGTAAACCGCGTATATTGCCGGAACGCCGTCGCGATTCAATCGCTTTGTCTGAGAGGTTTACAAACCATGAAAATTGACTTCACCGACAAGGTTGTCCTCATCACCGGTGCGTCGCGTGGTATCGGACGCTCCGCCGCCATGCTTTTTGCCGAGCACAACGCCAATGTCGCGCTCAACTACCGCCACAATCGCGAGGCGGTCGAATCGCTGGTGGAGGAACTGAAGCCGTTCAATGTCAACGTCCGCTCCTACCAGGCCGACGTTGCCAATCAGCAGGCGGTCAACATCATGATCGATGAGGTCGCCGCCGACTTTGGACGGCTCGACGTTCTGGTCAACAATGCCGGCATCTGGAAAGAAGCGGCAATCACGACGATTACCGAAGATGAACTCGCCGAGATGATCGACACCAATCTGAAGAGCATGTTCTACTGCGCCCGCGCGGCGACACCCTTCCTGAGCAAACAGGGCGGCTCGATCATCAATATTTCGTCAACTGCCGGTCAGCGCGGCGAGGCGTACCACTCGCATTATGCCTCAACCAAAGGCGCGGTGATTTCCTTCACCAAGTCTCTGGCTACCGAACTGGTCCACGAGAAGATTCGCGTCAATTGTGTCGCTCCCGGTTGGGTCGACACCGACATGTCGGCCGATGCCTTACGCTCACCCGAGGGCCCCGGCTACGTCTCGCTCATCCCGATGCGCCGCGCCGCCCACCCCGATGAACTGGCCGGCGCCATCGTCTTCCTGGCGTCCGACTGGGCCTCCTTCATCACCGGCGAAATCATCAACGTCAACGGCGGCGCTGTCCTCTGCGGGTAGACAAAGGTCAAGCACGATTCAAAGGGACATTGCAACCTACAAGGGGCGTATTGAATGCGCCCTTTTCTGTGGGCATGAAACGGGACAAGGGGGTATGTAATACCCCCCTTGCAGTCTGGTCGATGCACACATTAATGATGGCGCTCCGACCTTTTCAGCACGCCCCAAACGAAGGGGCCTCCTTCAGAACGCCGTGGTTGTATGTATCCGAGTCTCTTACGCCCCCCCCAGGAACGCCGTCGGGTCCACCGGCTGGTCATCCCGGCGGATTTCGTAGTGGAGATGCGGCGCGGTCGATTGGCCGGTGTTGCCGGAGAGGGCGATAATGTCGCCGCGCAGGACCGTATCGCCGACACGTACGTGCAGGCGCGAGTTGTGCCCATAGACGGTCTTGAAACCGTCACCGTGATCGACAATCAACAACAATCCGAACACGTCGTCGGGCCCGGCGTAGACGACCACCCCGTCGGCCGGGGCATGAACCGGAGAGCCTTCGCGTGCCGCGATATCGATGCCATGGTGACGCAGCCGGGGGTTGACCCCCTCCGCCTGAAATCCACGCGAGGTCCGTCCGACCAGAGGCAGCCCCCGCGGACGGTTGTTCGGATCGGGTTGACATTCGCCAACAGGGACGCCGGTCAGCGGCGTTTCAAATCCCTCGGCACCGGCCGGGGAGTGCGGGATTTCGTCGCTTTCGATGATCGCGGCGATCGCCAGCGTGTCCGACAGATCGCCCGATTCGAACTCGGGCAGGTCCACACCCACCAGTTGCGCCAATTGGCGCGTGAATTTTCGATGATAGGCCAGCTCGGCCTCGAGCTGTTCGATATGGGCCACCGATTGGCGCAGCGCCGCATTTTCTGTCTGCACGCGCGACAATTCGGACGATCGTTGCCAGAAATACAGAGTCATCGCGACCGCCGCCACGACGATCATCACAATCACCGTTCCGGCGATAATCGCCAAACGCGGCAGGTAGCCCGGCAGCGAGTACGAGCGCACCTGGCCCGATAACCCGCCCTCACGCATCACCATCAGATTGATTCGTGGCTTGGCCATACAACCTGATTATAACCAGAAGGGCCCGGTTGTGGCAGCCCAATCACCAACATTGACAGTTTCTGAGGGGATACTTGAATTCAGGTACACGGGAACGCACTTTGTGGGATCGCCGTGGCAACGTAAAGGAGCGACAGGCATGTTGAAACGATCGATATCCGGGGTACGGGGAATTGTGGGCGACGGCCTCACACCGGAGGTCGCGGCACGGCACGCGGCGGCCTTCGGGACAATCCTCAAGGGAAAGACTGTGGTGATCGCCTCCGACACCCGGCCCACCGGACCAATGATCAAAGACGCGGCCATCGCAGGACTGCTGTCGGTCGGCTGCAATGTGGTTGATATCGGTATCGCGCCCACACCGACGGTTCCGCTGGCCGTCTCGAAGCAAAAGGCCGCCGCCGGCATGGCCATTACGGCCTCGCATAACCCAATCGAGTGGAATGCCCTGAAGTTCTTCGGCTCGGCAAAAACGATCCTTCCTCCGGCAACAATTGAGCGCATTCTAGAAGTCGCCGACTCCGGCAAGCTGGCCTTCAAGCGCTGGGACAAGATCGGCCAGCGCTTCGAGGATTCGGGGATGGTCGACCATCATATCCGATCAATTACACGGCTGGACGTGGTCGACAATCGCCAGATCAAGCGGCGCCGTCCGCGCGTGGTCTACGATGCCGGTGGCGGAGCCGGCTTTGAGTATGGCCCGGCGCTCCTCGAGGCACTCGGCTGCAACGTGCGCAAAGTCAATTGCAGCCCCGGCCCCAAGTTCCCGCGCGGACCGGAGCCAGTGCCAAAAAACCTCCGTCAGCTCGGCTTGGCTGTCCGTAAAGCCAAAGCCGATATCGGCTTCGCCACCGACCCCGACAGCGACCGGCTGGCCATTGTCGACGAAAACGGTAAGCCTCTGGGAGAAGAACGGACCCTCATTCTGGCCACTTATTGGGTGCTCTCACGCACCCCCGGAACGGTGGTGGTCAATCTCTCAACGTCGCGCGGTGTAGCTGACGTGGCCGCCGCCCATGGACAGAAGTGCTACACGTCAAAGGTAGGTGAAGCCAATGTCGCCGCGATGATGCGCACCAGGCGCGCGGTCATCGGTGGCGAGGGAAATGGCGGGGTGATCCTGCCCGAGCTGTCTCCGGGGCGCGATGCCCTTTTGGGAATGGCCCTAATCCTCTCCCTACTGGCCAATTCCGATAACCCGATCTCGGAAATCGCCGCAACATTGCCGACTTATTATTCCGCCAAAACCACCCGCCCGGCCCCAGCGGATTTCTCCACCAGCCTGAAACGATTGCGGCAGAAATACATAAAAGAGCATCAGGATGACCGCGACGGGATCAAAGTCGACTTCAAGGACGGTTCCATCCACGCGCGCCCGTCGAATACCGAACCGATCGTACGTATATCGGCTGAGGCTCGAACGCAACGCCATGCCAAAGAACTCTTGAACGACGCGCTCGGCATATTGGGATTGTAGTTTTGATGTGAGCTCAAATACGATCTGGAGTATGGCGGTGGCGAAGAGAAACCTTCATGAGCGGATATTCAAGAAACTCGAAGAACAAGACGTTGGATCACTCGAACGTGAGCATTTTGATCAGTCACTTTCACAAGATGAGTACTATCGGCCGAGAACCGACATTTACATCTCTGGGATTCGTCAGGGTAGCAGCTTTATAAGGAGACTGCGTCGCCATTCTGGTCGAAAGGTCACGTCCATAGCAATCGAGTGTCAGAACAGCGGATCCAGAAAGCACCGGCTAGGTGACGTGGTTAATGCTGCAGCGGCTACCGATATGGGATTTGTCATCTGCGAGACTGAAGATTTGAGACGACATTGTCAGCGAGTTCTGAACTATTTACAACACTTCGGTATTCTCTCGAAGAGCAAATCACCAACAATCATCGTGGAATCTGAGTTTTATGAAGCATACCTGAAGTAAGACTCTTATGGCAAATTAACCCCAGAAAGCGGGAATCGCTAACCATGTGCGGAATCATCGGATATGTCGGCAATAAAGAAGCGATGCCGATCCTCATGGACGGTCTCAAGCGGATGGAATACCGCGGCTATGATTCGGCCGGCATCGCCATCTTTGGCGATAACGGTTTGCAGTACGAAAAGTACGCCGGCAAAATCGCCAACCTCGAAGAAAAGCTGAGCGGCCGGCCCTACAAGGGCCACTGGGGCATCGCACACACCCGGTGGGCCACCCACGGCGAGCCCAACGACAACAACGCCCACCCCCATATTGATTGCAGCGGCGACATTGTCCTGGTTCACAACGGCATCATCGAAAACTACGCAACGTTGCGCGAATGGCTGATTCGCCAGGGACACGAGATTACCACCGACACCGATACCGAAATCCTTGTGCACTTAATCGAAGATGTTTACGACGGCGATCTGGTCGAAGCGGTCAGTGTGGCGCTGGCACGCGTGGAGGGCACATACGGCATCGCGGTCATGTCGCGCAATAATCCCGACACCATTGTCGCCGCACGCAACGGTTCTCCCTTAGTCGTCGGCCACGGCAATGGCGAACGTTTTGTCGCCTCCGATGTCGCCGCGTTGATCCGTCACACCAACCAGGTGATCTATCTCGATGATGGCGAAATGGTGTGGATCACCCCCGATGAATTCGAAATCTCCAAAATCGATCGCACGACTGTCACGCATGACATCGAGGAAGTCGAGTGGAGCCTCGAAGAGATCGAAAAGGGCGGCTTCGCTCACTTCATGCAGAAAGAAATCCACGAGCAACCGACAACCATCATCAATGCGATGCGCGGCCGGTTAAATCGTGAGGAAGGCACCGCCCGTCTGAACGGTATCCGACGGCACCTCGAAGAGCTCGGCCAAATCGACCGCGTCATCCTGATCGCCTGCGGGACATCGTGGCACGCCGCTCTGATTGGTGAGTACCTGATTGAAGAGTTGGCACGCATCCCGGTCGAAGTCGAGTACGCATCGGAGTTCCGCTACCGGTCGCCGATCATCCGTCCCGGCACCGCGGTCTTTGTGATTTCGCAATCAGGCGAAACCGCTGACACGCTGGCCGCGATGCGCGAAGCCAAACGCAAAGGCGCGACGGCACTGGGCATTTGTAATGTTGTCGGTTCAACGATCGCGCGCGAAACCGACGGCGGTGTGTACATCCACGCCGGCCCGGAAATCGGTGTCGCGTCAACAAAGGCATTTACATCACAGATTACCGTGCTCACACTGATCGCACTGTTACTCGCGCGCATGCGCACGATGTCGATGGAGGACGGTCTCCAACTGATCGATGCGATGGAAGCACTCCCCGATCAGGTGAAGTCAATTCTCGACCGTGAGGAAGACATTCAGGCGATTGCCGCCGACTATTTCCGCAGCGACAATTTCCTCTACCTCGGCCGCGGTCTCAATTTCCCGACTGCGCTGGAGGGTGCACTGAAACTCAAAGAAATTTCGTATATCCACGCCGAGGGCTATCCCGCCGCCGAGATGAAGCACGGGCCGATCGCGTTGATCGATGAGCGCATGCCGGTGGTCGTGATCGCCTTGCGCGATTCGGTCTACAATAAAGTGATCAACAACATCCGCGAAGTCAAAGCGCGCAAAGGCACGGTCATCGCCATCGCGACCGAAGGCGACACCGAAATTACCGAACACGTCGATCACGTGATCTATGTCCCCGAAACCGTCGGCGTTCTCACGCCAATGCTCTCGGTCATTCCGCTGCAACTCCTCGCCTACCACATGGCGGTCCTCCGCGGCTGCGATGTCGACCAGCCGCGCAATCTGGCGAAGAGCGTGACAGTGGAATAGAATCGAATACGACCGCAATTCGTAGGGGCGCGGTGACCGCGCCCTTTTGCGTTTCACTCACTAGCCTCGTGAGACGGGCAACCACCTCAGTCCGCGTCAGCGGACTTCACGCAGTCTAACACCCGGCTTTAGGGCCTGTTGACAAAGGCAAGCCATTGCAGATGCCGTGTTTTCGTAGGGGCGTATTGCATACGCCCTCAGCGCGTAACCGCTACGGGGGGCAGGGCGTATACAATACGCCCCAGATAATCGTTTTCTCGATGCGTGATGTGATCAGTTCTCAGACTTTTTCAAGACGTCTATCAGCCGGGTGTCGGCAGACACCCAACTTTCCTACGTCCGTCTCAAAAACCGTTGAAACGGTTTAGGAGAGTTATTGGGTCGCCCGCGTCACCGGGCTAAAGCCCGGCGTTAGAAAGCACAAAGTCCGCTTCAGCGGACATCATGTTTTCTAACACCTGGCTTCAGCCAGGTGTGCGGAGCACAACTCACCAGCCCTAAAACCGTTTCAACGGTTTTCTGGCCTGGTGCCGGCAGACAGGAGGATGATTGAGTTCCGTGATCACCCGACTGAAGTCGGGTGTTAGAAGGCAGAGATCGGGATAGGGGCCTCAGAATGATTTCTGAGGACCCCTCCCACACCACCCGG
>CAYTTY010000068.1:0-12830 GCA_964440935.1 uncultured Ignavibacteria bacterium | reverse complement strand
CGCGGTCGAACTTGCCCATGTAGAGACGGTACCCTTCGAAGTCCCTTCGGCCCGAGAGATCGTCTATGTCAAGTTCAGACATCGCTCCGTTCCAACGAAGGATGGCGCGCGCCGGTTTGGTCGTCAGCGTAAAGGCACTCGGCGCCGGTGGCGATTGCGGTCCACGAAAATCGGGAATCCCATCGCCTTTGTAAAACACCGAATCACACCGGCCACCGGTGCAGTTCACCAGATAAGCGTCACCGCGATACCCATCACCGTCGGTGTCGTAGCCTGGCGTATCGAACACCCAGTCGGCCCAGCGGGCGTTCTTGATGAGATCGGAGAAGTCCAGGTTCTGGATATACTCACTGGGATCCATTGGATCGAAATGGTCGGCGAAGTTGCCGGGATCACGATGAAAATCTGCCCCCATAATAAACGCCACAGTAAACGGAACCGAGTCGCCGGGGGCGATCTCGGGGACAGATGAGGCGGAAAACAGATACTCAACATCCATGCCGTCGGCGATGTCCGGACCCCAACCCTTGCGTGGCGGACCCATCCATCCTTTCGCCCGCTGATCGAATGCTGCATAGACTTGATCGTAGTCGATTTCGCCATTGCCCATCAGGTGATAGATGGCGCGATCTCCTTGCGGCATAGCAACCGTATTGGAGTAGGTCTGATAGTTTCCCTGTAACCGTGGCCCCCAGTCGAACTCAACATGCTGAGGATCGCAGAATGGCCCGCACGCCCACCAGTTAAACGAGAGAGTGCTTCCGTCTGGAATCCGTAACAATCGTACACCGAGGATTCCCCGTGGACTTGTCGCGCCAAACGACCCGATGGAGTACGGATCGCCGTCGTTGTCGGCCGACCAAGCGAGCATGATTGAATCCTGAAACCCCTCGATCGTTCCCGGCACAACAGCCATCAAGCCGGTCAGTTCATCGTACGGCGATCCGGTCCACATCTGCGACCAGATGGGCCAGCCAGGCGAGTATGCAGTGTGTGGCCCGACACCCAATCCAATTCGGCCATCCGTGATTGGTCGCGTGGAGATGTTGAGAATCCACATATCGACGATCACAAATCGCTTGGCAAACTCACTGGACCAGCAGTAGGTCGTCAGGTGGACTTCGATGCCGATTGGTTTATGGGGGCGTATGTCTATGGGGTCGATTCGTGATCGATAGATCTCAGATGTATCACTCAAACGGAGATGGAATTGCTCGTCGGCGCTTGCGGCGGCACTGAAATCCGGATCCCCGCGACGATTCGACGTCCTCCGCATGGGCGCAAAACTCAAAAGCTCCTTACGTCCTTCCGTCACCAGCGTATCCGTACCCCGAACACAGCCGAAGTGGATCGATGCGGCACCCAGGTACATGTGCTCAGCCGTTCGTGGAAACTCGCAATACAAAAATGAACCGTCGCTTTCCAGGACGATACCCAGCTCGTTGGCTGTGTGAAATCGCTTTTCGAAGATAGGATCGGTTGTGGCATGAAGAGGACTGGCTTCTGGAGGTGGTGACGACGTTAAAAGTGTTACGAGAATGGGGAGCAAAAGTGAGACTGTCTGTACGACCTTCCTGAACGCTAGTGCACAGTTCCGTCGCTTTGCAAGAACCTTGGAGTTGCACATCGCAGTGGCCATGACTATAGGCTCCTCACATAGCGCGGCTTGTACTGAAGCGGGTCCCGCGTCAAGATAATGGATTGCCGTACGACATTCATATATTTACGCATCGTGGGGATATCCATCAGGTGCTACGGTTCGTAATAAGATTATGGAATCGCACAGCACAACTGACAATCAATATCCATGACACAGTCTGCGCCAAATAGATGTCCGCAACACATGTATCCACCGTCACAGCTCTTAAGGGTACAATCGCCTTCACATCCTGGCTCGGCTCCGGTTCCGTCGCAGTCATCACCCCCTGGTCCTGCCCATCCGGTCTCAGCAACAACTGCCGCAAACGAAAACAGGAACAGGAAGATAAAAAGCGGCAAAAGGCCCAAATGCACTGCTTTCTTCATCATGGCTCACATCCTTACTGGCAATGAGTAGCATCTTTTAACCTAGTGTCATGTCATGCACCAAGAGCCGGACAGAATTCCGTAGGGCAGGAGCACTGCGCGTCCGTGACTTCGGAGACGGCGGGGGCGCTGGCAGCGCAGGGCTCCTGCCGATGGCGTTGTCGCGTGTCCGGCAGGAGCCCCGGGCGGGCAGCCGAATTGACCATGCCGAGCACGCATGGCGCCCGGTGCTCCTGCCCTACGACATATCACGCGTGACACAACACTAGTACCAATCAGCGGCGTTTCAATTCCCCACGATGCCTAATTCAGTCGCAGTATGTTACTAAGCTCGTTGAACCCATTTGGAAGGCGTCCGTAGGTCAAAACCATGCCATTGCTATCGAGGCGGAAGTAGATGCGATTGCCAAGAACTCCCTCAGGAACTCCATAGTCCGCTCGCAGAGAACGTCGCATATCCCAGTAGAGTGGGATGTCTACCCCTTTGTTCTGCAATGGGTTGAGCAGGAAGGCCGGCGGGTCGTCCACGACCAGTATCACGCGTGGCCGGCGCTCGACGGTGCAAATCAGTTGCCAGAGCGTGTCCACGGCCACATGGCAGGTGCCACACTCTCGGGAACCCAGAAAGAAGATGAAATCTATTGGATACAAATCCTCGACGTAATGGCTCGTTACGCCATCGGTTTCCCATAACACAAAACTGGGAGGGAATGGGTCGCCGATTTCGATCCCTTGAAGGTGCTGATCCAAATACTCAAACTGTTCGGCCAAAGCCTGCGAGACCACATGGTGTCGGCCATACCATGAACCAGCCAGGACGGCGACGATTCCCGTGACAGCGACGGCGAGCATGTACAGCGCAACCTTCAGTAACCGTTTGGACATACTGTTCGCCTCTGATTCAGCAACAGGCCACGTTTGTGCCCCGGAATCTCATAGCAGCACAAACGCCTACTTCGAATCCTGAATCCTGACGGGTCCTCAGAAGTCCCTTGGGCCAGCCATTTCGCACCGTCACCGGCTGGTCCTCGATCACATCGATGTCAAACAGTTGTAGGGCCCGACCACCCGGCGCGTCGCCGCCGTGAACGTGTCATGTGGATACGATCACCCAGGGGGGGACAGTTGTCAAGCGAAATGGAATCGGATATAACCCATCGTATTACGTTGATAGACGAACGAATATGAGTGTCACGTTCATCGTTGTGAGATTACTACAAACCGACACGACACGACGAGCAAGCTCGTGCCGCCACTGACGAACGTCAGTGGCACCCGCACGATTATTCTCGCGCAAATTAATCACCCGCTCCACCAAAACAGAAGCCCCGGTGCGTGTGCACCGGGGCTCCGCGGTTAAACCGATTGGATTGACCTAAAGTTCGAAAACCCCCTTAGGCGATCCTTCAGGTGTCTCCGGACTTTACGTCGCGGTCACCTCGCTGATCCTACGTTTTCCCAAAATGGATCACCTCCTTTCCCAGCTACCGCCGAAGATAGCCCCATGCGAGAATCTGTCAACCCCCGATCTGCCGCCATTTTGGGTTGCTTTGGAAGGCAAGTTTTTGGAAGGGCGAGAACTTGGGGGCGAGGCTCCCGCCGAGCACTGGGCGACAGACCTCAACCAATTCGATACCCTTTCCCCCAATCTGAGAATAGACGGCGATGACGTGTCTGGAGAACGCCACAAGTCGCGGGACAAGTGCTCGGCGGGAGCCTCGCACTCCCAAACTTTACGGCCTGTCAAAAAGACCCCCCAAACCCACTCGCATCCAACATTCGCGCTCCATATCATGTAAAATTGGTTTGGACACCAGCGATCGGGAGTGAACGCGGTGAGGGCAGTACCACATCAGGGAATGAGACAGCTTCGAGGAATCATCGCGCTGGCCGTGGCCACTCTTATCGCGCTGGCCGGATTTGTCCATCCTGCCGAGGCACGCAAACGCGATGAGGCCCGTCCCGCATACCCGTATCGGGGCGGCTTTCAGGGCGTCTCAACTCTCCCCACCTACGTCACCCGTCTACACTATGCCGGGCAAATCTGGATGGCCATCTCCAACTACGGTTTGCTCGGCACCGAAGGCGACCTCAGTCTTGTCCACGAAAAGGACCGCGATGCCCTGCGTATCAACTACTCACCGTCACTCGAGTTTCCCGCCGGCAGCCGCAACGAGTATCTCGAAGCAGGCGGACTCTGGGTTGGCGGAGTCCTGGGCCGCGATACGTTGGTCTCGATTAATCTGAGCGGGCAAACCAATGTGTTGTTCGGTGAACTGAATTCGTTCGATTCGACCGTCGAATCGTCGTCGATCAAAGGGTCGCAATTCTATGATCCCAACGCCAAGGCCGAGCAGCAATTCTACGCCCGCTACTCCGACACGATGATCACCGGGGCAATCGACGAAATCGAGGGACGCCAGCATCGTCCGCTCAATATCGAAGTGTCGCAACGATCCTATGCCTGGTCGAGTCGGGTGGCGCGTCAGTTTGTGATCGTGGAATGCTGGATTCGAAACATCGGCGATCGCCCGATCTCTGGTTTGGCGATGGGTGTATTCATCGATGCCGATGTGTTTAACGAAGTCGACGGTGATGTCGACTTCGGTCCCCTCGATGACCTGACCGGGTTTTACGAGTGGACGCCCAGCGTCACCGATCCCGAAACGGTATCCGATCGTGTCAGCACGGCTTGGATTTCCGACAATGATGGCGATCCGGTCGGTGGCGTCTATCCGTTCTTCTCGCCACGCGGTGCCATGGGCCTTCGAATTCTCCATGCGCCGCCGGTGAAGAAACTCAGTTACAACTGGTGGGTGGGGGGATCGGCGCGTTACGATTGGGGTCCGGTAAAACAGCATGCGCGCACACCGCGCGTCTACGGCGGACTCGGATCACCACAGGGCGACCGCAATCTGTACTACGTGCTGACCAACGGCGAGATCGACTACGCGCAGCCACTGTCCAATCTCGATAATACCGCTCAGGGTTGGCGCCCGCCCCCCGGCAGGGGTGCGTGTGACTTTGCCGATGGCACCGATGCTCGCTTCGTGCTCTCTGTCGGCCCCGCGTGCGAACCGTTATTCCCCGGTGATTCGGTTCCGTTCGTCTATGCCGTATTGGCCGGGGATGATGTCCACACCGATCCCCATCGAGCGTTCAACTGTCATAACCCTCGTCCATATCTCAATGCGCTCGATTTTGCCGATCTCGGCACCGCCGCCGTGTGGGCGTCGTGGCTGTACGACACTCCCGGAATTGACACCGACGGTGATGGTTATCGCGGTGAGTCTCGCCGGGTGGGAAATATCCCGACGTTCTATACCGGTGATCTGGGGCCGGCCCCGAATCGAGACACACGGTGTCAAACCTACAACGGTGCTCCCGATTTCGTTGGACCGATTCCACCGGAATGCCCGGTACCGGGCATCGATCTGCACATCGAAACCCGGCCGCACGAATTCCACATTCAGTGGAGTGGACGACGCAGTGAGACCGCTCCCGACCCACTCACCGGCGAATACGATTTCGAAGGGTATCGTCTGTACGTCAGTAAGGTCAATGTCCCCGACAACTACTCGCTGTTGGCCACTTGGGACAAGATGAACTACCGCCGCTACTGGACAGGTAGCCGGCGTTTTCGTCCCGAGGATACGCTATCAACCCTTGAGGGCTTACGGGAGCTGTACGGTGAGGACTTCGACCCGAATGAGTACACGATTCCCGAGTGGGAACACGCGCTAATCGATACGATTGACAATCGCGGCAGCCTGATCGAACGCCGCTCGTACTTCGAGGTGATCGGGGAGAACCGGGGCAATGTCTACACCGATGATGGTATCCAACATGTCAATATCATACAGAAGATTGAGGATTCGACCATCATTACGAACGGCGACACGCTGACATTCGGTGTGTATGAGGCACACCTGACCGATCTGAATCCCTCGAACAACCTGTACATTTCGATCACGGCCCTTGATCGCGGCAATGCCCGTTTCAACCTCGATCCGCTCGAATCCCAACCCGGCACCTGTTCCGAGTTGGCCGTCCCGATTTACAGTGCTGACATCGTGGAAGAAGAGGGGCTGGGAGTGAGTGTCTACCCGAATCCGTATCGCATATCGTATACCAACGCAGCCGGCCAGCGCACGACCTACTACGACGAAGGATTCGAAGCACCGGAAAAGGGGGGACGTCCCGGCGAACTGATTGAACAGGATCGCCGCATTTGGTTCATCAATTTGCCGCACGAGGCGACCATTCGCATCTATACACTCGACGGCGACCTGGTTCGCACCATCGAGCACAAGTGGCCACCAATCGTGGGCAGCCACTCGTATTCCGACTACTCCTCACGCACGGCCTGGGATTTGGTCACCCGCAACACCCAGGCCGTTGTCTCCGGCATTTACATCTATCGCATCGATTCTCCACTGGGTTCCCAAACGGGGAAGATTGTGATCATCAAGTAGCATGGGCGCCTCGCCCGTGCAGCATGACCGAGAGGGCCATGCTGCGCGTGCGAGAAACGGAAGAGAATTCTGTAAATCGCCACAGACTCGTAAACGATCGCTGCGGAAATATATTTCGTTCTCAGCGGTAATCTCACTGGCGCCCCTCACCGGCGCTGGGTCCGGCTCACCTGGACAGAGCGAGAGACTGTCATTGCCGGTCCGAAATTGACCTTCACTTTGACCGATGGCATATTCGCTTGGAATGGGACGCGTACGGCACAGAATGCCACGGTTCGTCATGAGACGGGCCATGCTCGAACTGATCTGCGCATCCGTTGTGAGCTTGACGTTCGTCACCGCGGTGCAGGCCCGCCCGGCCGAACGCTGGGACAGGCCACCCCAACCGTATTATCGTCCCACTTTGAGTGCGGCGGCGTTTCCCATTTATGAAACCCGGCTGCATTCGGTTGGACAGGTGTGGGTGGCGCTGACCAATTACGGCCTCGTCGGAACCGAAAACGGCAATCGTGTCGCCGAGAAAGATCGCGATCTGTTGTCCATCAATTACTCACCGTCATTCGAGTTTCCGGCCGGCACCCGCAATGACTACATGTATGCCGGCGGGCTCTGGATCGGCGGTATTGTTGGAACCGACACGCTGGTGAGTCTTCCCATCAACGGCACCAGCAGTCCAGTCTCGGAGTGGAATAGCTATGACACCATTACCGAACTTTCGAGTCTTCGCGGCACGTTGTACTATTCGCCCGGAGCAACGGCCGAGCAGCAGTTCTTCGCCCGTTTCAGTGACACGCTGATCTTACCGGGTGTGGATGAAATCGAAGGAAGACCGCACAAACCGCTCAATATCGAGGTATCGCAGCATTCGTACGCGTGGTCCGACAATTTCTCGCGTCAATTCGTCATTGTGGAGAATTGGATCAAGAACATCGGCCCACGCGCGATCGACAAGATGGCGTTTGGCATCTTCATGGACGCCGACGTCTTCAATGGGACAACCACTCAGCAGATCGCGGGATATCTCGACGACGTTTCCGGTTTCATTGACCGTGCACCCAACTTGCAGCTCCCTCACCATCGCGATCCGATGAATATGTCCTGGATCGCCGATAACGACGGCGATCCGGTCGGCAATACGTTCCCGATCTTCTCGCCGCGCGGCATGGTCGGATTGCGCATTTTGCAGGCCCCGCCGGTCGAGGACTTCAGTTTCAATTGGTGGCTGACTGGCGGTGGGGGGAGCCAGAATTGGGGGCCGGTGCGTCAGGGGGCGCGCTTGCCGGCGACCGGCGGCGGCTTGGGCGCACCCGACGGCGATCGCAACCGCTACTATGTCATGACCAATGGGGAAGTGGACTACGGACAACTGGTCTCCGAAACAGACCATACCGAAGAGGGCTGGCGGCCACCGTTGCGCAACACCAATTGCGATGTGGCAGACGGTCTGGATACACGGTCGGTGTTATCAGTCGGTCCCGCCTGTGACCCGTTGATGCCGGGGGATTCTGTTCCGTTCGTCTATGCGATGTGTGCGGGCAATGGACTGCACACCCAACCGGGTGCCAACTTCGACTGCTTTAATCCCCAGGCGTTTGTGAATTCTCTCGATGTCAGCAATTTGGTGTTCGCATCGACCTGGGCGTCGTGGATCTTCGATACGCCCGGTCTCGACTCGGATGGAGATGGCTACCGCGGCGAGTATCATTTGGCCAATTGTGACAGCTTCGACGTGTTCGGGATCGGTTGGAATTGCGATACGATCTATTACACGGGCGACCTCGGTCCGCCGCCCATGCCGGGGCAGGAGTGCATCGAGTACGGCGGCGCACCCGACCGGGCCGGACCGGCATCGCCGCCCTGCCCAATGGTCGGTGAGAGCTTCTCCGTCGAGACACGGCCCGGCGAGATTGTGGTGCACTGGTCCGGCATTAATACCGAGACCGTTCGCGACCCGTTGTCAAAGCTCTACGATTTCGAAGGCTACCGGCTGTACGTTGGCCGTCTGGACGCCGCCGAGCAGTATTCACTGATCGCCAGTTGGGATCTCGTCGATTTCGTGCGCTTCGTATACGATGACGAACCGCCAGGACGGTGGGTGCAGGACGGCAACCCCGTCACACTCGAACATCTGAAATCGCTGTATGGTGAATCGTTCGATCCATTGCGCTATACCGTACCGTCACCGTTCGTGTGTTACCGGGATACCATCTACAACGACGAGGGGATTCCCGAGATACGGTGCTCCTACTTCGAGCCGTATGAGAACAACCGGCCGAATCGGTACATCGAGGGAGGCTACGAGACCCAGAATATCATTCAGCGAATCGATGAGCGCGTCTACGAAGGCGAAACCGACACAGTGACGTACGGCGTTTACGAGGCACGCATCCCGCATCTGAATCCATCAATCGGCCTCCACGTTTCGCTAACGGCCTTTGACTTCGGCGATGCGGCGCTCGGGCTGGGTGCGTTAGA
Organism: uncultured Ignavibacteria bacterium; assembly: GCA_964440935.1. Taxonomy (GTDB): domain Bacteria; phylum Zixibacteria; class MSB-5A5; order WJJR01; family WJJR01; genus WJJR01. The sequence goes on along the minus strand of CAYTTY010000068.1, from coordinate 3,855 downwards.
ATCAGTTCCGGGGGCGTGCAGCCAATTCGCCATTCCGATCTACTCTGCTGATATTGTCGAGGACAGCGGACTTAACGTATCGGTTTATCCGAACCCATATAAGTCATCGTTTGAACGTGCCGATGGGCGGCGTACCACCTACTTCGAGGAGGGCTTTGAGGCGCCGGAGAAGCAGGGCCTCGGTTTGGAGCCGGATGAGCAGGATCGCCGTATCTGGTTTGTCAATCTGCCCCATCAGGCATTGATCCGTATCTACACGCTCGACGGCGATCTCGTCCGTCGGATCGAGCACAACTGGCCCCCCAGTGAGTCCGGCCAGGCATTCCTGTCTGACTACTCCTCGCGCGTCGGCTGGGATCTGGTCACCAGAAACACCCAAGCCGTGGTTTCCGGCATTTATATCTATCGAGTCGATTCCCCGCTGGGCAGCCAGACGGGCAAGATCGTGATAATCAAGTAGATACCAGAAGTCACCAGATCCACGAAAATGCTGACAATTCGTGAAAATTGGGCATTTCGCGGGAATATCGGGCTTGTTCTGAAGTAATAAATGTAGCACAATAGGCGGTCAGCGCCGATGGGCTCGCGGAACTGCGCCAACATGTGCGCCCGCAACCGTTTCGGACGGAGACTTTGACTATTTTGGTGAGATTGTAGTGAGGGAGGAGCCAATGCAGAGGACTGGCAGAGGCGGCTATTGGGTAGGTTGCCTCTTGATTGTTGTGATTGTCGCGGTCGGTGTGGCTGCGATCATGATACATTCTGAAACGGCGGATGCGCGGACCCGCGAACCTGTCGCCGGCACCACGCCGCCGTCGTATATGTCAGATATGTCCAAACCCACCGTAGCGTTTCCTGTCTATGAGTACCGTCTACACTCCGTCGGCCAGGTCTGGTTCACGCCGACCAATTTCGGACTTCTCGGCATCGGGAACGCCAACAATCCGGTCGAGGACAAAGATCTCAACGCGCTGGGCATCAACTATTCGCCGAGTTTCCAGTTCCCGGCTGGCACCCGAAACGAGTATCTCTACGCGGGTGGGTTGTACGTAGGCGGTATCGTTGGAACCGACACTCTGGTCACCATTTCAATCTTAGGACAAAGTCAGGAAATCGATGAGTGGCACAGCTATGATACCGTGACCGAAAGCTCCAGTTTGCGGACGTCACCATTCTTCGATCCCGATGCCAAAGCGCAGCAGCAGTTTCGCGCCGTATTCTCCGATACCTTCATTGGGAACTTCATCGACGAGGTTGACCAACGTCCGCACCGTCCGCTGAACGTCGAGATCAGCCAGAATTCGTATGCGTGGTCGGACCGGTTTTCCCGCCAATTCGTGACAATAGAGTATTGGATTCGCAATATCGGCGACCGCCCCATTTCCAAAATGGCCATGGGCGTCTATATGGATGCCGATGTCTTCAACGACGAAACGAGCGACGGTCAGACCGGTTCCTCCGATGACTTCTCCGGGTTCCTTCTCGACGGTCCCAGCCAGGCCGTGCTCGACCGCAATGACTTCGTCAACATCGCATGGGTCGGAGACAATGATGGTGATCCCGTTGGGGGGTCATTCCCACGCTTTTCACCCCGCGGTGTTGTGGGAATGCGGGTCATCCATGCCCCACCGGTTGAAGATCTTTCATTTAACTGGTGGTTGCTCGGCGTTGCTCAGGACTGGGGTCCATCCAAGCTGGGATCGCGCACCGGCGGTGTGGCCGGCAGCTTCATCCCGGAGGGCGATCGTAACGTCTACTATATCATGACGAATGGCGAGCGAGACTACGGCCAGTTATTCGCAAATGAGGATATGTCGGAATTTGGCTGGCGTCCGCCGCCGCGGGCCGGTGGCTGTGATATTGCCAACGGCGACGATACGCGTCAACTCTTGTCGGTGGGTCCGACCATCGACCCGCTCTTTCCCGGCGACTCCGTGCCGTTTGTCGTAACCTTTATGGGCGGCTTCAACTTCCACACCAACCCCAATCAGCAGTTTGAGTGCGAAGATGTAACCGGGTTCCTCGCGAAGTTGGACTTTAACGATCTCATCTTTTCTGCGTCATGGTCCAGTTGGATTTATGATGCCCCCGGTATTGATAGTGACGAAGACGGTTACCGTGGGGAATACCACCTCGTGGGTTGTGACAGCACCGTCAACGGCATCAGCTACGGATGTGACACGGTGTATTACACCGGAGACTTGGGACCGCCACCGGGTCCACGGCGCCCATTAGTCAATGATGGCCGGCCGAACCTCGCCGGCGGTGCACCTGACTTTGCCGGACCGGAAGCCCCACCGTGTCCCATTATTGAAGTCGAAACGCAGCCGTCGGAGATTATTGTCCGGTGGTCGGGACGTGAGGCCGAAACACGAAATGATCCGATTCTGCGTCAGCCGGACTTTGAGGAGTATCGACTCTACATCGGCCGCATCAACACACTGGAGCAGTACTCATTGTTGGCGTCGTGGGACGTCATCGACTATAACACCTATGTCTATGATACGGCCGCTTCGGACTTTGTGCGTGAGGGCTTGCCCGCGAGTCCGGAGGCACTGAAGGAGCGGTACGGTTCCGATTTTGATCCGGAGGATTACATTCTGGATCCGTTCCGTTCCACCACGGATGGCAGTTTCGAAGATTCCGTTTTCGTCAACGGCATGCTCCAGGAAGTTCGTCTGCTCAAGTTCACCGAACAGAGCTTCAATCAGGGGAACGAATTCGTTGACGAATTTGGCAACGCGGACAGCAATGTGATTCAGAAACTGGGAGACAGTACTGTCGTCGATCCGCTCACCGGTGACACACTGACGTTTGGCTACTACGAAGCGCGCATTCCGAAACTGAACGCGTCAGTTGGACAATATGTGTCGGTTACGGCGTGGGATTTCGGTAACCCGTTCCAGCGCCTCGATCCGTCGGAATCGGGCGGCGGGCCCGGAAGCACCGGTTGTACCCAATTCGCCATTCCGATCTACAGCGCCGACGTTGTGACGGAGGAGAACCTCGAGGTCAGCGTCTTCCCGAATCCGTACAAGATCCGGTTTGACGGTCCCGACGGCCAGCCGACCAGCTATTTTGAACAGGGGTTCGAAGCGCCACAGAAGTTCGGCACCGAGCAGGGTATCGCCGAACAGGATCGCCGGATTTGGTTCATTAATCTGCCGCCGAAGGCAACGATTAAGATCTACACGCTGGACGGCGACTTGGTTCGGACGATCGAACATGTCGATCCGAATCTTCCTGAAGCCACCACGACATCCTTGAGCGATTATTCCTCACGGACGGCATGGGACCTCGTGACACGCAATGCCCAGGCCGCTGTGTCCGGCATCTACATCTGGCGTGTCGAGTCTGAATACGGCAGTCAGACCGGTAAACTGGTCCTTATCAAGTAAACTTAGTACGATTGCAGTTCACTTCAGGGCCATGGTCACACAGCGACCATGGCCCTCAGTTTTGGGTGACGTGCACAAACACCCGGCTCCAGGGTGTGTTGAAAACGTGTGTCATTGCATCACGTACCTTCGTAGGGGCGTATTGCATACGCCCTCCGTGCTCAGGGCTCTTCAACAGACCATTCAGCCGGGTGATCGGGAAGCGCTATTCCCCGCGTCCCATACCACACGCTCGAAAACCGTTGAAACGGTTTTCGGTAGGGTGAGGGCGTTTGCCACCACCTGGCTGAAGCGGGCTGCCCCACCGCTTGCGTTGGGATGAGATTCTCGTGCTCACAATCAACCGTTCAAAAGTAGATTCGCTTCATTCTGTTATCACATGTAGAGCGGTTGTCAGAATACATTTCCGATTGAGGGGAAGCGAGGCACCGTGTGTATCGTGATGACATCAGGGTGC
>CAYTTY010000067.1:0-13236 GCA_964440935.1 uncultured Ignavibacteria bacterium | reverse complement strand
TATCAACCGATAACTCCGCCACACTAAGTTAGCGCGTATGGAGCCTCGCCCTCCCAAAGGCTCTCATTTTTTGGGTTTTGCAACACACCCTTCAGGCCCGTGTTGAAAAACATACTTACTAACATCACCTCAGACTTGGGCGAGGCTCCTGCCGAGCCGCCGTGTGGAACTGCAGTTGCGGCTCGCCGGTCCGCCGCGGCGGACCGCCCTCCCGAAGGCTGTGATCTTTTTTTGGGTTTTTCAACACGCCCCTGAAGGCCAGTGGCACACAAATTCAATCAGATCGTAGGTCAGAAGCACTGCGCGTCAAGATAGAAGCGAGTGAAATGCCCCTTTCGCGGCGCAGGGCAAGGCAAGGCTCCTGACAACACAGGTGTGAGAGGCTCTATTTTGCATGGGGGTGTCAGGAGCCCGGCGCAGTAACGGGCTGGGCCATTGCAAGCGACTGTGACGCGCCGTGCTCCTGACCTGGGCTTGGGGCCTTCGCAGGACCCCGTTTTGAGTTTCCAACAGGAGTCTACACCCACTCCTTTTTACAGGAAAGATCGGACATCACCCTGTACATAAACTCGTATGGCCGCTTTGCGGAATGTAAAGAGGTATCACCCGAGACCGTGTGATGCCGCACTCAAACAGTCTCAACGCATTTCGTCACTCAAACGCCGGATCATCGGGCTCGGGTGTGGGGCTGAGTTTCTCCAGCCAGGTATCGACGACGGCTGTCCCGACACAGTCGCCCCACACGTTGACCACTGTCCGGAACCGGTCGAGCAACCAGTCGACTAAGAGAATCAAGGCGATGCCCTCCGTCGGTAGCCCGACCGCGTTCAACACCAGCACCATCGTCACCAATCCCGCCTGCGGAATGCCGGCGGCGCCGATTGATGCGAGTGTGGCGGTCAGGAAGATGACAATCAGCGGGAAAAAGCCGAGATCAACACCGTACGATTGCGCAATGAAGATCGCGGCGACCGCTTCGTAGAGTGCGGTACCGTCCATGTTGATCGTTGCGCCGAGTGGCAGCACAAAGCCGCCGGTGGTCGGGCGGATGTTGTTGTTTTCTTCGGCGCAACGGATCGTTTCGGGCAGGGTGGCCGAGGAGGAGGATGTCGCAATCGCGGTCGCCAACGCCGACGATACGTTGTACGCATACGTTGGCACCGATCGCTTGCCGAGGTAACGCAAAATCAACGGCAGGATGATCAGTGAGTGGATGCTCAATCCGATCACCACGACCAGCGAGTACTTCCCGACACCGGCCAACGCGTTGGCAATGCCGCTCCAGCCGCCCTTGCTACCCAAGAGACCCGCCACCAGGCCGAGCACGCCGAGCGGCGCAAACACCATGATCCAGCGCACGAGTCCGAGAATGCCGTCGTTGAGCTCGATGAAAAACTGGCGCGTCTCCGGAATCCGGTCCTTGCGTTGCAGCAGGAACAGTCCGAACAGAATCGCAACGAGAATGATCGGAATCGCATCGACCTGTACGAGCGCCTTGAAGAAGTTATCGGGGATGATGCTGTTGACAAAGTCGAGCGCAGACTTCTCCATGGGTTCGAAATTTTCAGACGGCGGTGCGACACCGTCACCGGGACGAATCGTCACCACCAAGATCAATCCCATGATCACCGAAATCGTCGTGGTCATGAAGTAGTAGCCGATGGTCAGCTTGGCGAGGCGTCCCATGCGTGCCATATCGCCGAGGCTCGCGATCCCAACGGCAACCGACACAAAGATCAACGGGATCACAATCAGCTTCAGCGCATTCAGGAAGATGTGCCCGATGACGCCCAGAAACGTCGTCTGCTCGGGATACAATCCTCCAATCAGCACCCCGAGAATCAGCCCGATGGCGATCAGCAGCAGGGTGTGTTTTTTGATGAAGGTAAGCATGGGGGGATACGAGGTCTCTCGGTGTCGGCTACGTCGATTGTTGTGTATCGATGACAATCGACTCGGACAGATCGAGTAGCGCATCGGCATATTGCACAATCAGGTCGCATTTCGCCAGCTTAGATTTCCATTCTGTGGGGACACCGTAGGACGCGCCGGCGATCTGCATCTGTATCATGAGTTGCTCCGATTCATCACGACCAGGGGCCACCAGGAGCCCATACTTTACCAAACTGAGATTCGCAAGCTGCGGCCAGCAGTGGTTCATCTGCGAATTGTCTCACCGCTTTAACCACCTCGTACAGTAGCAGATGATTGGTGTCGATGTTTGTTCGGTTCAAGAATCCGTTCCACTGTGCTTGCTTCGATCGATCGGCAGCAAAGTCATCACTGATTCCGACAGGGCTCCTATCGGGGGTCTGTGTCTTCCGGCGCTGAAATGTGTTCTTGATCGCATTAACAAGCGTGGTTCCATCGAACGTCATCGATTGAGGCATCTTCCATAGATCATAGTAGTCTTTCATCCGACTATTCGCCATTCCGAGCTGTACTATAGCGTCAAGCTTTTCCGCCACTACGCTCTCTGGTGTGTATGCACGGATCTTTGGATTCGGCATCTCCAGAATAGTCGGAAATTCGATTTGGATTGCCTGGGGCGTTACCACATCTCCAAATCCTACATCGACCTGGAGGTTGATTCTGGCGTTGCCGAGATAGCTAATGAGTTGAATGCGCTGGCCCGGATACTCCTGGTCTCCTCTGATGTCCTCGATGGAAATGCTCTCCGTATCGAATCTCAGAGCATCATCATTGACCGGGGTCTCACAGATCTCTGTGATCATCCGCTTCAGCTCATCCTGAGATCTGTCACCAAATCCAAGGAAGTCGATGTCTCTGGTTGGCCGATACAGGTCTCTTGAAGACCCGGCCATCCATGTGGCGTACAACATGGCTCCCTTGAGGACGAAGCTATGGGCATGGTGAGACACTGACAGACGGTAAAGGAAGCGTTCGGTAGCGTAACGCACCAGTGTGAATTGATGATCTCGCCCGTGTGAACGAGTGAACTCGCGCAGCTTCTCACTGACCGAAGCCGCGATGTTTTTCGGCGGTGTTTTCATGATGCGACCGTTGCCTCAAGGTATGGTCTCATTACCTGAGAGACCCGGCAGATACGCGCATAGTGCCAAAGCTCGTCGATCGTGCACTTTCGCTGCTTCAGACAGTCGCGAAGTGCCTCCATTGCGACGTCCAGGCCGACTTTGTTTCTGTACTTGAAGCAATCGACCACGGTCTTGGCCGGATTGTAGACTCTCAGGTCGATCCCGTCTACGTGGTGTGTTTGGACACCCGACTTGAGCGCCTCGCCTGAGAACCATACGACTCGGATGGGCAGGTCCTTCTTTGAGGGCTCTCGTGATTTTCGATCAATTGCAATCCAGACTTGATGCGGTGACTGCGTGGTGAGTTCGTGGAAACGCAATGCTGAGATCAGACAGACGACCCCATGGGGTATACGTCGGGCGACCTCCACCAGTGTTTGGTGCTGGGAGATTGCTCCTCCCGGCAGACGGTACAGTCCCCGCCCGATGCGCTCGACCAGGCCCCTTCGGTACAGGCGACTCAGGTACACTCGGGATATCCCCTCCCTTTCGAGGTCGCGAGGACGTAGTACCCCACGGCGACGAAGCATTTGTAGCACTTGATCGTACCTGGTCTGCTTCATTGCGATCTCCTGTTACAATTTGTCGGCATATATATATAAGTGCCGACAAATTGTAACAAGCAGAAAATGGGGCGCTATCGTACGCTGCTGTACGTCAGTGGCTTAGGGCTGCTGTCAGGATGGCTTTCCGATTGAGAACGCCGGGTGCACGTGACAACCGTGCAGTGAAGATGGGTGGCCCGGACGTTCGTCCGGGCCACCCGTCGTTCCTTCCTCAGCACCTTCTGTCACCATCACATTCCCTCCAAGAGTCATACCAGGACTGATAAGTGCGAGCAGGCCGCTTGACCGTCGTTGCGGAGGGTACGCCCCACCCGCCGAGGTGATTTTCATCAATTCTAAATAGTTGTTCACACAGTCCAATGTAGGGAAGGAAGCTGGAAACCTGACAATTCACTCCTGCTCACGGAACGCGTAAACCGTCCCCAATTCGCAGAGGCCAGTCCCATTTGAAAGCTCAATCTCACCGATTGCGATAGAGATCATTTGAGATCCGTAGAAGTCGTGCCATCCGTGTTGATTTGAGAAACTCAAAACCACGGTCTTACGCGTTCCACTCGGAATTAGGAGTTTCCCATCAATAACCCCTGGTTTTTTCATCCTAGACTCAAATACCTCATTTGGTCGGTAAGTGAGGCTCTCTCCAAACATCACTCGTGTACTCTTGGAATCGAACACTACATCACTACTCGAGTTGTTCTTAATGTTTATCACAACTCCGAGGGACCAGAATCCTGTGAAGTATCGGCTTTTACAGTCAACTTCAACTTCCATATTGTCACAGTGGCCAATCCGCAAACTAGAGGTCGCCTGATGCACCTCCTGTTCCGTTGCCAATCGAAACTTGACTGCCTCGCGACATCCGAGCAAACAAAGATAACTAAATATGATGACAGTAACGCCGACTACTGCGCACCGGCGGATATTTACAATCCTCATCCTCGCATCCTGTTATATGTGGCGTCACCCGCCCTCGGGTGACGCCTTGTCCGGGAAGCAGATAGCCGTCACGCGAGGGCGCGTGACGGCACTGTGGAATCGGACAGTAATTCAGCCAACCACTCTAAGCCACATCCACGGAGAGAAACCCTTCTACAGCCTCATACAGATTCTTCAGCAACTCTTCGAAGGTCTCACCCTGCGTCGCACATCCGGGGATCGCGGGGACTTCTGCCCAGTAACCGCCTTCTTCCGCCTCGTGAACTATAACTTTCACCTTCCTACACACCCCCGGTGTATATTAAGTCCCCACATTCATCACATCCAAAATCCGATTCAGATCATTGTGGCCGTAGTAGTCGATCACGATGCAGCAACTGCCTGGAGATTCTCCAATCGAATGCTCGGAGCGTCTCGCAGAAGTTCGAGGTTTTGGGATGCGTCGAGCACTTCGATCCCAACGACCCGCTCACCCGGACCAATGTTAACGGCCACCGATTCATTCAAACGAACAGTCCGGTATTCGAATTCACCGTCGATAAACCGTAGGTAGGCCGCATCACTGTCGCGATCATACGTGATGCGCATTTTCTGGACTCACTTTCTACACCGCATTCATCACATCCAAAATCCGATTCAAATCCTCGTGCCCGTAATAGTCGATCACGATGCGGCCGCGTTTGCGGGATTCGGTGACATGCACGGTCGTGCCGAACTTCTGACGCAACTGCTGCTCGACCGCTTCCAGTTCGGCGCTGCGGGGGCGTGCCTTTGACAACGGACGTTTGCGCCGTCCGTAGATCAACTCCTCGGTTTTGCGCACCGAGAGGTTTTCGGACACGATGCGTTTTGCATAGCGCACCTGCTCGTGCTGTATCTCGAGTGCGAGCAACGCACGCGCGTGTCCCGCGGAGAGACGCCCGTCGCGGAGCTTGTCCTGCACGGTGTCGGGGAGCGACAGCAGACGCAATGTATTGGTCACCGACGATCGGTCTTTACCGACTTTGGTGGCGATGTCCTGTTGTGTGTAGTTGAACAGATCGGCCAGGCGTTTGTACCCGGCGGCTTCTTCCAAAATGTTGAGATCATCACGCTGCAGGTTTTCGATCAACGCCCACTCGAGTTCATCGGCTTTGGTGGCCCTGTCGGCGACAATCGCGGGGATCTGTGCCAGTCCCGCCGCGCGCGCCGCACGGAACCGTCGCTCACCGGCAATGATCTGGTAGGTGTCACCGGTTGGCTTGACCAGGATCGGTTGCAGTACACCTTTCTCCCGAATCGACGCGGCCAGTTCCTCGAGCCGTGTCGCGTTGAATTGCTGGCGCGGCTGATTGGGGTTGGGCGTGATCTTGTCGATTGCCAGCTCGAGTATCTGTTTGCCTTCGGTTGGCGATGATCCCGGTTGGCTGGGGATCAACGCATCAAGGCCGCGTCCTAATGCCAGACGGTTCATTGTCCCATCACTTCCTGTGCTAAGGCCAGGTAGTCTTTGGCGCCGGCGGAATGGGGATCGTACTCGACGATCGGTTTGCCAAATCCGGGCGCCTCCGACAACCGTACATTTCGTTGTATGACAGTCTGATACACCTTTCCATCAAAAAACTTACGGGCCTCCGCTTCGACCTGCCGGGAGAGATTCAAACGACCGTCGAACATGGTCAACAACACTCCCTCCAATTGCAGGTCCGGATTCATCGACGCTTGCACTTTGCGGATCGTATCCAGCAGCAGTCCCAATCCCTCCAAGGCGAAGTATTCGCACTGGACCGGAATCAGCACCGATTGTGAGGCCACTAATGCATTAAGTGTCAATATGTTAAGCGAAGGCGGGCAGTCGATGATGATGTAATCAAAGGCGAAGAGCTGCTCATCGCTGAGTGCGGTGCGGAGCCGTCGTTCGCGATTGTCCATCCCGATCATCTCGACTTCAGCACCGACTAAACGGACCGCCGAGGGAACGAAGTCCATCCGTTCGATACCGATTTGAACGATCGCATCAACAATCGGGACGTCATTGACAAGAACTTCGTAGGTGGAACTCGTTATTTCTTTTGGGTTTAATCCAAGAAATGATGTCGAGTTGGCTTGTGGGTCTAAGTCGATGAGCAAAACATGCTTACCTGATTTGGCAATACAACTCGACAGATTGACCGCGGTCGTGGTTTTTCCCACACCGCCTTTCTGGTTGGCAATACTGATGATACGCCTGTTGTACATGGCCATCCCTGACCGAACGGTGAAACGTAGATAGAAGCTACGCCACCTGAGTGAGTACAGCAACTAGAAAATCGCTAGTCGAGAGTACTAATTCGCTTTAAGATCAGGACTTTGATGACCGTGAAATTGAAAAAATCGCCCAAATCGAAGGTATGGAGCAGTTCGAAGCCTGTTTCGTTTATGGCCATCATTTCCACCGCAGTGGGCTTTCCGGCTTTGTAGGTCAGTAGACATCCGTCCGGCTTTACCAGCCAGCTTCCCCAGCGGAGCGATTCCTCCCAGTCGGTAACAGCTTTGATCGAGAGCCAGTCGAACCGGCCGGCCTCCGGGTGCAGATCGTGATTGCCAGGATCAACGCGTTGGTTGATGACACGGACATTGTCGAGCCCAAGTTCTTCGACCGTTCGTTCAAGGAAATATGCTTTCTTTGCGATCGATTCGGCCAGGACGAATTGAATGTTGGGCCTGAAGATGGCGATGGGGATGGCCGGGAATCCACCACCTGATCCGATATCCAGCCACCATTTGCGATCACGCTCCGGGATTGCCGAGATCGCGGCAATTGATATCAGGAACTGACGGGTGACTTCGATCGGTTGATCGCCCCGACGGGAAATGAGGTTAATACGGCGATTGGCATTGAGGAGGGAGGTGCAATAGCGCTCGATACACGCCATTGCGTCAGCGCTAATTCGCTCAATTCCAGTGGCTTCCGAGATGAGTCCGGGCGACAGTTTCACGTGAAACAACCCTCTGCGCACCTATGGTCATGCAAATGGCGATGAATGTCAATGTCACCTTTTCAGCACAGCGATGTTTCACGTGAAACGTCGGGTCGTGATGCAATGATTGGGCGAAGAGGTCGGCGCGGTACGGGCCACTTTCCCGTTCCCGCTCCGTAGACGAACCATGAGGATCGAAACGTCGGCCGACGTGATCCCCGGAATGCGCGAGGCCTGCCCGAGTGTGCGTGGCTGAATCCGCGCAAACTTCTCCCGCGCCTCATGGCGAAGACCGGGTATCGAATTGTAGCTAAACTCTGAAGGTATCCGTTGTGCTTCCATGCGGCGAAATGTCTCAATCTGACGCCGTTGACGTTCGATATACCCCCCGTACTTAATAGCAACTTCCACCGCTTCACGGACATCGCGATCCAGTTCAGGCAGATCGGCGCCAAACGACACCAAGTCCCCGAAGCTAACACCTGGTATGCGTAACAATTCGGCCACGGTCGCGCCACCCTGACGCTTCAACCCGTCGTACGGTATCTGGCCTGGCGGAACATTGATCCGCCCGAACGATTTAATCTGACGGTCGACTTCATCCCAGTGGTTGCGCAATGTATCGTACTCATGCTGGCCGATCAGCCCGAGGCGAAAACCGTGATGAGTCAAGCGACGTTGTGCGTTGTCCTCACGCAAATGCAGGCGGTGCTCCGCGCGTGACGTGAACATTCGATAAGGTTCATCAACCCCAACGGTTACAAGGTCATCGATCATCACACCGATGTATGATTCGGAGCGATCAAGAATGAGTGGGCTCTCGCCACGATAATCCAGCACCGCATTGGCTCCGGCGACAAATCCCTGGCCAGCCGCTTCTTCATATCCCGAGGTCCCGTTAATTTGTCCGGCGAAGTACAGGCCACCAACCAGCTTGGTCTCTAAAGTCGGATGTAGTTGGGTCGGTGCGAAGAAGTCATACTCAACCGCATACCCGGGACGAGTCATCGCGACTTTGCGCAGGGCCGGGATCGTGCGCAACGCCGTCAGCTGGATGTCGGCAGGCAGCGATGTCGAGAATCCATTGATGTAGATCTCATGATTGCCGAGGCCTTCGGGCTCCAGAAAGAGCTGGTGACGCTCCTTATCGGCAAACTTGACGACCTTGTCCTCGATCGAGGGACAATACCGCGGCCCGACACCGGCAATCTGGCCGTTGAACAATGGGGAGCGTTCGATATTGTTGCCGATGATCGCATGCGTGTCGCCGTTTGTGTATGTCAACCAACAGGGTTCACGGTTGGAAATCGGCACCGGATGCCGCCGGGAGAAGCCCTTTGGATCATCATCGCCCGGCTGAATCGTGCACTGATCGTAATCAATCGTATGGCCATCGAGGCGCGGTGGGGTCCCCGTCTTTAGGCGCCCGACTTCGAAACCGATGTCTCGAAGCTGGTGAGACAGGCCGGTCGCAGGACGTTCCCCGAGACGCCCACCCTCCGAAATCTCCGGTCCGGTGTGCATGATCGCTTCAAGGAATGTCCCCGCCGCCAGGACAATGGCATCAGCCTGATACTGTGCACCAGAGTCGCCGCGTGCACCGATGACGCGGCCATTGGCGATGTCGATCGTGCGGATCCCGTCGGCAACCACCGTGATATTGCTGGTATTGCGGATATCGTTCTGAGCCGCACTCTGATAGGACCGTCGATCGCATTGGGCGCGTGATGAGTGCACCGCCGGACCCTTGCGCCGGTTGAGCAACTTGAACTGAATACCAGCCACATCGGCGAGGTACCCCATTCGTCCACCCAAGGCATCGATCTCACGGACGATCTGTCCCTTGCCGATCCCGCCAATCGCCGGGTTGCACGACATGCGGCCGATCGCGCCCGGGTCCTGGGTGATGAAGGTCACCGCTGCGCCCATTCGTGCTGCCGCCGACGCCGCTTCGATACCGGCATGTCCACCACCGACAACTACAATGTGCGGAGACGTGTTCATGTCACATTCAAACGTGTGAATCGGGTGAGTGTTGGTGGTTGACGGTGGGAGTCTGCACTTGGCTATGCGTGTACGGGCGAGGCGCCCGTGCTACATTACTTTCCGATGCAGAAATTCCCAAAAATCTCCCCGAGGACCTGATCTGTTGTCGTCTCGCCGATGATCTCACCGAGCGATGTTGCCGCGGCTTGAACGTCGAAAGCCACCAGCTCTGATTCGCCGCCCGAATCAAGTGTTGATCGAGCCGATGCCAGCGATGATTGCGCACTGGTCAACACGGCTCGATGTCGTTCATTGATTGCGAGTTCCGCTTCGTGGCTGTCGATTCCCAGACGGGCAATCCACTCCGAAACGATCCCAAGAAACGATTCGAGGCCGTCGCCGGTCTTGGCGGACATTGATATGAAGCTGTTTTCTCCATTGGTTTTACGAGTCTGGATTTCAGATTGAATCTGCTGGAGAAGCGAGACAGCATCAGCGACCAGGTCGGCTTTATTGAGACAGATGATCGTCGGTATGTCGGCTTCGAGGATTTCCTTAACCGGGATCTGGGTCGTCCAATCGGCCGAGGGATCGATCAGCCAGACCACACCGTCGGCACTCCCAACCGCGGCGGTTGTCCGCTCGACCCCGATTCGCTCGACAATATCAATGGTCTCGCGCATGCCGGCCGTGTCGACTATGCAGACCGGCCACCCATTGAGATTGATATACTCGCGGAGGATGTCACGCGTGGTGCCGGGGATTTCGGTGACGATGGCACGTTCGTCTCTGGCTAAGCGATTGAAAAGAGTCGACTTGCCGACATTGGGCGGACCGGCGAGTACGACTGTGAAGCCATCGCGCAAGATCCGTCCGCGTTGATAGCCGCCAAGCAATTGTCCGATACGATGTGAGAGTTCATCGAGTTTCTGACCAATATCGCTCACTTCCGACGCTTCGATATTCTCCTCGGTGAAGTCGACATCGATTTCCAGGCGCCCCAACACGTGGAGTAGATGAGACCGCAGCTCGTCGACTTCCTCTAAGAGACTGCCCTGGAGTTGCTTGAGCGCTGCAGCAGCGGATTCGTCGGTTTTGGCAGATATCAGATCGGCCACTGCTTCGGCTTCGGTGAGGTCAATGCGTCCGTTCAGGAATGCCCTCAAGGTGAACTCACCTGGACCTGCCAAAATGGCACCATTGGCTGTCATTGTATGCAGAATGCGGTCAAGGATGACTGGTCCACCGTGCGCTGAGAATTCAACTAAATCTTCTCCTGAAAACGACTTAGGAGATCGAAAAACGGTCGCGATGACTTCATCGATTTCCTTATTGGAATCAGTGTCGATCAATAAACCGTGATGGACGGTATACCCCGCCGCATCGGAGAGCTTGGTTTGCCCTCGGAAGATCGCAGCGGCGATCTCGATTGCGTGTGGACCGGAGAGACGGACGACGCCCAACCCGCCGCGTCCGCGCGGGGTGGCAATCGCGCAGACCGTTTGCTCCAGATCGACATTTGGCAAGTTGGCCGTCATTGTTTATGTTGCGTCTTCCTTTCTGTGGGCCTCCGATCAAGATAAAGCATTTCGGTACCCGATGGATAGGCGAGCAGGAGCATGACCGGGATTAATCCGGATCGAGCCGCTCAAAACGATCAAAACCAGCGTGAGTCCGTAGAACTAAGACAAGAAGCCTTAAATCCCCCATTCTTGGACAGAGGGAAATATCGTTAATCCCTCGGAGAAGGAGAACACACTAATGATTCGACAGAATGCACGCATGACTATTTGCACGGGTGTCCTGGCAGTCGGGTTGGCGTTGTTGATTGCCGGTCCGGTCCCGGCGCAACTCCTCGAGCAGTATGAGGCTGAACCGGTGGAACGCAACCCCGATGCGCCCGCGTTGGTTGGTACGTTTGATGCGCAACAGGTATTCCAAAACCATTCCGGGCAGCAGGAACTGATGGACGCGATGCAATCGGCTCAGATGCAGATGCAACAGGCGCAGCAGTCCGGCGACCAACAGCAGATGCAGCAGATTCAGCAGGAGTTCCAAGACACCCGCGATCGCGTGACGAGCAGTTTCGAAGCTAAGCTGGCCGAGGTCATGCCGGCGGTGGCAAAAGCCAACGGCGTGAAAGTCGCGGCCGCGGAAGTCGCATACCTTGGTGAGAAGATCGGCACCACCGACCTGACGGCTGATGTGATTGCCGCGTTTGAGTCCGTTCCGGAAGGGACGTCTGCGGACGAATCGGGCGAGGATATTGCGCTGACGGTCGGCACTTATGATGCCGAAACGGTCTTTCAGTCGCACCCGGCGCAGTCCGAATTGAGCAGCGCGATGCAGTCGGCACAGATGCAAATGCAGCAGGCACAGCAAACCGGTAATCAGCAGCAGATGCAGCAGATTCAGATGGAGCATCAGCAAACGCGCGGCCGTCTGATCGGCGAATTTGAAGACGATATCGCTGAAGCGATGCCGGACATTGCCAAGTCGACCGGCGTCAATGTCGCGGCCATGGAGGTCATGTACACCGCCGACGATGTCGAAACGAAGGACATCACCAGCGATCTGGTCGCCGCGATCGGTCAGGGTGACGGTGAGAGTGCTGACAGTCAGTAAGTTCTGTTTGACAGAGTGTATTGAGAAGGGCGTATTCGGTATGCCCTTTCTCTTTTGCCGGGTGTGAGTGCCGCTGACCACTCGTGCTGAGCCTGTCGAAGCAAGGTGCTGTGGCACAACGCGTCTGTGCTTTCCGAACATTTTTGTCGTAGTTGAGAGCCTGAGCGAAATTGTCACCGGCTAGCGGCGGGCAGAGCGGAGGTCAACTGCTCTCTGTGCTGTTCTCCTTATCTTCACCAGTGAAATCCTGTAGACTTTCATCTTCCTCCATGTAAATCACATGCTCTACACTTTCCTTGCGGTCGGCGTTCTGCAACGCCTTATAGACTTGACGCCCAACGAACTGGCTTCCACCAAAGTACTTCTTGTCGATAAAGAATCTCTTTATCACGACGGAGGAACCAAGGAAGATCCCGCCTAAGATGACGGCGATCACCAGCCAGGAGAGTATGTTGTCTGAAGTCTCCATCGATTGCTCCAGTCATTCAATGCCCTACAAGAGCATCGGCCTGACCCGGCCCCAGGGGGGTCTGAAAGGCCTCGGCATGCTGTGCACAATTGCCCAAGCTAAGTTATCTGACCGCTGAAGCGCACCCCCTGTTCCAATCACGAATTAGAGCGATTGTCAGAATTGCCTTCCGATTGACCGGGCGATGTAGCACGGGCGCCTCGCCCGTGCGGCATGGCCCGTTCGACCATGCTCACGGCAAGCGGGACGGCCATGCTACGGTCTGGTGAATCGGAAAGTTCTTCTGACAATCGCTATAGCCCTCACGCGTTATGATGAATCGCGCGACGTTCCAACGCACACGCCCCTCAGGGGCTGCCGACCACGAGCGGGTTGGCCGAGTCCGCTGCCCATTCCTCGAGTGAGGCCATGTATACCGCGACATCAGTGTAGCCGAGCCGGTGCATGATATAGCAATTGTCATAAGTCCTTTCCGTTTGGATCAGGGTGCTACGGGCCTCTTGTGGTGAGTCCGCCGTGGCGGATCGAACCATCAGGCCCGTGCGTCCGCGTCTGCACAATCCCCCGTCCACCGGCCTCAAGGGGCGTGTTGAAAAGCCTGCTGACTATCATCACCTCAGACTGGGGAGGGCGATCCGCCGCGGCGGACCGCCGAGCCG
>CAYTTY010000066.1:0-13290 GCA_964440935.1 uncultured Ignavibacteria bacterium | reverse complement strand
TGAGGGGTAAATTGCACTGGCCAGATCGCGGAATCGGACAGAAATTATGCAAGTCGCTCTAACTTGATTCCACCTTATAACGCCCAACATCATCGAACACATCGATGACCTGCGTTCGCTCGGGAAATGCGGCGGAGTGCATCACGCCCGAGGGAATGTAATACCAGTCGCCCTTGTTGACCGTGCGCGGCTGGCCGTCGATGGTCAGCACCATCCGGCCTTCAATCAGTACGCCCCACTGCGCACCGTGTGCATGCGGGGGCACTTCCATGCCTTCCTGTATATCGAAGAACACGATCTGGCTGTTCGGTCCCTGCTGCAACCAGGCTCGCACACCGTCGAAGGGAATGTCGGCCTCGGGGAGATCACGGATCATCATCGGAAACGGCGTGCCGTCCCAGGTACGAATCAGATCATCGTTTGACATTTGTCCTCCGCTTTAGTACAAGCCCTTCACCCAACCACCATCAATTGGCAGCGCCACACCGGTGATGTATGAGGCTCGCTCTGAACAGAGAAACGCCACGGCGGCAGCAAATTCGTCGACACGACCCATGCGCTTCATCGGTACGCGCTGATTAACCTTGGCGTAGAAATCCTCTTCGGTGCCTTTGCCTGATTCAACAAACATGCGCGCCAGTTCAACTGTCCGTTCGGTTTTCGTATACCCGGGACACACGGAATTGGCGGTGATGCCCTCGCCTGCGAATTGATTGGAGAAACTCTTGATGAATCCAAGCACACCGGCACGCGCCGTGTTGGAGAGCACCAGTTCATCGATGGGCTGCCGGGCGGAAACTGATGTGATCGCGACGACACGTCCCCATTGCGCTTTGCGCATGTAGGGAAGAGCCTCATACGTCATCGTAATCGTCGACATCAAGTTTAATTCGACCGCGCTGCGATAATGATCCGGTGACAGATCGGCAACTGTTCCCGATGGTGGACCGCCGGCGTTGGTGACCAGAATGTCGACCGATCCGAAACGATTCACAGTCTGCGATACGAGCGATTGAATACTGTCACGGTCGGTCACATCAGCAGCGATACCGATGACGTCGTGTCCCGTTTCCTGAGCGATGTCTTTGGCCGCTTGATTGATCGTGTCCGCTGTACGTGAACATATGGCCACGCGCACCCCCTCGCGCGACAACTCCAGCGCCACGGCCTTCCCCAATCCGCGACTGGCGGCGGCGACAAGTGCGACTTTGTTGTGAATTCCCAGATCCATGGACAGATGTGCCTAACTGGTCGGTTGTGGGGTGGAGGTGGCTGGTTGCTGACGGTTGGGCTCAAAGATGTTGATCGTCTCCTGTTTCAACAGAACCCATAGGCCATAGATCCCGATCACCGTTCCAATCGGAATCTCCAGCAGATTGATGACCGATAGGATCAAAGCCATAATGCGCGCCCAGTTTTGCTTCTTCAGGAGTCCAATTCCCGCGATGATCTCCGGGATCGACAGCACAGCGATGAGCCCTCCGATCAGTCCGGCGATTGTGGTCGTCGTGGCAATAGCCGTCATATCGCCTGAAAAGAGCGCACCCCCTGCGACGGCCCAGAAGACTATCGCAGCGGCCAGCAAGCCCAGCGCGCCGGCTGCAATCAGTACGACTCCCAGAAGAGTCACATGTTTATCCACAGCACCTCCAACGTCGGTAGACTGATCACATGTCCCCCCGCGGTGCAACCGCGGAGGCGACATGGACGAACACTCTGGAAGCTATGCGGATGTGCGGACGAATCAAGCCGGAATGCCTGATTCTATTCATGCCTGACCGCCCTACTCAGACATTTGATCGCATGGTGGCGACGGTGTCATTCCGGTTGGATAGTACCAGGCCGTCACCCGCCGCGTCTCCGGACGTCCCGATAACTCATCGCTGACATGCACAATCATGCAGTCACGGCGTCCGGCGCCGATTTCGTATGCCTGCGCCAGTGGTCGCAGATCAAACGCCAGTTCCTTCTTCAAATAGGCGTCGCAGGGATCGCCCAGATCGGTATGACGGAACTTCAGGGTGGCCTGCACGGGATACGATTTCGCGAATCCCGGTGGCGCGAAATACAATTCGTAAGCGTGGTCGCCGCAGCCCCCGCTGTGCCAGACAGTGGCATAAAGAACGTCATCCTCGATCACCACCGTGTCGAGTTCAAAGGCATCCCCCACAGGCGGCGGATCATTCTGGATTAGAACGTCACCGTCGAGCGAATCGATCGCATCCAGACGGAACACGGCCAGCCGTGCCATATACTCCGAATCGGCAATCGTATCGGTGCTCACCGGATACGGTGTGACATCAATGAGGGCGAAGCGAAAGCCCAACGTATCCTTTGGCGGCGGTATTGGGCCAAGCGTGCCGGGACGCATCGATACCGGTACGAAGAATGTATCCGACGGTAAATCAACGACTTCCAGCCCCAGAGTCACCTGGCCTTCCCAGAAACAAACCACATCGGTCGGACAGCGCGAATCCTCGATCACCTCCACAAAGGTGACTGAAACACCCTCATTTGTGACCGTAACCGTTTCGCCGAAACCGAATTCGAACGGATTGCTGACCGTCCGGTTCAGCGGATCGCGGCCACTATCAGGATTGACGGCCTGCTCGCCGCCGCATGAGGCCAGTAGAAGGGCCGCAAACACTGACGTCAGAATGATTCGCAACATGGTGAGCGCCTCCTGTCTGCTGCCTGAATGACTGAATCGGCCGGGGACACGCCTTTCTCTACTTATACCGATGACGCCGTGTGTCTATTCCAATGATCGGAGTGACGTGCAGTCCGTGCAAGCCCAATGCAGCGAACGGCAACAGGAATCTGAAGTCTGGTAGGAACTGGGATCAGGCCGGTTCAATCGACCAAAATACGCCCAGGAGGAGTCGAACCCCCAACCTTCTGATCCGTAGTCAGACGCTCTATCCAATTGAGCTATGGGCGCATCCGCTGGGCACGAACTCTCTGGTTCGTGCCCGATGGGGAGTAAACTTGTACGTGAGAACGACGTAAGTCAACGCGGAAAATCGGCTTTCATGGAATCAGAAATAAGCGGGAAACTGATGTCTGGATCGTTACTTCCACGGCCAGATACCGCGTTTGCGCGGGCGCGCGGGATCAGTCTTCTCAAGATCACCCGATGATTCAGTATTGCCTTCCTCCTGGTCTGATCCTCGCTGATTGACAATCTTGATCTTGTCCGTGTCGCCTTCATCCTCATCGGCTGGTGCATTGACCAGCCCCAATTCCATAAGAATCTTGCTTTCGGCCACGGCATCATCGTACGACGATTGCGGCACCGTGATGCTGAATTCCATCGCCTCGTTGGTCGCGCCGGCCGATTCGACAGCAGCAATAGCCACCGTCACGTTGTCGTGGCCACCGGCATCATTGGCCATCGAAATCAGCGCATTGACCGCTTTTTCGGCGTCGGGATAATGGCTTGCCAACGTCTTTTCAATCTCGGGATCCTCAATGTATCCGCACAGTCCATCTGAACAGAGCAAGAACCAATCGCCCGTTTGCGTCGCGACAGTACGTACGTCGACTTGCACGGACGGATGAGTCCCAAGCGCACGCGTGATCACGTTACGTTCGGGGAAATCGCGCTCCTGTTCGGCTGTAATCTCCCCCTGTGCGCGTAGTTCCGCGAGCAGCGAGTGATCGACCGTGAGTTGAGCAAGCGTCTTATCCGAAAAACGGTAGGCGCGTGAATCTCCGACATGATAGATCGCAACGTAACCATCATGAAACTGTGCCGAGACAAGCGTTGTGCCCATGCCGCGCATACTCCGTTGCGCCTGGGCTTTCTCGAAGACACTGCGATTGGCCAGACGAATTGCCATCACCGGTGGCATGGTACTATCATCGAGCTCATCGACGTCGGGAGAAGGGGGTGTTGTCGCGAGATTCTCACATTTAAGGATGTACTGAGCGTAGACCTCGACCGCCCGCTGGGATGCCTCCTCGCCGGCCGCATGTCCCCCCATGCCATCACAGACGACTAAACCATTGGCCTCCGGTATCAGGCGAAAATTGTCTTCGTTTGCTCGGCGTACACGGCCCACATGAGTGGCTCCGGTCATCTTGATATCTGGCATCAGTAAGTATCCTTCATAAAACAATCAACGGTGTCAGCGAATGTGTTCTTACAGCACAAGGAAAATGATGAGCAATATGACCACGATAACCGCGGCGCCAATGGCAATCCAGGCCCATATTGGAACATCGGACATTCCCCCGCCCGCTCCAACTTGTTCGAACGGGTTCGGGCCTTCGGTTTCGGCCCGTCGGCGGCGACGGCGCGACCGTGGCCGCTCCTCTTCGGGTTCTACTGCAGGCTCCGGCCGGTCATACTGAGGTCCTGCCCAACTCTCCTGGGACGCCGGCTGAGGCTTCGGCGGCGGTGGGGGCGGAACCGCTTGTTGTGGCTTCCTCTCCAGTGCCGCCGGTCTCGGTTCCGGCGATGGTGGCGGACTCGGCGGCGGTGGCGCCGGTTGGCCGGCCAAATCGACACGGAAGATCGTGCTCTCTTTCGCCGATCGGATTTCTATTTGATCGCCTGCCTTTAATGATGTCCGTTGTTTGGGTGCGAGTTGCTGCCCATTAAGAAAGGTCCCAGCCACACTTCCCTGATCTTCCACGAATGCGGCATTCCCTTCAATGATGATCGACGCATGCCGTCGCGAGATGCTCTTATCCATCTCGCCCTTGGTATCCGTACGGATCACCACATCATTCTTGTCCTGATCGCGACCGATGCGCATCTCACCCGCCCGCATCGGATATGATCGTCCCTGCAACGGGCCTTGGACTGCCTCCAATTGCCCGATCGGCGCCGCGAAGAACTCGGTTTTTTGCGACGGATCATCGAATGTCTCTAATGGCGGTGGAGGTTGTGGAGCCTCCTCACGCGGGGGAGGCGCCGGTGCGGGTTGTTGTGGTTGCGGCGGGGTCGCCTCTGCCGGCTGCTTGGGTGGTGACTCTAAGTCTCCGATATCCAAAGGCGGCGGCACGGGTGGCAAGTCATGACCGGCATCGCCTTGGCCCGAGGGTTTCGATGCCGGCGTTGGTCGAGATGGTTGCTTGATCGGCTCGTTCGCAACAGGCTCCGGTTTCGCTGCTTCCTGCGGAGTGCCCTTCATTTCGATCTTGATCGTGTACCCCTCGACCTCAATGGTCGATCCAGGCCGGACGGGCGTCCGCGACGTGAGCGGCTCTCCGTTCAGCGTCATCTGCGGTGTTCTGGCCAATGGCTCGACATCGTAGCCAGTCTCCGTGCGAATGAACGCGGCCTGATGCAGCGAGATCAGCAGGTCATCGATGAACACCTGGCAGGTATTCGCGGACCCCATCTCGATCCGGTCACCCTCCAGCTCCACCGTACTGTCTGTCTGGCCGTCTCTGTGTATCGTGAAGGTTGGCATGGAATGGAGAATACAACGTGCGCGGCCTATCGGCCACGATCATTCAATCGCAATGTGATTGTTTTTATGCCGCCACCGGACTTGACCCGCTCACCATTATTCCGGCCTTCAAAGCCCGGCTTGGAAGCGCGCCAGTCATAGTCGCCCACAGGCACGTACGTGACGAATTCGCCTGTGGCGTCGGTCAAGCCGTAACGTAACGTCAATCCGGTGCTCTTTTCAACACCTATCACTTCGGCCCCGGGGATGCGGCCATCATCTCCCTTGACCACGAATCGGACCCATCCGCGGTGGTTTGCAACCCCATCGCCCTCATCGGATTGAGCGATATCGCCAGCCTCTCGCTGGGGGCGCATCAGGACTTCCATCGACTGTCGCATCGGAGCGATGGTGACCGTTGTATCGGCAAATTCCTCATGGCTGAGATGAAGTTCATGGACATCCCCGTCCAGAAGCAGGGAGTAGGGAGTGGTGAGCCGGTCAGCGGGAGTCTTCAAATACTGGTCTCCCTGTCGAATCCAATTGATCCGGGCCGCCAATTCTCGCGTTGGCGATTGGGCATCGGCCGCACGAATATGGACCGTTCGCTGGAGCGCTACCGAATAGAGCGAGGGCGAATCGCGCCCCACCGTGATATCGAATGAATAGTCGAGAAAGGGGCTCTTCTCGAGCCGGATCCGATGCCGCCCATAGGCCGCCGGGAAGGCAATTTCAGTTTCTCCGATCGGTATCGTATCGCGATTTACATAGACCGATGCACCGCTGGGAATCGACCGGACGCGTATCAACCGTTCAAACTGGCCGAGCAGTTCGCCGCCGTGCCGCTCGCGCTCCGGAATCCACGTCCAGATCGTCGTGTCGGTTGGTTCGATCAGGCCGATCATGGGCGAGACATACGCAGCGGCCAACGGCTCTTCATTATGGAGCTTAAATTCGACTAAGACCGTATCGGTTGCCGATACCCAATAATCCGCGGCTGCCCGTGCAGACAGTTCGTGACCGTCGACAAACACGGTCGCACCGCCCGGTATTGAGCTGAACCGGATCCGTTTCTTAAATATGAATGGTTCAAACGGGCCGACATCTTTCGGGTCTTTAACAATCAAGACCGTGTCAATCGGACGAAATCCGGGATACACCAGACGGATCGACATCGGACCAGGCGTCAAATCAGTCAACACATACGGCGTCTGCCCGACCACTTCACCCCCGATGACAACCTCGGCGCCCGATGGCGTCGTGACTAATTCAGGTCCCGATGGCTTCAATGCTGCACGGAATGGTGAGAGCACAGTCGAAATGATCGGGGATAGTAAGTCGGTCTGCCAGAGGATGCCCACAGCGGTTGCGAGTATCAGCACGACAAATACCGGCCATACCGTACGCTTGCGCTTTCCCGTATTCGCGCTTGTCTTACCTCGACGCGCCTCGGGCTTGGTTTCAACCTCCGCGTCAATGACCTGATCGAGCGGTTTTCGACTGACCGCTGCCGGCGGGATCTCCGTCGCCGGTATTTCTTTGTACTGCGCCGCACCGCCGCCGCGCAGATAGTGAATGCGTCGACGTTCTTCGGCTTCGTCGTCAGTTTGAATCGCTTCAAACAGCCGCGCCATACGATCCGCGGCTTGATCGTCGGTCGGGCATTCGGGGAATTGCCCGATCTCGGTTGCCAGTGCGGCGGCGTTGCCCAGCCACGGCGATCGCGATGACTGGAGCATGCGGTCTGTGATGTCGCGATACGGCTCCGGGATATCGTTGAAATCGTCGCCCGCTGCCGACGGGTGCGACAGCATGCGAACCAGAAGCCGGCCCACTGCCGCGATATCGCTGAATTCTGACGTAGACGATCCAGTGGACTGAGCATTGGTATCTGCGGATGCTGTTGAACGCAGACCGAAACCAGTGACCTTGATCTGCCCGGTGCTGGTCAGCCAGATCGTCTGCCCGTCCAGCGCACCATGAGTGAGCGTGGGCTGGCCGGGTGCATCGTTGAAGACGGTCGAGTGTGCGTCGGCCAACCCCAACAGCACATACCGCGTCACTGCCAGCGCCACTGAAGGACTGAGCCGTTGCCCGATCTCACCCAGCCGCGACAGCACCGTCTCCAGCTCGAGTGCATCGACATACTCACACACCAGGTAAACCGTGTCGTCCTGCCCGCGTAGCGCATGGTACAACCGGTGCACATTCGGATGCTGCAGCGTCGCCCATCCGGCGAGCATCTGTCGGTACCGTTCGGGCTCTGCCGGTGATGGTATCTCAATCACCAGCAGTGACCGCGGATTGGCGCGATCCCACGCATAGTACTGCGTCGCGCCTTTATCCGACGACAGCCGGCGCAGCAATTCGAATCGTTGGTTGATCAGACGATTGGCCATACGCTCATTCCGCTATCATATCATGATACCGGAATGACCCCGAATGGTCTGTAGGAAAATCCAGGAAGGGGGAGGGCATTGATAGGGCGGAATTCCGTCACGTTCACAATTTGAACCGGGAGGGCGAGCTGCATCGGGAGGGCGAGCCTCCCGGCGAGCACTGGTCCACAGACCTTGTGCAATCGAAGACACGACGTAGCGACTTCTCAGAGCAGGAGAGCCTGACCCTCCAAGAATATGGGGTGCCCCACCCTGAATTCGTCGCTCCGTGCCGTTGTGATAATCTAGCAAATGGTGCCCCATAGCTCTGCTGTGGGTTCGCAACCGAACGGGCAATCGCTAGGGAACTCACAGCAGAGCTGTGGGGCACAGCAGACCCGGGTGCCCCTGACGCCCCTTGGGCTGAGTCCGCCGCGGCGGATCGAACTCTCGTCAGGGTTTACAACGGGGCCTACTTAATAATCACCAACTTCCCGACCTGACTCCCCAGTCGCGAATCGACTTTCCAGATATAGATGCCGGACACGGCGGCCTGGACATTCCGCGTCACGAGGTCCCAACCGACTGACGATGGATACGTGGTCAAGAATGGATCGGGATGATGAATACGGCGCACCAGGTCGCCGTCGAGCGTGTAAATGCTGATTGTCGCCGTGTCCGGGAGATTGATGAAGTGGACACGGCGATCCTGCTCGGCGAATTCGCGTACGCCTCTGCCTTCGTAGCCCTCTTCAAAATAGGATGTCCAGCTACCACGCCCATCCTGATAGGCCAGTTTATACGGATTTGGGAAGACTGTCACCTTCAGACCGGAATCGATCACCGCGTCGGTGGAGTAGATGAACTCTGCGTACTCGCTGTTGCTCGATTGGAACGATTCCCTTGACGGTACTCGTCTGAGATAATCACCAAAATCGAATGCGGTGACGGCCACATAGAGCGGAACTGAGGCGTTAAGTTTATCGACTGAGGCTTCGTACACTCCATAAGACAGCGTGTCGTCATCAATGATGGTATCGCGCACGGCAACCCGCTGAATGATGTTTGATTCAAGCCGCCCTTCATCGAAGTAAGAGTTCGAGCGATTATAACCGTGTTGTTGCCAGTACGAGAAGCGAGTTCGTTCCTCGGTTCGAGCAATACTCCCGTCCTCACTGAAGATCGTGTCGACGACAGTATCGCGAAATGCCAGATCGAAGTCTTTGACACCGAAAACATCGAATGCAAAACCCGGAATCCCGAGTATCCGGGCCCATTCGGATTCGGTTCGGGGGTATGAAACGACTGTCCATTCATTCAGCCTGGGATCATATGCCACACGTTCGTAATTGTCACGATCCCAACTGGCAACCAGCGAATACTGATCATTGCGATCAAACTTCCCCAGGTACAACCGATACCCCTCGAAATCTCGGACCCCCGAGAACGCATCGACGTGGGTCTCAGAGATTGCGCCTGTCCACCGCAACGTGAACGAGCTCGGTGACGTGGTCAACTCGAACGGCGGTGGAGGAGGGGCAGACGGGCCGCGCCAGTCGGGGACGCCGTCGCCCTTGTAAAACACCGAATCGCATCGGCCAAAGCGGCAATTAAGCGCGTACGCTCTCCCTCGATTGCCATCGCCATCGGTATCGACGCCTGGATTGTCGAAAATCCAATCGGCCCACCGGGAGCTTTCAATCAGATCGGTGAAATCCAAATTCTCCACAAATGGTTGAGGATTTTGGGGCGCAAAGTTTGTGATGTAATTTGATGGGCTCGTATGGAAGTCGCGCCCAATGACATAGGCAACCGTAAAGTGGATTTCATCTCCCTTACGCAATTCAGGCAATGGCCCCGCCACCAACAGATACCCGATATAGGAGCCTCCGGCGATTGCATTCATTAACGCCCGGTCCGGTGACGGAGGACTCCACCCCTCGTGCGTCATGTCGAGTGCGGCCTTCACTTGATCATAATCGATTTCGCCATTGCGCATCATCCAATATAAGCTCCTGTCCCCCCAAGGTGACCCCAGTGAGCCTGCGTAGCCATGTTTGCTGGAAGTCAACCGTGGCCCCCAATCAAATGAACTGGGCCAGGAATCAGTCGCCTCTCGTGCCCACCAATTGAAGCTCATCTGTTCAGTCTGTGGGCTCACACGGAGAATGCGAACACCGAGCACATCCTGGACGCTCCGGCTATCGAAACTCAGTGAAGACTCGGATGGGTCTCCATCGTTGTCAGCCGACCAGGCGGTCATGAGAGTATCTAGATAGCCCGGCGACACCGCAGGAGCAGTGCACATGAATCCGCAGATGTCACCTCCCGGGTTTCTGGATCCCGAACCGCCGATGCTTGTCGGCCAGTTCGGATGATAGACTGTCATTGGTTGTACCTTCACTCCAACATACGAGCCCTGGAGAGGTATCTCGGACACGACTGTGATCGTCCAGTCCAAAAACAGTATTTGCTGCGCGATTCCCGCATCCCAGGATAGAGCTTTCTGGTGGATGGACAATCCGATCGGCTTATGCTCTCGCAAATCGAGATTATCGATCGGCGCGGGGCTTTCACCAGTGTCCGAGAATACAGCGTGTAGTTCATCAATGGCTCGCGCCTGAGGATCATAATCAGGACTCGTCTGATCGCTCGACAAGCGTTGGAGATGTTGGAAGGACGTAAACTCGAAAACTCCCGCATAGGTGACCAGCGTATCGACTCCTCGTACACAGCCGAAGATAAGATCGGATTGGTAGCCGTAAGACAAATCTGTCCCCCGTGGATACTCAAAAAAGCCGATGTTGCCGGAGTTAGAGACGATCGGCGCAAGACCGGAGTTGTTGACTTTCGCGTCATCCCAGACTGGGATCGTCCTCGATGGACTGCTGGATTCAATACTTCCTTGGCGCTCTGCACCGACGACTGAGCCTGTTGGTGAAATCACCAGCGACAGCAGAAGCGCGACAGCGATGATTCGGCTGTTAGGCATGACGGCAACTCGTAAGGGAGGCTATGGGCCGTTAGAACCTCACTCAGATCAACATCCTCTCTTACGGATATTATACGAAATCCACCCGACAACAAAAGTGGAGTTCTCATAACAAAATGCTCAGGGAGGAGACCCGTATCGCCTCCTCCCTGTTCGATGGTGTGCGACCATGATCTGAGCCGTTATCTACAAGCTACACAATTTAATACGGAGGATCACATCCTCCCGGTGGAATACAGAGATGTTCGCAGTGCTCCTCACTCCAGTCTCCGCCATCATAAGTGAGTTCCCCGTCAACCTTGCAGCAGCTGCAGGTCGTACATGGCGCTCCGCTGTCACGACAGAAATCTGCTTGCGAGGGCAATGCTCCTGACAAGCTAAACCCAATCCCCATGGCAAAGGCACTGAATACAAGGATTAGACGCTTAAAACGGTCCACGGCTCGCCTCCTTTCTTGGTCACACACCAGCCGGTTGTTTCTTGCTATTCTTGCGCGATAATAGTCCTCGAATCTTTGCTGGATCATCTACCCAAGCGCGCATGCTGATCACCCGCCCATCATTTTGCAACCGGAAATAGGCCGTCCGAGTTATCACATGGTGTCGATCTCGAAGTGCGCGAGTCGCATCGCACCACAACGGAAACCCGATCTGTGCTTCATCCAGTTGTTTTTGAACATCGTTTGCATTATCAACCGCATCCGATATGAGGATAAGCGGCAGGGCATCTGAACCGAGTTGGTTCCATTCATTCCATAGATCTTCGATAGTCTCTGTGCAATTCTGACAGCCAGTGGTCACAAGCACTAGGACCACTTCATCTTGAATCAGTTCACTGACCATCGTGGCCTCTGTGCCATCCGGAGTCCAGATCGGAAAATCAGGGAAGACTTTGCCGGTTTCAATTCCATCGATGTACCGTTCAAGTCGCTCTTGAGCTCGCTGTTCAATCACCGGTATCCGCCGTTCAGTTCTCGAAGAACGATGGATCTTCGTATAGACGTTTCCCACAACCAAGCCTAACACCAGCGCAATGGGAATCATCATGATCCAGAGAAGTCTTAGCAACTTCATAGCGAGGCCTCCTTCCATCATGATAAGATCGTCTTCGTGCGCCATGTTGGAGCCAAACCGGATTGACGGCGCCCCAATATGGTCCCACTAACAGAACTAACGCTGTCGCTTCTCACTCGCACACTCCCATGTCCCCGAAAAGGTGGTAGAAGCGCATCGCCTCACCTCGGTAATCAGAAACATGCCAACACCGGTCCTTTGCACAGCCACAATACTCCACCGTTGGCTGGCTCTCTCAGATTCGATGTCAAATAGCTACGGAGCCCGATCACGATTCAACACACACATGTGCCTGGTTGTACCATAGGATAGCGGGGGGGGGTCAGTTGTCAAGCGAAATGTAACAGGATATAATTCATCGTATTGCGGAACAGGATGATGAACATTATTGTCACAATCATCACTCTGAGAGCACCACAGATGAACTATGTACCGGGTGCCCCTGACGTCCTCGTCAGGGTTTACCATGCGGCCTACTTAATGATCACCAATTTCCCCACCTGACTCCCCAGTCGCGAATCGACTTTCCAGATGTAAATGCCGGACACGGCGGCCTGCACGTTACGCGTCACGAGATCCCAGCCGACCGACGAGGGATACGTGGTCAAAAATGGATCGGGGTGATGGATACGACGCACCAGGTCGCCGTCGAGCGTGTAAATGCTGATTGTCGCCGTGTCGGGGAGATTGATGAAGTGGACACGGCGATCCTGCTCGGCGAATTCGACGACACCGCGGCCCTCGTAGCCTTCCTGGTAATACGATGTCCAATTACCAAGTCCGCCCCGGTAGGCGAGTTTATAGGGATTGGGAAACACCGACACTGTCAACGCCGAGTCCAGTACGATATCGGTGGAGTAAATCAACTCACCGTAACGGCTGTTTTGCGAGGGTGACGATTCGAGCGGTTCGAGGTTGAACTCGTAGTTGCCGTGGTCGAAGGCGGTCACGGCAAAATACAGCGGTATGCCCGGATTGAGATTGTCAATCTCGGCTTCGTACACACCGTAGGTTAACTTGTCATCTCCGACGATGGTATCGCGCACGTCGACACGCTGGATGATATTGTGTTCCCAACGGCCATCGTCGTAATAATCGTTGACGCGATTGAAGTCATGGGGCTGCCAGCGCGAGAGCCGCTCCCGGGGACCGATATAGATGATCTGCCCGGCGCTGTTCGTGGTGGTGTCTATGACTGTATCACGATACGCGTACGCCGGATCGCTGCTGCTGTAATCGGCCGGATGAAAGGCCGGATCATCGAGTTCGTTCTGCCATTGCTCCGGAGTCAACGGATGCGAGATTTGGACCCAGTCGTCATCGTCGGTCATATACTCGAATCGCTCGTAGTCCTCTTTGTCCCAACTGGCGATCAGGGAGTACTGATCGTCGCGGTCGAACTTGCCCATGTAGAGACGGTACCCTTCGAAGTCCCTTCGGCCCGA
>CAYTTY010000065.1:0-16018 GCA_964440935.1 uncultured Ignavibacteria bacterium | reverse complement strand
GCCCCTCAAGGCCCGTGGCACCCTGATCCAAACGGAAAGGATTTATGACAATTGCAATAGATCGTCCCGGTTCGCGCGTTCCGGGCCTTGACTTTCCCGAGGATTGGCGGATATTGATTTCAGGCAGATAAATCAGAGAACCGCATACACATGTTCGCAGAGGTGCGGCTTCGCATGAAACGGAGTGTGAGTAGGTTCATTCCAACACCCAGCCGGTGGCGTCCGCATCTTAACGGCTTGGTGGACGCGCGGCGGTGGTCTCCGTGTGCGATGTCCATCCGAGCTTTTGAACGCATCATATATCCAAGTTTTGCTCTCATACTTTCTCCCGGAGGTATCCGATGTCGCGTGTCATCCAACAGATCCTGACCGTCGCGTTGCTCTGCACGGTTGTAGTGATGATGTATCCATCGTTGGGTTCTGCCCAGCAGATTGACGGCACCCGTGTGCCGGATGCCTTGGTCGTGAAATTCGCCGAGGGTGTTGTGCCCGCCTACACGGCGGGACGGTCGGGTGAGGGAATCATGGGACTCGCCGACGTTGACGCAATCAACAGCCAGTACGGATTGCAATCGTTTCGCCGATTGTTCCCCAGTGTTGGCGATCCGGAACCACCGCGACAAGGATCGGCGCTCGCACGATACCACATCCTTCAGTTTCCGGTGGATGTCGATCTCGATGCACTGGCGGCGGAATATCTGTCGAGTGCCAATGTTGAGGATGTGGAATTCGACTACTACGCCCTCATGCATGCAATTCCCGATGATCCACGTTTCCCCAATATGTGGAATCTCAGCCAGGCATCGGATCACGATGTAGACGCCGACCTGGCGTGGGATGTGACCAGTGGATCACCATCGATTGTCTTGGGTGTGACAGACACCGGTGTGCTGTACGATCACGAAGACCTGGAAGACAACATCTGGGTGAACCCCGGCGAAGATCTCGACGGTGACGGTGACGTGTATGACCCGGATGACATGAACGGTATTGACGATGACGGCAACGGTTACATTGACGACGTCATCGGTTGGGACTTCGTCGTCGACGGTTATGAGCCGGGGGATTTCCCAGTGATACCCGGTGAGGATGCACTGGACCCCGACAATGACCCGAAGGACTTCCAGGGTCACGGCACGCACACGAGCGGTACAGTTGCCGCAGCGACGAACAACACAACGGGTGTCAGCGGACTGGCGGGCGGCTTTGGCGCCGGGGCACCGGGATGCAAGATCATGTGCCTCCGCATGGGATGGGCCATCGAGTTCTTCGGTGGAGAAACCGGCATCACCAAGATGTCGTATGTGGCCGAAGCATTTGTCTACGGTGCCGACATGGGGGCCCGGGCCATCAATTACTCCTTCGGTTCGGGCTCGGGCGGCGGCATCGAAGCCGCGACAGACTACGCGATCGCCACTGGCGTGGCCATTTGTGCGGCAGCCGGTAATTCGAACTCATCCAGTGGCTTCGGTTACTTGCAGAGTCGTTCCGATGTCATCACCGTTGCGGCAACGAATGAAACCGATGGGAAGTCATTCTTCTCGAATTACGGTCCACTGGTCGACATTTCTGCACCGGGGTCAAACATCTGGAGTACGGTATCGAATCACTATGCACCGGGATACGCCTCTTATAACGGCACGTCAATGGCAGCTCCCCACGTGGTCGGCCTGATCGGATTGATGTTGTCGGTAAATCCCGGGCTGACACGAACCGAACTACTTGACATCATGAGCCTGACCGCTGACCCGACTACCGATTATATCGGTCAGATGGGCGGCGGACGGATCAATGCCTACCAGGCGGTGCTGGAATCGAGTGCATTTCGCATTTCGCACACGCCGCATCCGAACACTTCTGACACGCTCAATCCGTACACGATTGTCACCACGATTGTCTCGGACACCGCGCTGTTGACCGATTCGCTGTCTCTGTTTTATCGCTCCTCGGTCGATACCGGTACCGTCTACACGCGTGTTCCATTGACGGCGACGGGCAACCCCGACGAATACAGCGCCGATATTCCACCACAGCCGGCCGGATCAACGGTGGAGTACGGACTGACGGCGGAAGATCTTTCCGGTGAACGGGTGGTCTCTCCCTCCGGTTTCCCGACGTTTACGCATGCGTTTAACGTTCTCGGGATACCGGTGCTCGCCTACTACCCGGGGCTCTTTGATATTGGATTGGAAAGCGGATACCAGCTCACCGAACACCTCACGATTCGCAATGACGGGAATGACGACCTCGAATTCGATGTGACACCGGTCGCGTCTCCCCTGCTCAGCGTGAATCCGACGAGTGGCTCGGTCCTCCCCGGTGACAGCGTCATGGTCGCCGTGCTCTTTGATGCAACACCCATTTATCAGGACACAACGTTCAATTACACCATCAATCTGACCGCGATCGATTCTGTGAGTTCAAACATCGACATCCCGGTCACGATGCACGTACTGGCGCCGGACTACTACGTGGCGGTGGATCCCGACTTTGACTCGCAGATCGAAGCGGCGGAGGACACGATCTTCTACGACGTTGTGCTGACCAATTACGGTGCGATGGATGACCAGTATGATTTGATCATCAGTGACGCGAATTGGCCGACAGAGGTGTGGGATTCGGGCAAAACGTCCGTCATCACACAGACACCGGTGCTCTCGCAAAACGATCAATATACCATCCATCCCCGCGTGATTATCCCGGTGGGTGAACTATACGGAACCGCAGACACGTGCGTCATCACTGTTCAATCGCTTGGTGATACTGCCATCTCCGGTACATTTACCGGACTCTCGATCTCGGCCGGGCGGCCGGACAGTATACCGTGGAGTGATGAGTTCCTTAGCGCAATCCTGGACACGCTGCATTGGCGCGACATCCAAAACGTTGCCGTTAATGAGATCGGTATCGATGAACCCTCGCCCCCGTACTCGCTCAACCTCAACGGTCATCCGAGCGGAAATGATGCCATCACGTCGGTGTCCATCAATCTCTCCGGCCAGGTTCAGGTGATACTCTCCTACTGGTATCAACGCACCGGTGGCGGGGAGACGGTCGATTACGGCGAGGATTTGATTCTTGAATTCAGGAATAGCAGCGGCAATTGGGAGGAGATATCCCGGCAGCCGGGCAACGGACCTCGGATGACCACGTTTGAACAGGTTGAGGTCTACCTGCCGTCATCGGCGTCTCATGCCGATTTCCGACTACGTATTCGATCCATCGGCACGCCTGGACCGTACGATGACTGGTTTGTCGACGACGTGTTGATATACGCACCCATTCCGCCATCAGTGTGCTACGACCCGGCAGCGTTCAACTTCGAAATGGCCGAAAACGACACCACGTACGACACGCTCATGGTGTGCAACGACGGGCCGGGTGAACTGCGGTTCACTCTCAGCCAGTCCGTCCCGAACGGCATGATGTCGATCAGTGATCTGTTGGGAGCGCCGCCGGTCCACGACGAGAATCAATCCCTCACCATCGATCAGGGGACGCCTCCGGCGACGTCGCCGTATCCCGCCAGTGCATTCGCCCAACTGACCGGCACAACCCAAATCCTGGCGTGGATACCGTACGCCGATCAGAATTGGGAATACCCGAACATGCTCAATGCGCTGTCGACCTATTTCACCGACTTCACTCTCACAGAAACGGGCGCTGTTAATTCCGCCGATTTTGAGACCGCACTGATCGGACAAAATATCTTGCTTATCCCGGAACAGGAGTATGCACCTCACCTATTCCCTATCGGTGAGAATCTGGCATCTGTGCTTCAGGATTTCGTGTCGAGGGGTGGCGGCATTGTCGCCTGTGACGGTAGTGATGCGGCCGTCTCCTCGTTCCTGCGAGGGGCAGGCGTGCTGGATGCCACTGGTGGAACCTACCTCGGCTTCGAAGCGATCGAAACCATTGGTCAACATCCGGTGACCACCGGCATTGAGGGGGTGCACACCGCTCAAAATGCGACCCGCGTCATCGACCACACCGACGGCGAAACCGTAATGGCGCACTCCGCCACCGGCGCCCCAGTGGTCGTCGTCAAAGAGGACTTGGGGGGACGTGTTGTCCTCTTCGGATGGGACTTCTACGACTATGTCGATTTCATGGCCCGATCTTTGGCCAACGCGGTCGAATGGACATCCGGTCAGGCGTGGCTGAGCGTCACTCCCCGCGGCGATACGCTGGCTCCCGGGGAATCGACGTATGTCACGTTGACCATCAATACGTCGTCGACTGTCTCGGGTGATTATAACAAGCTGATCGATGTTCACAGCAATGACCCCTACGATCCGCTGGTTGAGATACCGGTCGACTTGCGCGTACGTGGTCCGGAGATCGACGTGTATCCGACGTCGGTTACCGACACCGTCGTCGAGGGCATTGACCAAGCGGCCTTCCTATGGGCGCACAACATTGGTGAAGAACCGTTGACGATTGATTCGGTGCGGGGAGCGGTTGTGTGGCTGACGTCGGCTTTGCCAACGACGGTTATTCCTCCCGGCGATTCGACCGAGATTGAAGTCACCATCGGCGATGTGACGTTGTATCCGGGTGATCATGTGGGTGATCTCGTCATTTACTCCGATGATTACGACGAGTCCGAATTCGCGGTGCCATTTGACATTCATGCCGGACCCGACCCGGATATATCCGTCGATCCGGACAGTCTGCTGATCGTGATCGCCAAAGATGATACCACGTCCGCCGGTTTGACTCTCGACAACGTCGGTGATGGCACACTCACCTATTCGACAACAATCAACTGTTCACCACTCGCGGATGCCGTGGTCGATCCGCCGTCTTATCCGGCGGAGTATGATGATCCCATTACCAAAGGAGACACGGATACGCGTGTCGGCCATCCGGTGGTGCAGGGGTCTGGCGGTCCCGACAGCGCCGGCTATCGCTGGATTGACTCCGATGAACCCGGTGGACCGCCGTTCAATTGGGTTGACGTGTCCGGTATCGGAACGCCGGTGGTGGGACTATCTGATGATAGTTACGTCGGGCCATTTTCCATCGGATTCGATTTTTCGTACTACGACTCCGCTTATTCAGAATTTTACATCGGTAGCAACGGATTCATTGGCTTTGGCCCGACCACAGGCTATAACTCGCTCGGTAATACGCCCCTTCCCTCAGTGAATCCACCCAACAACATCATTGCGTGGTGTTGGGATGACCTCTACCCCGATGGACAGGTCTATTACCACAGCGACGGCAATCGTCTGGTCATCCAATTCGAGGGTTACGGACAGTACTATACTCCCGGCAATATCACGGCAGAGATCATCCTTTACAAGAATGGCAGAATCGTCATTCAGTATCAGGACATCACCGGCGGTTTCAACACCACGTCCAGTACCGTGGGAATCGAGAACCGGATCGGGACAATCGGCTTGGCGCCCGCGTTCAATACGTCGTATATCCAATCCGACATGGCCGTGCTCTTCAGTCAGACTCCGACATGGCTCAGTGTATTTCCGGACAGTGGTCTCGTTCCGCCGCACAGCAATTTAGCTCTCCTGGTCCACGTTAATGGTGTGGGGTTGACACAGCCTGAGTACCGCGCCGAGATCATCATGTCGTCCAATGACCCGGACGAGGATTCCGTGGCTGTACCGGTCCGAGTAGAGGTGTTGCTCCCAGAAATCGCCATTCGACTTGATAGCATGTATCTCGAGGGTGAAGAGGGAGCCTCGACGGACTCGTTGTTCTGGATTGTCAATGACGGTGAGGCACCGCTGCTCTATGCAATCCTGGCTGATCAATCGTGGCTGACCCTGCTGCCGGACAGCGGACACGTTCCTCCATTCGACTCCGTGGCGATTGGACTGACGGCGGATGCTGCCAGTCTGCTCCCCGGCGATTACAACGCCACTGTTACAATTGGATCCAACGATGTCGATGAGCCCGCTACATTTTTGCCGATCGCATTCCACGTCGGTCCGGATCCTGACATCTGGATCTCTCCGGACACCTTCGACGTGGCGATCGATCCAGATGATTCGCTGTACCACACGCTGATGATCGGTAACGGTGGAGAGGGTACGCTTGCCTTCCGCACTGTGATTCTGCCGGCGACGGCCCCAATGGGACAGTATGATGACACCAAAATCGCGGGTCGAACCGATTACACCGTACTCGATCCGGTTCCCGATTATGACCTATCCGGTTCTGAGACGATTGCCGGCGACACATTGCCGCAAGCGTCCTACATCCCGGTGCCAGCGCCCGTCGCGGGAATCACCGTTGGTCTGGATGGCCATCTGTACGCTGCGGCGTCTGGGCCGGACGTGATTTACCGGATGGATTCACCCGGTTCCTGGAGTGTGTACTCATCAGAAGTCAGAAATCCTTACGGCATCGCCTTCGATTCGGATGGGAAGCTCGCCGTCGCGAATCAGTCGACGCGACAGGTCCTCATGATTCATCCCGATGGATCGCCCGAGATTCTTGCGGATTTGACGGTCACTCCGCTGGGACTGGCGTACGGTCCCGGAGGGATTTTGTATGTGACGACCTCGAGTTCGAATATTCTGACTGTCTCTCCGACTGGTGATGTCGAGTTGTTCACCAGCGGCCTTCCACCACAGATCATCGATGCGGCATTCGGTCCGGACGGACGTCTTTATGTTTCCACATTTAGTGATGGACGAATCCTCGCGATCGATCCCAACGGTACCGTATCCACCTACGCCGATCTCGGTCGCTATCTGGAAGGGCTGGCCTTTGACATTGAAGGCAATCTCTATGTGGGTAATGGCTATTATGGCACCGTCACCCGCATCAATGCCGACCAAACAGTCGATGTGATCGGTAGCGGGTACCCCGGTCCTTTACATCTTGCTCTCGACGAGCATGGGCTCCTCCATATCGGTTCCATTGCCCGCAGCCGTATCGACACGTTACGTGTTGGTGTTCCCGGTGTCCGGCTACCGTACGGTTCCGCCTGGACGTGGCTGGCTGCCGAAGACGGCACGTTGGCGGGGGCATTCTACGTCGACAGTATCAGGGCCCAGCATGCTACAGCGATGCTGGTCAATTTCAGTTCATACAATCTCACCGGGACCGACTACTACGCACGGATACTGCTGTCGGGCAACGACCCGGACGAGGAGTCGCTCCTGGTTCCGGTGCATATGCACCTGCGATCGCCGATCGCCGTAGTGCGGACGGACACTCTGTGGATGGAGGTTAACGAAACACAAACCAGTGACTCAACATTGTGGATCATCAATGATGGCGAGGCAGATCTCGACGTAACACTGTCAGCCTCGGAGGCCTGGTTGATGCCATCCCCGGCAATGCAAACCATCGCCCCACAAGATTCCATTGGCATTGTCGTCACCGCCGACGCAGCGACGCTCTTGGCGGGTCATTACTCGTCGACATTAACCATCACGACCTCTGATGTTAATAATCCCAACTTTGTCGTCGCGGTGCAACTGGATGTTGGTCCGGATCCGGATATGGAGCTCGTCCCGGAAAGTCTCGTGGTCGAATTGGACGAGGGTGACTCTCTGATCAGCACCGTTGATGTCAGCAACCTCGGAGACGGCACACTCTGGTACGCGACCACCATCACGATCGATGAGGCCACCCTCAGCGTTGAAACGCTCGAACCGTATCCGGATGGGTATGAGACGGCACCGGGTAAAGACGAACCGGACCCACGAACCGGATGGCCGGTCACAAACGGATTCGGCGGTCCGGACAGTGCCGGTTACCGCTGGGTCGATTCGGATGAACCGAATGGCCCTGTGTTCGACTGGGAGGACATTTCCGGAATCGGAATACCGGTATCGGGACTCAGTGACGACGACTACGAAGGGCCGTTCCCCATCGGATTCGAGTTCCCCTATTATGATTCGGTGTACACAGAGTTCTACGTCGCCAGCAATGGGTTCATCGGATTCGGCCCCACCAGCGGTTACTACTCGCTCGGAAACAACCCGCTTCCATCGACCAATTCGCCCAACAACATCATTGCATGGTGCTGGGA
Organism: uncultured Ignavibacteria bacterium; assembly: GCA_964440935.1. GTDB lineage: Bacteria > Zixibacteria > MSB-5A5 > WJJR01 > WJJR01 > WJJR01. The sequence continues at coordinate 8,007 of CAYTTY010000065.1, read as the reverse complement.
TGATCTGTACCCCCGGGGGCAGGTGCATTACCATTCGTCCGGCGGCCGGCTGGTGATTCAGTTCACCGACTATGGGCAATACTACACATCCGGTAGAATTACTGCCCAGATCATTCTGGATGACAACGGGCAGTGTACGATTCAGTATCTGTCGATTGCGGGCGGATTCAACACGACCAGCAGCACGGTAGGGATCGAGAACCGTTTGGGGACAATCGGCCTGGAGACGGCGTTTAACACCTCCTACATCCATGAGAATCTTGCTGTTCGGTACAGTCCGTATCCGGAATGGATCGCGTTACAACCCCGGGCTGACACGATACCGACGCACGGAACGGCGCCACTCACCGCCCTCATCAAAAGCGCTGGACTCGCTGGTGAGCAATACGGTGCGAATATTCTTTTCCACACCAATGATCCGGATGAGAGTGATGTTTACTTCCCGGTGCGGTTGCGCATACGGCGTGCGGATATCGCGATTCGACCGGATTCAATCGCCATGGATGCGCTGGAGGGTGAATCGGCGGATTCGAGTCTGTGGATTGTCAATGAGGGTCTAGCGCCGCTGACCTATGACATCACGCCGAATCAACCGTGGCTGGCCGTGTCGCCCGCCAACGGGATTGTTGAGCCGCAGGATTCGAGCGAAGTAATTGTCACGAGTGATGCGGCAACGCTGCTGCCCGGAGACTACGTGGGCATGCTGACGATTGACTCCGACGATTTGGATGAACCACAATTATTCGTTCCCGTCTTGTTGCATGTGGGACCCGATCCCGATGTCGACATCATACCGGAGAGTCTAAGCGTGTCACTGGACTTGGGAGACAGCACCGTGAGCGAAATCCGTGTTCACAATCTCGGGCAGGGCACGCTGGCGTTCGAGATCGAGATTCGGAATATCGGCGGTTCAGCGGCCCCATCACTATGGTCCAGTATTGACGCCGGCACGGCACCCGATGGTGCACACTCCGATGATCCAATCAACGCGGAGATGACACCCGCAGCATCATACGGGGAGATTGAAACGGATACATTACTATACGCCCTCATTCAAGACGCCAATCCGTGGGGAAGCCGGCGTCTACGAGACATGTTGGCGGCTCACGGAATCCCGTATGACATTATCAATTCTTCACAGATGGGAAGCGTGGATTTGTCGGTCTACGACAAGGTGATCACCTCGTCGGTGCAAACGTCTTCGTTCTGGACCCAACTATCTGCAAACCGGCAGTGGTTCGAGGACTATGTATCCGCTGGTGGTCTGTTGGAGCTACACTTGGCGAGCTTCTCCGGGGATGGCCTGACCGGGCGGCCGATGCCCGGTGGCTTTACTGTGAGTTCTCCCTCCTGGATTAATGATATTTCGATTGTGGATGCCGAGCACCTCATCCTGACAGAGCCGAATCTCATCACTGATGGTGAAATCGACAACTGGCTATACTCCACACACGGATATCTGCAGTTACTGCCGATGGAGGCAAACACCATTCTGAGTGCAACGGCATCAGGTGAGCCTGTCTGCACAGAGATTCCTATCGGATCCGGAAGGATTCTAGCGACCACCCAAACCGTCGAGTGGTATGAGGCCTCACTCGCCTACCTCGAGAACCTGGTATTGTACTCAGACGCAACTCCGGCCTGGCTAACGGTCACTCCCGAACGAGGGACAGTATCCCCGGGTAGTGATGTACCGGTGAATGTGTCAGTCTTCTCCAACAACATCAGAATATCCAATGTCTATGCGCAGTTGGCCGTCACAACCAATGATCCGGATGAGGAGCAAGTGGCAGTGCCGGTCCATCTCTCCATCCGCTTGCCCGAGATCGCCGTACGCTCCACGTCGATGGACATCGACGCATTGGAGGGTGAATCGGCGGATTCAACGCTCTGGATTATCAATGAAGGAGACGCGGAATTGGCGTTCAGTCTCGCCGTCGATCGGTCGTGGCTGGGCACCCTACCGGTCAACGGAGCGGTACCCGCAATGGATTCGGTCGGCGTGGTGGTCACCGGCGACGCGACAACACTCCTACCGGGAGATTACAGCGGCACCCTGACAGTAACGTCCAACGATGTCGACGAACCGGAGCTGGCGATTCCGGTCGCCCTTCATGTTGGCCCCGATCCCGACATCGATGTGGTGCCGGACAGTTTGCTCATTGAACTCGTGCAGGGCGACTCCGTTGACACCATGATTACGATTCACAACGTCGGTCTTGGAACACTGGCCTACAGCGCCGCCGTCGATGTCAGTGGTGCAACCCAGGCGGCGACGCACGACCCCTATCCGGCGTGGTACTACGACAGTCTCCCCAAGAGTGCGCCGGATACCCGCACCGGCAACCCGGTCACTCAAGGTTACGGTGGTCCCGACAGTGCCGGCTACCGGTGGATCGACTCCGATGAGCCCGGAGGTCCTGTGTACGATTGGACGGACATCGCAGGCATCGGAACGCAAGTGAATGGACTCGATGATGACAACTGGGTGGGACCCCTACTGATCGGCTTCTCATTCCCGTACTACGACTCCGTGTACACCGAGTTCTACATCGCGGCGAACGGTTTCATCGGATTTGGACCAACGGATCGTTACTACGATCGCACCAATGATCCGATGCCCTGGTTCATCGCACCCAATAACATCATCGCCTGGTTCTGGTCTGATTTCGAAATGTACGATGGTGTCAATCCGTCATCAGTCTGGTACGAGATCCAACCGAGCAAGCTCACGATCCAGTTTGAGAGAATACGTCGCTGCTGCGGAGTTGGCCCATGGATCACGGCGCAGGTTATCCTCTACAGCAACGGTGACATCATGCTCCAGTACGAAGAGATTCAACCGGGATTCAGCACTGAATTGGGTACGATCGGGATGGAGGATGGCGCCGGTGCCATCGGACTCGAGATCGCGTTCAACACTGCCTATCTGCATGATGCGCTGGCCATTTGGATCAGCCGATCCCCGGAATGGCTGTTTGTGACACCGTCGAGTGGGCTCGTGTCCGGAAGCAGTGACACCAATTTGACAGTTGAGATACAGACGTCGCGACTCACCACCGGTGATTATCTCGCGGATATCCTGATCGCGTCGAATGATCCCGATGAGCCGACGGTTCGCGTACCGGTCAGCCTGTCAGTCACATCGGCAACAGGGCAATGTGTCAGTTCTCACCAGGGCGACATGAATGGTGACTCGAACATTGATGCAGTGGATCTGAGCTTGCTCATCAATGCCCTGTTCTTCGGGGGATTCAACCCACACGACTACGGCTGTCCAACAACACGCGGTGACTTTAACGCGGATGGCCAACTGGACGCGCTTGATATGAACGCCGTAATCACCTTTATCTTCTTCTCGGGAGCCGGTCCCTGTGATCCGTGCGAGCCGGTTTCCATGAGCTGCGGGCAATAATCTGAAACCCGGCAGTATCCCAATGCCACGCCCGCGAGATCGCCGGTCTCGCGGGCATTTGTTTGAGAGTCGAATCTGCCCCAATGCCAGAAACTTCGGGGAACTGAAAGATGCTGCCACCTTCTGCCGTATCTACCTGATACCCTTCAGTTTTGGACCGATTTCCTGAATCCTGTGGTATAAAGTAGGATGGCCCGTATATTCGATGGACGGCGCTGCGAGCGCGAGGGGGCAGATATGACCAAGGCGGATTCCCGAAACTGGCAATTGGTGGTTGGCTGGCTGATCGTGCTTGCCCTTCTGGGGAGCATCGCGCCGGCATCGCCAATGCGGGCCCAAGTTGCCGAGTTCTCCGGACTCCCGGCGCCGGGTGTTCCGGTGTTCGATGCCGATCTGGCAGCGTTCAGGGTTGGTCCCGATTCCGCCCGTCTGGAAATCTACTATCGCATCACCAATCCCAAGTTGTCTTATATCAAGCGCGACAGTGAATTCGTGGCCTCGTATGAAATCACGGCCGTACTGACCGGGCGGGGAGAACGCCAGTTCGATGCGGTCAGCAATCGAGAGAACTATGTCCTCCCCAGTTATGGAGAAACACGACGCTCAACGGGATACCTGATCAACGTGTTGACGGTGAACGTACCCGAGGGTGCCTATGAGGTTGACGTGACTCTCAACGATCGCATCTCGGGCGGGAGCCACACCGTCACGCGAGAGATCGACCTGCACAATCTTGACTCGGGCGAGTGGGTGATTGGCGGACCCGAGTTCTTTGTTCCGGGAGCCAAAGCCCCAAACCGTGATCGCTACAAGAAGGACACGCTCTCGCTGGTGCCGAATGTCACCCGCTCATTCACCGGGAACAAAACACGGCTGGCGTTTTATCTGGAAGTCTACCAGACGGCCAAGGATCCCATCACTGCGGTGATCATGGACGTGTCACAGCGGTCCCCGAAGGTGGAGCTGCGGGACACGCTGGAGATCGATTCCTCACAACCGACGAGTTCCATCGTGTACACCAATCCGCTCGACGATTTTCGTACCGGTGAATGTCTTTTGGCCCTGATGCCGGTCAATGCGGACGGCGAGCAAGTCGTGGAACGGACCGAACGCGTATTCTTTGTCGAATGGGCACTGGAAACACTGGTGCGCAATGATTGGGAAAACGCCGTCGATATGTTGATCCACATCGCCACAAAGGACGAATTGGACGAGTTGCGCGAGACGCCGGTCGAGCAACGCGCTGATGCCTTCGAAGCGTTTTGGGAATCGCGCGACCCGAGTCCGGAGACGGCGCAAAACGAGTGGCGGGAGGAATACTACCGTCGCATTCGATTCGCCAACCAGCAATTCTCGAGCGCCTTCCGGCCCGGTTGGCGTACCGATTTCGGCACCGTGTACATTACGTATGGAGAACCGGATGAGATCGAACGATACCCGTTCGAACTCGGGCAGAAGCCTCATGAAATCTGGTACTACTATGGACAGCGCCGGCAATTCTTATTCGTCGACGTGCGCGGAAACGGGGAATACGAACTGCAATATCCGTACGACGGCGTGATCCGTTAGTCGCCGTTGTCAGGAGGTGTTTTTGTGATCACATCACCGAAACCAAGACGACCAACGGCCACTGGTCTGGTAATCGGCAGCGTTCTGATCGTGATCGGACTGCTGGCCACACCGGCGTCGGCGGTCGATTCATCCGGCGACATCCGGTTCTGGAGCGATTATGCGGCCTTCCAACTAGATGATGAAACCGATGAGGCGTATGTCGAGTTTTACTTCGAAATGAAACGCGTCAGTTTCACCTTCCGCCACGTCGATGACCTTCTACGCGCCGACGTGTACACGTGGGTGCATGTCTCTGATACGGCGGGGAATCCCGTCGACTCCATCGGCGGTGCTTTTGTCTCCGTCGTCAGAGATTCCACAGAACTGGCCGACTCGAACTTCACCGTGTTCTTCGCGCGCGCGCTGGCGCTCCCCCCGGGAATGTATAACGCCCGTACGGTTGTGGTCGACTTGGAAGATAAGGCATCCTCCGAAGCGGAGTTTGAGATTTCGGTGCCGCGGTTCCAGCCCGATTCGTTGGAGTTGTCCCAGATCCAGCTCGGTTACGACATCATCAACACACGCGGGGACACCACTGTGTCGCCGATGGACGTGCTGATTAAGAACGGGCAAAAGGTGTATCCCGATTGCCGTGGACTGGTCGGTACGGGGCGTCCGCGGCTGTTCTTCTATGGTGAAGTGTACAATCTCGATTTCGACCCGGCGCGCGACAACTCGTACGAGATGACCGTTACGCTCGAACCGACGGATAGCGCTGCCACAATTCCCTATTCCCAACAAATACTGACCAAGCCCGGCAAATCGGCTGTGCTGGCGTCGAGTGTCGATGTGCGTGATGTACCCCTGGGTTCCTACCATCTCAACGTCACCGTGACCGATCAAGCCACTGGGCGGTCGGCCTCCGCACAGAAACTGTTTTGGCGGGTAGCGCCGGCGCTCGACTCGTTGACGCCTGATGAGGAACAGCGCGTGCGCGACATCATCGCCTACATTGCACGTCCCGAGGAGATGTCACGATTTGAGCGACTCAATCCGGTCGGCAAACGGAATTTCTGGCTCAAGTTTTGGAAGGATCGCGATCCGACACCCGGCACGCCGGAGAACGAATACAAAAACGAGCATATGCGTCGCCTGAACTACGCCAATGAAAAGTTCTCAATCGGAATCAATGACAACACGGGCGGCTGGAAAACCGATATGGGCCGTGTCTACATCGTGTACGGACCGCCCAGCCATATTGAGCGCTTTCCGTTCACACCGGAGCGGCCGGCCGCCGAACAGTGGTTTTACGATCATTTGACCGGACAGGGACAGGTGTACTTTCTCTTCGTTGATGAAGGTGGCTATGGGGACTACAATATGGTCCATTCGACGGCGCGTGGCGAGCGACGCGATCCGTTTTGGGAACAACAGGTGCAAACGGGCGCATTTGAACGGACTCAGTAGACACTTGGCTATTGGCGGGACGATCACAGCATGCTGCAAGCACACACGCTGACGAAACACTTTGAGGACAAAAAAAGGGGGCTGGTTCGGGCCGTTGACGGAGTCGACCTGTCCTGCAATCGTGGTGAGATCTTCGGTCTGCTCGGCCTCAATGGGGCGGGTAAGACCACCACACTGCGACTGGTTTCGACGATGCTGCATCCCGACAGCGGGACGATTTCGATTGACGGCATTGATGCTGTGGCACATCCGTCGCGTGTGCGCGGACGGATTGGTTTTCTGACCGGCGCGACCGGGCTCTATCCCCGCCTGACCCCCCGTGAGACACTGACGTACTTTGGCGAGTTGGCACGCATGTCGAAATCCGACATAGCGCGACGTCGCGACGAACTGATTGAGCAATTGGGAATGGCCGAATTCGCCGACCGGCGCTGCGATAAACTATCCAGCGGTCAAAAACAACGCACGTCAATCGCCCGCACGCTGATTCACGATCCCCCGTTGCTGATTCTGGACGAGCCAACCATCGGATTGGATGTCATCACCTCACGGGCGATTGTTGAATTCATTCGGCGCGCACGCAATAATAACAAGTGCGTCGTCTTCTCGACGCATATCATGCACGAAGCCGCCAAGTTGTGTGATCGTATCGCGATCCTTCACGAAGGACAGATTCGAATGGTCGGTACGCTCGATGAATTCCGACGGCGGTATGGCCATCAGGATCTCGACGATATCTTTATAGCGGCGATTGAAGAACGAGCGCCTGCCACATCCGCCTGATACACACTGCATTCTCTCGTAGGGGCGTGTTGCATGCGCCCCTTTCGCGTACGTTGCGGGCGCGGGCGTACTCAGTACGCCCCTGCAGATGATCGCCTTGTCGATCTGCGTTAGGATGGCGATCCATTCGGGCGAAACAGCTCGCCGCTGTCATTCCCCTCCACCGTGGCGGATCGAACCATCGGGCCCGCGCGTCCGCGTCTGCACAATCCCCCGTCCACGGGCCTCAAGGCCCGTGGCACCCGGATGTCATCACGATACACACGGTGCCTCGCTTCTCCTCAATCGGAAATCTATCCCGGATATTTCACAAGCCCCACGAACAATCTCCGGTAACACGTTAACCCACTATAACTTGCGTATCGGAAAAGCTCGCCTTGGGCGGTTACACTTTGTCCCCCGAATTCTCGGATGCGACGCGAGGACACACTACAACTCCGATCAATCAACCGTTTGGACCACAGTAAATTGTGGGGAATCTCGTGCGCCGCATCTAACGAAATGGTCAACTCTGGTGCAGGATCCGGGCTATAGCAATTGTCAGAAGTATTTTCCGTTTCCATTGGGGTGCCACGGGCCTTCAGGGGTGTGTTGAGAAGCCTGCTGACTATCATCACCTCAGACTGGGGAGGGCGAGGCTCCCGCCGAGCCGCCGCGTGGAACATGCCGTTGCGGCTCGCCGGGAGGCTCGCCCTTGAAGGCTCTGATTCTCGGGGGTTTTTCAACACGGGCCTAACCCGGATATTTCACGAGTGGTTCAGTGAGGGGTCTGTACTCAGGTTGAGGCGTGT
>CAYTTY010000064.1:0-16675 GCA_964440935.1 uncultured Ignavibacteria bacterium | reverse complement strand
GCACTCGCGCCGCCTATCAACCGATAACTCCGCCACACTAAGTTAGCGCGTATGGGCAGCCCCCTACCATATGATCGCACCACCCGAGGTTGTAAAACCGTTAAAACGGCTTATAAGGGGTTTTGAGGTGTCCCGCTACACCCGGCTAAAGCCGGGTGATAGAAAGCATGAAGTCGGCTGAAGCCGACGGGATGCTCTGGCACACTTGATCTTCAGGAAGAACGCTTGAGTGTATATCAACGCGACCCACAGCAGAGCTGTGGGGTACCGATTCCAGGGCCAATCAGCCTCTCAGGTATCGGCGCAGTCCCTCGGCGGTGACATCAAACTCGTAGCCGGAGCTTTGTAGTGCATATCCCATCTCGGCATTGACTTTTTGGATAGGTGCATTCGTTGCGCGCATGACTGTGGTCATCGTCTTGTTTGCCGGAAAGTCCTCACCGACCTTAAAGAACAATGCGGCCTTTAACCAACGTGAGAGACCGCATCCGCGGTATTCGCGATTCACGCCAGTGACCGCCTGATAAGCGTCACTCGGATCGGCCTCGGCTATCAGCGCATTAGAATGACCGATCATCGTTCCGTTCGGATCAAGAAGAGCATAGGTGTAAAGGTGTGTTTTGTTCTTCCGCCGCCACTCGATGTCGCGTCGGGCTTCGTCGATGGTGAAGTTGAATGGTTCAGCGGATTCACGCTCCGCCGGCATGTCGTGGATGTAGCTGACAAATGATGTGGTGTGGGCTTCGAGATACTCGTTCGGTACCGGTGAGAAGAACCGCACCGCAGTTCCGGATTCTGTTGGGGAATAATCGTCAGCCACGATTGCATGCGAGTGACCTGGGCCGTCGCGCGGTCGAGTCGGAATCGTGTGAGTTGGTTGAGCTCATTGGCGAACCAGCGACGGGCAATGTTGGATACGTGCTCCGTCTCGGCCATCAGATGAGCACTGCGAGCACGACACGTCTCCAATTGACGCAGACATTCCGCGGCGATGAGCCGTTCGAAGTCCTCTGGCGGTACGGCATCGGCGGCTTCCAGTCGCACAGACGCGCATTCGTTGTCCGTTCCTGCAGCGAACACCAAAAACTCAGCCCAACCAATGGCCGCGGGCCCATCGAACACAACAAACCGATCGAATCGGGCATCCGACTGCGCCAGTGAGAGGAACCGTTCCTTGGTCTGCTCCCATCCGATTCGCGCAAACCGGCAGTCGTATCGCTCGTGCAACAGTTCCAGCAGGGCGTACAACGCCTGCCAATGCCGATCGGCAAATGCCGGGTCCGTTATGTGGAGGATGTTCACGGGCCTGTGCTCCTCAGACGGATCGCCTACCGCCGTTATCTTTCAGTACCAAAGCTCGATCAGTGCGATGGTATCGTCAAGTTGGAGCTTCACACTGACCGAATTCCATTGCCTGTCCAGAGTCGAGCCTACGGTTATGGGTAGGCTCACTCCGTCCTTCCTTTAGACAGGCTAAGTTACATTACAGCAGTCAGTTAATTGTGTCTGGGAGATGGTGGTGTCCAGAAAGAGCCGCGTGGTACCGCCACGGTTGACTCTGGCAGCTTTGAGTAGAGAACCGGGTGGTTCTCCGCCGGCGATGATGGGCAGCAATTGCGGATAGACGGTTTGTGACATCAGGCGACAGGTGGAGATTGGACAAATCAGCGTGGTTTGTTAGACTAGACTCCGGCAACGAACACCGTAAAGAATGATGGGAACAGATTGATCACGTAGCCGAATAGAGTCCTATGATGCCGGTCGAAACTCCAGAAGCGCTTTGCCAGAAGCTCTTGACGGTTGTCAACAGCATTTCCGACGGTGTTTTCACTGTCGACCTTCAGTTGCGAGTGACGTTCCTCAACAAGGCCGCTGAGACAATTACCGGCTTCCGATCCGATGAGGTGTTGGGGCAACAGTGTCAGGAGGTTTTCCGAACCGACATTTGTGACAGCAATTGTGCGATGAAGAAGACGATGGCGACTGGTCAACCCGTGATCAATCGACCCGTGTGTATCATCAACAAGAAGGGTCGGCGTGTGCCCGTGAGTGTGTCGACCGCACTGCTGAGGGATTCACGCGGTCGGGTGATCGGTGGTGTCGAAACCCTCCGCGATCTGGAAACCGTGCGACGGGTGCAGAAGCAATACGAAGCGCAGTTTACATTCGAGAACATGATCGGCCGAAACCATAAGATGCTGGAGATTTTCCGGATACTGCCCACAATCGCCCAGAGTGGCAGCACCGTCCTGATCGAAGGAGAAAGCGGCACCGGTAAGGAACTGGTGGCGCGTGCGATTCACGACCTCAGCGCCAGAAGAAAAGGACCCTTTGTCAGCATCAACTGTGGTGCTCTTCCGGATACCCTGTTGGAATCAGAATTGTTTGGTTATGAGGCCGGCGCCTTCACCGACGCCAAGAAGAACAAGCCGGGCCGTTTCGCCGTCGCCAACAAGGGAACCCTTCTGCTCGATGAAATCGGCGATATATCTCCGGCCATGCAAGTCGGGCTGCTTCGCGTGCTGCAGGAGAGAGTCTACGAGCCACTCGGTAGCACACGGACTCGAACCGCCGATGTTCGAATCGTAGCGGCCACGAACCGACCGCTTGATGAACTGGTGTCCCAAGGCCGATTTCGAAATGACCTATTCTACCGCATCAATGTCATTAAGATCGTGATCCCGCCGTTGCGGGAACGCAAGGAGGACATTCCGCTTCTGGTTGATCACTTGGTTGAGAAGTACAATCAAGTCCGGCGAACGAGCATCGTCGGCATCTCACCCCCGGCGCTCAAGATCTTGATGGCGTACAGCTTTCCGGGCAATGTCCGCGAGTTGGAGAACATTATCGAACATGCCTTTGTCCTCAGCCCGGGTGAGGTCATTAAGCCGGAAGATCTGCCACCTGAAGTCGTGGCACAAGACCCCATACCGGTGGTGGAGATTGCGCGCACAATGGACGAAATGGAGTCGCTGTTCATCATGGCAGCGCTCAAGAAAAACAATTGGAGCCGCAAGGACACCGCCAAGGAACTGGGCATCAATCCATCCACGCTATTTCGCAAGATCAAAAAACTCGGACTGGTCGTTCCAACCGCAAGACAGTAACGGACACAACAACCTGAGTTGCAGATATGCATGATTGACGGCTGGCAATCATGCGTGTCTGCACGGCTTCATCAGATATCTCGTGGCGCAGTAGACCCCTCGCATTCTCACTCTACGACCGCAACGCATTCCGGAACAACACATTAATGACGCGGGCCTAACACTCCCGTGCATCGGGCACGGGGGTTGCTTTAAACTGACTTGCAGTGGTACGACGGAGGTAAATGAAATGATCGGACTAGACAGGCTGATGAAAACCAAAGGGGTCGTCGCCGCCGGCCAGTTCGCGGAGGACGGTACCATTATCCGCACGGTGGGTGATTTGCCGGGGGACGTCGTCCAAAGCGCCGAACCCTGTGCACGTCAGAATCGCGCAGCAATGGAATTGTTGAGTGCGCTTGATCAACGATCGGAGAGGGACTGGCAGCCACTGGTCGGTTGGGTTGTGTGGGGTGGGTACTATTCGGTCGTTGCGGTTGGCAACACCAGAGTCTTTGTGGAAACCACACGGGCCGATATCAATCAATTGTTTGTTGATCTGATAGGGGCCGAGGCGACGGGCCCGCGACAGATGAACTACTAGCAGTACGGAAGATGGGCTTAGCATGAATTACCAGGCGTCACGTCGAAAGGGGGTGTGAGCGATGACAATGGACATGGAACAGAAGCCCAGATACGGGCATGGCATCTATCACCCGAGCGCGCGCCCGATGCAGGTGTACATCGATAATGATGGCATCGTGTATCTCTGCGACAAGGACATTGATCCTTCTCGGCCGTTCAAGGAGCAAGCCTGCTGGACGTGTGATAAAGTGCTATTCACACGTGGTGGTTGAGCGGAATCGGACAGTTGGAGACCCCATCGCGCGGCGGTCCCGACGGTTCTTGAGTAACACAGGGCGGTATTCACCGGCCACGAATTGTCAATGACAGATGTGCCATTGCTCCACCAGAGTGGATTGCCGACGGACCAAACAGGCTGGCCATCGTCCGACCGTGTTCGAGTGAATACCGCCCTCCATGTGCCGTTCGCGGTCAGCACGACCGTGACATGCATTCCCGATTGCCACAACAAGGATGCGGCCATGTCCATCGATCGACGTTCCTTCTTCAAAGTCGCAGGCATTGTCTCGGCCAGCTTGCTTCCCGACTGGGCCGAGGCTCGTACAAATCACTCCGCGCCGGACTTCGGCGAGGCATACGGTGTGCTCGTTGATACAACTGTCTGTATTGGTTGTCGACGGTGTGAATTGGCATGCGACCGGGAACACCATCTCACCGATCGTCCCAAATATGCGTTTGAGGACAAGACGGTGTTACAGAAAACTCGGCGGCCGTCGGCGACGGCTTATACCGTCGTCAATCCGTCGTCCGCCCCGGCCATTCCCGGTGAGGGCTCTTACGTTAAGATCCAATGCCTGCATTGCAATGATCCCGCCTGTGTCTTGGCGTGTATCGTGGGAGCGCTCACCAAGTGTGAGGATGGGCCGGTGGTGTATGATCCATCCAAGTGCATCGGGTGTCGTTATTGTCTGGTCTCGTGTCCCTTCCAAGTCCCGGCCTACGAGTACCATCGGGCTATCGAGCCCCGCGTGATGAAATGCAACTTCTGTACCCACCGCATTCACGAGGGCCGTCCGCCCGCCTGTGTTGAAGCGTGTCCGACTCAAGCGCTCACGTTCGGTAAACGACGCGATTTGATGGCACAGGCCCGATCGACCATCGCGTTGCACCCGACGAGCTATGCCAATCACATCTATGGTGAAACCGAAATCGGCGGGACCTCCTGGATGTACCTGTTCTCCGAGGACGTAGCCTCGATCGGACTCCCGGAATTGCCGTCTGAACCCATCCCGAGCCGCACTGAGACGATCCAACACGGCATTTTCAAATCCTTCCTGCCGCCGATCGGACTGTACGGACTGTTGGGGTTGATTATGTACATGACGAACAAACGACAACGTGAAGAGACCGAGAGATGACCGTTCACGCGTTACCTCACCAAGCGGCCCCCATCCGTGCGCAGTTTTGGACACGAGGAACGAAGGTCTTGCTGGCCGTCGCGGCCATCGGGGGGGCCGCATACCTGTATCGGTTGTTTGCCGGGTTGGGCTCCGCGACCAATCTGACCAATCAGTATCCCTGGGGTATCTGGATTGCCATCGATGTAGCCACCGGAGTGGCGCTGGCCGCGGGTGGCTTCACCACCGCCGCTCTGGCCAACATTTTCCACCAGGACCAGTACGATATCGTCGTCAGGCCGGCTCTGCTCACCGCACTATTGGGATACACGTTTGTGGTGATCGGGTTGCTGGCGGATCTCGGACGCTACTACAACGTCTGGCACCCGATGCTCCCCGGCATGTGGCAGGGTGATTCGGCTCTGTTTGAGGTTGGTCTGTGCGTCATCATCTATTTGACGGTGCTCTACATCGAATTTCTGCCGGTGGTGATCGAGCGCTTCCAGGGCCGCGTGAGACTGCCGGGAGTACTGTCTCACCTCAATCAATCGGTGGAATGGCTCCTCGATATTGCCAGCCGCACCCTCGGTCGGATGACCTTTCTATTCATCATCGCCGGCGTCGTCCTGTCGTGTCTGCATCAATCGTCACTGGGCACTTTGATGGTGATCGCACCGTTCAAGATGCATCCGCTCTGGTACACCCCTGTATTGCCGATCCTGTTTTTGTTGTCGGCCATTGCGGTTGGCTTTCCGATGGTCGTGTTTGAGTCGATTCTGACGTCGCGTTCATTGAGAATAAAACCGGAGATGGATATCCTGAGCCGGATATCTCAATACACACCAATTCTGCTCGCGGTCTACCTGCTGGTTAAGATAGCCGATGTGACTATTCGTGAAGTGTGGGGACAGCTGTTGCAGTTGTCGCCGCATGCGATTATGTGGTTGATCGAAGTTGTTGTCGGCGTCGTGGTGCCCATGGTTTTGCTGCTGATTCCACGCGTACGGCGAGCCCGCTGGCCATTGTTCGGAACAATGTCCCTGGTCATACTCGGTGTGGCACTGAACCGGATTAACGTGTTTCTCGTGGCCTATCAACCACCGTTTGCCGAACGCGGCTACGCACCATCCCTCATTGAGATCGCCGTCACATCCGGGCTGATCGCCGCTCTGGTTCTCATGTACCGGGCGATCGTCATGTACTTCCCCGTTGTCGCCGCACCGCAAAGCGACCAACCTGCGAAGATGCCTGCAAGAACCACGAGCCGGGCTGTCACAATAGGAGAGTAAGGTGATCAAGCGCTACCAGGTGTTACTGCTGAGCCTACTCGTGTCGGGGTTGGTGCTGGTGGATCTGCCGGAGACGGCCCCACCATCATTCGCTGAAGACACCAGTCCGATGGCCTGTTCTCGGTGTCACAGCTGCGACGTCCCAACCGCGGAGGACAAGTGTCTCAAACGGTGCCGCTGGCGCCATATGACACACGTCGTGACAGAACACGACATATCGGAGGCACCCGACTCAATCGTCCTGGAGGTCTTAGCCGACCAGTTTCCCCCGGTCCAATTCGACCATGGGGCTCATGCCAACATGGCCGAGATGGGTGTGGAGTGTGCCACCTGTCACCACTACAGTCCCGAAGGACGTATCCCACCCTGTCGGGAATGCCACCGGATGGAATCAGACTCTCCGAATCTACGTCAACCCGCGCTCAAGGGGGCGTATCATCGCCAATGCATGTCCTGCCACCGTGAGTGGAGTCACCAAACCCAATGCGCCATCTGTCATGTGTCCTCCAGAGAGATCGCCACGGCCGGACCGGATCCAACCGACATTATCGGGACATCCCATCCCGTCATCTCCAAGCCCGACAAAGTCGTGTATCAGACTTCCTATGACGAAGGTCCCATTGTCACGTTCTATCACGACCAGCACGTCGCATTATACGATCTTGCATGCGCCAGTTGCCATCGGGAGGAGAGTTGCGGCAACTGTCACGATCTGGCGCGCGCCGCACAGGACGGTTCACATCGTTGTCAGGCGTCCAAACACTTGCATGAAACGTGCGATCGTTGCCACGGTGAGCAGCGGTGTGACAAATGTCATGACCTTCAGGAGAGAGGACCATTCGTTCACGCGTCGACTGGGTGGACGCTCGATGACTATCACAACGATCTCTCATGCCGTGCCTGTCATCCGACCGGACAGCCGATTGCGGATTTGAGTACGTCCTGCAACTCCTGCCATCAGGGCTGGCATCCGGAAAACTTCAACCATGCCGTCGTTGGACTGAGGCTCAATGAGATTCACTGTACCGCGGCATGTGAAGACTGTCATCCTCAGCGCGCCTTTCAAGACCCGCCGACCTGCACGGAATGTCACGATGCCAATCGTGATCCTCGACAGTTTCCTCCGGGCGAATGGTTATAGCGATTGTCAGAAGGACTGTCCGATTCACGAGACCGTAGCATGGCCGTCCCGCTTGCCGTGAGCATGGTCGAACGGGCCATGCCGCACGGGCGAGGCGCCCGTGCTACATCGCCCGGTCAATCGGAAGGCAATTCTGACAATCGCTCTAACGCAAGATCATGCCACGCGTTGAGCAATGGCCGGCCGCACCGATGGGGCGGGACGTGCAGACATGCGGCCCCGCGTGTCCGTGCGCTTACTTCAAGGAACCGATCTTCAGCGGGCGGGCGGCGTCGGTAACGGCCCCGATTTTGACCGCATAGCTGGTGCGGTTTTGGATGTCTTTATCGGTGATGTAGTGGACGTCCAGGAGACCGTCACTGCGATACCCGGTTTGCAGGAAGTTCATCTCGTCGAGACACTGGCTCCAGCCAGTAAGCCACAAATCCAGCTCCTCGCGCTGGCGGTCGCTGGCACGGATGTGAATCAACAGGTCGATATCACTGCCGGGCCCGGCACTGGCGTTTTTCGTGCTGCCGATCACATAGCAGGCCACCACCCCGAAGCGTTCGGGGTCCATCTGTTCGGCAATCCGTTGGCACATCTGCATGCGCCAGCGCCAATGGGTGTCAGGCGGTGTCTGGATATCGTCCTCCGGCGGTTCAAATGCCGGCACTTCGAGTTGCTGCGGCTCCGACAGAATCCCGACCCCTTCCTTCAGGTCGGCATTCATCAACAGCCGCATATGTAAACCATCGGTCGTCTGGGGAATATCGATCAATCGGATCGTCTCGGCCAGATGAGAATACTCGGGTAAGACATCGCCGAGAATATTGGGCGACTTCAGCAGAAAATCCTCATTGAACGTGACCCCACCGTCGTCGGGATACAACGGCAGATAGAGAATGCGGGCCTCGACCAGATCTTGAAAGAAATGCGTGCCGAACGACAAATCGGGCACGTAGTTACCGGTTTTCCGGGCCACTTCGATCAGCGCCGCGGTGTTGTTGATTTCCGAATAGGTGACACTGACGCCGAGTTTGATATCCCCGCGGCTTCCCCACCGTCCGGGACCGATCAGAACGAATCGCCGTTTGGGCAGAATATCATTCAGTCGTCCCACCACTTTGCCCACCGTCAACAAATCGGAACGCTCCGGCAGCTCGGCGTACTTGGCGGCATCGATGTACACGATGTGGGTGATGTCGGTTGCACGCCCGTTGGAGATATAGCGATTGGCCGTAAACAGCAGCTGGTTCTCCGGAATGTTCTTCGGGATCGGGGCCGGCGCGAAGACGTCGGAGTGGCTTTGCGGACGGCACTGCAGCAAGTAGAAGTGAGTACCGTCATGCGCGAATTCGATGTCCACCGGGGTCTTCAGGTTCTCTTCGAGCAGTTGAAGAATGCACTTCACCTGGCGCACGAACGGCGTCTCATTGACCAGTCCATTGAAGGTGACGACCAATTCATCCGACTCGAAATCCGTGTCGAAACCGGGTTTTTGCAACATTTGCCCGTCGCGTAAAACCGAAATTATGCGCCGGACACCCGGGATATCATCACCGTGTTTGGTCAGTAGTTCTTTGACCGTTGTCGTTTCAAAACGGTTCTTTTCGAGATTGATGACATCGATATAGTGCGGTGCATACCGAATCGTTTCGTCTACCGTAGCGTTTACCCGCAGCGAGGGCTGGCCCGGGGCGATCAGAACCGGATAGTCATCGCTGAGGCGATCCACCGCCCGGGTACCGAGGCCGGGAACCATGCGCACTAACCCATCATGGCGCTTAATGCGCGGCGACCAGCGAAACTCATTGCGGCTGAATGCAACACCGGCGAACGACGGAAGAAAGTACGATCCGATGCGGGTGCCGACCACCTCCTGAATCATGATCCCCATTTCTTCACCGAAGTCGATCAGTCCGCGTTCGGTGCGATACTCAATCGGGTCCGGGCTGAATGTCGACGCATACACCTCGACAATCGCATCGCAGAGTGCTTCAAGACGCTGCTCCTTCGTTCCCTGATTCGCCAAAAACAGGCTCTTGTACTTGCCGGAAAAGGCCGCGCCCATGCGATCTTCGAGAAGGCTCGAACTGCGAACGATAATCGGGACGTCGCCGAAATCATCGAGCGCCACCGACAGCGCTTTGGCAATCTCCGACGGTATCCGCGACCGCTTAAACATCTGCACCACGTGCGGATACTCCTGCCGAACCTGCTCAATCGGTTTGTATTTCTGCTCGACGACATCGTCCAGATCATTGAAATGCATCGTGTGGAGCAGAATGTCGGAGGTCACATACCAGGTCTTGGGAATGCGCACCGATTCCAGCAATCCGTCTGAGTCTTCGGATTTCTGCAGGATTTTGCTCGCCAGATACATGCCGGCACTCTTGCCACCAAGCCGTCCATGACTCTCGTTCGAGTAGATCAAGTGGTCAAGCAACTGATAGAAATCGTCGAGATTGATGAATTGCTTGGCGCTATTAATATAGTCCACCTGATCGGACAGGAAGCGCCGCGTCAGCGCCACCTCGATGCCGCGCATCGCCGGCGACTGGGTGGCTGTGACATGCTTCGGAGCAAGCAGGTGATAACGACGAATCGCATCCGCAGCCTGCACCAGCGGCACGTGCCGGTCGACCACCAAAGCGAGAAAACTCAGCTTGTCTTCCTGAATCCAGCGTTGCAGGTGCGACAGGATTTCCTCGTCAGGCAAGTGCTCCGATGCGAGCGCAAACACGTCCGCACTGGCATCGGCGGTGACACGGGAAGTGGGGCCCCGGTGAGGTCGATTCGGATCGCTGTCGACTTCCGTCTCGAAAGTCGACATATCGGGATGGTAGATCCGGAGCAACCGTTGGGCGCCGGGCACACCGCTGTAACAAAGGTGATTGAGCATCTTGTGCGAAATGCGCGTGAAGAGATCGGTGTCGGTTTGCCGGAGCAATTCCAGGACAACCCGCCATTCCCCCTTCGTCCGTGAGTAGATGTCCTCCCGCGCCGCTTCAACGTCATGTGCCAACCGCCGCAATTGTTGATAGGTGAAGTAGTGCCCCAGTCGATCCGCAATACTGCCGATGAGACGGTTCTCTTCGGGTAAAAATGGTCCTTCCGGTCCATGCGGTGTTTCTAAAATATAGAAGACACTAATCCGTCCGGACATGTGCCCCTGGACGACAATGTCGGCGTGCTGGACGTATGGTGATTCTTCAAAACCGGGGGACAGATACCGGTCGCCATACAATTCGATGCGGGCGCGGCAAATTTCGGGATACTGCCAGCCCGGCGGGATCGCCTCCACGACCTCTTGGCAGATTTGGGCGTGATCGGCGTCGGGATCGCTGAGAATCTCCTCGATCGCGTAGATGCAATTCAGTTCTTTCGCGCGTTCATGCAGCGAGGTCAGCAATTGTTCAATTGGTGCTTTGTCTTCCGTCATCGTCGGATCACCCCGCGTCCCGATCGTCCATCCACACGCACGGTCAATGGCGCATCCAACTCGACCCAACTCACATACTGCGTTTCGTGAGCAGCCTCCTGCGCCAGTAACCACTCCCAGTCTATTTTACGGGGATCGGTGTAGGGAATCGAGAAATACAATATCTGAAAGCTGGTGATATTGTGAAAGAAGTGCGATCCCTGGCTGAGGGTCACCATCAATTCCGGTAAGGTCGTTTCCACGATGACCTTGGCGCCCGAGATCTGGCCGAAATTGACGGGGATACCAAGCGACGGATCGGAACTTCCCCACCGCCCGAATCCGATCAGCAGATACGGGCGCTTGCGTGTCAACAACCCACGGTTGAACTGCTCAATTTCATAGGCGATGCGCCGCGTCTGCATCGGCGAAAACGCCTCGGGTTTGACATAGATGATATCGCGGATCTTCTCGACTTCACCGTTGCCCAGTACACTCTCGGCGGCGACCAGAACACTGTCTCCCTGCATTTCCGACGGGTGGATATTGACCGGATCGGTCGACACAACCATCGGACGCACCTGCAGGAATCCGAAGCGCGCCGGAACGGCGCGTTCTGGATTCAAGGTCAGCGCGAATTCGATTTCAACCGGATGGCCGAGCTGATCCTCGGATAGCTTCAGTACATCTGTAACCACTCTGTTCAGCGGAACGACTTCGGTATTCAAGATCGGTGCGAAGTTCAGGATGCGCGGACCGGGAGAACCGGTGCCGATCTCAATGCGATCGTCCTGCACATTGTATGTCGATGCCAGATGCCGCAAGACACCGTCGGCTTCGGCGTCGGCCAGAGAGTACTTCTCCAGGTACTCGGTATCACGAATGGGGTCATACGGTGGGGGCGCACCCATATTGACCGCCCAATACTGGTTCTGTGTCTGGTTAACCAGATCGCTAGGCGAGTTGTACGGGGGATTGGCACGAGGATATGCCGGGGAGTACGTCCACGACTGACCCTCATCGACAATGACCCGTCCGAGACCCAACGCCAGATCGACCACACCGTCCTCAGGCGTGGCATGACCCATCGGATAGAAGTTGAAGGAACGCGCGACGCCGGATATGTGCGGATAGTGACGATCGGCATGACGCAGGCCAACGCTTTCCTGAATGATGACCGCCATGCGTTCGTCGTCGGTGGTGTAGTCGGTGGCGCGGATGTAGTTCTTCGCGTTCCGAAAATAGGTGGACGCATACGTAAATTTGATCGCCTCGATCAGCCGCTTGAAGCGGGTGTTCACGTCGGACTGATTGTTCGGGATCATCTTCGTGGTATAGACGCTCGCGAATGGCTGGTACATCGCATCTTCGAGATAACTCGACGAGCGGATGGCCAGCGGCGTCTTCACTTGGGAGATCAGTGCACGAAGATCGCCGACCACCAGCACCGGGAGCTCGGCCTGCTGAAATTCGAGCGCGATTTCATCGTCGCGCATATCGGAATGGGCAACATCATAGAGATCATTGTCTTTGATAAACTGTTCGAAGACATCGGTGCCAATGACGGTCAGCGTTGGGATGTTTACGGTCACGCCCGGCACCGGGTTCGCGTCAAAGTACGCGCGCAGAGCATTGTGGATGGATGCCAGTCCTTTGGCCTTGCCACCGATGCTGCCGGTGCCGATGCGCGTAAATTGCTGCTTACCGTCGAAGAAGTGACGGTCGAATTGAGGAATGTCGGGCTCGGTGCCGCTGGGGTGAATGTCAGACATGCCAAATCCATCGGGCAGCGGCTGTCCTGACCGTCAGGACAGCCGCGCCGAGAATTGTTCGGGACGTGTGACCGTCATCACACCCAGCCACGATCACGGCTGGCCTGGGCGACGCGATTGATGGCAATGCAGTACGCCGCATCGCGCATGTACAAATTGCGCCTCTTGGCCATATTGGCGACCGCTTGAAACGCGGCGGTCATCTTGAGATCGAGCCGGCTGAGGACGTCGTCCTTTTCCCAAAAGTAATTGCCGTTGCTCTGCACTTGTTCGAAATAGCTGCACGTCACGCCGCCGGCATTGGCCAACAGATCGGGCAGCATGTAGATATTGTGCGACGCCAACACGCGGTCGGCTTCCGGTGTCGTCGGTCCGTTGGCCCCTTCGGCCACCAGAACCACCCGTTCGTGTATGCGGTCAACGTTCTCACCGGTCAATTGGTGTTCGAGCGCCGCCGGAATGAGGATATCCACTTCCTGTGACAACCAATTCTCGCCGGGCTGGACATCATAACCCAGATCGTGCGCCTTGCCTTTGTCGATCCCCCCGAAGCGGTCGGTGATACTGCGTAGTTGCTCGTAGTCAATCCCATCTTTCTTGATATAGCAGTACGACGTCGACTCTTTTTGATCCCAACAGGAGACACAGATCACGGTGCCGCCGATTTGATTGTAGAGCTGGATGGCGTGCTGAGCGACGTTGCCGAAGCCCTGCACACTGGCCAGTGTGTCTTCGGGACGTTTGCCGAGCGCTTTGAGCGCTTCGCGAATGGTGAAGACGACGCCGAACCCGGTGGCCTCGGTACGTCCGAGCGAACCACCCATGCCGACCGGCTTGCCGGTGATGAACCCAGGCAACCGTTCGCCGCGAATGACCTCGTATTCGTCGAGCATCCACAGCATGTGCTGGGCGCTGGTCATGACATCAGGAGCAGGCACGTCGATCAATGGACCGACATCACGAGCGAGCTGGCGCACGTAGCCCCGGCAGATCTGCTCCTGTTCATGGTCGCTTAAGTTATGTGGATCACAAATCACACCGCCTTTACTGCCGCCGAGGGGAATGTCGACCGTGGCGCATTTCCAGCTCATCCACATGGCCAGAGCGCGAACGGTGTCGATCGTCTCCTGCGGGTGAAAACGGATGCCGCCCTTGCCCGGCCCGCGGGCGTCGTTGTGCTGGACCCGGAAGCCGCGGAAGACACGGCGAGTGCCATCGTCCATCCGAACCGGAATACTAAAATGATATTCTCTGAGAGGCTCGCGCAGGAGGCTGCGGGCGGCGTCATCCAATTCGAGGATCTCGGCCGCCTTGTCGAATTGCGACTGGGCCATGACAAATGGGTTGAACGCTGGCTTTTCCATTTCACCGCTCCTTCAGAAGGCGACCGTTTTCCACCGGTACGCTCGGCGGATATACGAGGGGAAGCGAGGGTTAGTCAAGGCGCGAACCTCCGATTCTGACAGGGGGACGCGATCTGTGTCAAGGGACGCCCACTCTTCGATGGGGCGTATTCGCTCGTATCGTGTCCCACCCTCATCTGCGCCTCCATCGTCGGCCCAGATGAGGGTGGGCAACCTTGGACGCCATGAACTGGAACCTTATCAGGGTGAAATCGTTGTCGATTGATGCGGCTGAGGCAGGAGCAGTGCCCGCCGATATTGACAAAATGGAGAATTTTAGTAGCTTTATATCGTCCCCGTGGATCACTGCCGACTTTGTCATGCGACTACGACATCTCATTCTCAGTGCACTCATCCTGATCCTCGCCCATAATGCGGCATCGGCACAGTATACCAAGGATTGGACACCATGGCCGGTGATTGTCGATGGGCAGCCGGTGGCGCTCCCGTTTTGGGGCGGCATCAATACACCCAAACCATCGTTGGAAGACTTCGACGGTGATGGGTTGATCGATTTGTTCATCGGGGAAACACGCGGTAAGCTGGCGTACCTGAAAAACACCGGGACACCAACTGATCCGGCGTGGACACCGATCCAGGAACGGTTGGGCGACGTTGATATCGGAACGTGGCATACATTGTGTGATATCGATGCCGACAGCGATCTCGATCTGTTTTGCGATGCGCAGAACGGCGAGGCGGCGTTTTACGAGAACATCAGCAGCGGCGGCGATATAGTCTTCAAGCTCGAAGACAGTTTCTTTGGCAACTTCGGTACCGGGTTCAACAACACCGGTGATTTCACCGATATCGACGCCGACGGCGATTACGATTTCTTCTGGGGACCGCAGTCAGGGCAGTTGGAGTTCTATCGCAATGACGGCGACTCGGCGAATCCGTCATTTACCTTCGTGACCGATTTCTACGACAGTGTGTTTGCCTTTCCGGATGCGATGGCGGCCGAAGTGCAGCACGGATTCTCGGCGATTCAATTCGGCGATATTGACAGCGACGATGATCCTGATTTGTTGTATGGCGACATCTTCAATTTGAATATCTATTACTTCGAGAATCTCGGCTCGGACACCGCATCGGACCTGACCAAGATCACCGAGAACTACCTGCCGTTTACAACGCTCGGCTACAACCATACCGCATTCGGTGATCTGGATGACGATACCGATCTTGATATGGTGGTCGGATCGGGCAATGAAGATCTGCACAACCTGTTCTACCTGGAACGTGACGCCGGATCCTACACGGTGATCGACTCGAACATGGTCGATAACATCGATCTGGGGAGCTATGCGTTTCCGGCGCTGGGCGACATTGACGGCGACGATGACATTGACATGCTGCTGGGCGCCGATGACGGGCGTCTGTGGTTCTTCGAAAACACCGGGACACCTCAGTCGCCGGAATTCACATTGCAAAGCGAGTTCTACAAGGGTATCGACGTCGGCTTGTCATCGGCACCGGCTTTGACCGATTGGGATTGCGACGGCGATCTGGATCTGCTGATCGGTACCGACGACGGCCGGGTGGAGTTCTGGCGTAACGAAGGATCGCCGACCAACTTTGATCCGGTGGAGGTAACCGACCAACTGGCCGCCATTCAAGTTGATCAGTTGGCGTCGCCGCGGCCGGTGGATTGGAACAACGACGGCTTGCGTGACTTGGTCGTGGGCGAGTGGGATTTCAACGGATTTGCGAACGTTCTGCTCTATCAAAACGTCGGCAACAATCCCGACCCGAACCTGGTGCCGTTAACCAACCGTTTGCTGAAACGCGAACCACGTGATTTGACGTTGCCACAGATTGTCGATTGGGATGACGATGGCCGCAAAGACATGATTGTCGGCAATCGGTACTTCGGTTTCACGGTCTATCGAAACACCGCAGCCGTGGGACAATTCCCCGATTCCCTGACGTTGGTTGCGTTGACGGATACCGTTCCGGGATACGACGATGGTTACCGCCTGTCGATTTCGTTCGCGGATATCGATGCCGACGGCGATGATGACGTGCTCGTCGGCGAAGAGGATGGCGGCGTGAACTTCTACCGGCGCGATGGCGCGGGCGTTTTGTGCGATTGTTCGCTGGCTGGTAATATGAATGGCGATGCGGTCCTCGACGCCATCGACCTGAATTTGCTCATCACCGCTCTATTCTTCAACGGGGATGATCCGCACGATGCAACGTGTCCGACTCCGAGGAGCGATGTAAACTGCGATACGTTCTCCGATGCCGTTGATCTCAACGTGCTGATCAGTACCCTGTTTTTTAACGGGGCGCCGCCCTGCGATGCGTGTGAGTACGATTTTGAGTGCCCGTAAAGATCCCTCGACAATCGGAAATTCATAATGACAACCGCTCTAGTATCGTGTCCCAGAAGTAGGTTAATGAAGTTGTTCACGACCGCAGTGCGGTCACGCGCCCTCGCGTGACCGCTTTCTCCTTTCCGGACAAGGCGTCACCCGAGGGCGGGTGATGCCACGCTCGGGATCAGCCGCGTAGACTTACTTAACGGACTTCCGGGACACGACACTAGTGTTATGTCCCAGAAGTACCTTGTATAAGTAATCAGTGGACCGTAGCT
>CAYTTY010000063.1:0-17714 GCA_964440935.1 uncultured Ignavibacteria bacterium | reverse complement strand
TAGGCCCGTGAACTGGGATCGTCCGAATGTGGAACCACGGGCCTGAAGGGGCGTGTTGAAACCCCCCCCGAGAATCAGAGCCTTCGGGAGGGCGAGCCTCCCGGCGAGCCGCAACGGCATGTTCCACACGGCGGCTCGGCGGGAGCCTCGCCCTCCCCAGTCTGAGGTGATGATAGTCAGCAGGCTTTTCAACACACCCCTGAAGGCCCGTGGCACCCCAATGGAAACGGAAAATATTGCTGACAATCGCTATAGCTACCTTCGTGCGACCCCACGAAGTCACACTAACGGATAATCATACATCCGATATGTTTTGTAGCGTGTGTGCCCCAGACTCTCGGAGAGACGATTCATCATCTCGTTGTCTTCCAAAATCCACGACAGTTCGCCGCGCGTGTATCCACGCGCTACCCCACGCACGAACAACTCGTGATTGAGCAGGTAATCGATACCGCGCTTCTGGTACTCGGGCATAATGCCCATCAGGAGTATGCGCGCCATATCAATGCTGCGACGAACTTTCGTTAACCAGAGCAGTTTGATCAGGCCGAACGGGAAGAGACGTCCGTTCAGTCGGATGAGGACCTGATTGATGTCGGGCAACGCCAGCGCGAACCCGACCGGCCGTCCCTCGACTTCGGCAAACAACACCAGTTCCGGGTCGACAATCATCTTCATGTCTTTGGCGCTGTGATCGAATTCGGCGTCGGTCATCGGCACGAAGCCCCAGTTGGGCGACCACGCCTGATCATAGATGGCCTTCACGCGATCCACTTCTTTCGCAAACTGCGACATCTTAATCGGACGGACCGTGGCTCTGGTTCGCTCTCTGATCCGGTCAATCAACCGAGTCACCCGATCCGGCGTGGGATTCGATGCATCGGTGTAGTACGCATACAGGTCCTTCGCCTTCACAAAGCCAAAGCGCTCAGCAAACTCCGGATGGAATCGCGGATTGTAGGTCATCATGATCACCGGCGGCGAGTCGAACCCGTCGACCAGGCACCCGACTTCGTGATTCATGGTGAAATTGGCCGGGCCGCGCATCGTCTCCATTCCGCGTTCGCGCAGCCAGTTGGCGGCAGTCCGCCACAGTGCTTCCGCAACTGCGAAGTCCTCGATACAATCGAAGAACCCGTAGAAGCCGGTCTTCTCGTTGTGTGTGCGATTGTGCGCGTGGTAAATGTGCGCCGTAATGCGCCCCACCGGCCGACTATCGCGCCAGGCGAGAAACAGTTCGACGTCGTTGTCTGCAAAGAACGGGTTCTTGGCCGGGTCAAAGAAGTCCTTCCGCTCGATCCTGAGCGGGCAGACCCAGTTGGGGTCATCGGCATAGAGCCGTTCCGGGAGACGGAGGAATGTCGTCTTCTCCGACGTCGTCTGAACCGGGAGGACCGCAATATCACTCACAATCAAATCACTCCTGGCCGAGTGGGGGACATCGTCCGCATGGGGACGTTCGGTAACCAATAATCGCTCATGGGGCAACAGGAAAGATCGAAGACAGAGATTGTCATATTTCGAGTCGACGGTCTGCGTCCGCGTTGACAATTCAACGTAAATATCAGAGGTTCTAAGTCTTGGTGTGACGATGGCAGGCGGTTTCACCTTCATTTCGACTGACTGAGGATGGCAGCATGTTCAAACGGCTTCTAAGCAATTACATTAGTTTCACCGGTCTGTTGTTGGCGGTCGTTTGTCTTATCGCGATTGTGTTCGTCCTGCTGGCCGCGTGGTTAGGCTTCGATTACAATCCGTACATCGGGGTGGTGGCCTTCATGGTGCTCCCCGCCCTGGTCGCCGTCGGCGTGATTCTGATTCCACTCGGCAAAGCCTGGGAACGACGCCGTCTGGCCCGTGCCGAGGGCGTTCCCTCCAGCATCATCCGCTTTGAGCTGGATCTGGACCGCCCACGCATTCGGCGACGAATCGTGTCCTTCGTGGTCATCGGCACATTTGCCTTGGCGTTGCTAGGCGCCACAACTTACGAAGCGATTGGATTTATGGATACGACGACCTTTTGCGGTGAAGTCTGCCACACCGTCATGCAGCCCGAGCTGACCTCGTACCGTCATTCCCCTCACGCCCGCGTAAACTGTGTTGAATGTCACATTGGTGAGGGAGCAGACTGGTTTGTTAAATCGAAGATGTCTGGAGTGCGCCAGGTATTCGCCGTCGCTTTTGAGACCTACAGCAAACCGATTCCCACCCCAGTCGAGAATTTGCGTCCGGCGAGAGAGACCTGTGAACACTGCCACTGGCCGGCCAAGTTCCACGGTTCGCGGCTGGTGGTCAATACGCATTATGATGACGACTCCGCCAATTCGGCCGTCACCAACGTGCTGATGATGAATGTCGGCGGCGGTTCCGGAGATCGCGCCAGCGGCATTCACCGGCATATGGCCATCGATGTCGAGTACGTGGCGCTCGACCACGAACGCGATTCCATCGCCTACGTCAAGTCCACCGATCAAGACGGTACGGTGTCCGAGTACGTCTGGGAGGATTCTCCCCTCTCCCTTGAAGAGCTTCGCACCGTGGAGACCCGGACGATGGATTGCATGGATTGCCACAATCGTCCGTCGCACACCTACGAGGATCCCAATCAGGCGCTCGACCGGGAAATGCAAAACGGGCACATTTCACCCGACTTACCATTCGTTAAACGTGAGGCATTTCGACTGCTGACGGCCGACTACGCCACCCGCAAACAGGCGGAACAGCGCGTCACAGACGGATTGGTGAACTTTTACCGGACGGAGTTTCCGCAACTGGCGATGGACATGCCGGCCGATATCCAACAGGCCGCCAACACCGTGGCGGATATCTACCTGCGCAATGTCTTCCCCAAGATGAATGTGACGTGGGGCACCTATCCCAATCACATCGGGCATTCGGTCTACCCCGGTTGCTACCGCTGCCACGACGAGGAACACGTCACCGCCGACGGCAAGACGATTTCACAGGACTGCGAGCTCTGCCACTCCATCATGGCCTACGAGGAAGAGGAACCGGAAGTGCTCGATATGATATCGATGCACTAGATGATTCTTCGCCAGACTCTGCCAATCCACGGCTTCCCTGTGTTTCAGTGGTCTGGTCCCGACATTTTTGTCTGCACGCTTCGGTGAAATCGAAGAGGTGCACTCAAGATGCTGTGGTGTCCCACCGCTTGCGGTGGGAATAGACTGCGCGGGGATGATCGACCAGAAGATGATGACACCGAATCACCGTCACCGTAAGGATATGTCATCTTAATGTGACTATTGTTTGTCGCAGAATCTAGAGCGATTGTCAGACGTCTTGTCCGTTTGCCTCAGCGATCCATTCGGGCGTAACAGCTCGCCACTGTCATCCCCGTCCGCCACTGCGGGGGAATCCATTTGAATTTCGTGACGCGCTCAAAATGGATCCCCTCTTTCGAGGGGATGACAACGAGTTAGTGTCGTGTCCCAGAAATACGGTTCATCAGTTTCTATACGAAATTGTACCCCGTGGCGTCACCCGCCCTCGGGTGACGCCTTGTCCGGAAAGAAGATAGCCGTCATGCGAGGGCGCATGACGGCACGCGGCGTGGAAGCGACTTCTTTAAGCTATTTCCGGGACACGACATTAGAGCAATTGTCATAAATCCTTTCCATTTGGATCAGGGTGCCACGGACCTCTTGTGGTGAGTCCGCCGTGGCGGATCGAACCATCAGGCCCGTGCGTCCGCGTCTGCACAATCCCCCGTCCACGGGTCTCAAGGCCCGTGGCACCCAGATGCTATCACGATACACGCGGTGCCTCGCTTCTCCTCAATCGAAAATTTATAATGACAACCGCTCTATATGCTTTTCGGATTGCGTATCCGATTGCCGGGCATTCCATTCGCGGTCGAGTGTGACGGGAGAGTTGATGCACTGGTGGTGCTGGGGCTATCGGACAAGAGTTCTGACAATCGCTATAAACCCACCGCAAGAGGCGGTTCACCACACACCGGACAGTCGGCGCAGGAAAACTGAACGATTACTTACGTGGTTCCTCGTCGGCGCCGGTCGAACCGTCTTCGGTTTCGGAACCGGAGTCCGACTCGTCTGAACCATCATCGGTAGTTGATTCGGAATCGTCTGTCTGTTGCTCAACAGTGGCTTTCTGCCGCGCGTCTTCGCCGATCATCCGGCGATACCACCGGGGGTGTTTTTCTTTCATGTGGTGTTCCGACATGCGACCGTGCATCCACGTGGTGCTCATCGGGTATTCTTCGGGATGGAAAATCACAAAGAAGAAGTGCCAGACCACGATGGCCAGCGTTGCCAGCCACGCTTCGTAGTAGTGGATCGTCTCCGAGACAATCACGATCCAACCAGGGAGAAACTGCGTGAATGTTTCCGGAAACCAGAGCACAAACCCGGTGACAACCATCACGGCGGTTCCCCAGGCCAGCGCCCAGTATTCCGCCTTTTCGGTGTAATCATAGCGGTCGAAGTCCGGTTTGACGCGAGAACCTCCGAGGTAGTACTTAATGTTCTGGGCCGCTTCTCGAACGTCCGACAGTCGGGGAATAATGTGATAGAACTCCGTGCACCCGCGGCGGGATGCCAGCACATAATAGACATGGTGGATCGATACGGCAATCATCACCACACCAGCCACACGGTGGATGATGCTGCGGATGTATTCGGACATGCCGAACCAGCTCAGTGGTTGGGCCCACCAGGCATCGGGAAACTTCAATGCGAATCCGGTAATCGCGAGCACAATGAACGAGATGGCAAACAGACCGTGTTGCCAGACCATGATTGGCGTGAAGCGCTCGTAGGTCGTTTCCTGACCCATCTGGGCACGACGTTTCTTGATGTAATGCACCATGATGAGTCCATTGTGGACACCCATGCCGCCGATGATCAGTATGATCAACGGGATGTAGATCATCTCGATGATGCCCTTCAGGGTGTGCCTTTCGCCCAGCAGTGCTTCGTGGGAGTACGACGTGGCGAATTCCATGTTCGCGTTGGGGTGACACTGTTGACAAGTGGCGACGATGTTTCCCGGAGCGATCGAACTGGCGGGATCGCTGGCGGGGAGAATGTCATGCGCCTCATGGCAACTGGCGCAACTGGCCGCATTGGGTGCACCGCGCCGCGCCGCCAGACCATGGTACGAGTCCTGGTAGCTGGAAATCTGACCACTCTGGAGGCCGTACTTGGCGACCAACTGCGGGTCATTGTGGCAACCGGCGCAAACGCGGTCGGCCTGATGAGCCGCCGAGACCGGTGACTCCGGATCACTGACCGCGAGGATCCCGTGCTCCCCGTGACAGTCGCTGCAATTCGGCGCATCAGTGACACCAGCGTCAAGTGCCTGTCCGTGAATGCCGCGCTCGTACTGGCTGTACACCTCGGTATGGCACTCACCGCATGTTTGCGGAATGTTGTACTTATACACCATGGACTCCGGATCACTGGCTTTCCGGAGTTCGTGGTAGCCGTGGCAGTCATTGCATGTTGCGGCATCCAGGATACCCTCTTTCAACCGGTCTGCGTGCACGCCACCCTCATAACGCGCGTACGCATCGACGCGTCGGAGCCCGCTCGTACGCCCCATGGCAATTTCCGTGTGACAAGAAGCACAGGTAGATGCCAGGTTCAACGGGTGTGTGGTCGAGGCCGAATCGCTGCTGGAAAGTATGTTGTGCGATCCGTGGCACGAGCCGCAAGTTGGCGAGAGTTCATTCTCCGGATGGGCGGCCGCGTATTGTCCATGCCAGCTCGATTCGAATTCGTCGACGGCATCATCGTGGCACATGCTGCAATCGGCCGGCGGTAAGTCTTCATCGTGGGGATAATCGTCAAAGTCGGCCAGCGACGTGTGGCACATCACACAGTCAAAGCCCTCGTGGACCGACCCTTCCAATGAGTGCTCGTCGACGACTAACGAGGAGTCATCGAACATGTCCGGATCCATATGGCACATCCAGCAATCTTCCGGGTCAGCCGTCGCCACGTCTGGACCGGCAAACAGCAGGAAGAACGCCGCCAGGAGCGTGAAGGTCACAAGCAGAGACCGACACCCTCGGTGACTTTGGGAAAGATTTCCTAAGGTTGTCATGTTGTCAGTCTCCGCTCGGCGGATGTGCGTGTCCGGCGCTGTCTTTATGTAGCGCCCTGGGAACGGGTTTAGCTAAGCAGCGGCCGCCTCATTGTCAACCGACTTTGCCCCGTTTCCGTCAACAATATACGGGATGAAAATTGGGGAGATTGAGAATCGTTTCACTTAACTTGTCACAAATTATGTGGGGCAGTTGCGCAACCCTTGGCGGACGTCCGGCAATTTAGAAATCAATGGATCGCTCTTCATTTTCCGTATTTTGTCAGATGGAACAGATCAAGCTGTCACAACCGGACGTCGTCTCCGGCCGCTACTGGCACTGGCTCGACGACGGGCGCATTCAGTGCAACGTTTGTCCACGATTCTGTCAACTGCGTGAAGGGCAGCGGGGGCTGTGTTTTGTTCGTGCTCGTGTGGAGGATCAAGTCGTTCTAACCACTTACGGACGTTCGAGTGGCTTCTGTGTCGACCCGATCGAGAAGAAACCGCTCAACCACTATCTGCCGGGCACGCCGATTCTGTCGTTTGGGACCGCGGGGTGCAACCTGACGTGTAAGTTCTGTCAAAACTGGGACATCAGTAAGTCCCGCGAAATCGACACATTGGCAGACCAAGCGTCTCCCGAGACCATCGCCAACGCGGCCGACCGCCTCGGCTGCCGCAGTGTGGCCTTCACCTACAATGATCCGGTGATCTTCCTCGAATATGCGGTGGATGTGGCCAAAGCCTGTCGTGAGCGTGGCATTAAGACCGTGGCCGTGACCGCGGGGTATATCACGGAAGATGCGCGCGGCGAATTCTTCGATCACATGGATGCCGCCAATGTCGATTTGAAGGCATTTACCGAAGAATTCTACAGCAGCATCGCGGGCGGGCACCTTCAGCCGGTTCTGGATACGTTGAAATACCTTAAGCATGAAACGAACGTCTGGTTCGAGTTGACCGATCTGCTGATCCCGGGCCACAACGACAGCGACGATGAGCTCAACCGGATGAGTGAGTGGATCGCCACCGAACTCGGCCTTGACGTACCATTGCATTTCACTGCGTTTCATCCGGATTTCAAGATGATGGATGTTCCACCCACGCCACCGTCGACACTCACCCGCGCTCGGCACATCGCCGTAAATCATGGCTTGCGCTACGTGTACACCGGTAATGTCCACGATGAAGACGGCGGCAGCACGTACTGCCACAATTGCGGTGCCAAACTGATCGGGCGGGATTGGTATACGCTGACTCACTGGGGACTGACGTCCGACGGCAAATGCGACCAGTGTGGCATACCGTGCGCCGGAGTGTTCGATGCGGAGCCCGGACGTTGGGGCGCGAAGCGCCAGCCGGTGCGGTTGAGCAACTTCCGGTAGAAAGAGTACCCGAATCACAGTCCACTCGGTCCCGATTCAACGGTGACTGACTAGAGAATACCCGAAACCAAACATGCGGAAGTACACGTTGGCCGCTGTCATTTTAACCGCTGTGGTGCTGGCGGCACGTTTGCTTCTGGATATTGAGTGGTCGGTTGGGCACGGCAAAGGGGTGTTCTTCGGACCCCTCAAATTCATTACCGCATTTACCACGCTCTCCAATTTTTTCGTTGGCATTGTCATGCTGGCATCACTCGTCGATTCGAAGAGTGCCATCCGGCGTTTCTTCACGAGTCCCACAGTAGCGGGCTGTGCGGCTGTCTACATCATCATTACCGTCGGCGTCTACAATCTTCTACTTGCCCATGTGGAGAATCCACAGGGATTCGAACGCGTGGTGAGTGGATTTTTGCACGCCATTGTCCCCGCCACCTATCTTGGTTTCTGGTACATGTACGCACCTAAGAGGAAGTTGCGGCCACGTCACGCCGTCATCTGGCCAATCGGTGCCGTGGGGTACTTCATTGTCATTCTCATCCGCGGCGCAATGACGGGTGAATACCCCTATCCGTTTGTAGACGTGGATGCACTTGGTTATGCACGGGTCATGTTGAATGCCATGCTCTTGCTTGCTGTTTTTGTTGCGATCGGGCTGTTGTTGGTTGCCACGGGCCGTTGGGCCCCGTCGAAGGGTTTTAAAACAGAATCGTAATTGATCCTTCGTCAGGCGATCTGCGTATCTTATTATTGTTGACAGCCCTAACATGTGGGCATTGATATTCACTGTAGCGAGACGGATCTATCTGATGACAACTGACAAATCACCACAGACGAGTGTAGGGTTGGCAATTCTGCTTTGTCTAATTCTGAATCTAATGGGAGCTACCACCATGGCCGCCAACGAGAGCCTCTCGCAACTGTTTGCCGATCATTGGAACTACCGCATGGAGCGCTGGCCGACGTCGGCCACGTACAACGGCGATCATCGCTTCGATGATAAGCTCCACGACGTCTCGATCGACGCTTACAAGAGAGATGAGGCGACCTTTCGGGCGTTCCTCGACCGTCTTCAACTGATCACCGGTGATGCCACACTGTCACCGGAGGATGAACTCAATGCCGAGCTGTTTGAACGCGAACTGAAGGACGACCTGGAGCAACTGGGGCTGCGCGATTACCTGATGCCGGTCTCACAGCAAAGCGGACCGCAGATGGTTTTGCCGGAGTTGCTCAACGTGCACCCGTTCGACACGGAGACGGGCTGTGAGGATTTCATCGCACGACTGAGAGCGTTTCCCCGTCTGGTCAATCAGACGATCAGCAATATGCAGACCGGGGTGAAGGAGAAGTTGGTTCCGGCGCACGTAAGTGTTGAAAAAGCGCTACCGCAATTCCAATCGCAGGTGGTTGATTCCGTGGAGAACCATCTGTTAGCGTCAGCCGTCGATAAATTCGGTGATTCGATCCCTCAGGCGAGGCAGGAGGCACTACGCACGGAACTGCTGGCGGCCATTCGCGATCATGTCGTCCCGGCGTACAAACGCATTGCTGCCTACATGGAGCAGGACTATCTGCCGGAGTGTCGCACCGCGGTTGGGTTGCATGCGCTGCCAAACGGTAAAGAGCGCTACCGCACCGAAGCACGACACTACACGACCACCGACCTGACACCCGAAGAGATTACCGACATCGGCAAACGCGAATTGGCACGGGTGCACGAACAGATGCGGGCGGTCATGGATCAGGTCGGCTTTGAAGGAACCATTCCCGAGTTTGCCGACTCGTTGCGCAACGATCCGCGATTCTACTATTCCGATCCTGATTCACTCGTTGAGGGATTCAAAGCCATTCTCGCTAAGATGGACGAGAAAATGCCGGAGTTGTTCGGCCACCTACCCGAGGCATCGTACGGTTTTCGCGAGATGGAACCGTACCGCGCCGAGTCCGCGCCCGATGCTTACTACTACCCGGCGCCGGAAGATCGGTCACGTCCCGGTTACTTTTATATCAACACCTACAAACCGGAGATGCGTCCGAAGTACACGATGGAGGCGCTCGCCTATCATGAAGCCGTCCCGGGGCATCACCTGCAAATCGCGATCCAGCAGGAGTTGGACAGCCTGCCGATGTTTCGCCAGCACGGCGGCTACACGGCGTTTGTTGAAGGGTGGGCATTGTATTCCGAAGCACTGCCCAAGGAAGTTGGCTTCTACGATGATCCATACTCCGAGTTTGGCCGGCTGACCTTCGACGCCTGGCGCTGTACCCGTCTGATTGTCGATCCCGGCATCCATTACTTCGGTTGGACGCGCGACGAGGCGATCGAGTTTTTCCAGGAAAACACCGCTCTCTCCGACTTGAATATTCAATCGGAAGTCGACCGCTATATTGCCTGGCCGGGACAGGCATTGGCCTATAAGATCGGACAATTAAAGATCAGCGAATTGCGTGAGAAGGCAGAAACGACTCTGGGCGACGATTTCGATCTGCGTGCGTTTCACGATGCTCTGCTTGCCGAGGGAGCGCTCCCGCTCGATCTCCTTGAAGAGAGAATGACCCGCTGGATCGATACCCAGCGGGCCACACAGTGAGTGGATTGACTTCGGCGATATCAACTGGTGAAGAGTTTCAGTTCTTCGGCGAAACTCTCTTCGAGTTCCTGGGTGACATCGTCGATTGCCTCAGGAGACAGATGCAGCGTGTGAGCCGACTGCAGTTGCGCAAGTTCGACACCGTGGTCATCGACGATAGCGTGTCCTAACGACTTGGCCAATGCGTCGGCGAAACTCACAATGTGAGTGTTCAATACAGTATCGTCGTCGACGGCGGAGGGATCCATCCCGGTGATCTCTTCCGGTCGATGGTGATAGTGAACCGCCAGGGAGAGAATCGGCGGGAAATTCCACTTCTCCAAAATCAGTGAACCGAGTTCCTCGTGGGAGAATCCCAGTTTGTCTCTCTCGACGTCAGCGAGCCCATTGCCGTTCGCGTTGGCTTCGGCCAATACCGCATCATACTCTTCGCGCATCTTCTTCACCATGATCAGACTGCCGATATCATGGAGGAGGCCCGCGAGAAACGCTTCTTCGATATGCTTGCTGCCGGCACGCTTGGCGACCAGGCGAGCACCCATCGCTGCAGCGAGCGAGTGATTCCAAAGTCTGGATTCGATGTCGCCATTGCCGCCGCGATTGAACATCGAATACGCCGATGAGGCCACCACCAGCGACCGGATCGTGAAGAACCCCAAAATCATGATCGCTTCTTCGAGAGTGGCGACACCACGCATGCGTCCATAGAACGGTGAATTGGACAACCGGAGCACCTTGGCCGCCAGTGACTGATCGGCCGACAGGACGCGGGATATTTGGTTGATGTCGGTGTTCAGGTCGTTGGTCAGCCCCATGACCGAAGAGACAACGGTAGGAGAGGCCGGCAATTCTCCGATGGTTTCGACGATTCGATCCAAAAGTGTTGGGTTCGGCGCAGTGAGAGTGGTCATAATCGTCCTCAATGTAAGGTGAATGACTTATTTGGAGTATCGGCACCAAAAACAGCCGACTTCAGGCATCTTCACCATTCCGGAATCGGCTGGAAGTCTTAGATTAGTAAGATGATACCAGACCGCCGACAGACCACCGTTGCCGACTATTTCAACCGGGAAGCCGAGCGGTTTCCACTGATCGGGGCGGGGGAGCGTGGGATGATCCCACGGTTCATCGATGCCATCTTTCGCCGCAGCATTCGTTTGCGATTTGAACGTGTGATGGACCTGTGCCAACCACTTAACGGACGATCGGTTCTCGATATCGGGTGTGGAACCGGTACGTATGCGATCAGAATGGCCCAAAGGGGAGCGTTGGGCGTGTTGGGGATTGATCCGGCGCCGCGGATGATCGAATTGGCACGGGAGCGAGCCGATGCCCGAGGCGTTGCATCCCAGTGCACGTTTAAGGTGGCCTCATTCGAGGACCTGACAATTGAACAACCATTCGATTACACGATTGTGATGGGTGTCTTGGACTACGTAGCCGACGCCGCACCGTTCATTGTCAAAGCCATTCGGACAACGCGAGTGCGGGCCTGTTTCAGCCTGCCGCGATACGAAGGGCTGCTGGCCCGGCAGCGACGACTGCGATATCGAAACCGGTGCCCGTTATACATGTACCGGGAGTCGGAGGTCACAGCTCTGTTTAAAACGATGGGTGCCAACTATCAGATTGAACGGCTGGCGCGGGACTTGTTTGTTTCGGTGGAATGTGCTTCCGGCCCAACCACTTAGCGAATAGCCAAACCGGGAACAAATGGGTGCGTAGTCTCTGTTGGTGAGAGTGAGATGTACGTGAATCATAGGGGGCGACTGGCTTCGACGGAGTCGCTGAAGGGAGGTTTGCCCGCCGAGGTCCCCATCATACCTCGTTAAACCGTTGGGAACCAAAAGAAACGCAGACGACTATTCGTATGCGATGGCTGCCTAACGTAAGTTAGAGTAAGCCCGACAGTTCGTCGGCCCGCCTTCGGCGGACGGCTGATCGTCGACAAGGAAGGCTAGTCGGTGGCATTGCCCGAGGGCCGCCGGCAAAACTCAATCGGGATAGTCGCGACTTCAGCCTGTCGTTCGGCGGTTGACGCGGCGAATACAAAAAGATCGACTATGCGGGTAGACGGCCTCTTATAGGCACTTTCGGACGGGGGTTCGATTCCCCCCGCCTCCACCAATCAAAGATGGTGACGGTGTACGTCTTGCTCGGAACGACTGGTCGGCGATACGTTGGGATCACCAACGACTTGGACCGTCGATTGAGTGAACATCGATCGACGGACAAGTCGGTGCATCGGCTCCTGCGTAATTTTCGGGTCATCCACACCGAAGATTTCGCCGATCACAAGCAGGCGCGTTCACGCGAGAAATTTCTAAAATCGGGCCAAGGCCGTAAATGGCTCGATGAGCACTTTCCCCGGACAGGGGCCCGCCCAAGGCGGGTAAAGCTGCGCCCTACGGGGGCTTGCGCGCCTCCGGCGCGCTTGTCAGCCTCTGGATGATTCGATTCCCCCCCGCCTCCACCAATACGCAAGTAATAATCACGCTTTACGTTCTTCGTGGAACGATCGGTCGACGGTATGTCGGCATCACGAACGACCGCTTCCGTCCCCCCCTGGGCGATCCATTGTAGAGCGATTGTCAGAAGTATTTTCCGTTTGTATTTGGGTGCCACGGGCCTAAAGGGGCGTGTTGAAGAACCCGCCGAGAATCAGAGCCTTCGGGAGGGCGAGCCTCCCGGCGAGCCGCAACGGCATGTTCCACACGGCGGCTCGGCGGGAGCCTCGCCCTCCCCAGTCTGAGGTGATGATAGTCAGCAGGTTTTGCAACACACCCCTAAAGGTCCGTGGCGCCCCGATCCAAACGGAAAGGATTTATGACAATTGCTATAACAGCCCGAAGCGTCACATGGGCCAACGAACGAGAGGCGCCGCGTTGCTGCCGCGGCGCCTCTGATACGTTCCTCGTACGTCCGACTTATTTGTTCGCAGTCAGCTCGGTCACCGATACCCTTAGAGACTCATCCAAATATAACGCAAACTGCTGGTTCGCAGGGAGCTCGATCTGCGCGCCTTTGGTCGCCAGCGCAATCACGCCACCGGCCACCGCGCCTGTTGCCGCGCCTACCGTTGCGCCCTTGGCTCGCTGCTTGCTGCTCGACAGTGTGCCAATGACGCCACCGATTACAGCACCGGCCGCCACTTTCTCTTCATCGCTGATCTTGTCACCTTCGCCGACCAGAATGATGGGCGCGGTTAAAATCGAGTGCAGCGTTCCCGATGGGTCCACGACCTGATTAAACGCGAGCGTCATCATCGCCTTGCCGGAAGTGCGGTGCGGTTCCTCGACCTTGACCAGGTGACCACGAACTTCGGTGCCTGATGGCAGCACAGTCATCCCATCGGCGCGCACGGCCTGATTCAAGCGGGCGGTGAAGCTGTCACCGGTCTTTTCACGGTCGGTCCGCAGTGACGTGTTCAACGACACCAGCATTGTGGTGCCTTCCGGAATCGTCACCATCTTCGGCCAGTTTGAGCTGGGCGTGGTGCTGTTGCCTGAGGTCTTGTCATTGGCTGCCTCCTTGGCGAGTGCCTCGTCCTGCGCCGACTGACAGCCGATCAGACCGCCCGCCGCGAAGAACGCGACCAAGACGCCCAAAACGAGTTTCCTTAACGTGAAGATACTTTCTCTCATAACACACATCCTCTTGCTTTCGGGGACGGAACGGCGTCCCCTGCCCGTTGGCCCGGAGGGCCATCGAAATCGCTTGTTTTCTCCCGGCTAAGCCGGATTGTCCGAAATCTGTTAGCGATGAGTCTGCGGTTTCGCAATGCGATTCGAATTTCATGCTTCACCAAGTCGCAGGTCAGGGCCGCTTGATTGCGGTCGCTCCGGGTACCCGGCATCATGAGTGCTTTATGCGCGGCGCCTCTCATTTGAGAGGAGAACAAGGCCGCCAACGAGACTGATCACCCCGATGACCATCGCCGCCATCGGAGCGGCCCCGTGTTC
Source organism: uncultured Ignavibacteria bacterium (assembly GCA_964440935.1). GTDB lineage: Bacteria > Zixibacteria > MSB-5A5 > WJJR01 > WJJR01 > WJJR01. The sequence continues at coordinate 3,704 of CAYTTY010000063.1, read as the reverse complement.
TGTGATCGATGCGCTCATCGAGCCCACCTCAATCGTCGTTCGGCTGTCAAAGAACCCAAAAATCCCGTAGCCGAGCGCACCGATTCCGAAAATGACCAGTGCAATTGCAAGCGTCTTCATTCGATTCTTCCTTTCGCGCTGAGCCGCTCCAGCGATGGCCGCAGGCCCAAGGCATCCCTTACTAGTGATAGAATGTCCAGCCGACCGTGCCCTTAACATCCGGTGAATCCGCTAATCCCAGTTTCGCCTCGACGAAGAAGCGATGGCCGTTGGCGAGTCCCTTCTCGATACCACCCAGGATGTTCACGCCGAAGTCGGTGTCTGTTCCCCGTTCCCCCGAGTCGGCGCTGACGACATTGGCGCCGATGCCGCCGCCAAGGTACGGCGTCCAAACGTCCCAGCGCGAAGCGAATCGATAAGCCGCCTCGGCGTTAATCGCGAAGATCGTCAGGCCGTCGCCAAAGCCGATTTCGAGATTCGGCTGAAAACGCACATGATTTCCGAAATTACCGAAATCCATGTGAGCGCCGAAATGAAACTGGTCGGGGTTAAAGGTCAAACCCGCACGCGGTCCCCAGCCACGGAATCCGACTTTGCTGCCCGGATCGTCCATGTCCGCCAGCGCCGCCACCGGCGCAAATGCCAATGTCAATGCCGCCGCTAAGATTGTAACCTTCAATGTTGTTCTCATCGTCCGAACCTCCTTAATCCCGCTTGGGGATTGGTTCGAAGACAAGCCCGGGCCTCGATTCTTCTTCTCCCGAGCGTCTTCGTCTTCACTACTTCTCTGATCACCTCATACTAAATATACGCTATATCTAAGCTGAATATCCATCCATCGGACGATTGAAACGTAGTCGTAATCCCGAAGAGCGAGAGCCCATGCACACTCCCAGAATCTGTCTGACGTCGCGTCTCAACCGCCCGTCTCCACGGGCCATCGGCCCGGCTGCACACCGGATGTTGGAGAAGGTCGTCCGCCGGATACCACAAGAGTCACGGGTCCGGACGCAACCCACCGGACGCCCGCAACTGTCCTCTCCGTGTAGGACAGTTGCGGACTATTCCCTGTGTGGATCCCCTTCCGAAAAATTGAACGACCTAGTGCGCCGTCTGCAAAGAGGGCACTTCTCCGGTCACCATCTTGACGCGGTCGCCAGCGTTAAACTGAACGTCCACCTCCGACTGGTTGATGAGCGCCAGGGTCTCAAGCGGTATTGCAGAGTTATTCTGCCGTGCCAGTTGTACCAGCGAAACGCGCTGGGTCACAGTGACGATTTCAAGCCGCATCGGCTGCATCCGCAGAACTGCGGGATCGGTCAGCCGCCGGAAGCTCCGCAATGAGTTCGAGGTGATGCCATCATAACGCGACCAGACCTCCTCCGTCGTGTAGCCAAGCAACTGATAAGTCCTGCCCTCCAAATCAACGAACACGGCACGGCCGCGCAGGAATTGTTCTCCATCTTGCGCACGGAACTGCGCCGAAACAGCACTGAGGCCATTGATGACGATATCCTCCTGACGCTCTCCCTGTATCCCTTCCTGCTGGAAGAATGCTCTGGCGGCCTCGGACGCCGATGGTCCCTGTGCGACGGTGATCTGTATAATCGCATCCTGTTTGTCGCTGACACCGATCACGCCTTCTCTGAGATTGGCGGTTTGCCATCCGGCCGGAAAGGAGAAATCGAACTCCAGCTCGGGGTGATAATAGTGATTATCGCGGAAGAACCCCTGCCGCGGATCCTGACCGAACACCAGACCTTCCAGCAAACGCAAATAACCGTTCTGATTTATCGCCATTGTACCGGGATCGATACTAAGCGTATCAAGCACTTGTTGGAGACGCTTGATGCGGTTGGTGGGACTCGGATGTGTGGCCAGCCATTCAGGCACTCGGGCGCCGGGCTGCGCGATCGTGACACGGTTGAGCATTTTGAAGACTTCGATAATTTCTCGAGGGTCCTTGTCCGTGCGCATCATATAGCGAAGTCCCAACTGGTCCGCCTGGTTTTCATCGTCACGGCTGAATTTCAGGGAGAGCAGGCCCAGACCCGTATTCACATAATGTCCATACTTCTGCAGGTCGGGTTTGATCATCATCCCGGCCACGACACCCAACTGGGTCAACTGCTGCTCTGACATGCGGTGGACGGAGTGCTGCGCCGTGACATGGCCGATCTCATGTCCGAGAACAGCCGACAATTGCGCCTCGTTCATCATATGCGCCATCAGTCCACGCGTTACATAGATGAATCCGCCGGGCAAGGCGAATGCGTTGACCGCCGGGTCATCGATGACACGAAATGTCCATGGCAGAGTGGGCCGTTCCGCGTTTTGGGCAAGCGTTGTGCCCAACTCCTGCACATAGCGCTGCAAAGCCGAATCCGGGTAGAGGCCGAGACTGGCGATGATCTGCCCGTCTGCTTCCCGCCCCATCTCAATCTCCTGGGCTTCGCTGATCAGGTTGAAATGTCGCTCACCGGTCGCAAGATTGCTGGCACAACCCAGCATGGTGGCACTGACAAGCGACACCAGGAGCAACAACAGTAGGTACGAACGCGCGCAGGACTTGCTGCGGGTTCTGCCGCGACGATTCCATCCGCCCATCAGGGCGGCATTAAATACACGTGTATACTTCATCCATCCTCCTCATAAAGGTACCGGTACCATAACGATTCCAATCCCGGCCGCCGTCACACCACGCGCCGTCCGGTGATCAGCCGCACCAGCACCACAACGACTGCCACAACCAGCAACACATGAACAAATCCACTCATCGTGTAGCCGCTCACTAATCCCAGTGCCCACATCACCAGTAAAATCATAGCCACTGTCCACAGCATACTCATCTCCTTTGCCGCCTTGCGGCTTCTGATTCTTTATGACGTCCTGTCGATAAGAGGTAACCGCGTATCTCGGACGAGCGCGAGTCCCTGGCGTAGCATTGCTTGGACTGTTTCAATGCTGATTCCAGCGAGCCGCGCGATTTCACTGGGTGAGAGCCCGTCTCGTTCGCCCAGAATTACGATCCACCGAAGAGGCAACGGCAGTTGAGAGATCGCCACAGCGTCGGCTGCGTCGTCCGCCTTCGCCGCGAGGGCGCGTTGTTTGCGGTTGCGAGTATGTCGTGTGCTCATCGGGTACCTTCTTGGACCATTGATTGTGTACCACCGTACTCACCCGCGCCACAGTATCGCGCGAATCGCGCCAGCACTCTTATCCGTGCCCCGGCTTAACTCTTATACGGGCATGGGAATTTTGAAATTCTCGCTCCATGGAGTGAATTGGGGATAGTTCCCTCGATCTAGATCGTGCTCGGGAAAGACAACGTTTTGGTAGTATGTCTTTGGTTCGTCGTACCGGCGGGCCCGACAAAGCTGTTCTCATTGAGACCGCGCGGGGCCTCAAAAACCGGCAACATTTCTCATGCTGCTGGGATTTGAATTATAGAGCAGTTCTCATAAATGTGGTCTGATTGAATTGAGGAAGGTTGTCATTCCCGCGAATGCTTGTGCGCCTCAGGCGGAACATTATTCTGAGAATCGCTATAGAGGAATTGTCAGAATAATGTTCCGATTAAATTGAGACGTGTTGTCATTCCCGCGAAAGCGGGAATCCATTTTCCGCGCGTGGCTGGGCTCAAAATGGCTCCCCGCTTTCGAGGCTGTGTCATAATCGTCCGGACTGGTTGCGATATTGTTCGG
>CAYTTY010000062.1:0-17768 GCA_964440935.1 uncultured Ignavibacteria bacterium | reverse complement strand
CAGCAGGTTTTGCAACACACCCCTAAAGGCCCGTGGCACCCTGATCCAAACGGAAGGGATTTATGACAATTGCTATAGCATGGCCGTCTCGGCCATGGCGCGCAGACCGTGGTGTTGTTTTCGTGGCCGGGCCACGTTCGGGACCAGCTGCGTTGACTTACTTAACGGACTTCCGGGACACAACGCCAGGCTGAGTGCGCCTTGCACGGATCGAAGTCCAGCTCGGTGAAGTGTTGTCAGGTGCCCCGCGCGGTACGGGGTTGCGTCTTCGACTTCTGCCGGGATGACGCTGCCGCGTGGGTTATGGCTGGGGGACAGGGATTCGAACCCCGATTCTACGGTCCAGAGCCGCATGTCCTGCCATTGGACGATCCCCCAGTCACATCAAGCCAGATCGTTACGACTCCGGCATTTCGCCGGAGAAATAACGCTCCCGGATGGCCGAAGTCAACCACCCGGGGCGCTAAATCGTCATTCCTACTTACGACGGCTCCGGCCGGTTGTTGACCGGCCGGTGCTCCTTGATTTCGTCGACGATTTGGCCTTGGTCTTTGAGCCTCCGGAGGCCTTGGTTTTCGTCGATTTGGTCGACCGGTTGGTCTTTGACTTCGTGGTCTTCGTCCCTGCTTTAGTGGTCGTTTTCTTCTTCGCCGTCGCAGCACTTTTGCGTGTGTTGCCGGTCTTTTGGGTCGTGGTTTTCCTGGTTCCGGACGACTTGGCCGTTCTCGCCGGTGTGGTCTTCTTGGTCCCTGATGACTTGGTCGTCGTAGACTTCGTCCTGGCCGCGGCTTTGGGTTTTGTTGGCGGTTTCGGCAGTTGTGTTGGCTTGGCCATCGGGACGCTTTCCGGCTCCGGAGTTTTCCGGATCGGTGCCGTGGTAGGCAATTCGATGCCTTCGAGCTTGGCCAGTTCCTTGCGCTTTTTCTTCAGCTTGTGGTGAAGCTGATCGGAGCGTTTACGATCGAAGAGACCTTCGAATGGATGCGCCTCAATCTGGCGTTCGAGCTCTTCGATTTCCCGTTTTACCTTCTCAACCAGTTCATTCTGATCATTCATGGCGACCTCCATGGTATGTGATTGAAGATATCGGCTGCGAACTCGTTAGCAAACAGAGACTTTCAGTACTGATGCGGGATTCACCCGTCGTCGCAACAGCCAATTGCCCTTGACTTTAGGTCTATCGACGGGCAGAATGAGCGGTTCAACCTCAACGCGATTCGAGGGAGTGTACAAAGACGTGCGGAAAACAACAACCAGAGTGGCAGGACTATCAAGAAAGGCAGCCGAGAAGGTCCCGGAAGAAGATCAACGGAACCTGTACTACCACCTGATGAAGGTGCGCATGTTTGACGAGCGCTGTCGTCGGTTGTTTAAACAGGGACGCTTTCCGGGAACGTATTTTTCGCAGGTCGGCCAGGAGGCGACGACCGTCGCTCCGACTTACAGTCTAAATGACAAGGACATGGTCGCACCATCGCACCGCGATATGGGCGCGATCATCACCAAGGGTATGCCCTTGGTGGATTTGCTGCGGCAGGTCTTTGCGAGAGCCACGTCGCCCGATAAAGGCAAGTCGCATCCGTGCCACTTCGGTTATCCGCCGCTACGCTGCATGACACCGGCCTCGACCGTCGCCGGCCAGATTGTCGTCGGGACGGGTGCGGCGATGGCATTCAAAATTCAGAAACAGCCGCATGTCGTCTACTGCGGCTTTGGCGAGGGCGGTACCTCGCGCGGCGGTTTTCATGAGGCGCTGAACTTTGCGGGTATTCATGATCTGCCCGTCATCTATGTCTGCCAGAACAATCTGTGGGCCGAGTCGGTGCCGGCGCATCTGCAGAGTAGGATCGAAAAGTATAGCGATCGTGCTAAAGCGTATGGCTTCGAAGGCGTCACGATCGACGGGAACGATATCCTGCAGGTGTACTTGACCGCTAAGAAAGCGGTGGACAAGGCGCGCAACGGTGACGGCCCGACGTTTATCGAATGTCTGACTTACCGCTGGTACGGTCACTCCGAAATCGATCCGGCTAACTATCGCACCAAGGAAGAACTCGAATATTGGAAGAAGCGTGATCCGGTTGCGCTCTATGAGAAATACCTCGAGAAGTCGGGCGTGATGAAAGAGGCCGACCGCAAAGAGGTGACCGACCGGATCGAGGCGGAGATTCAAGAGAGCATTGAGAAAGCTGAAGCCGACCCGCATCCGGTAGCCGAGGACGCCCTTACTGACGTGTACTCGTTTTCGCCGGCGCCGAACTTTCCACGATCCTAACTGCAGCAAACGGTGATGTGACCGAATGAAGAATGTAACTTTCATCGAAGCGATTACAGAGGCCATGGCCGAGGAGATGCGCCGTGATGAGCGCGTGATTGTTCTCGGCGAAGACGTGGCCATTTACGGCGGTGTGTTTAAAGCGACGAAGGGACTTCTCGACGAGTTCGGTCCCGAACGCGTGATCGACACACCGATCTCAGAGGAATTCATTGTCGGCGGTGCGGTGGGGGCCGCGGCGGTCGGTCTGCGCCCGATCCCGGAAGTGCAGTTCTCCGACTTCGCCACGTGTTCCTTCGATCCGATCATTCAGCAGGCGGCGAAATTGCGGTATCGCTCCGGTGGCGGCTGGACGTGTCCGATGGTGATTCGCATTTGCTGTGGTGCCGAAATCGGCGGCGGTTTGTACCACTCACAGACCAACGAGAACTGGTTTTTTGGGCAAGCGGGTTTGGTAACCGTTGCGCCGAGTACACCCTATGATGCGAAGGGGTTACTGAAGTCAGCGATCCGAGGCGACGATCCGGTCATCTATCTCGAACACAAGAAACTGTATCGCTGGATTCGCGATGATATCCCTGAAGACGATTTCACCGTTCCGCTGGGGCAGGCTGACATCAAGCGCGAGGGCGAGCATATTACGATTGTCTGCTATCAGTTAATGGTGCACCGCGCACTGGAAGCGGCGAACACACTGGCCGGCGAGGGGATCGAGGTCGAAGTGATCGATCTACGAACGCTATCGCCATGGGATAAAGAGACCGTTTTGGAGTCGGTGCGCAAAACGAGCAAGGTCCTGCTTGTTCACGAATCGCCCAAAACCGGAGGGGTGGCCGGCGAGATCGCGGCGACCATTATGGAAGAAGTCTTCGATGATCTCGATGCCCCGGTGTGGCGGCTGACCGGTCTTGATATTCCCGTGGTTCCGTTCGCTCCGGCAATGGAAGAGTATTTTATGCCCAATGCCGAGAAGATTGCCGCCAAGGCCCGCGAATTGGCTGCGTACTGACAAGATGGACGTTTCGCGTCGGAGTAGCACACTCACCACGCTTATAAGGACTTACTGATGCCGATTTCGATTGTCGTTCCGCAGATGGGTGAAAGTGTCGTCGAAGGGACTGTGGGCAAATGGCTCAAGTCCGAAGGCGACTCAATCGACAAGGACGAGACCGTTGCCGAGATCATGACCGATAAGGTCAATGTCGAATTGCCGGCGGCTGAAGCCGGAACTCTCGGCAAGATCCTGGTCGAAGAAGGCACAGTCGTGCCGGTCGGTGCAGAGATCGGCATCATTCTCAAAGAAGGCGAATCTCTCCCCGAAGGGGAGCATCCTGAAGACATGCCGAGAGAACGTCCCGAACCGGAGAAGGTCGAAGCAAAGCAACCATCCGGTGAAGACACCGCCACCGAAGACAAGCCGGAACCGAAACCCGAAAAGAAACCGGAACCGAAACCCGCGCCGCAGAAAGCACCGGCGTCACCGGGGCAGGATCGTTCCCAGCAAACGTCGCCGGTTGTCCGACGTTTGCTCAGCGAACACAATCTCAACGTAGATGACATCCCCGGTACCGGTAAAGGCGGGCGTGTGTCCAAGCAGGACGTGCTGAAGTATTTGCGCGAGCGCGAGGAACGTCCGACCGCAGCCGCGCAGCCGCAACCGCAGGCCCAGCCGTCGCGCGCTGCCGCCCCCGAACCTGTGGGCGAACCGTCAGCCGCCTTCGGAGATCGCACGGCCGGCGCCGGTGAAGAAGCGGTCGAACGCGAACCGCTGAAGGGCGTGCGCAAAGTCATCGCCGAACACATGATCGCCAGCAAACAGACCTCGGCGCATGTGATGACGATGGACGAGGCTGACTTTACCGAGCTCAAACGTGTACGCGACGCCAAGAAAGAGACATGGAAGCAGCAAGTGGGCGCCAATATCACGTATCTGCCGTTCATCGCCAAAGCCGCAGTCGCGGCACTAAAGGAATTCCCGCGTTTGAACGCGTCAATCGTCGACGATGAGATTGTTCATCGGAAGTATTACCACATCGGTTTCGCCGTCGGACGTGACGAAGGCTTGATTGTTCCGGTCGTGAAGTTTGCCGACCAGAAATCGATTCCGCAGATCGCGCGTGAGTTTGCCGAAATGAGCGGGCGCGCGCATCAGGACAAACTCGAGCTGCATGAAATCACGGGTTCGACATTCACACTCACCAACGCCGGCATGTATGGCGCATTGGCCTCAACACCGGTCATCAATCAACCCGAAGTCGCGATTTTGGGAATTCACAAGATTCAGAAACGCCCCGTCGTGCGCAACGATGAGATTGTCGCGCGGGATATGATGTATTTGACACTGTCATTCGATCACCGTTTGGTCGATGGGCATACGGCGGTTCAATTCCTGCGGCGCATTTGTGAGCGGTTGGAGGATCCGTGGGAGTTGCTGTTAACAGTGTAGAGGACTGATAGGACAGAGAGGACAGAGAGGCGGGGGCATGGATTGTCCCCGCTTTCGTTTGCGCCGAGGCGTATTGAGTTAATGATGAGCACAGACGTCGATCATGAGTCACTAAAGGCCACTCCTCAATTCGTGTTCGAGGACTGGGGACACCACTCTTACGCCGATGCGTATGCGCGCCAACTGGCGCTCCTCGACGAACGCATCAGAGGCGAACGCGGGGATACAATTGCATTTGTTGAACATCCGCATGTATTCACCTATGGACGGTCGTCTCTCGAACGCAATCTGGAACCGGAGATCACGGTGCTCGGCGAACCTGTATCACAGGTCGCGATCGAACGCGGCGGTGATGTGACCTACCACGGCCCGGGGCAGTTGGTCATGTATCCGATTGTCGACGTGCGTGCACTGACCGGCGACTTGCATCAATTCCTGCGATGGATACAAGACACGATGATCAAGACGATCGCGCATTGGGATATCGAAGGCCGGCACCATCCGGAACATACCGGTGTGTGGGTTGACGACCGAAAGATCGCGTCAATTGGTGTGGCGGTGCGGAAGTGGATCTCGTTCCACGGTGTGGCTCTCAATGTGTCGACCGACCTGCGTTTTTTCGGCGCGATCAAACCGTGTGGGCTGCCGTCGGAGGTGATGACATCGATGTCGGAGGTGAGGGGATCGCCGATTCGGTTGGATGATGTGAAGAAACGTTTGCAGGAAGTGCTCAGCGAGAAGACAAGCCGATAGGCTCACGTGCGCATGTGAGAAACCGTTGAAACGCTTTTCGTGACTAATGGAGTTGCAGGCATCCGTCTGAAGCCGGGTGTTAAGATGCCGGGTGCCCCACCGCTTGCGGTGGGATGCGATTCTGCGAAGACAGACAACGACCGGCTTTGTTGAACGACTCGTGCTAGTCCGTGAGGTTCCGAATCGTATCCGGGACAACCGTGGGCGTTTGGGTTTTCTGCACATTGGGGCCGTGCGTGCGGATGATTTCGGCGCGGATGTCCTGACCCGGTCGCCCGGCTGCCAATTGTGAATTGACCCAATCGCGGATCCGTCGCGGCAGCTCTCCCTGGCACGTCAGCAGCGGATTGGCACACCCCGCCATGGGGCACGTTAGACCTTCCACGATCCAGGCATCCTCGGACGACAGCACATCGTTGAGATTCAATTGCGCCGTCCCCACAGCCGCAGTGCCGGCGCCGGAATGCCCGACAATGTATCCGGCAATACCGCCGACCAATAACCCGACAACCAGGACCAGGAACGTGTTGATGCGGGAAGCATTTTGTTGGTTGGCCATGCGATGACTCCTGTTATCTGGTGCTCATGCTACGAAGATAGCGAGGTTGCACGCCGATGACAACGGTCAGGATGTCAAGATTATGGGTTAGCGCCGGTAACGACGATAATCGGCGTGCCCGGCTCGAGGGCATAGTACAACGTCTGGGCGTCCTCGCGGGTGACCTTAATGCGCAGCACCGACAGGCTTCCCATGGAGAGAATGCGGCTGGTGAGATCGCCCCACGCTTCCGCGAATGACCATCGTCCCTGTTCACCCTCCGGAGTGATCGACAAAATCTGAAAGCCCCCGGTGATATCGACACGAAAACGGTCGGGCATAACCCGCCGGATGCGTTCCGGATCGACCTTCGCGATTTCGGAGACGATATTGACGACCGTATCGGAGACGGCGTCTTCGCCGGCCCACACGGCACGTCCTCTCACATTTTGCCAGAGCGTGCGCTTCTGTTTGCGCCAACGCTCTGCAAAGTCTGCGATGTCTTCGGTATCACCTTGAACATCGAACGAGCAGGACACCAGCGGAAACGCACCGTAATGCAAGTGGATGATCTGTTCGGGAAGATCGATCACAATGTGATAAACCGTGTCCTGCAGAAAACAGGTCGGCACCGGCGTATTGGCCGCCAGCACGGGTTGGCCGCCGAGTGCCAGTGCTGCCATGAGCACCATTGCGCCCAAGTGCCGGCGCCGTGTATGTCCATGTAGCGGGTTCATCGCTGCTCAATAAATGATGACCGGCGTTCCCATTTTCGTCATCTTCCACACCGATTCGATATCCTCACTGCGTAACCGAACGCAACCATGCGTCACTGAAATGCCAATCAGTCGCTCGAAGATTGTACCATGAATAAAATAACCGTCGCCGAAGCCGATGGCGTAATCCCCCATCGCTTCGGGATCGAAGCGTTCATCGGCATCTTGTTCGGGGATCGGTTGGCCCTCTTCGATGAAGGCCCAGTCGGGTTTGCGCCACCAGGGGTTGGCCAGTCGGGAGTCGACGCGAAACAGCCCTTTCGGAGTGTCAAAGCGCCAATAGCGTCCATCGCCGGTGTCGACCAATTCGGCGCCGGTCCCGGTCGAACAGAGCGCTTCGTACAGGATGCTGTCGACTGTGCGCACATAGAGTTTGTTGGTGTGGGTGTCGATGACGAGGTACACACCACGTGGCTTCTCGATTGTCACCGGTGGCGCAAGTGTGTCACCCATCGACAGACAACTCGATTGGGGCGAGGCCAGTTTTTGTCGTGCCTCGATGGCCAGCGAATTCATCGTCGGCGGGGAGTCTTCCCACTGAAATCCGATGCTCGGATGAATGGTGAGAAGGACCAGCACCGCTGCGATTATGGTGAGAAACACGATACGTTTCATTACGGCCACCCGTCCAACTGACGCACGATAGTCACCCGATCACCAACGTCCAAGCGCTCCATGAGCCGGTCCATTTGCTCGTTGGTGACCGCCACGCATCCCTCGGTCCAATCTGTCTCCCGCCCACCTTCGCCGTGGATTTGGATACTGCCGCCGATGCCGACATCGGGCGGAATGGTACCCATCTTTCGAGCAACCTGATAGCGAACACTGTCGGCAAAAGTCGGATAGTCGAGGTCGAGCGCACGGTAGTACGCGGCTCCCGAATCGCGCCGCGCAATAATCCGAAACCGTCCTTCCGGCGTAGCGCCGTCTCCTGAATGCATCTTCTGGCGGCCGGAACGGTATCCCAATTCAATCGGAAAACTCGATTCGACCATTCCGCCCTTCAGTAGATAGCCGCAATGCGCTGCTTTGACAACCACGACCGCTGAAGAGTCGGTCTTCCGTGTCCAATCCAATGTTTCCTGGAACCATTCCGACCACAGTTGCGCCAGGCTCGAATCAGCTTGGTACTCTGTGTCCAGGGCTGTTCGTAGCTCATTGACGGCGTCCGTAGCCTCGTCAATCGCCGTAGCGGCGGGCACGCCTCGGGCGAGCCGTTGCTCGGCCAAACTGACTTTGAGATCGGCACGCGTGGCCAATGTTCGCAATGACACTGTCTTCAGTGAATGACGCAATTCCCGGTCATAGCTGTTGAGGTCTCGCCGCAGTTGATTGATTTGCTTCGTCATCTCAGCGGTGTTTTGCACTTTGGCCAGTTGTCCTAAGGTTTTCGCCGCATCCGCAAGGCCGATTGCCTGCGTGAAGAGGATGTCGGCACGGTAGTATGATCGCAGGGGAAGCGGTCGCTGCATCTGGGCACTCAATTCGGCCCACGCGCGGTTGTGATGCTGGCGGGCGCTGTTGAGAATGTCGGAGGCATAAGGAGTGCACACCACTTCGGCCTGACGGATCGCCATCCAAGAGGCTTGGGACAGATCGAGCGGTGCGTTGGGCGTCATCCCAAACAGCACAACAACGAGTAGCATAACGGTGCCGATTATAGCCAATACGGTCGGATAATCCCGCGCTGCCCGCCGTAACAATGACCTCACCATAACTGCCCCATCCACAAATAGATCGCCCGTCGCTTGATCCACAATAGGAATCGACTGGCCTCTAGTACTATGTCACGCGTGATACGTCGTAGGGCAGGAGCACTGCGCGTCCGTGACGTTGGAGACTACGGGAGCGCTGGCAGCGCAGGGCTCCTGCCGATGGCGTTGTCGCGTGTCCGGCAGGAGCCCCGGGCGGGCAGCCGAATTGACCATGCCGAGCACGTGTGGCGCCCGGTGCTCCTGCCCTACGGAGTTCTGTGCGGCTCTTGGTGCGTGACATGACACTAGTGATACTGTCGACTGGTTCTGACGTTCTGCTTTAGAGGGCACAGAGTGGCGGCTGAGACCGCTCTCAGTTTTCTCGAATCATGGCCATCCAAGCCATGCCGCACGCGCAGGATGCCCGGGCGGGGCTGGAATCATCACAATCAAAACAGGCCCGTTGTTACGACGGGCCTGTGAATTCAATGCTGCGGTGGTTCAATACTACGGCATGTTTTCAGCGAATGCCTGGACCTTCTCCTCAACGGCGACGGCCTTGGTATGCGCACCGTCGTAGTCGCCATTGGTGAAATCGGATTCCGCTTCCTCTAATTGCTGAGCAAAGGCGAGGAGATCCTGCTTCATCATCTCGATATCGGCGCGGTTGTCCTTACGCGGCCGAATCTTGGCCAGGCGGTTGGAAAGCGAATCAACTTGAGCGGTGGTGCGGTCGATGATCTGCCGGGCCTCGTCGCGCACGACTTCGAGTTGAGCTTCGGCTTCGGTCTTCGCCTGATTGGCTAACGCTATTGTGCGTTCGAACAGCCGTTCCGCATCACCGTAGTTGCGGAATAAGGCAAAGCGGTCTTCCTGTTCTGCCAGAGCTGTGCGGGCGGCCTGGAGCGTGTCCTCTGCCATTTTCCACGTCTCTGGTGCATACTTCGCAGCCTTAACCGCCTCCGCTTCTGCGATGGCCGCGTTCGCCTGCGTCTCGGCTTCTTCGGGTGGGCTGGAGCAACCGACTACCGCCACCGCCAATAGCAAACAGATCAACAGTGAACTCATTCGTTTCATTTCAGCTTCCCTCCCGGCTGAATGCGTGTCAGGACAGTGCACCGGATGAGTCCGGGCACTATCCCTCATACCGGAATGGCGTCATTCCGGCGCGCCCCCCTGCGCGAGCGAAATACATGTCACGACACACTTTGTAAACAAAAATCTCCGCTTCGTTGTCGATAGTTGGCCCTCTGAATGATCACACGAGATGCCAAGAGTCTGCCCGGATGACTCTCTAATCGCTTGATGACCAATAGCTTATGTCGCTCCTCGCAGGGTGTGACGAGGCCATCAGCATTAATCGAATTGCCTCCTGACAGTGTTACCTTCGATTGTGTTCTATGTCACATACCGTTTTTGTCTTGAAAGGATTTCCGCTTCTGTCGTTTTTTCGAGGCTTACTGTACGGGTTTTGACAGTGTCACTGAAGACGGGGGCATACGCGCATAATGAACGCACAGACATCGGGTCAGGATATGAAGGGCAAGGTGGCGATCGTGACCGGCGGCACGAAAGGAATCGGTCGGTCGACGGCGATCCGACTGGCGTCACGCGGTTGTGACGTGATCGTCAACTACTTCCGTTCGCGCAACGCGGCACAAGAGACAGTCGCTGAAATCGAGAAACATGGTGTGCGCGGCCTGGCCATCCGTGGGAATATCGGGAACAAGGATTTTCACCCAAAGCTATTCGCCGAGGTGCAGGAGAAATTCGGCAAAGTCGACATCCTCGTCTCCAACGCCGCCCTCGGGTTGTACGCCAATATCATGGAGGTCGATCAGCGGGCGTGGGATCTGTCGCTGCACACCAATGCCGAGGCGATGCTGTTTTGTGTTCAACATGCGGCGAAGATGATGCCCGAGGGCGCCAAGGTCGTAGCGTTATCGTCGCTGGGCGCGTCGCGGTACATTCCCGGTTACGCCGCGATTGGCATCTCGAAGGCGGCGATCGAAACCTTAACGATTTACCTCGCCCATGAACTGGCCCCCAAACACATCAATGTCAATTCGGTTTCCGGCGGCTTCATTGACACCGATGCGCTGAAATCGTTTCCGAACTATGAAGACATGCTCAAAGAAGTGGTACGGCGGACACCGTTCGGACGGGTCGGGACACCCGACGAAGTGGCCGATGTCGTTGTATTCCTCTGCTCCGATGCCGCTCGCTGGATCACCGGACAGGTTCTGGTCGTTGATGGTGGCTATACTCTGACGTAAGGGAATCTCCCGTCATGCGTGACATACACCATCGCAACACCCGCAATATCGTCCCGCTCGGCATCCGGATCGCCGTCTCCGATCTGGAAAAGTCGCACCGTTGGTACAAGGAGACTCTCGGTCTGCACATGGAGATGGCCGACGACGGGCAATCGTCGGCGCACGAGATCGAACTGCCTGATGGAACCAAGGAACCGGTTTTCTGGTTGGTGCCGGAGACGATTCCCGGAACACCAGACCCCGCGACGAGCCTCGTTTGCCATGTTGGCGTGTTAGGAAAGATCGTTTCCGACCTGCGAGAGGCAGGTGTGATGATCGAGTCCGAGCCAACGTTGCGTCCCGGAACCGCCGTCCCCAGCGCCGTTATTCGCGATCCGGATGGACATCGGATCGTGCTGATTGGGGATTAGATCTACGTTACCGGACCGCCAAACTGGGAGCACCGAGCCCCAGCTCATGAATTCACCCGCTCACGGGTACCCGGCAATGAGGTCCAATGTCAAATCTCTGTGAAACCCGGACGATCCTTCGGCTCCGCTCAAGACAAGCCGGGTGCCCCTGACGCCCCCGTCAGGGTTTACGTTCATCACCTCTACCCACAGAAGATCGCCACGATAGACTCCCGTTGCCAGGTACCAGGTGCCCCACAGCTCTGCTGTGGGATCATAATGCGCAAAATATAGTGTTATACAGAAATACAAATAATAGTGCGACTGCGACCTTATTCGATTACTGAATGGGAATGGCCAGATACAAACGACACCAGGGTCGGCAAGATAATCCTGGGACGATCGACGAGTGTGTGTCTGATTGAATTGTTCGTAAACGGAGGCCATCCCACAGCCCTGCGGCACACTCAGGATAAACAGAGCTATGGGGCACCCGGCAACCATTTCTTACGCTGAAGTGAGTTTTGTAAACCCTGACGAGGGCGTCAGGGGCGTCGATGTGAAGCACCAGCCCCGTGTAATCTCTCGCTCTACCGATATGCTTGGTAGAAAGCATCCGCCCTGAATCGCGTGTACTCGTTGTCTTCTCCCAGTCCCTTCGAGATCACTTGGAAGGGGAGCAAACGTGCCAGTTCAGTCTGCAAGTCTTTCGCCGTTTTCGTAGAGCAACCGAGGAGGTCTTGAACAGCATTTGACGAGACTCCTTCACATTGAAACATGAAGGAGAATTCAAGTAACTCCTTGAAGTCGAAGGATTTTTGCGTGTAGTCATTGGGTGACTGCGATGCAAAGAACACTGTAACCCCCTTGGATCGACCCTCGCGCACAATCCGCTGGAGGAAGGGATTCCTCTGGTGGAGATAATTATGAGCTTCATCTATCACAAGTACCGTGCGAAGCTCCCGACGTCCATCTCTGATCTGGCTGTCCGGCATCGCTGTCGTCTCCTTGTAAAGCCGTTCAATGACTAAATACGCGACCAATTCCTTCAGCACGGGCAGGCTATGAAGGTCAATGATCAATGTCCGTTCAGAGATCCGATCAATGAGAGCAGTCGCATTACTATGCTCCCAAAACAGCTTAAACGATGAGAGGTCCCGAAGGATCTCAATAAGGGTGTCATCTCGCTTACTGTCTTCCTCGTACATCGCTTCGGCAATCTCGAACACTTCACGGAAATCAGGATAACGAGGCTGTCGAGCTGATCGCAAATCGTAAGCTCGTCGAATGGCTTCCTGCAAACTACCCCTCTGAACAACGCCAAAGTGAGCACTGATCGAGCCGAACGAATCAGCCTTTTCTCGAGCGGAGATCTTAACAGCGTTTTCGGAGTAATCGGGCAGAACAAACGGATTCACGGGCAGTTGCTGGTCTGGAAGTCGATAGACAATGGCTCGCGTGAATTCGACAAATCTCTCGTTAAAAGATACATCCCCTTTGTAGTCAAAGAAGACGAAGTTAGTACGAAAGCGTGACTGCTCACGCAGGTCTGCCAATATCTTCAGAAGAAGCTGGGTTTTGCCCACTCCAGGCTTTCCCATGATTGCAAGATGTGAATTGGCATGACGGGACGTGTCGTTTATCTGAATAATGACCCGCTCGTTGTTCAGTTCATGCTTGCCAATGGTGATATCAAGCTCGAATACACCGCGAGATCTTTCTCGCGTATCGACCTTAGTCTCTGATGCCAACCGTTGCAATAGAAGGTACGGGTCTTGCCCACTGCTTCTGAATAGACCAGCGATAAGACCAAGGCCATGGTCCACGTGGTTTTTCAAGACCGAGGCCGAGAGTCTTGCGGCCAGTTCTTCACCATCTATGGTACGATTGTAAATTAGGTTCACGAGATTTCGGATCGTAACCTCATCATCGCCGAACAGGCTGATAAGTCTGATTTCCTTGCCTGTGCTATCGTGAGATTCTGCTACCTCATGGCCCACCTGTGATAATGAGTAACATAACGCGAGCCGTGCGAGTGCAGAGTATTCGATCTTGACAATGTGCCTCAAAGTCGCGAGAGCAGTTTCAGCTTCTGAGGATGTAAAGAACCGATCGGCCATCAGTTATTCCTCCAGAAGTAGCCTTCGTGGACTGTTGTCAGCTCACGAGTCTTCTCGAAAAGGAGATGTACCGCGTGCTGAACATGGGGCTCAAGACGTCTGTAGTAATCCTGATCAACCTCTGTGTCTGTCGATAGCACTACCACCTGATGGCCAGCATTGGGGAAATACTTTGAGACTATTCTGTCCCTGTGTGTACTGTCAAGCCGAGACAATGGTGTGTCGATCACGATTGGCAACTGTAGCTGAGAGGTTTGCGCGAGCCCCCATAGTAGCGAGATGGCAAACACCTCTTTCTCGCCAGCTGAGAGATTCTGTTTCTGGACTACATGTCCCTGCTGATCACGAATTGTGATCAGGTAGGTATCAGGATCAATTTCGATGTCTGAAATTAGATCCCCTTTGGTGGCTAACTGCTTATACATCTCGGTGGTGCTCGTCTTCAATCGGCCAATCTTCATTCGCCTGAGCGTCTCCATATATTCTTTTAAAAGCTCCATAGAAGATTCCGCTTGAGCAAGAAATGCGGCCTGCTTCTGGGCTCCTGAGTGCTTCTGGTAGAGAATGTCGAGTTCACGTTCGCGCGCAGTGATAATGTCGACAACTCGGGACAGCTCTTCGTCCAACTGACGGAACTCCTCTCTCTTGCGACCAATCTGCGTTGAATAGTTCTCCATCTCGCCATGAAGTTGGGAGAATAGTTCTTGCTCACCTTCGTCTACTCTTCCGGCACCGATGTCGCGTTCAACTTCTTGATGTCGAAGTCGAAACTCTTGGTACTCACTCAGTAAGCGCTCGAAATCACCGTTCCAAGCCCCCTCAACATCTTCAAGTCGCACCAAGATCTTCGCGGCAACCGTTTCCGAGAGGTTTAATAAAGCAGTTTCGGATTCCTTCGTCTCTTTGGCCGGGCCAAAGTCCCGAATGACCGCCACAATTCTATCTCGAAGAACTCGGTACTCTGCTCCATCCAACGGCTGTTTCCGTTCCACAGCCTCAAATTCTCTGACGGCATCCGCCACCGCGTTGCCCAAGTCCTCCGCGATTCCGCGAATGGCTGCCTGCTCGCGTATCTGAGCTTCGGCATCGATCTGGTCTCGAAGTGGCTCGAAGTATCGCCCCAATAGTGCAAGTGGGAGGGTACTCTCAGCCAAAACTCTAACATTGTGCTCTATCTCGCTCAATTTCGATGACAACTGTACCCGTCGTCGCTCTTTGCCCTTTGTCGCCTCAATGCTCTCCGCATCAAATCCAAAGAGGGAAGAGAATCGCTTCCGAATCTCTGCCAGCTCCTCGCCAAATTGTTCAATGTCTTCGCCGACCTCGGTCCTCTGGATTTCCAGCTTCTCCTTCTTGTGTCGCTGAATCTGGAGTTCGTTTTCCTTCAGTCGGATGTCTTCGTCGCTTATATCAGTGCGATTCCGACGTTCCTCATCTCGCAAATGCTTCAGGTCGTCGATCAACCTTCGGATAAATCCTATCCCAAGTGCGACTTCCATCGATGATCGCAACTTATACGCCGCATGTTCATCAGCCGCCATCTCTTGAATTTTCTCACCATCAAAAAAGAAAAATTGCGTAATGCTCTGGGGAATCGTTGCATCAAGGTAGTCCTGCCACATCTGGGGGCTGGCAACAGTCACACGCTTGCCGTCTTTAATTATGGTCAACTTCTCTTCTAGGTCCTCGGCGCGTGGTTTGTTAATTGCGGCCTTGGCCACCCAGGCTCGCTTGACGACCACCGCATCATTGTCATCTGTCAGGAAATTCAGCTCGAAAGAACAGGAGGCGTTCCCATTGGCTATCTCAGCACGATTAATCGCCTTGAGGATCAAATCCTTCCTTTTCTGTCCGTAGAGACAGAGATGGATCGCCTCCAGTACTGAAGTCTTGCCCGCGCCGTTCATACCACCGACCAGGTAGACGTTTCTCTCGGGGTCTTGCCGACCCTTAGTGAAGTCGATTTCAGTTGGCAGCCGAAATGATTTGTATCCCTCGATGACCAGTTTTAGAAACTTCATATCTTTGCTTTCTTCAAGAAACGGCTGCGATAGACCTTCAGTGGGACCTCGTCACCATTGTCTTCTATCACAGACCAATATCTCCAGCCATCAGCGTTACGGCCCGCGAAGAATTTTCCAGCAGCTGAGGGATTGCTGAAGATCTGCTTCGTTCCATCCTCATTTATTTCCACGACACCCGGTTTGCGTATTTGCGCGAAGAAGTTCTCGCCACTCCGTTTTGCACGGTGGACTATTTTCACTCCATCTTCTAAGACTCCGGCTTCCATGAGATCGGCGAGCGTAACGCGCCCCCGGCCGGGAGTGCGTCGACGTCGACGACGATTCGATGAACCGCCCAATAATTCGAGTAGGTCCAAAAGCTGCTTTCGTAGCAATTCCTTAATTTGCTCGGCCTCCTCCACGACCGCAAGTGAGCTTGTCAAGTCAGTCTTAATTCGCCGGAGATCATCAGGGACGGCTACGTTTCTTCTTTCGAGCTGTCGGACTGAGACACAGATCGCTCGAAGTTGTTCGCGCTTGGCTCCAGCGTCCTGAGGATTCGATATATCCTCCACAGCACTGGCGAGCTCAAGTAGTTGATCCAAGAGCTGTTCGGCTTGCTGTCTTAATTCGTCAACGTCCACTTGAACACCTCGATCGTTTCATTGCGGCAACGCTTGGAGCGATGGTCATGTCCTTGACTGTCTCGCTCAGCCGTGCAAAGTCTACGGTGGCAACGATTCAGTCCATTTGCTCGTGCGGCGAGATACTCGCTTGAATGGTCTCCTTGAGTCGTTCGTAGATTCCATGTCGGCGATCTCGCAACTGAAAATCCTTCTCAACCTTCAGCAGCTCTTCGATCAGTTCGATCTTGACCCCGTGCTTCAAGCACAATTCGACCAGAAGTTCGTGCTCCCGTGTTAGGCGATTATTAGTCATATCGATGTGTCCTGCACCTATCAACCCCGTGTCTGCCCAGACAACATCCAGTATCAGCAGGATCAAAATCCGCCTTGATGGCCTGCCCCCGGTGTTCGTGTCAGTTCTTAAGTTAAGAACGTGGCAGTGTGTATGCAATCTCTTCTCCACCCGGCAAATTCGGAGGGCGGTATCCCATTCTTAGTTGAAAGTTGAACGGCTCCAACACCTGTGTTTTCTTGAGCTTAGCAGTAGTTCAACAAACACAGAGAGGAGGAGCCATTCATGCGCCGGGTGCCCGTGACCGTGTGAGCTTACAATGCGGCGTGGCCCGGACGTTCGTCCGGGTTTCAAAGGACATGCACCAATGTCTGAGACCGATGTACAGCACTCATGGCGTCGTCAAAGTGATTGGCCAATGAGTGTCAAATGTCAAAGCGAATCGATACACCTGGAGCAACGAGGTCCAAGTGATCACCGTAAGTGGAATTCGTCCACCGTGTGCCGGCGATGTTGATCGCCCCCACAGCAATTGTGGTTGGCAAGGCGGCGGGGTGATTCTTTTCGTTCAAATCTTTGTTTCCCGATGATGCAATACTAACTACATCTTCATTATAGGCGTAAGCATGAGCCCGGGCATATACGATCTCAAATTCGTTCTCACCATAGCTATGATTCGAAATACGAGCGCCCCCATCCACAGCTTCGATGAACTTCTCCGCAATGTTCGGCGGCCCCGGCCAAGTGCTGTCATTCGGGCCGTGTATTTTCGTCGCATAGATTCGGGCCTGCCAATCAACTCCTACTATTCCCCCGTTCCCCATGGGGCCGTTATTTGCATACGCGCCGATGACACCGGCAATTCGGGTCCCGTGGGCTGTTTCGACCCCTACATCGCCTATGACCTTAGAACTACCGCCCGAGACGAAGTCGGGATGTTGCCCTGCAACCCCGCGGTCGATAACTGCAACGATCATATTTGGGTCGCCAGTCGTATAGTCCCACGCATAGGTGGCACCGATGTCATACGTGGGGGTAGTCGTGTTCTCTAAGCCCCATTGATCAGGGAAGAGAGAATCATCGGGAGTCGTCTGATGTGCAATAACTCCGCCTGCCCCGCTGACGGAAAGGACGGCGGAGTCGCTCGATAGGATATTCACGGCGTAGTCACGCTCGCCCTTCGCCGAAAAGTATAGAAGAAAATCGTTGTCGAATCTGGGCTTCGGTGTCCCATTTGGTCCAGGTCCTGACCAGATACCGGTTTTCAGCACAGCCGCTGGGATTGCGTAGGAGACCGAATCGACGTCCATGACATGAAATAATGAGTCGAATCTCGTTTCTTGGTACACTACACTATCGACAGGTGAGGTGACCATCCCGGAGTCAAGCGTGATACAACCAGGAAGCATCGTTAGGTTTAACTGCAAATCAGTGTAGAGTGGCTCCGCTGATACTCTCATTACGCAGAGTTGCAGCGTGAGAAGAAAAGCTAGCGTAGCGAACAGAAAATGACGGCGCTTCATAGCTAGCAGGTTGCTGAAAAACTCTTGCCGCGGGTGTGTTCGATGGTGATTGTAGGC
>CAYTTY010000061.1:0-17934 GCA_964440935.1 uncultured Ignavibacteria bacterium | reverse complement strand
GGGCCTGAAGGCCGGTGTTGAAAGACCCCCGAGAATCAGAGCCTTCGGGAGGGCGGTCCGCCGCGGCGGATCGGCGAGCCGCAACGGCATGTTCCACACGGCGGCTCGGCGGGAGCCTCGCCCTCCCCAGTCTGAGGTGATGATAGTCAGCAGGTTTTTCAACACACCCCTGAAGGCCCGTGGCACCCCAATGGAAACGGAAAATACTTCTGACAATTGCTATAAGTGAACAAAATACTATGCGCAGGGATCGACCGGCGGTGGACCATTGAAGAACAGGTGTTCGATCAGGAGGTTAAGGTCGGTCGCATCGGGAAATCCGTCATTGTTGAAATCGGCACGCGTTGCCGGGCAGCCCGGATCCTGCGGATTGGGACCATTGAAAAACAGGGCGCTGATCTCGGCGTTCAGGTCTACAGCGTCGAGGACTGTATCCTCATTGAAGTCACACTGAAAAGGACAACTGCATCCGCCACCAGTTGCTTCCGCACCGTACCAGTAGCCGATACCGGCCTGATAGTTTGTGCTGGTGGCAAATCCAATGGCTGATTGACCCACCGATGCGTTCACCGAATAGTTGGTGCTCGACGACGGTGTGCCACCGCCGTTGATTGATGACCAGGGGATTTCATAACTGGCGGCGCTGGTTAATTGCGATAGAGGAGCATCGAGTGCAACGTCCGACAGGTGCGAGGTGGAAGTGGAGGAGGACGTTGGCGAGGGCGATGGTTTCACGACCGTCGATGTTTCGGTCGATTGCCCGCTGGGCACGATCTTCGACGGTGCAGCACCCACGATAAGACTGAGGGACAAGCCCAGTACTAATGCAAACAGGACTTTATGTGTCGTCATTGGAGCCGCTCCTTTGGCAGAGGCGAGATTCTAATCTGAATTGACAAGGGTGGAGGGCATGATGCGACACCCGCCAGTATCTGAAGTATAACCACCGCTGAGGAGAAGCGCGACGCAAAATTGCGAGCAAAGCAGATATATCTACTCCTTTTTCATCCTGCTTATGGTCCCACTCCCTGTTCGGGCATTTTGATAAAGTCGTGCGTAGATTCCGGGTCACACGATGGTGCCGAGTGAGACAGTTGTGATCCCGCGTAGGTTCGGCTAAGAGCCAGACCTACACGGAGTTGCGATGTCTTCTTTCAGTTACAGCGCATGGTCTGGAAGCAGAAAACGACTCTTACCACACGCCCTGAGGGCTGGTGTCAGGTGGCCTGGGCTGCCCTCGCTCAACCCGCATGAAGTCCTTTGACTTGCGAAACCGCCGTGCTATATTCTCCGCCGTGTTGGGGCTGTAGTTCAGTTGGGAGAACGCTTGACTGGCAGTCAAGAGGTCACGGGTTCGAATCCCGTCAGCTCCACCAAGACTTGCGGGCCTCGTTCAGGGAGCGGGGCCTTTGCTTTAACAGGATGGCGTAACGCTATGTTGACACTGGGCTTCCATCGGATCGAAGGGCTTACCGGTCTGGAGATCACGCGACTCTCACCACTACGGTTTAGCCGTGTTCTCGATCTCATCGAGGATTCCGGTGAACCTGTATTGTCGCCTGAGACGGCAATCGGCGGACAGGGTGTTCTAATCACATTCGACGACGGTTTCGCATCAGTCGCTGAAAATGCGCTGCCGATCCTGGCGGCGAAGGGGCTGAGCGCTACCGTGTTCCTGGTTGCAGGAAGTATTGGCGGGACCGATCAATGGGATGTGCGGATTGTGGGGCGACGCCGGCCGATGATGAACTGGGCGCAAGTCCGTTATTGGAGTGACCGTGGGATGACGTTTGGATCGCATACGCTCAGCCATTCCGATTTGACTGTGCTGTCGCCGTTGGCGCTACGGGAGGAACTGGTGGCATCGAAACAGATCATCGAAGATCGCATCGGCCGTCGGGTAACAACCTTGTCGTATCCATTCGGACGGCATAGTCAGCGGGTGCGGGATGTGGCCATGGAAGCCGGGTATACATCGGCTTTTGCGACTTTTGCTACCCGGCAGGCCAACAGTCGATTTGCCATCGGACGGGTATTGGTCAACTCACTGATGAGCCTGTTGGAACTCCGGTCGCTGTTGGAATCGTATCGCCGCGAGGGCGTCCTCAATGAACAGTGGCGTGGTCACTGGCGAAACCGGTTCTTCTCGTCGTTAAGCGCCGGGAGCGCGACCGTGAGTTCATGGCGACGCGGTGTAACGGGGCCGGGAGTGGCCCGACCTTGTTTTGAAAATGAACAGATTGTCCCGTTGTCGTCTCGTTGGAACTAAACAAATCGAACAGGTTGAAAGAACAATGAACGTCTATATCAGAGAACTGAAAGATCATGTCGGTGAGACGGTCACGGTGCGCGGCTGGCTGTATCAAAAACGATCGAGTGGCAAGATTAAATTCGTCGTGCTGCGCGACGGCACAGGATACTTGCAAGGTGTGCTGGTCAAAGGTGAGTGCAGCGAAGTTGGTTTGGACAACTTCGAAGAGCTTACTCAGGAATCATCACTCACGATGACTGGTGTCATGCGTGAAGATAAGCGTGCGCCCGGCGGATACGAGATGACCGTCAGCGATCTGCAGATCGTCCAAATCGCCGATGAGTACCCGATTACGCCGAAAGAACATGGTCCGGCCTTTCTGATGGACCATCGGCATCTCTGGCTGCGATCATCGCGGCAGCACGCTATCATGCGAGTGCGTAACGAGATCATCATGGCGATCCGTCAGTTCTTTTACGAGCGCGATTTCGTGCTGATCGACACACCGATTCTGACCGGATCGATTGGCGAGGCCGCCAACACACTGTTCGAGACGCAGTATTTCGATCTGGGCAAAGCGTATTTGGCGCAAACCGGCCAATTGTACGTGGAGGCCGCGGCGATGGCGCATGGGCGGGTCTACTGTTTCGGCCCGACGTTCCGTGCGGAGAAATCAAAGACACGCAAGCATCTGAATGAATTCTGGATGCTCGAACCGGAGGTCGCCTATTGCGACAGTGACTGCAATATGCAGTGGCAGGAAGATCTGGTCTGTTACATCGTTGCATGGGTTTTGGAAAAGTCACGGGAAGACTTGGCAACTCTTGAGCGCGATGTGTCGAAGCTGGAGTCGGTTTCCGCGCCATTTCCACGATTGAGTTACGACGAGGCAATTGCGAAGCTCAAGGATGCCGGGATGCCGATCGAGTATGGGATGGATTTCGGTGCACCGGATGAGGAGAAACTGGTCGAGGAGTACGACTGTCCGGTGTTCGTGTACAACTGGCCGAAAGTCTGCAAGGCGTTCTATATGAAACAGCATCCGGACCGTGAGGACCTCGTTCTGTGTGATGATCTGATCGGACCGGAGGGGTACGGTGAGTTGATTGGCGGATCGCAGCGTGAGGATGATCACGATCTACTGCTGGCACGCATTCGCGAACAGAAGTTACCGGAAGAGGCGTACAAATGGTATTTGGATTTGCGCAAGTACGGTAGCGTCCCACATTCCGGTTTTGGCCTGGGATTGGAACGCACGGTCGCTTGGATCTGCGGTCTCGATCATGTGCGCGAAACCATCCCGTTTGCACGAACGTTGGGGCGGTTGTATCCGTAGGGGAGTGTGATGCAGTATCACACCCGTAGCTCAATTCGTTTACGGGAGTATGATTACCGTCAGACGGCGGCGTATTTTATGATGGTGTGCGTGCAGGGGCGGGAGTGTGTGCTTGGCGTTGTGATGGATGAGAATGTCCTGCTTACGGAAACCGGCAGAATCGTAAAACAATGGTGGTATGTGGTTCCAAAGCGCTTCGAGAACGTGCAATTGGACGAGTTCATCATCATGCCCAATCACATCCACGGCATATTGGTATTTGAGAATCGCGTAGGGGCGGGGTCTCCCCGCCCAATCCCGGGAGAGAGTGATTCTCGAATCGAAAATGCGTCGTCGCGGGGAAAGGGCGCGGAAACCACGCCCCTACGCGGGCCAACGCTTGGTCAGGTGGTGGCCTACTTCAAATACCAGAGCACGAAGGCAGTCAATACGCGACGAGGAACACCAGGGACAAAATTCTGGCAACGGAACTACTACGAGCACATCATTCGGAACGAAGATAATCTGAACGAGAAACGTCGATACTTTGCACTCAATCCACCGAAATGGGCACTCGATCCTGAGAACCCGGAATCGAAATGATGGAAGACAAGAAGACAGAAGCCGAGGAGACCTCTGGTCGAACGACCGCTGTGGTATACCGTTCGAAACTCCCCGATCCCGCCGCCAAATGGCAACAACGGTGGGAGGAGATGAAGCTGTTTCGGGCACCGGACAAACCCGATCCCGAGAGAAAATACTTCGTGATGCCGATGTTTGCTTATCCATCGGGCGACATCCACATGGGGCATTTCCGCAACTACACCATGACCGACGCCATCGCCCGCAAGCGGATGATGGAAGGGTACCAGGTGCTGCATCCGTTCGGGTGGGATGCGTTCGGATTGCCCGCTGAGCAGGCGGCGATTAAACGCGGGATGAACCCGGAAGAATGGACGCTGAAGAACGTCGCGCAATCGAAGGCCACTCTGCAGCGGATCGGGATTTCCTTCGACTGGTCGCGCGAGGTGAACTCGTGCCTTCCCGATTATTACAAGTGGACCCAGTGGATGTTCGTCCAGTTGTACAAACACGGGCTGGCGTATCGCAAAGCCAGCGATGTCAATTGGTGTCCAACCTGCAATACAGTACTGGCAAATGAACAGGCAGCCGGAGGTGTGTGCTGGCGATGTGAGAGCGTCGTTGAGAAGAAGAACCTGACCCAGTGGTACTTCAAGATCACCGAGTACGCCGACCGTCTGCAGGACGATCTGGATGAACTGACCGGTTGGCCGGACAACCTGCGGACACTTCAGCGCAACTGGATTGGGCGATCGTACGGCGCCGAAATCGACTTCACGCTCGAAAATGGGAGCAAGTTCCCGATCTTCACGACTCGGCCCGACACAATCTTCGGCGTCACGTTTATGTGTGTCGCTCCCGATTCGCCACTGCTTCCCGATCTGCCGATTCCCGACGACCGTCGCGATGCAGTTGAGGCGTTCGCGAAGGAAGCGCGCGCACGACAACAGCGAGACGACCATGCCCCCTCGGAAGACAAGTCGGGAATTGATACAGGTGTTCGGGTCAAGAATCCGCTCAATGAGGAGATGATTCCGCTGTGGGTGGCCGACTACGTGTTGTCCGGATATGGCACCGGATGCATCATGGCGGTGCCCGCGCACGATCAGCGCGATTTCGAATTTGCGCGCAAATACAATCTGCCCATCCGTCCGGTCATACAGGAAGGCGACGAAGAACTCGATCCCAACACGATGACCGAGGCGAAATCGAGTTGGGGGACGATGATCAACTCGGGCCAGTTCAACGGTCTCGAAGGTCAGGCCGGATTCGACGCCGTGGTTGACCATGTCTGCAAGCAGGGCATTGGACGCGCACAGAAGCAGTATCACCTTACTGATTGGCTGATTTCACGTCAGCGCTACTGGGGCGCACCGATACCGATGATCGAGTGTGACAAGTGCGGGTATGTGCCGGTGCCGGAGAAGGATCTCCCTGTGCTGCTTCCGAAAGGGGATATCGATTTCCTCCCCAAGGGGCGGTCGCCGCTGGCTGATGTGCCTGAGTTCATGAATGTGAAATGCCCGAAGTGCGACGGTGATGCGCAACGTGATCCCGATACGATGGACACCTTCATGTGCTCATCGTGGTACTTTCTGCGTTACACCGATCCGAAGAACAAAAAGGCGCCATTTGACAAGGAGAAAGCCGCCGCGTGGCTGCCCATCGATTATTACATGGGCGGTATTACGCATGCCACCGGCCACCTGATCTACTTCCGGTTCTTCACGAAGTTTCTGAAGGATATCGGCTGGCTGACGGTTAACGAACCGGCGACACGCATGTTCAATCACGGCATGGTGCTCGACAGTCAGGGTTTTGTGATGTCGAAATCGCGCGGAAATGTCACGTCGCCGATCGATATGATGGACCAGCACGGTGTCGACCCGGTGCGTGTTGCGATGTTTTTCGCCACACCGGGTGACCGCGAGGTTCTGTGGAGCGATGCGGGAATGGTCGGGGCCGAACGGTTCTTGCTGAAACTGGATCAGTTCGTGGGCAGTGCGAAGGACGCCCTGGGCAAAGAGAAGTGTGATCCCGATGCGCGATTCGCCGGTGCGGACCTCAACGATATCGAGCGAGCGGTCTATCGGAAGCTACATCAGACAATTGAAAAGGTCGACCGCGATTTCGACAACATGCAGCTCAACACCCACATCGCCGCAGTCATGGAACTGTTGAACGAGGCATCCCCCGGTGATCAACTCGGAGTGCAGTTGCGCGCGGTCTGTGCGGCCATAATGGTCAGGCTGATGGCGCCGTTGACGCCGCATCTGGCGGAAGAATGGTGGGAGCATCTGGGATTCGGGCCGAGCGTGTTCAAATCCTCGTGGCCCCAGGTTGATGAGAGCGCACTCCCCAGCGACACGCAAACCATCGCCGTGCAGGTCAATGGCAAGCTGCGGGGGCAAGTGACATTGCCGGCGGACGCGTCGGAAGACGTTATTGTTGCCGCGGCGCAGTCCGATGAGAAGGTCATTCCGCATTTGGAGGGCAAAAGTGTCGTGAAAACGATTCATGTGCCGGGGCGACTGGTGAATATTGTGGTGAAGTGATAACCTGGCAGCTCAGGGGCACGGTGTATTCTGAGGGGTTTCGATGTCCCTTACGCAGTGCTGCGCCGGGCTCCTGAGAGTCGCTCACCATGTGCACCAGCTCAGCGATATTTGTCAGGTCCCCGGCGCGGTACCGCGATGGGAAGCGTATTGATTGTTGGCGCGCCGTGGACCTGACCTGCAGTTATCGTTAAAATCGTTTTCCTCTGGCCCAGACGTTCACATTCCCACACATTGCCTCACGCAATGATGTTCGCTATCTCGATCTGTGTTGCCTATCTCGCCGGTTCCATTCCATCAGCGGTCTGGGTAGGACGGATGGCGAAGGGCGTTGATGTCCGTCGCTACGGGTCTGGAAACATGGGCGCCGCCAATGTGGCACGCGTCCTCGGCTTTCAGTGGGCGATTGTAGTCGGCGTGGTCGATGTCCTGAAGGGTTTCGCACCGGTCTTCTGGCTGGGCCCGCTCGCGGCACAAGATGTTTCCCTCACCATCCCGGCAACGAGTCTGATCCTCGGTGCCACCGCGATCATCGGGCACCTCTTTCCTATCTTTGCCCGGTTTAAGGGCGGGAAGGGCGTGCTCACAGCGGCAGGCGTGTTTTTGGCCTTGCTTCCGTTGGAGGTGGGTGTCGCCCTCGTTGTCTGGCTGCTGGTGTTTCTGACGACGCGGATTGTCTCATTGGGATCGATCCTGGCGGCACTTACGGTCACGATTGCGGTTGTCATTCGTCGGTTTGTGTTCAACGTGCCGATTGGCGATTCTCTCGTTGCGGCGACGATCTTACTTTTTGTGCTGGTCATCTTCACTCATCGCACCAATGTGAAACGTCTGATACGCGGAGAAGAGACGCGGTTCCGCGATCGTAAGGCATCGGCAGAGTGACTGCGGTAGGGGGATCCGTTTGTGCGCACTTCTATTTTCGTTGCCTCCGAATCAGACCTGTGCCTATCCTCGTGTCATGTCCGACGTGATTGATGAAGCACGGATCGCGATCCTGGGTGCCGGCGGCTGGGGTGCGGCAATAGCCAATCTACTGACCCAGACCGGCCACCATGCCACCCTATGGGAATTCGATCCTCAAGCAGCGGAGGAGCTTAGCCGATCGCGCACGCTCTCTAAGAAGTTGCCGGGCATTATATTGCTGCGATCAATTGAAGTTACAAGCGATATTGCGCGTGCGGTTGGTGGCGCTGATGTGGTCGTCTTTGCAACACCCTCGACAGCCGTTCGCCCAACCGCGCAATCCCTCTCGGGTGCCATACCGAACGACGCCCTGATCGTCTCCCTGGCCAAGGGAATCGACATCGAAACCGGGGAGAGAATGACGGAGATTATCAACACCATGCTCAACCGTTCCGATGCGGTCGCGCTTTTGGGTCCGTCGCATGCCGAGGAAGTGGCACGAGGCATTCCCACCGCGGTCGTGGCCGCATCGACCGATCAAACGGCCGCCGGGCGTACTCAGCACATCTTTTCCTCCGAGCAGTTTCGGGTCTACACCAGCGATGACCCCATTGGCGTGGAGCTAGGCGCTGCCCTGAAGAACATCGTGGCGATTGCCGCAGGGATTGTTGACGGGATTGGGTTTGACAGTTCGGACAACATGAAGGGCGCTTTGCTCACGCGTGGGCTGGCGGAGATCACCCGTCTGGGGGTGGTGATGGGAGCGAATCCCGAGACCTTTGCCGGGCTGTCTGGTGTCGGTGATCTGGTGACGACCTGTTTGTCGCAGCACTCCCGGAATCGACATGTTGGAGAACAAATCGGTCGTGGCCGGCCGCTCGACGATATTCTGGCGGAGATGTCGATGGTGGCCGAAGGCGTGAATGCGACACGCGCCGCCCTCCGTCTGGCGCGCCCATACGACGTCGACATGCCGATTGCTGAGGCGGTACACGCCATGTTGTTCGAGGGGATTCCCGCTAAAATCGCGTTAACAAATCTGATGACACGGCCACTGACATCGGAAATTCGTCGCTAGCGCATCGCGCCAACGAACGTGGACGATACTCCCCAACGAAGCACAGATACTTGGCTCCGGCGAGTCATTCTGGTCGTGTGGCTCTGCTGTGGGCTCTACGGCGCCTACACTCTTGCCACGTCGAACCGTGAGATGATCCGCTTCTGGGATGAAGCTGATCTGGTGATGGACATTGCCGTTCCGGAGTTCGTAACCGAGGGCGGACGCATCGGTGAAATCTCGTATGCCACGCGGAAGATCGGATACGCTTATCCGGTAAGGCTGTTCAAAGATTGGTTCGGCGAAGCAGGTTTCGATTATTACAACCTCCTTTGGTTCGCGATTCTCCTGGCGATACCGATTCCCGGAAGGAAGGGCTACTGGTTGGCGTGGTTGTTGAAGATCAGTGTGATTCTCGCCTTACCGTTTACTGTGAAGTATGTGACCATGCTTAACCCGACATTACAGTCGATGGCGCTATGGTTGCTTTTGGCAACACTCATGATTTGGTGGAGACTATTTCAGCGTCGGCGATCGGCCGGCTATTGGTGGTTCTCGATGCTGGTGGGGGTTGTGGGTGGATTGCTTGTTCTGACTGATTTTAAGTGGTTGCCGTTTGTGTTTGCGGGAGTTGTCTTGACCCTGATCTGGTATGCGTTCGATGAGCGTCCTGCGGGAGCGATCGACTTGACCTGGAGTCAAGGGTCGCTACGGTCGCTCATCGTCGATGCGTTCGCCACTCTTGTCTGGGTACCGATCGTCATGGCGGCCGTGACCATCGCACACCCTCCGTACGGTGAGATGGTCTCCGCAATGTTGTTTCGTATGCCCGACCGGCTGGGCGTTGTCCGATGGGGAGTGTGTGACAATATCCTGATGCATCTCTGGTATCTCGGCGGTTTTGTGTTTGTTATGGGTACGGTGATCATCATGCTGGTCCAGCGACGAGCTGGACTGCGATTGCATTCGAAATTCGCACCGTATTGGATCTTCGCGTTACTCATTATCGGGGTCTTCACGTTTGCCCTGTGGCCCCGCGGCGCGCGGATGTATGCGTCGGCCGTGGTCCTGGTCATCCAATTCGGAGCCATCGCCGTCGTTGAGACGATCTCGCAGGTTACCGGGCGATCTCAACGTATGCTGGCATGGATCGGTGCAGGTGCGATGACACTGTCTCTGATTGTCAGCGTTCCCAACGTTCGGGCCGCGCTCGATACTCCGACCGGGCTCGACGCATTGAAGCAGAATGTTCTGGATCACGTGCCGCATTGGAGTGATGCCGGATCATCATCAGCGGCGTACACGTACGATCCACCCCTGCTGGCCGGGTATTTCGCACCGGTCATGATTGCGCGCGCGAGCGGGAACCGTGATGTCAGTTGGTTTTCGCCGAAGGATGGACTGTTACCGGAAGCAAACTGGGCCGTCGTCAATCCAGCACTCGACCACGTGACCGTGATCGAACAGGCGTCGTCCCGTGAGGCAGAACCGGGATGGGAAATGAACCCGTTCTTCGTGCTCGAATCGATGCATCGGATGGGACAGGTGATGGATTCGTTCCCAGCACCATTTTACACTACGCCATACTACCTGTGTGAGACCACTTTGGAGAGTGGGCAACTACGAGAGACGATTCTTGCCCACCAACGATCGATCTGGCAAGTCCTGTATATCGGCAACATGCATAAACGGCCGTTTCCCGGCATTGAGAGATCTGCCGATTCAGTGGAGACCGGACCGTGAACCGGTTGCGTTACATCCGTGCGCTGATCGCGACAGTATGGCTTGCGTGCGGCCTCTACGGCGCTGTACAGTTGGCCACATCCGATATCGAGATGATTCGCTTTTGGGATGAAGCCGACCTGATGTGGGATATCGGCGTTCCCGATTTCGCCAGCGAAGGGGGACGCCTGGGGAGTATCTCGTATGCCACGCGAAAGATTGGCTATGCTTATCCTGTGAAGCTTCTAACCGGCTGGCTGGGGCACAATGGTGCAATGTATTGGAACCTGTTGTGGTTCGTTATCATTCTTCTCGTGCCCATTCCCGGTGTGCGAGACTGGAAAGCGTACGCGTTCAAAGTCGGTGCACTCCTGAGTTTGCCGTACGTGGTGAAGTATGTGACAATGGTCAATCCCACGATTCAGGCGATGGGCCTGTGGCTTGTGCTGATGACACTGTACGTCTGCTGGCAACGGTTGCCGGATGCATCACGGCTTTTGCGTCGGGTCCTCACCGTGTTCATCGGAGTGGCCGGTGGTCTCATCATCATCACCGATTTCAAATGGCTCCCATTTGTGGCCGCATCGGTTATTCTGCTGCTACTGATCGATCGTCCGCGGCCAACCGGGAAACTCGCCGGAGCTGAAGGGTGGTTTCGCCCATTGCTTTATTGGGTTGCTCCTCGTGCCATACTGATCCTCGTTTGGGTCCCGGTTGTTATGGCAATCACCGCGCTTCTCTTCAGGCCTTATGGCCACATGGTCTATTCCATGTTGTTTGCATTGCCGGGGCACGTTGGAGTGATCCGCCCGGGCATTTCAGAAAACGTGCTGATTCACTTGTGGTACCTCGGTGGGTTGGGGATTGTCTTGGGAACGACTATCGGTTTCATCGCACTCACCAGGAAAGATGCGTCGGTATGGCGCCAGTACGCGGCGTATTGGCTGCCACCGGCCGTGATCTGCCTGGCGTTCAGCCTGATCGTATGGCCACGTGGCGCACGCATGTTCGCTCCGGCACTGATCCCAATCATCGTCTTGGGCGCCATTGTGGTATCACGGCATGAGCTTTGGGATACCAAGGTCGTACGGCGGCCGGTCATCTGGTTAATTCTCGTGTTGCTCACCCTGCCCATGCTGACGAATGTTTTTCGCATCGGTGACGTCATTGAAACCCCGACGGGCTTAGATGAACTGAAAGCGCACATCACGGCTCACACGGTCGGACCGCTCGGTGGTACTCTTGATGAGGAGCCGCTGTATCAACCCCGGATCATGGGCGGATACATGCTCCCATTGATGGTGATGCGCGCCAGCCGGGATGCCGATATGATGTGGTACTCGCCCGCCACCGGGCTCCGGGAAACCTCGAATTGGGTATTCCTCAATCCGGTGACGGACGCCTTCACCATCGAGGAGCAGGCGGCCGGCGGTGTGGTGGCCTTCGAATGGAAGCAGAATCAGTACTATATGCGTGAAAGCATGGAGCGCAGTGGACGGACGGTCGCGTCGATCCCGGCGCCATTCTATACAACTCCCTTCTATATGTGCGAGCTGACGTTCGAGGGGGAACGGTTGATTCGGGCCATTGAGTCCGATAAAATCTCCGAGTGGCAGGCGGTCTATATCGGGAATTTTTACGACCGTCCGTTTCCGGGAGTCGACACGACCGAAAATGCGCCTTGAAACGCGTGCCATCAGGTGTATCTTATTTCTATGGACGATATCCAATCACCGACTGACAACCCCGGCACCGATCAGTCCCGGCTGCGACTCAAACGCCCTCCCGAGCGCCGCTACTACTCGATCGCCGAGGTGGCCAAGGAGACCGATCTCAAGCCCTACGTTCTCCGATTCTGGGAAAAGGAATTCTCCAACCTGCGTCCCAAGAAGAATCGTGCCGGCAATCGCACCTACCAGCGCAAAGACATTGACATGATCATGCGCATCAAGCACCTGCTGTACGATGAGGGCTTCACGATTCAGGGAGCGCGCCAGCGCATCAAGGCGGAACAAAGCGGCTCAGTCCCCGATTCCGATCCCCTGGTGATCAAGAGGGCATTGAGTGAGATCCGGCAGGAGATCGAGGCAATCGCAGCGTTATTGCCCTGATCCACATGCTCGTAGCGTGGCATGATCGTCTCGTAATGTCCTTGATGGATGAGAGCCGTGACGATTGGTTGCACTTATATCTGCGACCCGAGGTCACTGCCCGATCATGGCGTCTTTACGGTTGTCTCCGAAGCGGGATTATTGCAGTATATACAATTGCCCGTTGTCATGGGCATGATTCAACTGTCGTGGCTTCTCCGGGAGCCGCGAGCACCTGTCGGGGCGTAGCGCAGCCTGGTTAGCGCACTCGCTTGGGGTGCGAGAGGTCGGCCGTTCAAATCGGCTCGCCCCGACCATCGGCGTTATTGTCCCGCCGATCAGCCACATCCACGGCTGTAGTTCATCCCGGAAATGGCCGACCGTTAAGAACATGGTGTGTCCTGTGGTCATCTGTATTGTCATTCCCGCTTTCAATTCCGCACCGTCGCTCGCAGACATCATTGGTCGGATTCGACACGTGTGGTCCGACCCTGAGGTGATTGTTGTCGATGATGGCTCTACCGATGAGACCGCGGCAGTAGCGGCAGACTCCCGGGCGAAAGTGATTCGCCACCGGATGAACCGGGGAAAGGGTGCGGCCCTGCGAAGTGGAATCCAGGCGGCCTGCGTGGCCGGTGCGGATGCGATCATCCAGATGGACGCCGATGGACAGCATGAGCCGGAAAGCTTACCGGCTTTCGTGCAAGCGTTCGAGCGGGGAGAGGGCGATATCATTATCGGCGCTCGCTCATTTGGCCATGGTGGGATGCCATGGCCGCGTCGGATGAGCAACACGATGACGTCGAGGGTGTTGAGTCGTCTGTGTGGTGTGACCATCCCCGATTCTCAGTGCGGATATCGACTCATCGGACGGCGGGTGGCGGAACGTGTACAACCAAAGTCAAACGCTTTCGACTTTGAATCCGAATACCTTATCTTGGCGGCTCGTTCAGGATTTCGAATTGGTTCGGTGCCGATTGCAACCGTATATGGAAATGAATTGAGCCGTATTCATGGATGGAGAGACACGTTTCGGTTTATCAAGTTGATGGGACTGTTTTGGAACAATCGTTCGGACGATCGCCTGCAGGACGCGCGAACAGCTGCCTGAGGGATTTGACTGAAATGGTCCAAAGTCGCATAAACGACAGAGGAGGAAGCCATGACCCAGGCACAAAACGGTAAGAAGGTCCAAGTGCATTATAAGGGCAAGCTCGAGGACGGGACCGTTTTCGATCAGTCACAGCCCGACCAGCCGCTTGAGTTTCAAGTCGGCGCCGGTCAGGTAATTCCCGGATTCGAAAAGGCCGTGGAAGGGATGAACGCGGGCGATGAGAAGACCGTGAAGATCGAATCGGCGGAAGCGTACGGTGACCATCGCGATGATTTAGTGATGAACGTCAGCCGCGACCGCATTCCCCCCGATCTCGATGTGGAAGTCGGCCAGCGCTTGCAGATGGAACGCAATGATGGTCAGAAGATACCCGTGACGGTCACCGAAATGGACGATGCCAATGTCACTTTGGATGCCAATCATCCGTTGGCCGGGAAGGACCTCACGTTTGATATCAAGCTAGTCGACGTGAGCTAAGCCACGGTAGCCGAACGGCAGGGAGTAAGGCGCGGAGTGTCAAACAGTTGACACTCCGCGCTTTCTGTATTGAAGCGACGGTCAACACACGGTAGAATGGACGCCTATGGCGCTGCGTATTCTCCTATCAAATGACGACGGTGTCAATGCGCCCGGTCTGAAGGCGGCCGCAAA
Organism: uncultured Ignavibacteria bacterium; assembly: GCA_964440935.1. GTDB lineage: Bacteria > Zixibacteria > MSB-5A5 > WJJR01 > WJJR01 > WJJR01. The sequence goes on along the minus strand of CAYTTY010000061.1, from coordinate 3,691 downwards.
AGAGCTGCGCATGATCGGCAATTTGGTCATAGTGGCGCCGATGTCCGACCAGTCGGGTGTCAGCCATTCGCTGACCATTACGAGGCCATTGCGCATCAAGAAGCATGACAGCAATGTTTACGCCGTCGATGGCACGCCGACCGATTGTATGACTCTGGCATTTCACGAAATTCTCAAACGTGATCCGCAGGTCGTGGTCTCGGGCATTAATCATGGTCCGAACATGGGTGAGGACGTCCATTATTCAGGCACAGTGGCGGCGGCGATTGAGGGGACGATTATGGGGATCCCGTCCATTGCCGTCTCGATGACCGCCCCCGACCACAACGGACGCGCGTTTCGCTCGGCTTCGAAGTTCCTCCGGCGCCTCGTGCCCAAGATTGTCGGACGCATCCCGCGTGGAACACTGCTCAATATCAATTTCCCGGCGTTTCCAAAGGGCGGTTATCGCAAGTATCAAATCACGCGCTTGGGGCACCGCACCTACACCGACATTATTTCCGCCAAACGCGATCCGCGTGGACGAGAGTACTTCTGGATCGGTGGCGAGCCGACATGGTCGCGCTACAAAGACACCGATGCCGCCGCCGTCGCCAAGGGGATTGTATCAATCTCTCCAATGAACATCGACATGACCGATGTCGAATTGTTGGATGAGATGCGGGAGTGGAAACTGCGGTAACATTGTTGGAATGCCGTGCTAGCGCTCGGTGGTCCGGCTAAAGCGACTTACGACCCAAATCACCATCGTTGCCAGCAGGAAACCAGGCACGAGCTCATAAACGAAATTGGCCAGCACCGGGACATTCTTCCAGACAATTACACTGATTGCGCCGGTGAGCATACCAACGACAATCGCATTTTTCGTGGCACGTTTCGACCACAGTGTAAACAACATCGCCGGGCCAAACGCCGCGCCTAGGCCGCCCCAGGCGTAGAGAACCAAATCATACACCAGCTCTTCACCGGTGAGCGCCAAAATGAGTCCGACAAACCCAACGATAACAGTGACCGTTCGCGAAATCAGCACCAGTCGTTTCTGTGGCGCATCTTTGTTGATGAGGCCGTGGTAGATATCCTCGGTGACCGCCGAGGTGGTGACCAGCAATTGTGAATCGGCGGTTGACATCATGGCTGCAATGGCGCCCGAGATCATCACACCGACAATGGCTCCCGGCATCAGCGCATTGGCGACCAACGGCATAATCTGTTCGGAATCCTCGATTCCCTGGCCAATCATCGCCAAGCCAACAAGGCCAACACCGACCGCACCGTAAAAGGCGATCAGTGCCCAGAAGGTGGCGATCAGTGAGCCTTTGCGCAAATCACTCGACTTACGAATGGCCATGAACCGCGCCAGGAGGTGCGGCTGGCCGACATAGCCGAGTCCGATTCCCAATCCACCGATGGCGTAGAGGATGGTGTCCATGAGTGTCGTGCTGTCTCCGCCGCCCAAGCCAAGGAGATTGGGATCGACCGCATTGAGTTTTGTCGTTAGTGCACCGACTCCGCCAATCGATATGAGTCCTGCAATTGGCAGCCCCCCCAGGGTGAACACCATGATCAATCCCTGGAAGAAGTCGGTCCAGACAACTGCGTAGAAGCCACCCATAATCGTGTAAAACAGGATGATCACCGAACCGAGCAGCATGCCCTGGAGCGGGGTCATGCCGAATGCCGCGTTGAGGACCTTGCCCGCACCGAGGAATTGTGCGGCGACATACAGCGTGAAGAAGAACACGATAATGACGGTCGACACCCAGCGCAGCAGGTGGGTGTCATCGCCGAAGCGCTTTTCGAAGAAGCGCGGCAGGGTGATACTGTCGTGCGCTTCGGTTTGCTCACGCAACTTGCGGGCGACAAATGTCCAGGATACGAAGATGCCGAACGTGCATCCGATCGCCGGCCAGATCGCACCGAATCCCGCCATCAGCGCAACGCCTGGCAAGCCGATCAGCAGCCAGGCCGATTCGCCCGACGCGCGCTCGGAGAAGGCTACCAGCCACGGACCAAGATTGCGCCCGGCGAGGAGGTAGTCGGCCAACGACTTGGTCAGCCGGAGGGTGAGACTGCCGACGACCAGGACCACCACGAGGTAGACGATAAAGCCGATGACAACGGGATCGTTCACGGTTCGTCCCCATCTGCAAGAGGTTCATCACATGTCCAGTTCCATGACATAGTGTGGACCGATCTTCGGAATTTCGAACTCCTTGCCGATCCGTCGGAATCCATACCGTTCGTAAAATGGCACGGCGGGAGTCCGGGCATTGCACCAGATGTGCTGCCCACCTTTGGTTTGGACATGATCGATACACGCCCGGAGGCAGGCGGCGCCGTATCCGCTGCCGCGATAGTCGGGCAATGTGGCCATCCCGCGCAGTCGCCAGCTATCCGTCCGCTCGCTGTTAGGTGGCGGTTCATGGTAGATTGACGCAATACTGACCATTGTGTTTCCTGAGAATGCGGCGAAATGTGCCGTTTCTGGACGCTCATCGCCGGGTAGGTCACACTCGGCGACCGATAAATACGGACGGAGCACCGCCTGACGAATCGGCTTGATCTCAGGCTGGGCCACTGGTTGGACGATGACAGCCATGGGGCAAAGTGTGCGCAACCAACGGCTGTTGCGCAAGGGTTTGTCCTGACATGGCGAGCGATAAACTCGACGTCAAACGGAAACGAAGCAATTTCGTCTACACAGAACTCGACAATTGTTGCGTACTAAGTCAAATTCATGATATTGCTGTCACATTGGACGTGCGGGGGATTAAATTATGGTAAACAAGAAAAGCTCGGCCTCATCACCGACGACGAAGTCGAAAGCGGCGGCAAGCAAGGCCAAATCGGCCAAGTCCACCAAGAAACCAGATGCCAAGCGTTGCTCAGTGACCTTCACGATGTTTGCACCGAACGCCCAGACCGTTGATATTGCCGGGAGTTTCAACGACTGGAAGTTGAAGCCGCTAAAGAAGGGACGCGACGGGAACTGGAAGGTCAATTTGCGCCCGAAACCGGGCCATTACGAGTACAAATTCGTCGTGGATCATCAATGGATTACCGATCCGGCCAATCCCGAATCGGTCCGCGACGAATATGGAAACGTCAATTCGGTGATCGAGCTGACCTGACGGTGAGATAGGCAGGCAACTCTCCGGCTCCTGTTCCGTACTTGGGAATAAGCAGGTACCAAGGGAACAGGAAAGGACACGATGAAAATCGAACAGAGTCAGACCGATGGTGTGGCTGTCCTGACACCACACGGCAGCCTTATGGGCGGCCCCGACACAGGGGAACTCGACGAAAAGCTCTATCAATTGCTGAACGATGGCTTCCACAAAGTCGTTCTGGACTTGGGGCGCACCGACTGGATTAACTCTTCGGGTATTTCCATTCTCATCCACCACTGGAAGAAGTTTGACAGCGCCGGCGCCAGTCTTCGCATGGCCAATCTTACCAAGAAGATCGAACGCATTCTCGTGATCTCGCGGCTGTCGTCGGTGTTCGACTGCTACGATACCCTTGATGAAGCGGTGGCCAGCTTCAAAGAATAGGGGATTGCAACAGCAGGGAGTTCTGCCGGGCATGCCATCGGATGCCCGGTTGCTCCTTGTAAGCTATTTCTCAGCAATGGCTTAGCCCGGATATTTCACGAGTGGTTCAGTGAGGGGTCTGTACTCAGGTTGAGGCG
>CAYTTY010000060.1:0-18329 GCA_964440935.1 uncultured Ignavibacteria bacterium | reverse complement strand
CGCATGCCGGGTGGTGTGGGAGGGGTCCTCAGAAATCATTCTGAGGCCCCTATCCTGATTCGCCCAATTCGAGAGAGAGATGATCGGCGAGCGGACCTCCGACAAGATGTGTGCCGCTCGTCGCAAGGGTAAGTGGATGGGCGGTCCGCCGATCCTGGGCTACGACAAGGACCCCGAGGCACACCGCATCTTGGTCAACGAGACCGAAGCCCAGATGGTGCGGGAGATGTTTGAGTTGTACGTCCAGCACCAGTCGGCGCTCAAGGTTGCCATTGAACTCAACCGTCGCGGCTGGACCACGAAGTCCTGGGTGCGCAAGAACGGCAAACGGGTGGAGGGATCACGCTGGGACAAGGCCAAGGTGCTGCGCCATCTGACCAATGCGACCTACATCGGCAAGGTCCTGCACAAGGGGGAGCTCTACGTCGGGGAGCATAAGGCGATCATCGACGAGGACCTGTTCAACCGCGCACAGGAGATTGTGGGTCAGAACGGCTATGGCTGCGGCCCGGCCGTGCGCAACAAGCACGCGGCCCTGCTCAAGGGATTGATCCGGTGCGGCAAGTGTGGAGCCGCCATGGCGCACACGTACACCAACAAGGGGAGCACACTCTACCGCTACTACGTCTGCAACACCCGCCAGAAGCAAGGGAAGGGGGCGTGTGACACGCCGTCACTGTCCGCACCCGATATCGAGGACTTCGTCGTCCGGCAGATCAAGCAGATCGGCAACGATCCTAAGCTGGTGGAGCAGGTCTACGCCGAAGCCAGGCTCCAGCAACGATCCGAGGTCCCAAGGCTCGAAGCCGAGTACGACAAACTTTACGACGAACGCCAGCGCAAGACCGCCGAGATCAACTCGATGGTGCAGGTACTATCTGAAGCCACGGAGCCGATGCCAACCGTCACCGCCCGACTCCGGGAGACCGAGGGCCTCGTCTCACGGATGGAAGCACGCCTGCACGAGCTCAAGCTGCAGATTGCAGAATTGAAGTCGCAGACGATCGACGCCGAGCACTTGCGCGAGACCCTGCAACAGTTCGACCCGATCTGGGATGTCCTTCATATGCCGGAGCGGATCGCGCTGGTGCAGCAGGTCGTGTCTTCGGCAGTCTACCATGCCGACACCGGTGAGATCGCTCTCACGCTGAATTCATGCACCGGGCAATCGGCCGATCCTGACAACTGATCACTGCTCCCTTAAGTCTGGAGGAGGTTCACCTGTGGCTCTCTTTCAGATTCCATGCGCCTTGTTCGAGCGCATTCTCGCCGCCAGACGCGAGCAAGTGTACGATGCCGGATTCCGAATGGCGGGGACCCTTCTGGAGGAGCACGATATCCAAGAGGGTTTGAAGACTTTGGACCCCATCAAGCTCGGGTCGAGCTGATCGACGATTAGCTCAGATCGATTTCTTGTCGTGCGATCTCAAGATGCGCAAACCAGGAGTCCTGGACCGGGATCTTCGCGAACGGATTCGGAATCGGGGTCACCGGGCTATCCGACCAGTTGGTACCGCAGGGCACGTAGAGGACGGCGCTGACCGACGTATTCTTGTGAGGAGCATAGAAGCGGTTTGTTCGGCCGAGTGTTGGATCGATTTGGAGAGCGGTTCCCGGTGACTGCCGCACCAGCACATACATGTAATCACCCAGCAGAGCACCTCCGACACGGCTGATGTCGTCAAACGTATCCCGCAGGAACAGGACGATCACCAATGGCAGGTGTCACAGGCGCGATGACTTGTGCTGGAGGCGGGCTTTGCCCAGCACCGCGCGGATCCGTTTCCCCCAGTTCTATCGGTTCAGTCTCGCCCACGTGAGCATTCGGTATATCCGAGGGGGGTACTGATGAATTGAAAAGACATCCTCCAGTGTGCTCGACATAGCATTCATTCCAATCCTGTTTGTATTGCTGAAGCGTCTCCCGGCAATTCAGCCATATTCATAATGTCATGATGTGAGGCGTTAGTTTGACGTTGACACTGCCCGACTCTCGCGATATGCTGAGACTGAACTCGACGCTTCACTTGGTGGCAGTACCGTACAACAACACGATAGCATCGCGAGTACGAGAATGTTTTCGACACGATCACGGCGTGGCGACCACAGCACCTTCATGCAGCGACGATGGCTCGTCATCGTTGCGGTTGTGACCACTCTGTTCTCCTCCGTCCCTGCTCTTGGGCAGCCGCCGCCAATCGTCGAATTCTTTTCTCCAGAACAACTTGCGCCGGGTGGGTTTGGCGAATACCAGGTGTTCGGAAACGGTTTCCAGCCGGGCGCCAATGTCGAGGTCACAGCGCCGGGGGTTCTCATCAGTTCGATCAACGTCGTCGACCCGGGGATCATTGAAGGGCAATTGACTGTTGAGCCGTCGGCTCCACCGGGAATTTACGATGTCATCGTCACCAATCCGGATGCGCAGGCCGACACCGGCTTCGGTTTGATCGAAGTTATTGCCGAGGAGCAACCGCCACAGCTGGACAACTGCACACCCGATTCCGGGTACGCCGGTGAGACAGTGCCCGTCGTTATTACTGGTCAGAACTTCGTGGACGGCGGAGTGTTGACCACATCGCATCCCTCGATCACAGTGTTCGACGTGAACGTGGTGTCGCCGTCGGAGATTCATGCGACGTTCCAGATCGACAACGCGGCGACGCTCGGCCCGGTCGACATTACATATGAGAACCCGTCGACTCTTTCCGGGACGGGAGTCAATCTGTTCACCGTAATGGAGCCGCCCCAACCGGTCATCGATGGAATCGATCCGGGGACAATCGAATCGAGCGGCGCCGATACAGATCTACTCATTACCGGCCAAAACTTCACCGCAACGACGGAAGTTCAATTCAGTTGCACCGCGATCAATATCGTTTCGACCCAATTCTTCAATGCGGCTGAGGTGGTCGTTACCGTCAACGTCCTGCCGGGCACGCCTGATCAAACCTGCGACGTTGCTCTGTTCACCGAATTCGGAGAGACATCGTGCCCCGGATGTGTCGAGATCGTCACGCCGTTCATACCGCCCCCGACTGTCGGTTCCGTCGATCCCGACAGCGTAACACGGGGGAGTGGTGCTGTGCTCACGATAACTGGAACCAATTTCGAGGATTCGCCGACAATCGGCTTTGGATGTTCCGGAGTATCGGTTGGTACGATTCAGGTCCTCGATCCGAATACGATCATCGCCGATGTGACAGTTGCGCCGACTACTGCACTAGGTCCGTGTGATGTCAGCGTGACAACGTCGGGCGGTACCGGTGACTGCATTGGCTGTTTCACGATCATTGAGGAGTCGCAGCCACCGCTGATCGAGTCGGTCTCACCCGATTCTCTCGCACAGGGGACGTCGGGCAATACCATAACGATTACCGGCTCCGGCTTCACACCGACGACCGAAGTCTCAACGTCGTGTACCGGCGTATCCTTCTCCTCGGTGATCTTCATCAGTGAAACGACGATCCAGGCAGTTGACGATGTGGCGGGTGATGCGCCATTGGGCCCCTGCGATGTGTTCGTGTCGAACGCATTCGGCACCGACATGTGTTCCGGGTGTCTTGTGGTCGTTGAGCCACCGCCTGAACCGCCGGTTATCGAATCGGTGTCACCAGACTCACTCGTTCAGGGAACGTCCGGCAATATCATAACAATCAGTGGATCGGGTTTCACGCCGACGACGGACGTGTCGACATCGTGCACGGGAGTGTCATTCTCCACCGTGAACTTCATCAGCGAGACGATGATTCAGGCGGTCGACGATGTGGCGGGTGATGCGTCATTGGGGCCCTGCGATGTGTTCGTTTCCAACGAGACCGGAACCGATGTCTGTACGGGCTGCATCGAAATCGTCGAGGCTCCGCCTGTCCCTCCGGTGATCGAATCGGTGTCGCCTGATACATTGGTGCAGGGCAGCGATGGGAATGTCGTGACCATCACCGGTACGGACTTCACGCCGACAACGGAGGTCTCCACCACCTGTCCCGGGGTGACGATCACATCGACGTTTATTCTGGGCGAAACTACGGTACAGATCAACGCGGACGTTGCAGCGGATGCATCACTCGGACTCTGTGGCCTGGTCATTTCAACCGAGGGGGGAACTGATCAGTGTACGGACTGTCTGGAGATTGTCGCTGCACCACCCGGAGAACCCACAATCGCGTCGGTATCGCCTGATTCTGTGGTCCAAGGCGATGCCGAGGTCCTCATTACGATCAACGGCACCGAGTTTCTCCCTGGTGCGATTGTCTCGACAACGTGCCCCGGCATTGCCATTTCCAATACCAATGTCGTCGATGAGTCGATCATCGAGGTGACGGTGGATGTGTCGCCGAGTGCCACGCCCGGCGGCTGCGATGTCTTAGTGACCACCGATGGTGGCACGGCGAATTGCCCCGGCTGTCTGACCATTGTGGAGTTGCCACCGGATGCACCGGTCATCACAAACGTTGATCCGTCGACGCTCCTGCGAGGGGCAACAGACACAGAAATCACTATCAATGGATCGGGCTTCCTGCCCGGTTCCGTTGTGGATGTGGCCTGTTCGGATGTAACGGTACAGTCGGTCACGGTCGAATCGGAGAACCAAATCACGGCAGTTATTGATGTCTCCGCGAACGCTGCATTGACAAACTGCGATGTATCGGTGACAACCTCTGCGGGCAGTGATATATGCGCGGAATGTGTCTCGGTTGAGGCGCTGCCACCGACGATCGAATCGGTGGATCCGGATTCGCTGATGCAGGGCGAGATGGGTACACAGATCGTCATCACCGGTACCGACTTGGATATCAACACGGTCGTCGAGCTCGGTTGTGCAGGTATTGATCTTGTCAACATCGATCCGGTTCGCACGAGCATCACGGCGACGGTCAATGTGGCTCCCGACGCCACGCTGGGACCATGCGATATCAGTGTGACCACTGACTTCGGAGTGGTGACGTGTGGGGGTTGTGTAACGATCTATCCACCTCCGCCGGAGACGCCCGTTGTCACCGCGGCTTTGCCCGATACCATCACCGTCGGCCGAATTGGGGTCGAGCTTACGATCAGCGGTGAGAACTTTACACCGGATGCCGTTGTTGAATTCAATTGCGAAGGTGTGACGGTTCGGTCGACTCAATTCGTCAGTCAATCGCAGATTATCTCTACCATCGATGTGGCACCATCAACCCTGACGGGGCCGTGTGGCATTCGGGTGACGACCGATGGTGGCACCGGGGAATGTGAAGCGTGCATCACGATTTTGCCGCCACCGCTGGAGCCGCCGTTGGTTACGAGCGTCTCCCCCGATCAGGTGCGCCGCAGTGCTCCTGATGTGACATTGGCCATTTCAGGTGACAATTTCACTGAGGATGCGACCGTCTCATCATCGTGTCCCTCGATCACGGTCCAGACGGTTTCATTCGTCAGCGAGACTGAGATCGAAGCTGTTGTGTCTGTGGCAGCCGATGCTCAGCCCGATCTGTGCGACATTGTGGTGACGACAGAGGCCGGTACCGGGACATGCGCAGGATGTGTCCAGATCACACTCCCACCGCCGTCAATTTCCAACGTCACGCCGGCAACTGTTCGACGGGGTGACACCGATGTTGAGATTCAGTTTTCGGGCAGCGGATTCTTCGCGCCGGCAACACTGGAGCTTGCGTGCGATGGAGTGACGCTGGGCTCACCCTCGGTCGCGAGTGAGACACACATCATCACGAATATCACTGTTTCTGATAATGCCCCGCTGGGAGCATGTGATGTATCCCTTATCACTGAATGGGGGGATGCCGTTTGTGTCGGTTGCCTGACCATCATCGAGAGCGAACCGCCCACCGGATACGATTACACGCAGCGCCGCTCGGTGACGATCTTTCCACATTCACCGGGCGATGAGTTTGGTGAGCCGGCTGTGCTGACTGAGACACGTCCGTTTTTTGACTGGGATGCCGATGCCGTCGGAGTTGATCCCAGCGACGTCCGATTCAAAATCAACATCTTCCCTGCGCAGATGGGCCAACAGGCGGTTAGCGACATCGTTACGAATGTCCCAACCTTTACGGTTCCGGGAATCGAGGCGACTACGTTTGAATTTCCGCCATATCTCGACCCGCTGGAAATGGGCGAAGACTATGTCTGGTTCGTGCAGGCGTACGACGTCAACGATCCGGCACAGAGCATTATCGGATCCAGCGAGTTCTACAACTTTGAGATTGCTGACATTCCAGAGCGTGACACACTCCCGCCTGACAGCGAAGTGCCGGAAGTCACCGGTCACATCACGATGTTGTATCCCGGTGGACCGTGCGATGAGTCCGATCCTGGCGGAACATATTCAACGTACGGGTATGAGAGCATCTTTCGGCTGAGAGTGAGCCCTGACATCGTATCGGTCAACATCATCGAGTGGTTCGTTCCGTGCGGATACGTGCCCGTCGATGACATTATCGACTTGGCGGTTCCCACCAAGATCAAAGGTCCGGTCGACTTAACAGGCACGACATCTGGACCCGTAACCATTACCGAATCGACTTCGGATCATAACACGGTCGAGGTAGCACTGCCGGATCATGCCCCGCCGATGCTTCCCGGTGGCGCCTATGTGTGGACGGCCATGGGGACACTCAGTGACGGCAGCATGGTGTCCGCGGGTGAGTACTGGTGTTTTCGCAACGGCGACATCCCGGAGATCTACTCCGGTGAGCCGGGTGGAACGTTTGGAATGCCGGAGGATCATGTCACGCGTCCCGTGCCACGTGATGGCGAAACGGGCACAACGTCGACACCCGAGCAGCCCGAAGGCACGACGGAGAGACCGCCCCAAGAGGAACCGCCGCGCATCCCCGGCGAAGGCGAACCGCCGCCGGAAGTGCGTTGCGATGAGTGCCAGGTGTCGGTCTATCCCGAGGACTGCGACCAGATTCGTATTGAGCCTGTTCCTCCGACGAATCCGCAGGATTTCGACTATCCGCGCGCCGTGCCGTTGCTCATCGTCGGCGATGACGCCGATCGCATCGTGACACTCTGCCAGAATTGTGGATACAGCTACCACAAGAAGGCAGTCAAAGATGACATCGCATCGTATGAGTGGGAGTTGCAGGGTAAGGGCAGCCTCAACGATCCGTTCCCCGATCCCACGCCTCAGCAAAAACTGCTGGATTCTCTGCAGGCGTTGCTTGACTCCCTGAAGGCGGAGTTGGCCAAGGTGGAAGCGCGTATTGCCCGGTTGGAAGCGGAGATTCCCGGTGTCGAGCAGGACAGTGCCGCCGCGGCGAGAATTGTCGACAGTCTGAAGGTTGTGCGCGACGATGTCAACGCCAAGGTTGCAGGGTTGAGCGCGGCGATTGCCGATGTGACGGCGCAAGCCGCTGCGGTGCAGGAGTGGCTGAATGCCGCTGCCGAACGTGCCCGGGATCTGCGCGATTCCCTGCGCAGCCGTCCCTCGCCCGAAGAACTCACGTTGTTCAACCAGCTTGAAGCACTGCGGTCACAGCTCGATGCACTGAACGAACAACTCGTCGATCTTTATCAAACCATACAGGACGAGACCAACCGTCGGCAACAGGTCATACCGGCGATGCAGGCCGCCGTCGATCAGGCGCGTGCCAATCTCGATGGGCTGACGGGTACACTGGGAGCGTTGCAGTCTCAGATCAGCGCCTTGGTCGCCCAACTCTACGCGAGCGCACCGGAGATTAGCCGGTTCCGCTCCTCGTTCTCCAATTTCAATTACCGGTTCTGCGGCATCAACGCCGACGCGAACAATGCGCAACTGAGTGAGTTCATGTCCGTAGTGCACCCGTTGATTCGTGCACGCACCCAATCGCGGCGCGATTCATTGGCAACGATTGCGTTGTCGCAACTGAGCGGTCTGGAATTGGTGGCGTCGCGGTGTTGTGTGCCGGGCGATGCCTACTGCGCGGCACAGCTCCACGACGTCCAGCGCAAGGCCGATTCACTGCGCGCCGCGATTGAGAAATGGCAGCGAGACGGATCATCCGGAGCGCCCGGGATTGTCCGCGCCATCGATAGTCTGTCCGGCGTGTTGTCGTCGACGCAAACTCAGTTGGATGCGTTTGCCGCCGAAGTCGATGGGCGCGAACGAGCGCTGGGCGACTCGATTGCTGCGTTCACGCGCTACGTTGAAGAAGCCGACGCGGAAATGGAAGTGGTTAAGGCCGCCATCGATGCCAAGACCATCGAAACCGATTCCATGCAGGTCAAGCTGGACGAGGCCATTGCCGAACGTAAGGCCGAATTCGAACGCAAACGTCCTGAGTGGGAGGAAACGCTCGCCGCGATCAATGACAGTGTGCTGGTGCGCGAGGATAGCCTCAGCTACTGGACCGACTCGTTGCAGGTGGTGCGCGATTCGCTCAATGCGGCGGTTGCTGACTCGACGGACATCGCGGTCGAGACGGAAGAAGCGGACACGCGCCTGGCCACAATCAGTTCACGCCTGCAACAACTGCGTGGTGAACTCGACGAGAAGAAAAAGGAGAAAGACGACCTCGAGAAACGAGTCGCTGAACTCGAGAAACAATTGGACGAAGAGCGGGCTCAACTCGACTCACTGGTCATCACGAGCGGAACGAAGAATGCGACCGGGCAGACGGCCTACTACATACCACCACCCATCGATTACATCATTGCCGAAGACGCTGAGAAACAGCGCGAATACGATTCGCTCAAGGCGGATCTGAAAAAGAAAGAAGCTCTCTATGATGCGGCGTTTCGGGCTGCGCTGGGATGGCAGGCGGAGAAGTATCGCTACTTTGAATCGTATGCGCGCGACGCCTATCGCGGCAAGCAACTGTTGAAATCGATCGGAGACATGGAGAGTCGGATTAGCGAGCTGGAGATGGCGCTCTCGGATCGCAAGAGCGACATGACACAGGAGCGGCTCGGGCGCTACGAGGAAGCAGTTGCGGCAATCGATTCGGCGTTGGAGAAACTTGGTGAGCGGGAGGAGGAAATCAACGAGGACCTCGAGGATGGTGAAGACGACAAGGACTCGGTAGAAACCGAGATCGAAAACGTTGAAGACAGCCTGACCGTGCTGCGTGAGCGCGCCGATCTCTTGCGTACGCAGATTGCCGATCGCCAGGCGGAAGTCACCTTTCACAGCGAGCAGGCCAGCCGCGGCGAGGCCACCTACGAGCAACGACGCGCGGCGCTACAAGAAGCGCGCAGCCAATTGGTTGCTGCCGAGCAAGAGATGCGCGCCGCCCGTAGCCGCGTCAGCTCCGGAACTCTTGCCGACAATGAAACGGTGGCCAATCAGGGCAGCGCCGAACTCATCGATGCGACATCGCGGCATAATGCACTCGAAGCCGAAATCGCAACAATGGTTGCCGACTTGCGGAGCAACGCCAATAGTATTGAAGCCAATCGGCAGGCGCTCGGCACCGCCAATGCCGCGCACGACAGCCTTCGTGTCGAACTTGGCAAGGTCGAGCGGGCGATTCGTTCGTTGACCGCGGCCGAGGAATCGCTCGAAGATGATCTCAGCGACATCTTGGAATGGCTGCGCAAGCTCGAAGAACAACTCTCCGTTGTGCAATCCAAGAAATCCGATTTCCAACAGGAACGTCAGCGTCTGCAGGCGGCAACCACAGAGCAGATCGAAGCAGAAATCGAGAACGATCAGGAGGTGAAAGACGCCAAGACACAAATGACGGACCTGCGCGACGCGATTAAGGCAAACCTGGAAGAGTTGGAGCGTCTCAATGGCGTTCTCGCCGAGAACGTCCAAGTGGGCCCGCACATCCGTGATTCGGTCGAGGCGAAACGCAAAGAAGCGTACGACGAGTTCGTTGCCGCAGAGAAGGCGTTACGCGAATTCCTTCTGAACTGCATTGAGGAGATGTCATTCACCGATACCATTCACGTCACCGTCGACGATATGGGCCTGATCTACCCGGACGACGAACGCCGCGATGAACGCGCATTCCTGGTCGAATACTCGGGCTGGAACGTGAAGGTCACGCCACGTGTGCTCGATGGTGCTCAGTGCGCGGATGAGATGACATCGGACATTTGCTCGCCATCGGTGACGTGGGAGACGAACGGGGCGATTGCCCCGTTGACGGGGAGTGATCCCCAACTCGAGCCACGGACCACCTTGCTGCTGTTCGACGAAGGCCGCCTGCTCTGGCCGGAATGGCATCAGGCGCCGGCCGACCAGCGTTATCGTCACGAAGTCGTAACGGTTGAGCGCATCTTCACCGACAAGGATGCCCAACTGAACATCTGCGCCTCCGAAGTGTGCAAACACGCCAAATTGCCGGCGACTTGGTCCGACGTTGTCTATACGCAATTCCAGGGTCTGGAGGTCACCAACACGGCGATGGCAGAGAAGGTGTTCTTCAAGGTACCGCCGATACCAAAGGATCCACCCGCGTGCGACACATTAGAGAAGTTCTTCTCCATCGGCGACGATTCGCCGATTGCCGATGACAAAGAGCTGAAACTGGAGCTCATGTATACTCACTACCAGTCCACGTTTGTCGAGAAAATCGATTCCATCGTCGCCGCGCCGGAAAGCACCGTTACGCTCAAAATCCGGCTCACCGACACCGAAGCCAAGGGAACGCCCAACGAAGATGTTCGCGTCTCGATCGATGAATTCAAACCCGACAATCAGGATGGACACGGCATCGATGAGCCGGGCACAATGTCGAAGGAATTCACGACCGACGGCTCCGGGTATGTCGAGTGCAAATTGATCCTCGGAAAGGAATACGGCGAGTACGAAATCAAGGTGGAGTACATCCGCAACAAAGACAAACCCAGACTCTGCGAAGAATTTCGTTTCCCGGTCAAAGTTCCACTCTATCACGAAGAGATCAAGTTTGGCTTTGGCCCGTATCCATTGACCGCCGAGTTGAAGGATGCCTGGGAATCCGGCGTCTCCGACATTGAAGCGATACCGGCGGAACTCGATACGCTTACGGGTAACCGCATTCTCGCGGCCGTCACATGCCTGCATGACTTCAAAGGCGATTCGGTCAATGGCATCGATATCGAGTTTGAAGGACGGACAGACGACGGAGCGGTCTCGTTTGAACCGGAGGTCAAAACGTCGGAGTGGTGGGGCATCGCACGATCAGTGGTGCAAGATCATCCCGATACGGTGCGTCTGCTTGCGACAGCGACCGTGAAAAACGAAGACCTCCATCCGTTTACCCGCATCCCGGTGATCGACATGGAATACACCGGGCGAACCGCCAACATGTTCCGCATCGGGATTATGGACGACCTGTTCACGGTAGAGACCGATGAGTCATTCGTTCCGGGCGATGAGATCAATGGTACAGGGCGCTTCGTACTCGACGTTGGCAGCCCAATTCTGCAACCGTTCATTGACGAACTCATCAAGATCAAATTGCAGATCCGCAATGTCGTGACGAACGAAGACGATGTTCCACTCGCGTTGTCCGGACTGGTCGAATGGTCGGGCGATCCACTGGTGTTCGAGATCGGCAGCCGCTATGGCTTCGAGATTTCAGCATTGGGCGTCGAGGCGGGAGCCGGCGGCGTACTCAAGGGCAGCGGTGAAATTAAAGCCACCGATACAACCGACGCGAAGACCGTATCGTTCGAAGCTTACTTCGGTTCGCAGGGTGACTTCATCGCCGACATCAAGAGCCTGCCGTTGCTCGATTTTGGCTTCGCGCAAATCAAAGAGGGGGCGTCGGCGGTGATCGACATGAGCCGCCGCCCGATATCGCTCTCGGCGCCTGTCCCCGACGGTCCCGCGTGGATGGGCCTCTACATACGCCGTATGGACGTTGCGTTGCCGGCGTTGATGAGATCGGATCCACCGGGCGCTGATCCTCCTGGTGTGTTCGCCGAAGCGTTCTACCTGGGCACGCAGGGCGGATTGAACGGTACCATCGGAGCCTTCGACGTGGCCAAAGACATCAATTTAATGGGGTATCTGTTCTCGCTGGATACGCTGTCGGCGACATTCGACAATGGATCGCTGGCGGGTTGTGCCGTTGCCGGCAAAGTGACCATGAAGGATCCCGTCCATGGCACGCTGGGCCTGTCGCTCAACGTCAGCAGTCTCAGTCCGCTGGCCGTGAGCGGTCATGTTCGCTCAATCAATCCGCTCGCCATTCCCAAATGGGGCATGACCCTTGATCTGATCGATGGGTGCTCGTTCTCCTACGATGAACTTGCCGAAGTCACATTGAACTTCAATGCGCGCTCAAAGTACTTCGAGAAACTCACGATCCGCAATTTCAAGGTCAATTCGAACTACGAGATGTCGCTTGAGGGCTTCGCGTACGCGGGAACTCCACAGAAGTTCATGGATGCCTTCGAGTATCACATCCAGAACCTGGATCTGCACAAAGATGACGAAGACAAGTACGAACTCGAACTCGTCGGCATGATCGGATTCCCCGATCTCGTTCAGCTTCAGGCCGGCATTCGTGTTCAGGAAGGTCCCGCGGTTGCGGTCGACTCGATCGGCATTGATTACTCAAAGGGCCCGGTGTCCTACAGCGTCATGATCGGTTTCTCCGAACGCGAGTTCAAAGGCGCCATGGACGTTGTCATTGAACCACGAGTCGAGGTCAGCGGGCAGATTGTCATCGGTTCCGCCGAAAAGGGCGACGGCTCATTGTACGATTACTGGTATATCGAATTGGTCGCCGGTCTGCCCACCGGCATTCCGATTGGGAATACCGGATTGTCGTTGTACCGGCTGGGCGGCGGTGTCGGTGTACACTACCGGCCACCGGTTGGCGATGATCCGGGCGGACCCGATCATCGTGCAGCGCTTGGGCTCAAAGCTGTCGTTGTGGTCGGCGATGCCGCAGGCGGCAAGGTAATGTCAGGACAACTCACCATGGTCTTCGCCAACCCGCGCTTTACGCTCAACGGCAAAGTGTGGGTGATGGATATGGAAGACAACTGCTATGGTGAAGGCCAGGTCAGCATCGTGTGGGACCCAAGGGATAAGATTGAAGGATACATCCGCTGTGTGATTGCGCTTCCGACCGCTGCCGGTGAATTGGTCAGTTTCCGGGGTGATGTGCAATACTGTTTCGGTGATTGCGGCGGACAGACGTTCTTTATCAAGTCGCGTGAATTGAGTGGGACAGCGTTAATTATCGTAGGCGCTGATGGCGAAATCGATATCAATCAGCAATACTGTTACCTCTCCGGTGACTTGCGTTACTCAATCGACAAAGAAGTCAGTGCGGCGGGATTTGGATTCGCTGTTGATGCGGGCATCAGCGCGGGCGGCACGTTGCAAATCTGTTACATTGAGGAGGTCAGCTTATCATCAGAACTGCGATTCAGCGGTTGGGCGGACGTTGATCTCCTTGTTGCCCGGGGAGCAATTGACATTCTGAGCGCCAACGTGTCCACAACACTCGGTCTCAGTTACCGGAACAGCGTGTGCGTTGCCGGAGATCTGCACGTGGACTACGACGTGCTTCTCTATTCGGGCAGCCATGATCTGTCGCTTAGTTATCCCGAAGGCTGCAGCCTGTATCAGGGGTGTCGTTAATCATGAGACGTATTGCTGAAATACTCCTGGTCACCACGCTGCTGGCGGTTGTGGTCGCGCCCGCTTCATGGGCACAGGGGACCGGCCATGTCTTCACCTACTCCACGGACGAGGCCGTGTTCCTACGCTATATGGAGCAGGAAGGCGATCTGCCCGACGGTTATCACGTCTACCGTCGTTTGGGAGCAGGGGGGCAGTGGACCCGTCTGACAACACAGCTCATTGCGCCCATTCTCTCCGCGGACAATCTGCGTCAGATTGCTGGGTTGCGTGCAGGGATTCTGATTTCCATGCTCGGTGGTGACGAAAACACGCGCCAGTTGAGCAAGCAGGATTTTGACCGCGTGCTTCTTAACCCCGAGTCGCGCGGATTGTTCATGGCGATGACCCTGGCCGTTCCCGGTTTGGGCGAGGCGCTCGGGCAGGTGTATGTGGACCGCGATCTGTCGGAGGGGGGCGCGTTCGAGTACCGCGTCACGGCTGTACGCCAGGGCACCGAAACCGATGTCGCGAACTCCGCGCCTGTGGAACACGGCACTCCATCGGAGATTCCGGTTCCGCAAGGATTGGTCGGCGAAGCCCAGGATGCCGAAGCGTTCATCAACTGGGTGCGTGATTCGTCGGTCGAGCTGACGCACGGAATCATCGGCTACAACGTCTATCGCGCAATCGGTGATGTCTCGCAGCCGTTCGTCAGGGTGAATTCTACGCCGGTTATGAACATTCGCGTCGTTGGGGACGAGCCCGGCGATGATCCTGCTCGATTCCGCGAGGGCAATCTGGCCAACGGGACGACGTACTGGTATCGCATCAATGCCGTCAACGTGTTCGGATTCGAGAGCGATCCCACGGAGGCCATTTCCGTGCAGCCGCGTGACATGACCGAGCCGCCTTCAGTCGGCGATCTCTCGGCCCGTCAGACACCCGGTGCCGTGCTGCTCAGTTGGTCGCCGGTCGAGATCGACGATCTCAAGGGGTACCAGGTCTTTCGCAGCCGGGCGGATGCGCAGAATTTTGAACAAATCGCGCCGAGTGAGGGGCAAACGATCTCATTTACCAGCTATGCGGACGGCGACATCGTACTCGGTGTTCAATATTGGTATCGTGTGCGTGCGGTCGACAACAGCGGTAATATTGGTCCGTTTAGCGATGTCGTTGATGTGTTCATCGAGGATCCGATTCCACCGCCGAAAGTGGAGGGCCTTCGCGGTTCTATTCTGGAAGACAACTCGATTCAACTGCGGTGGTCACCGGTTGATGATCCCACGCTGGCCGGCTATATGATCGAGCGCAGTTTGACACCCGACGACAGCGCGGAATTCTGGTTCCGTCTGGCTGATCAACTGCAGGACACATCGTTCAACGACACGTTGTGGGATTCCCAAGAGGGCGAAGTCAGCTACAGAGTGCGAGCCTACGATTACAGCGACAATCGGGGGAAATGGTCGGACATCGTGACATTGCGTCCGCCGGATCGTCTCCCTCCCTTGCCGCCGCTGCTCATCGACTTGGCCATCGTCGAGGACGGAATTCGTATTCGCTGGGAGATGGTGGAGACCCCCGATCTTGCCGGTTTCAACGTCTGGCGCAGTGCTACGAAAGTGGACGGATACGAGAGACTCACCAAACTGGCCCTTTCGGATACGGTATCGGAGTATCTGGAGATGCCGCCTGGCTACGGCAACGTATTTTGGTATCGGGTTACGGCCGTGGATCGGGATCGCAATGAATCAGCAATGAGCAATCCACTGGGATCGGTGTTTACCGACCGTGCTCCACCCTCCCCGCCCGAGAATCTCGCCGCCGAATCGCGACGCGAAGGTGTGCGGCTGACATGGACGGAGCCGAAATCGAGCGATTTGGAAGGCTACAACATTTACCGCAAGAGCGGTGATGAATCGGCCACGCGGTTGCTGGATCAACTCCCGCGGCGGGGAAACTCATTTACGGATTACTCTGCCGAATTGGGCGAGACCTATGTCTATGAAGTCGCCGCCTATGATCATAAATACAACATATCGCGTCGAACCGCGCCGCTCACTGTCAGATTTGAAATTGTAGAGGACGAGGGCAAATGACGACGCGCGCGCCCCTGACTCTGGTGGGCGGGGCGCTGATTGTGCTCGCCGTCCACCTCCCATCGATCTCATTGGCGCAGAAACCGACGGCGACATTGCGTGTTCAGGGGGAAACCGGCTGGTGGGGACGCGAGGAGTCGGGCCCGGGCATCGGATTGGCTCAACGTCCGGCTTCCGAGTGGCGGTTCACTCTCATGCCGACACTCTCAATCGGGGGTGTTGACCTAAGCGGGAGATTCTTGCTCACGTCTTTGGAAGACGCTCTCAATCAGACACGCAACCGTCTGCAGTTGAAGCTCCAGGGCGACAACTTCGGTTTGGCTCTTGGCGACAATTACAATTCGTCCAACCGGCTGGTCGCACAGGGTGCACGCATTCGCGGCGTCACCGGTTATCTGCGACCAAGCAACGACTACAATATCAATGCGTACTACGGCCGCACCGCGCGATCCACCGATGGTGACATCGACACCACGAGCGGCAGAGTGATTCGTTTCGGAAGGTATGAACGACGTGTGCTCAACATCAACGCCGAAGCGAAACCGACGCGCACGCTCACCGTATCGGGAAGTGCCGCAATCGGAGAAGATCGGGAAAGTTCTATCGATGTGGGACGCCGTCCGCGCAAAGTCACGACTCTTGGTGGTGCGGTTCGGTACGCGTTCCCGGCGTATCGTGCCGAGGTCGGTATGACCGCCGGCCGATCCGAAACCGAAATCTCGGCCACCGAATTCGACTCAATTGGCCTCGAACGCGAACCGGCCTGGGCGTGGCGCGCCGACGGACAAATCACAATTGCGCAACAGAATCTCACCGCAGCCTATTACTCCATCAATACGTTTTACGAAAGCTTTGCCGCACCGACGCTCATTTCTGACCGGGAAGGTTTTGAAATAAGTGATCAGACGGCCATTCTCGAGGATCGTGTTCGCATTGAGGCCGGATATGAGCAATACCATGACAATGTGGAGGGTGTCGATTCGACCACGCTGACTGTCTCTCGTCCGTTCGGCACCGTGTCGCTGATACTCTTACCGGTTGTCAATCAACTGCGTGTAAACGGTGGCTACCGAGTATCGGACAACGATCTCATCGAGGGCCACTCCCAGCGCATTGAGCGCCACATGACCGATTGGGGCGTGACCGCAATGCGGCAATTCACAATCGGCCGCCGCAGTCTACTGGGAGTCACGGTGGGCTGGACTCAATCAGACGTCGATGATCGCGTCAATAAGTCCGGCGGATATATGCGGTCGGGAGGGCGTATCGGACTGAGTGGTCGCTTTGCCGGCTACTCTCCGTTCGTTTCTGTCACTCACTACACAACATCGTACGATGCACTGGGCCGTTTGGAACAAGAGCAGCTCACGGGTTCGGCGAGACACCGTGTGATCATTGGCAAAGACTGGGAGATCACCGCCGATCAGCGGTATTCGAATACGAAGAAAGGTGATGCCACAACGGGAGAGCGTTGGGAAGTTGGCGGTGAATTAACGCGATTCCTTGCCGGACGGTCGCTCGCGCTCTCGGCGTCTTACAGTTACATCGACTTCACTTCCGATGCGCGGCCCGAAACGAACTTTGAAGGGCATTCCATGTATGTTCGCCTCGCAACCGTCGGTGCTGCTACACTGCTCAGCTTGGACTAATCACCGATTCATCCTCGTCTTCATGATATCGACTGTCACCTACCACGCAGGCGCGATCACGAAGCCGAACTGTGTTGTTCGCTCCGGGCGTTGGAATGGAAAGGCGAGATAGAACGCTCCCGGCGAGCGGGCGAGCGGGTGATGCGGTTGCTGGTCTGGTTGTCTGGCGCTTGCGGCTCCGCATCAATTCCGCCAGGAGTGCAGTGGCGCGTGTGTGGAGCCGGCCTTTCCTGGGGTTTGCCTTCTGAGTTGGGCCAGTGAAACAGGTGCGCTGCCGAGTCCATCGCGACGCGCTGAGGGCTATGCAGGATCGTTGGCGGCGGCTGGCGCGCCGGACACCGGGACGCAGTCTCGCCCAGATGGCTGCGGACCTCCGTCCGTTTCTGCTGGGCTGGGGGAATTACTTCCGGTCAACGGACACGCCGGGTGTGTTCGGTGCACTGGACGAGTGGCTGCGTCACCGCCTGCGGGCGTGCCAACTCAGGCATTGGATGCGTGGACGGACGATCTTCCGTGAGTTGCGAACCCACGGCCTGTCGTGGGTCGCCGCCGCACGTGTCGTCGTCAACGCCCGGCGCTGGTGGCACAACACCGCCATGGCGCTTCACGTCGCACTGCCCACCGCCTTGGTTGACGGGCTGGGTGGTCCCCGGCTTGTCACATTACCTTAACCTTCGGAACCGCCCGGTGCGGTCCCGCATGCGGCTGGTGTGGGAGTGGTCGTCAGAAATCCTTCTGAGCCCATATCCCGATGTCGATTTGAGACGTCACCAATTCCAAGATGATTCCGCAATGAAAGCGCGTTCATGCGGATCACGGGCGGACTTGACCCGTCGGTCTGACTGACGCGTACCATCACACGGGTCACACCCGGATGCGTAACCGCCGACGTTGTGCGTTGTTACGGCGCAACGTTTACACGCGATGTGGTCACTGCCTGAATTGTCTGGGAAGCAAAGGTTACCAAAAGCCCAATTTAGCTCCCCGGAGCGAACCCTCTTCGAACCGGCTGCCTATATGGACGGCATCAAGGGTGATGTCCGATCTTTCCTGTAAAAAGGAGTGGGTGTAAACTCCTGTTGGAAA
>CAYTTY010000059.1:0-19010 GCA_964440935.1 uncultured Ignavibacteria bacterium | reverse complement strand
AACTCAAACGACTATGTGACGCTATTTCTGGGACATAACACTAGAGCGATTGTCATAAATATTTTCCGATTGGCGGCAGAAAAATCTAGACTTTTCCAAGTGGTTGCGGCATTGTCAGTTCATGGCGCGTCCACTCCTTCAACCGAATCCTGAGAATGCGAGTATTCAGGCATTGAAGGAGACGGCGCGTGTCGGATCGAGCGAGACCTCGCTGCGGTGCACCGCGATGCAACTGCTGATCACCGGTGTGACGCGTGAGCAGGTGTGCGAAGCGTTTCTGGTGAGTGAGCGGTCGTTGCGCACGTGGATCAACGCCTTCAATGAGCGCGGTGTGGATGGCTTGATCGTGGAGAAGCGGCCCGGCCGGACCGCTATTCTCCGGGGTGAGCAAGCCACGCAGTTCACGCGTCTGATCAGCGAACCCGAACAGGCCGAGCGGACCTTCTGGACGGCCAAAGCGTTCCATGGCTATCTCTCGGCCACCTACCAGGTGGAGTGCAGCTATGAAACGGTGGTGCGGTTCTTCCACCGGCAGGGGTTTGCGCTGAAGGTCCCGCAACCCTGGCCGGACCGTCAGGATGAGGCTCAGCGGGAGGCGTTTCGCCAACAGTTGCAAGAGCTTAGTCAGGATCCCGATGTGGAGTTGTGGTTTGCCGACGAGTCGGGCTTCGAGGGCGATCCGCGTCCCCGGCGGCGCTGGGATAAGAAGGGTCACAAGACCCGCAGCACCAAGAACGGTGATCACCTGCGCATGAACGTCATGGGCATGGTCTGTCCCCGCACCGGTGAGTTCGTGGCCATTGAGACGTCCCATTCCGACTCCGAGACGTTCCAGGCGTTCCTCAACGAGGCACACCAGTCGGTCACCCTCCACCGTCCCCGCAATATCCTCATTGTCGACAATGCCTCATGGCACAAGCGCAAATCCTTGGATTGGCACGGTTGGGAGGTGATGTATCTGCCGCCCTACTCGCCCGATCTCAACCCGATTGAACGCATCTGGCTGGTGATGAAAGCCACCTGGTTCAACAACTATGTCTGCCGCAACATGGACCAACTCATCGAACGCCTCGATCACGCTATTCTCGACGTCATCGACAACCCACAACGCACCAGCCAAACCACCGCAATCGGAAAGTTATTCTGACAACCGCTATAATGTCGAGCGGGCCAGCAATTCCCGACACATTCTGACATAATGAACTTCCTCGGTTGAACCACCGTGACGACTGTCGACGGGTGTCTATACCTCTTTGCCCGACTGAAGATTACGCAACTGTTGTCGAATTTACATCAATAAGGTCAATGGGCCCTGTTGTAGGGAGGTACAGACATGATAGCTTTGGCCGGTCTGGCCGTCGTCGCTTCAGCAGTCGTCGGCGGGTACATCATGGCGGGCGGACATCTTATGGTGCTTCTCCAGCCGGCGGAATTTATCATTATCGGCGGTGCAGCGATCGGGGCGATGATCATCGGCTCCGGTTCCACCGTTCTCAAGAATCTGCTTCACCAGCTCAAACACATTCCGAAGCCGGGACCAACCAAGCAGGACTTCCTCGATCTGTTGGTGATGCTCTATGAATTGCTCAACTTGGCGCGTCGTGATGGAATCGTGGCGCTGGAAGAGCATGTCGAGCATCCCGAGAAGAGCATGATCATTCAAAAGTATCCGAGTTTTGCGAAAAACCAGCGCGCGGTCGAGTTCATGTCCGACACGATGCGTCTGACCATGTCGGGATCGGGTATCATGCCCCACGATCTCGAAGCGCTGATGGACGTCGATCTCGATACACAACACGAAGAAGAAGCAAAACCATCGAGCATTCTCTCGGTGATGGGCGATGCCTTGCCGGGCTTGGGAATCGTGGCGGCGGTGTTGGGTATCGTCATCACGATGGGTGCCATCGATGGTCCGGCCGAGGAGATCGGTCACAAAGTTGGGGCGGCCCTGGTCGGGACATTCCTTGGTGTGTTGTTGTCCTACGGTTTTGTCCAGCCGCTCGCGCGCAACCTCGAGAATAAAGCCGTCGAACAGGAACGTTATCTGGTCGCGCTCAAGCAGGTCTTGCTGGCGCATCACAAAGGTGCGGTGGCGTCGATTGCTGTCGAATTCGCACGTCGCTCGATCTTCACCGACGTGCGCCCCGGCTTCACCGAATTGGAGAATGAGTGCCGTAAGACAAGAAATACTCCCGCCATGGCCACCGCCGAGGCAGCGTAATCGCTTATGTATTCCGACAGAGACGACGAACAACCAGTCATCATCGTTAAGAAGAACGGTGGCCGCCATCGTGGCCACGGTGGTGCATGGAAAGTAGCTTATGCCGACTTCGTCACGGCGATGATGGCCTTCTTTCTGGTGTTGTGGCTGGTCAATCAGGGCGAAGATGTTAAGCAGAGCGTGGGCGGATATTTCCGCGATCCGGTCGGCTTCACCGACAAATCAGGGAAGAGCGTGTTAGATGGAGCGGAAGAACCGGGCACTGACGAAGACTCACAAAGCGAATCCAACCGCCGGCGGGAAGAAAACAAACTGAAGGCGACCGGGCAGTCGATCATGGATGCGCTCAAACGTATCCCCGGACTCAGCCAGATCGCCGACCGTGTAGAAGTGGAAGTGACGAAAGAAGGCTTGCGTATTCAACTGATGGAGTCGCAGGACTCCACCTTCTTTGACCTGGGAAGTCCCAAGCTATCAGGCGATGGCATGAATGTCGTCCGTACCATCGCCGGCGTGCTCGCGCCACTCGAATACGATATCATTGTCGAGGGACATACCGACAGCATCAGCTTCTCCGCGACGAACGCCTACTCCAATTGGGAACTCTCGTCGGATCGTGCCAACACCGCACGACGAATTCTGGAAGAAAGCGGTGTCAGTGGCGACCGGTTTGTCGAGATTCGTGCCTTCGCCGACAACAGTCTCCGTTTCTCGCGAGACCCGGGCGATCCCCGCAATCGACGCGTTTCAATTCTGGTTCTCAATCCGTTCGGCGATACCCCCGAGGAACTCAACCCCAGCAGCCACACCGGACGTCTGGTCGAAAACTCTGAGGACTGACATTTATTCTCAGTCCGTTCAATCCACCACGTCCACAGCGCCCATCCCCGTCCAACGTTTTTAGCCTCACTGTTGCCTCTACGCCCTCTGTCCGTTATGTTTTGTCCATGGCACGGAACTCGAAATCATCGAAGGACAAGAATGCCTCCAAGAAGGACGGGCCGTCAATCGGCGCCGAGGAGGGTGACGAGAATTCGCCGTTTCGTTATCTGATTAAGGGAGAGCCAGTCAAGCGCGATGGCGCCTTCTTCGAGTTGCTCCTTGCCCGGGTCGTGCTCGAACCGGGGCAGCTCAATGACTTCGAGAATCTGTGGCCGCGTGGCACTCAGGCCCTGTCGGGACTGAATCTGCGTCATCTGTCCCAGCATTCGGTTAGGGAGATGGCGGAGGCCGTCAGCACTGTCGGTGGCGACTTCACACAACGCCTGAACGAACGCACAAAAGACCTGCTGATCTGGGCGCGGGCCTTTTGGACCATCAGCCAGATCTACGGATCGTTCCGCCAATATGTCCGATCATTCGATCCCGACGGCCCCGAAGCGTTGATCGAGGACCTCAGTAAGCGTCTCGAGGGTCTCTCGCCCAAGTTTCTCGTCGAGTTCCTGCGCGCATCCGGTGAGAAAATCCCGACACTTGCACAGTTCGAACAGGTCAAGGATAAGCAAGAGGAAAAGTCTCAATCAGACGGGCAGCCGTCGCGTCGGGGCGGACGCGGACGATCGTCGGGACGTCGTCGCGGTGGACGTGGTCGCGGACGCACTCGCGACAGTCAATCCCAGGCGAAGTCGGATGAAAGTAAGTCAGACAAAAAATCTGAGGCTCCATCCAACGACAAATCGACAAAAGACGCCAGTGGCAGCAGCAAGCCACGCAAGGGCCGCCGCGGTTTCTTTCGCAAACGTCGCGGCGGACGCAGCAAGAAAAACCAACCACAAAACAAACAGAAATCTTCAGACAGTTCGTAGGGTGGGATCGCCAAGCCCCAGCTCGGCGTATGTCTCGTAGGGCGCATGCGCTGAAGTCTCGAATGTGCGCGCGGTGATCCCAAATGCCGATGAGTAAGGATCACTCTGTCCTTACCGACTGCGCACTGGCCCTACAGTGCCGATGCCAACGGCACCACCCTACGACGACTGCTTCGGCGGGACGTAGTAGATCATCTCTTTCAGTTCTTGTATCTCGGTATCTTTGCCTTCGACGTCGACCTTTAAGAGATCGCGCGACGACAGAAACGCAACCAAACTCGTGCCGTCGATAATCGGCAGGTGTCGGCAGTTGGCTGCGCTCATCGTGGTCAGACAGGTCTTATGATCATCATCGATGTTCGCGGTCACCAATTTGGTGGACATAACCTTGGAAATCTTCACGGCATCAACGTCCAGTTGTTCGACAATCACGCGGCGCATCAAATCGCGCTCAGAGAAGACCCCGACCAATCGACCGTGCTCGAGCACCGGCAGTGCGCCGACATTGTAGTCCACCATTGCCCGCACTGCCTGCCGTACCGTGTCGTCGGCATTGATCCAATGCAGCACTCGTTTTTCCCCAATGATCTCTCTGATCGCCACCATATGACCTCCCTGAAGTCCCCTCCAAAGTGACCGCAATCGGTTGCCTGCGACCAAGGTAGGCCGATGCCCGACCCGGTCAAGAAGAGTCGCGTTTCCCGAATTATAACCAAACCAGTGTTCTTTGTCCAACCTCAACGCCCCGAATGACGTACGCTCCTGTGAACGGTTGACAAGATCTGTCGGCGAACTGCCCGATGGCGGGGCGACCGACAGACGAACGGATCTGACATGCTGCTGAATCGACGAAGCGAATACGCCATCCTGGGACTCATCGCCTTGGCCAGGAAATCCGCCAATGGCAGGCCAAGCGAGTACTCAGACGTGGGCGAAATCGCCGCCGATGCATCCGTGCCGCCGAACCTGCTGCGGGTGCTCTTCTACAAAATGGCCAAAGACGGTTTGCTTCAATCGCAACGTGGCGTGGGGGGTGGATTCGTCTTGGGACGATCACCGGAATTCATCACCATGAAGGACGTCGTCGAATCCGTACAGGGACCGATCAGCCCGTTCTCCTGTGTCTCAACCGACGATGATCCCGATGATTGTGACCGTTATGAGTCCTGTGAATTGTACGGCGTCTTGCGGCGTGTCCGCAATCGCGTCGTTGAGGAATTGCAGCGCAATACGCTGGCCGATTTGGTCGCGCGTAAACAAGGCGAATCAAGACAAACAGAGCGAAAATCATTTACCGCTTAGCCGTCTACCATGACGCACGTTAAAGCCCCCATATACATGGATCACCATGCGACCACACCAGTGGATCAGCGTGTGCTTGACGCCATGTTACCATTTTTCAACGAACAATTTGGCAACGCGGCGTCGATTAGTCATGTCTTTGGCTGGACGGCCGACGAAGCAATCGAACGTGCGCGTCGACAGGTCGCCGAGGTCATCGGCGCTACGCCACAGGAAATCGTGTTCACGTCGGGTGCGACCGAATCGAACAACCTTGCCATTAAGGGGCTTCTGACAAGCAGTAAGATCGATCGTCCTCATCTGGTCGTTAGTACCATCGAACATCGTGCGGTACTCGATCCGGCGCGCCGAATGGCAGAGTCCGGATGCGATCTGACGATTATCCCTGTGAGCGAATCGGGCATTGTCGATCCGGATGACATCGCACGGGCGATGACCGACCGTACGGTGTTGATCTCCGTCATGACTGCCAACAACGAAGTCGGGACGATTCAACCGATCCGTGAAATTGGACGGATCGCCCGCGAACGCGGTGTGTTGTTCCATACCGACGCGGCTCAGGCAATCGGTCACATTCCTGTGAACGTGAACGATGATCATATCGATCTGTTGTCGATCTCCGCGCACAAAGTCTACGGGCCAAAGGGCATTGGCGCTCTGTATATCCGCCGTCGTCGGCCCCGTATTCGATTGAACGCCCAGATCGATGGTGGAGGACACGAGCGTGGACATCGTTCAGGCACTCTGCCGGTGCCGCTCATTGTCGGCTTCGGCACCGCGGTGACAGTCGCGTCCGAGTCAATGCTAACGGAGAGTGTTCGGCTTGCCGATCTCCGCAATCACCTGAAGATGGCAATCATGGAGCGCATCCCCGATGTCGTTCTCAACGGCGCTGAGAATCCGCGTCTCCCGCACAACCTCAATCTGTCGTTTGCCGGAGTCGACAGCGAGTCGGTGCTCACGGACATTCGCGACATCGCCCTCTCGTCGGGATCGGCCTGTTCATCGGCAGAGCCCGAGGCGTCTCATGTCCTGCGGGCCCTGGGATACGATCAACCCCGCGTGAAGTCGGCTATTCGCTTCGGCTTGGGACGCGCAAATACTCGCGATGAGGTTAGCTATGTCGTTGAACAACTTGAGGATACGATAAGTCGGCTGCGCCAGGCGTCACCGCGCTATCGCGTCGACCAGCACCGGACACCCAATCAACTGACAACAATGGAACAATAGGTTTTAGACTATTGTTGAACAGACTCCGAGGGATTTTGGACATTACTGGAGAGTGGCCCTCGCGATTGTAAGGAGTAATCATGGCGAATAACACGAATCACACGACCGACCTGCCGATTGCCGGCCAAACGAACACTCAAGAGGGCGTCCAGTTGACCGATGCCGCAGCCAACGAGCTGAAGCGCCTGATCGCAACCCAGGACTTGAAAGATCACTTCCTGCGCGTGGGTGTGCAGGGCGGTGGATGCTCCGGGTTAATGTACAGCCTGCATTTCGATAACGAACTCGGGAAGTACGACAAGATGACCGAAGTGAAGGGCATCAAGGTTGTCGTGGATATGAAAAGTGCATTGTATCTCAGCGGCACAACGATTGACTTTATCCAGTCGCTGACGGGCGGTGGATTCAAATTCAGCAATCCCAACGCATCACGTTCGTGCGGTTGCGGTGAATCGTTCTCGGCCTGAGGATAGCCAGACAGGAGACATCGGTCGATGCCGCTGTTCAATCTCGAATCGTTTGCCGAAAACGGAATCCTGCGGGAGTCGACACTCCGCTCGGTGTTCCAATCCATGGACTGGGAACAGTTCCGCGACAAGTCCGTGCACGTGCGCGGATGTGGTCAGGTGATGATTCCCACATGGGCGTATCTCATGACCGCTGCCTACCTCTCACAGGTTGCGCGCAAGATCACCTACGGCGAAGAACAGATGCCCATCCCCGTATTTGTCCGCAAGGATGTGAAAGAGCAGATCAATGGAGCGGGCCGTGCAGGGTCATCATCCTGAATCCGCAGCAACGCAGTAAACACTGGACCTGAACTCAGCATAGGCGATAGATTTAAACAGACATGGATGCTGGAACCACCACCGTCTCTCATTCCCACAGGAGGACACGCATGCTGAAGAAGTGTGTACTGGCGATCGCTCTGGCGCTGCTCTTGACGAGTGTCGTCAAGGCTGAGCCGCAAACATATCAACTCGACCAGGCTCATTCGAGTGTTGGATTCTGCGTTCGCCACATGGCGATCAGCAAGGTCTGCGGCAAATTCAACGAATTTGAAGGCAGCTTCACCGTCGATCCCAAAGACAGCTCAAGCTGGTCGTGCCAAGCCGTCATTCAAACCGCCAGTATCGACACCGACAATCAGAAGCGCGACGAGCACCTGCGCAGCGGCGACTTCTTCAAAGCCGATAGCTTTCCAACGATCACTTTCAACTCCACGAAGATCGAACCCAGGGGTGATGGCAAGTTTGACGTTCATGGTAACCTGACCCTCCGGGGCACCACCAAGCCCGTCACACTCGAAGGCGAGTTTGTCGGCCAGGTAAACGATCCCTGGGGTAATGAGCGCATGGGCTTCACCCTCAGCGGTGAAATCAACCGCATGGACTACGGCGTGAGCTGGGATAATGTGCTTGAGACCGGCGGCTTGGTCGTTTCCCACGATGTCGAACTCAATATTGACGCTCAGGGTGTTCGGAAAACTGGCGAGTAGCACGTTCCACCTCGAATGACAAGAAGTTGCCCAACCGGAGATGGACACTGATCCATTTCCGGTTCTTTCTTTGACATTTGGCCGCCAACCCTCATTTTGGCCCCCGGAGTGACGCACAATTGACAACGACCGGGGACCTATGACTTCCGCTGCCAGATTCGACAAAGTTGCCGCCATTGATCTCGGGTCGAACAGCTTTCATCTCCTGGTGGCTCGCTTCGTCGACGGCCAGATCAACGTGCTTGATCGTCTGCGCCAACGGGTCCGTCTCGCTGCCGGGCTGGACAAGAACGATAACCTCACCGAAGAGGTTCAGGAACGCGCCCTCGACTGCCTCCGCCAATTTGGTCAACATTTGGAACACACACCCGCACATCTGGTCCGTGCCGTCGGTACCAACACGTTACGGCGGGCCAACAATGCTCCTGAGTTTCTCGCACGCGCGCGCGAGGCGCTGGGGCATCCGATCGAGGTCATCTCCGGACCGGAAGAAGCCCGTCTCATTTACCTCGGTGTGGCGCGCGGTCTGGCGGTCACTTCCGATCGACGGCTGGTCATTGACATCGGCGGCGGCAGCACCGAACTGATTCTGGGCGAACAGTACGAACCACTCCGCGCCGACAGCCTCTACATTGGTTGTGTATCGCACACCTTGAAGCATTTCCCTGAGGGACGGATCCGAAAATCTGATTTCGAAAAAGCCGAAATCCAGGCACGGCTGGAATTCAATACCATCGAACGACGGTATCGCGACCTCGGCTGGGATGAGAGTATCGGATCATCGGGGACTATCGTCACCATCGATCATGTACTGCGCGACAATGGATGGAGTAAGCGCGGCATCACCGGTAAAGGACTGCACAAACTCCGCAAGGCCCTGATCGACGCCGGGCATGTCGACCGCCTGTCACTGCCTGGCATGCCCGACGATCGTGCCGCGATTTTCCCCGGCGGCGTGGCGATTCTGATCGCCGGCTTTGACAGCCTGGGCGTCAAGCGAATGACTTCGTCGGAAGGGGCGCTGCGCGAAGGATTGATTTACGATCTGGTCGGCCGCTTTGAACATGAAGACGTCCGCGATCACACCATCCGCCGCTTTGCCGAACGCTACCAAGTCGATATGGAACAGGCTTCACGGATCGAGCGAACGGCCGGTCTATTGCTCAAGCAGGTGGCGGATGTCTGGCAGCTCGATCTTCGGGAAAGCAGCCGCTACCTCGAGTGGGCGTCGCGGCTGCTCGAAATTGGCATATCATTGTCATTCCGCGGATATCAGAAGCACGGCGCCTATATCATTGAACACGCCGATATGCCCGGATTCTCTCAGGAAGACCAGCGGTTTCTCGCGGCACTGATCATGGGGCATCGTCGTAAAATGTCCGCCTCCTATTTCCGTCAACTTCCGGCGGAGAAGTCACAATTGGCGCTTAGACTGTGTATTCTGTTACGCTTGGCTGTGCGTTTGCACCGCAGCCGCAGTCCGGAACCACTGCCCCGTTTCAAGTTCAAGGTGTCCGACAAGCGTTTGGAGATCGACTTCCCGGATGATTGGCTCCGGCAGCATCCGTTGACGGTGGCGGATCTGGAAGATGAGCACAACCGGCTTCAGGCGGTGGGCTTGGAACTGATCGTGCGCTGAATCGTGTAACGGTCGAGCAGTCGTTCGTGGGTGGCTCGGCGTTCGTCGCCGTCATTTGGCTGGCAGCGATGATACCGTCCATCGTGGTCCAGTGTCCACGCTTGGCAGTTGTCTTCGAGGGGAATGGTCAACGCCTCTTCACGGACACGTTCGCGCAGTTCGGGATCATCAATCGGGAAACACGATTCCATCCGGCGGTACAGGTTCCGCGGCATCCAATCGGCGCTTGAACAATACGTTACGCCTTTTCCACCGGCATGGAAGTAGAACGCCCGGCTGTGCTCTAAGAACCGTCCCAGAATCGAGCGCACACGGATATTCTCGGAGACACCGGGGATTCCCGGACGCAGACAGCAGATTCCGCGCACCACCAAATCAATCGATACGCCGGCCTGCGAAGCGGCATACAATTCACGAATGATGCGCGGCTCACTGAGCGAATTCATCTTGGCCATGATGGCCGCCGACTTGCCGTCCCGCGCGCGTTTCGTTTCGGCCCGGATCAATTGCAGCAGGCCGTTCTCGAGCGTGAACGGTGAGTGGAGAATCTTGTGGATGTCCCCGAACCGCCCGAGCCCGGTGAGTTGCATGAACAATTTGTGCGTGTCCTGGCCGAGATCTTCGTCGCACGTCAGCAGGCTGAAGTCGGTATACGCCAGCGTCGTCTTGACGTGGTAATTCCCGGTCCCCAGATGCACGTAGAAGCGCAACCGTTCATGCTCACGTCGCAGGACCAGAACCATCTTGCCGTGTGTTTTGTAGCCGACCACACCATACACAACGTTCGCGCCCGCCTCTTGCAAGCGCGTGGCTAAATCAATATTCGCGGCTTCGTCGAAGCGCGCTCGCAATTCGACAATCGCAGTGACTTCTTTACCGGCACGTGCGGCGTCGATTAATGCGTCCACCGTCGGTGAATCGCTGCCGGTACGGTAGAGCGTCTGTTTGATTGCCAGCACGTCTGGATCACGGGCGGCCTGACGCACCAGCTCGAGCACCGGTGTGAAACTCTGATAGGGGTGATGCAGCAGAATGTCCGAATTGCGAATGCGTTCAAAAATGTCGCTGTTTTTGTTCATATTGGCCGGCATGCCCGGTATGAACGTCGGATACTTCAAATCGGGACGGTCCACCATGTCGTAGATCGTGACCATCCGGTGCATGTTCACCGGACCATTGACCTGGTACAAATCACCCTGCTCGAGGTGGAACTGACGGAGGAGATACTGCGTCATTTCGTCACTGCAATTCTCCGCCACTTCAAGGCGCACGGCCGCCGCGTAATTGCGGCTGCGCAATTCACCTTTGAGCGCATGCAACAGGTCATCGATTTCTTCTTCGTCCACCCACAAGTCGCTGTTACGCGTAGCACGGAACTGGTAACATCCCGTGACCGCCATGCCCGGGAACAATTCTTCAACGTGATCATGAATCACCGCCGACAGGAGGACGAAATTGTACTGATTCTCCGAAATCTCCGTCGGCAGTTTGATCACACGCGGCAAACTGCGCGGCACCTGCACCACCGCAAATCGGCTGTGACGGCCGAACGCATCGGTGCCTTTCAACGAGACAATGAAATTGAGGCTCTTGTTGAGAATGCGGGGGAAC
This sequence comes from uncultured Ignavibacteria bacterium, assembly GCA_964440935.1. GTDB lineage: Bacteria > Zixibacteria > MSB-5A5 > WJJR01 > WJJR01 > WJJR01. The sequence goes on along the minus strand of CAYTTY010000059.1, from coordinate 7,704 downwards.
GGATGTGCCGGATCGAGTCCCTTCGGTGTGACGACCGGGAACACTTCCCGGTGAAAGAATCCCGACACCCACTCCCGTTGCGATTCCGTCCACTCGTCACGCCGCAAAATCCGAATCCCCTCGTCCGCCAGATCGGGCAGGATGTCCTCCTGCAGCACGCGATACTGCTCCGCCACCATCTCGTGCGCCACCGTGCTGATGCGATCGAGGAGTTGCTGCGAGGTCAACCCGTCCTGATCGTCCTGGCCGAGTCCCAATGCGACTTGCTCTTTGCGACCGGCGACGCGAATCTCGAAAAACTCGTCGAGGTTGGTACTGCAGATGGTGAGAAAACGCAGTTTTTCCAGAAGTGGCGTGCTCGGATCCTTCGACAAATGCAGCACGCGCCTGTTGAATTCGAGAAAACTCATTTCCCGATTGATATAGAGACGCGGATCGTTTAAATCGACCGCATCGCCACCATCATCCGCGTCGTCAATACGGGGGGGCTGCACCATTCCATACCGCGCCGAGAGTTCCGACGGTGCGGGATACGACGCGTGAGGATCATTCGGATGATGGGGTGTATCCGTCACGATGTACACCGTCTCCTAACTGTCATCACCACCGTCGTCCGTGCGACTGAGGGCCCGTAAGACCTTGGGCGGAAAGAAACCACGCAAGGCCATCTTGCCCGGTGCGGGATCGCCCTCCAGCCAGATGACAGCGCCCTTTTTGACGACAAAGCCATCCGCCGCGTTGCGATCGTCGTGGATCAACCAGGCGGCCAACTCACCCATCCAGGGTTCATGTCCGACTAACGCGACGCGACGGCCCGAAAGGTCCCGCAGCAAGGCCGAACTTGGATCATCGGCCAACTGCGCCGTCGAAACCGATTCACCGTGCACGAGCGGAATCAGCAACTCCGCCGTTTCCACGGCGCGCAATAGCGGGCTATGGTATAACCGATCAAAGGTCACACCCAAACGGGCCAGGCCCTCGACGGCGATGGCAAATGACTTCTTGCCATCGGGCGTCAATGGCCGCAACGCATCTTCCAGGTCGGCCGAGCGTGGTACCGCCTTGGCGTGTCGTACCAGATACAAATCCATAATCAAGCCAATCCTTCTATACTGTGGCGACTCTTGCCCCAGGCCGAAGCTGAGCGATCGGCCAGTTCGACCAGTTTGTGCTCTAATGTTGTACGGTACTCCCTCAACGAATCGCGGAGGGGTGATTGGTTAATATACCGCAACGTCATCGCCACATCGTTCGCCTCTCCCAGCACTTTCTGGGCGGATTTCAGCGGCTTGGCGCTTTCGCCCAGCCATTCGAGACAATAGCGCAAACGCCGTGCGCCGCGACGAAGCCGATGCAGCTTCTGTAAGTCCTGATGGGAGCTCTCTACCGCATCCCCGCGCCGCAACACTTGCCGCACGACTTTTGGAAGCACCATGCGCGCGGTCGACATAGGCTGTGGCCGAAACGCTTCCAATGCCGTGATCATGCCGTCCAGTCGAGGATGATCAAGCGTGACCAACAGCTCGCGACGCGCATCCTTGTGCAACCCACGTAGCCATTCGGCAAATTCTTTCGGGGGATCGAGTTCCAGTAACAGGACATCGATATCGCGGACCGCCGAAGCGCGTCGCCGCAGCCAGCGCAAATCATCGCGCAATACGTCGATCTGGGACAACACCAGCCACGCGTCCAAGCGGCGGGTCGCTACCCGAACTTGGTGCACCCCTTCCGGATCGCTGCCCTCACGAGCGACCGGAATGTGGTCTTTAAGATGTGCCAACCATGGCGTGAGTGGCATAGTCGATTCGGGCATAAGACATTCGTCCCAATGGAAATCAACGATACGCGATCGATTGCGCTCCCGTGTTAACTCTGTGTCAAATCGACTCATCGTAGACGGAAACACTGTGAATGTCAAATTGTGCCTCTTTGTAACCTTAAGTTAGCGAGCGAGATGACGGCCCTGAAGGGCAACTTGTTACGAATTGCACTTGTCTACTATCCAGCGACAACCCTATAATGGGCCTCTTCCGCGGGCTGTTTGGCTCGCGTAAGTGCGTTAAAAGCAATGAGCTAACTCACTTTAACTATATCGGGAACGGCTGCGCTCTCTGAATGCTCCGATCACTTGACTCAGGCACTTTTATGATGCACTCAGATGGTTCACAGCTCTTGGACTGTAGTTCACACGGAACGAGGGGTCTATGAATCTACCGATCTCGCTTGGGTTACTGGCAGTCATCTTAGGACTGATGGGGGTGGTCTTCGCCTTCATTCTCTACGCCAGTGTCGTCCGTAAACCAGTGGGAACTGACAAGATGCGCGAGTTGGCCGAGGCCATTCAGACCGGCGCCATGGCGTTCCTCAGGGCCGAGTATTCAATGCTGGTCATATTCGTCCTGATTGTGGCCGCACTGCTGGCTTGGGGTATTGGATGGAGGACATCAGTCGCGTTTCTGTCGGGCGCGTTGTGTTCGGTCCTGGCCGGCTTTTTTGGAATGAAGTCCGCCACCAAGGCCAATGTCCGCACCACTGAGGCTGCCCGCTCCGAAGGCCAGGCCGCGGCGCTGTTGGTGTCGTTCAACGGCGGCGCCGTGATGGGAATGGCGGTCGCGAGTCTCGGACTGCTCGGTGTCGGTTTGTTCTTCCATCTCTACGGCAACCCCGGAACCGCTCAAATCATCAACGGGTTCGCGATGGGCGCCTCATCGATTGCACTCTTCGCCCGTGTGGGTGGCGGCATCTACACCAAAGCCGCCGATGTTGGCGCGGATTTGGTCGGTAAGGTGGAAGCCGGAATCCCCGAAGATGATCCGCGCAACCCCGGCGTGATCGCCGATAACGTTGGTGACAATGTCGGCGACGTGGCCGGTATGGGCGCCGACATCTTTGAATCTTATGTTGGATCAATGATCGCGACTGTGGCAATTGCCGCGACAATGCTTGCCACTGATCTCAATGCGCTCGCCGTCGGCAATGTCGTCGCCGAGACAGTTCGCACCCACCTGATGGGTCTGCCACTGTACATGGCAATGATCGGGATTATCTCATCACTGCTGGGCATTCTCTCGATGTACATCCTCAAGTCCATTTCGCCGGCCGCGGCGTTACGATATTCGACTTTCATCGCGGCGGCCCTATTCCTTGTTGGAACGTACGCGCTGATTTCATCATTAGGGGTCTCCAACGGTGTCTTCTGGGCGGTCTTACTGGGGACACTCGGTGGAATTTCGATCGGTCTGATAACCGAGTACTACACCGGCGCCGCGCCGATCCGTCACATCGCACAAGAATCGAAGACCGGTCCCGCAACCAACATCATAGCCGGCCTCGCCGTCGGCTTTCAGTCGGTGGCGTTGCCGGTGCTCGTGATCTGCGTGATCATCTATGTAGCCAACCAGGTGGCGGGTCTGTACGGTATTGGCATCTCCGCCGTTGCGATGCTTGCGACCGTCGGCGTGACGATGTCGGTCGATGCCTACGGACCGATCGCCGACAATGCGGGCGGCATTTCCGAAATGGCAGGACTTGGGCCGGATGTACGAACCATTACGGACAGCCTCGATGCCTTAGGCAATACCACCGCAGCCATTGGGAAGGGCTTTGCCATCGGTTCTGCAGCGCTCACCGCGCTGGCGCTGTTCGCCGCGTACACGCAGTCGGTGAATTCGGAGTTGGCGTCACTTGGGCGTGAGGCGATGCAAATCGTTATCACCTCACCCGAAGTTGTTGTGGGGCTATTGATCGGCGGCATCCTGCCGTTCTTCGCCTCGGCGTTGACCATGAACGCCGTTGGACGCGCGGCGGGGAAGATGGTCGACGAGATTCGCCGTCAGTTCCGCGAAATCCCCGGATTGCTCGAAGGCAAAGAAGGCGCCAAGCCCGATCCGGCGCGCTGTGTGGAGATTTCAACCAAAGGCGCGTTGCGTGAGATGGTCGTCCCCGGATTGACCGCAGTGCTCTCACCGGTGATTGTTGGCTTTGTCTTAGGCCCGGTGGCGCTCGGTGGCATGCTGGCCGGCGCGACGGTGACCGGTGTACTGGTGGCGTTGATGATGGCCAACGCCGGTGGGGCGTGGGACAATGCCAAGAAAGCGATCGAAAAAGGCGACATCCCCGGTGAGAAAAAGGGCTCCGATGCGCACAAGGCCGCCGTCATCGGCGACACTGTCGGCGATCCCTTCAAAGACACCTCCGGCCCGTCGATGAACATCCTCATCAAGCTGATGGCGATTGTCTCGCTGGTGCTGGCTCCGCTGTTCGTGCGGTAAAGCCAATACACCACTTCGAACATCAAAGGCCGCTGCCCATCCGGGCAGCGGCTTTTTTGAGTTCGACCCAGGCTCCATTTCTCGAGCGCGGTGATTATAGCAATTGTCAGAAGAACTGTCCGATTCCGGCGTGCCGTCATGCGCCCACGCGTGACGGCTATCTCCCGTACCGACAAGGCGTCACCCGAGGGCGGGTAACGCCACATATGACCACCGTGTTCGCTTCAAACGGACAATACTTCTGACAATCGCTCTATCCGTAGCAGTTGTTCTCGTGCCTACCAACATCCCAAACAGAACAGCGCTGTTCCTGTATAAACAGATAGAATCGACAGGCTCGGTCAGAGCCTGCATTATACGCGAACACGCAACGTTAGCCAAGGATGTGTGCTGATGTCCAAACGTGCCGGTCGTAATGATCCCTGCCCCTGTGGCAGCGGCCAGAAGATGAAAAACTGCCATCCGAAGGGATATGGAAAGTCCTCTCCGAATCGAAATATCGTCATTATCGGTAGTGCGGCCGTCGTCTTGTTGATTGTGGTTGTTGCGCTTGTGCAGGACGATACCGCGGCGCCCGTGCGCAACATGCCGGTCACCACATCAATTCCATCCCAAGGCAACACGGCCCAACAGCCCGCGACCAGGCAGGGTGGTGGAACACCGCAGCCGGGCCCCGCCCCCGAAGGCAAAGTCTGGTCTGAGGAGCACGGCCATTGGCATGATGCTCCCGGCACCGCCAACCCCCAAGTGCAAGGAGGGGCGCAAAGCAATTTCCAGCCCAAGCCACAACCGCCGGGCCCCGCACCCGAAGGCAAAGTCTGGTCTGAGGAACATGGGCACTGGCACGATGCCCCCGCGACTGCGACGCCGCAGGCATCCGGCCAGTCCATTCAACAAGAACCCGCCGATGCCGCTGCGCAGGAGGACGGCAGCAGCCCCTAAGCTGGCAGGCCTGCGGATCGATTCACTGATCCCAGTGTGTCGTGTCGGGCATTAACGCGCCCGACGACGGGGCACCTCACGTCCCCACCTGCACCTGTGCTGCCCGGATGGGCAGTGGCCATTCTGCTTTCAGTCGTCCAGTCGTACAGCCCAATTCGCTGTCATTCCCGCGCACGCGCGTACATGGCGTTTTTCAACGTGTGAATGTGAGAGAACTCCGCGCTTGGTGTGACCACGCTACATTTAGAGTGATTGTCAGAATTATTTTCCGTTTGGATTTCTATACTCTGTCATCCCCGTCGGTCGTGGCGGACCGAGACAGTGTCGTAATTGCTTGTGTACGAAGACAATGGATTCCCGCTTTCGCGGGAATGACAGCTAAGGTTACCTTGGCAATCGGAAATCTACTCTGACAATCGCTCTAGGAATAAGCATCTGACTCGGGTGTATTGGTGACGAATCCAGATCGGACCAACCGCTTCGCGTGTGGGGGGTCACATGATACGGTGCAGCCTTTGTAGAGGCACGCTGCTGTTCGCCGCAGTCGTTGCGTGCAGCCTGATATCGTGTTCCGATGAGTCGCCGGTGGCGTCGGCTGCGGGGGACGAGGTCGTGTTGTTCTCTGTTGGCTTCGAGAGCTACCACTGGGGATTCGGTGCACGGGGCTTTTACATCAATACACAGGGGGAAATCTACCAGTATTCCACTGGCCGCGACGCGGTGAGGTGGGGGCCGTTTCCGTCGGACTCGATTCCATACGATAGTCTGATGGACCTCTTTCATCGGAATCGGGCACTGTCGGGAACAGTTGATGCGGACACACTCGCCGCTATGACCGCCTTGGTCGAGGCGAGTCTCGCTGGTGAGTTGTCTCGGGCTATTTGGTTGGGCAGCACCGGTCCCCCAATCAAATTCCGGGTCTATCGTCTTCACGCCGACACCCGCACCTATGAACGCATCATGCTGCGAATGTTTGGAAGTTCCAAACAGATGAACAAAGCGCCCGAAGCGCGGCAGTTGTTCAATTACCTGCTGCCAATTGCCAAGGCACACTGGGAGGGCGATATCTTCTACGAGTGGCCGCTTCCTCTGTGATTATAGATGGGGGGACCTGGGATGACTATTCAATTCACTGCGGTATGGGCCGTACGATGTGTGGTCCTATGGATCATTGCTGGGTTATTCATGCCATCATGCACCGACACGACTGCACCGGTGAAATCGATTGAACCGAGCATCGAGGCACCCACAATGGTGATCCCTCATCCGGTATGCGCGATTCAGCACGAAGTGATTGAAGGTGTCGATCACATAATCACCCACGACGGACGCAATGTCACGGTCTATAGCATCAGCAAGTTCCCGTTACTACGCGAGACATTCCGCGTGAACGGGAGCATTCTGGGCGACGCGGAGATCCATCAGATTTCACTGCGACGGTCACGATACAAATACATGCGCATCGCGGCATCGTCGCCTCACAAATGCACTCTGCTAGTCTGCACGTACGTACCACCGTACCGGTATATCCAACGAGGGCCCGTTGGTCCCGTGGCGTTGAATCCGGCGTTGGGAAGAAGGACCGAGTATCCGTTAAAGGTGCTTAACGATATTCTAATTGGTACTGTATACGAATACGGTTATGTGGTTGCCGATTTATCCTGGAGTGGCAATGGGATGTCCACCTCGTTGTTAGACTGGTGGCCGCCGTCGCTCGCTGTACGGGCAATAACGCTCACCGGCGGAAACGTCTACGTAGCTACCAAAGTCGAGGACGAACACACCTATCACATCTTCCGCCAAAACGTCTATCCGTTGAAGGAAGAGAAGATCGCCACCGTCACCGAAGAACTCAATGTACAGGACATCTTCACCGACTCACGGGAAGCGTTCGCCTACCTGATCGGAGAATCGAACATTGTTCGAATCAACATCAAGAGTGGCAACTCCTCTTGCATAGAGTTCAACGACTACATTCAAGATGCGTTCATTGATCCCGACGGTGAATGGCTGTACGTGAACCTGCCGTATCATGTCGCCGTGATACAGCTATCCTCCAATGGTTGGTCATGGGCTGGGTCGATAACGCTCAACGATGGTGAGCAGGCGATTGTCAGCATGGCCTTAGACGATGAGACCGTATACATGCTCGGTTCGGACAATCGGATCTATCGGGCATCGGGGCCTGTCCGGTAGTGCCGGGCGTTGTCTGCTACCCCGCTCACATATTATCGCAATTGTTAGAGCGGTTGTCAGAATAATTGTCCGATTGTGAACGCAACCCCAACTGTCATCCCCGTGAAAGCGGGGGTCCAGTGTCGTAATCGCTTGTGTACGAAGACAATGGATTCCCGCTTTCGCAGGAATGACAATGTGGGAGATTTCATTCGGACAGGAATTCTGACAATCGCTATAGCCGATTGTTCCTGCCTGACGAATTATAGCAATTGTCATAAATCCTTTCCGTTTGGATCAGGGTGCCACGGGCCTT
>CAYTTY010000058.1:0-19268 GCA_964440935.1 uncultured Ignavibacteria bacterium | reverse complement strand
AGGCCCGTGGCACCCTGATCCAAACGGAAAGGATTTATGACAATTGCTATAGACCGATAGCCCACTGGAGCGCGAGCCATTTGTGCTACGTAGCAGAGCTTCTTCGCAGAGTAGCACCGGGTCACCCCTACGGCAATCTGCATGAAAAAAACGGGCCACGAGTGGCCCGTAACTTGAGCGTCCCTGACGGGATTCGAACCCGTGTTGCCGCCGTGAAAGGGCGGTGTCCTAGACCGGGCTAGACGACAGGGACGTGTGCTGTCCGTTTGGGTACGGCTTAGAAAGCCGCAACCCGGAAACGGTTATACGCTCCGGGCGGGCTATTGATTAGCAATCAATTGGGTGAAGTCAAGGCGATTTGCCGTGTGAGGTGGGCTTTGCCCGCCCCATTCCGCGGCAAATGGTGGGCGATGCCCCTTCTACGATCCTCGACTGCTCCACCGCTCTACTGATCTCACTTCCAGCCGTACGGCGGATTGGTGTGCAGCGCCCGCATGTACTGGGCACGCTCGATCTGGCTTGGATTATCGACGCGCGCGTGGCTCATGGACCCTTGCATCTGCTCGACCGATTCGTACTCATGCTCTTCCATCCAGTGGCTGAGGTCCTCGAGTACCGTGGTGATGTGTCCGGCACCGTGACGCAGCAGGGCGGAGCACATCATGGTCACGTGGGCTCCCGCCATCAGCATTTTGAGCACATCCTGGGCGCTGTGGATGCCGCTGGTGGCGGCCAGGCTGGCTTTGATCCGGCCATGGAGAATCGCCACCCACCGCAAGGGGAGACGCATCGCCTGGGGAGTGCTCAGCAGTACATTGGGGACGACTTCCAACTCTTCGAGATCGATGTCGGGCTGATAGAAGCGGTTGAAGAGCACGAGTGCATCGGCGCCTTCATTGTCCAACTGCCGTGCTATGTTCGCCATGGAACTGAAATACGGGCTCAACTTGATGGCGACCGGGATCGAGACCGCATCCTTCACACCACGGAGAATCTCCACACACGAACTTTCGACTTGGACACCGGATGTCTCGAGATCAGCGGCAACATTGTAAACGTTCAGTTCGATTGCATCGGCGCCGGCTTCCTCCATGCTCTTGGCAAACTTCGTCCAGCCACCGAGCGATTTGCCGTTGATGCTGGCGATCACCGGAATATCGACTGCCTCTTTGGCTTTGCGAATGTGGTCGAGATAACCTTCAGGTCCCAGTTCATACTCGCGATACTCTGGGAAATAAGTAATCGCCTCGGCGAAGCTCTCCGACCCGTGGGTGGTGTGATGAAACAACTCAAACCGCTCCTGCGTCAGTTGCTCCTCGAACAGCGAATAGAGGACAACCGCCGATGCGCCGGCGTCTTCCAGGCTGCGGATGCTGGGGATTTCTTCAGACAATGGTCCGGCGGATGGCACCACCGGGTTCTTCAGCGTCAGTCCCATGTACTTGGTCGTCAGATCCATGGCATATCCTATGCTTTGCGGTTTGAATTGTCGTCGGTTTGGGATGCCACGGGCCTGACGGCCCATGGCATCCAAGCATCACATCCACTGCGCTTTAGCTGGTAGCCGCCTTTTCCGGCTTCCGTTCCTTGTCGCCCTCACCATTGCCGGGAGTCTCCCACGGCCGCGACAACTGCTCATACAACTGCCAGCGGGCGTTGACATCCTGCTGTGCCAGCTTCCACAGTTCCTTCGCCTGTGTCGGATGGCTCTTGGTGAGCATCTTGTACCGGTTCTCCATGAGCAGATATTGCGCAATGGGGATCTTCGGTTTGCGCGAGTCGAGCTGGAACGGATTCTTGCCCTGCTCAGCCAACCGCGGATCGAACCGGAACAGCGGCCAGTGGCCGCAATTCACCGCGGCCTTTTGATTGTCCATGGCCTTGCCCATGTCGATGCCGTGGGCGATGCAGTGGCTGTACGCGATAATCAACGACGGTCCCTCGTATGATTCGGCTTCCAGGAAGGAGCGCAGGGTGTGCTCATCCTTGGCGCCCATCGCAACACGCGACACATAGACGTTCCCATACGTCGTCGCCATCAAGCCGAGATCTTTCTTACCGGTGGGCTTGCCCGCTGCGGCAAACTTCGCCACCGCCGCGCGCGGCGTGCTCTTCGACATCTGTCCACCGGTGTTCGAATAGACTTCGGTGTCGAGTACGAGCAGGTTGACATTGCGGCCGGAGGCGAGCACATGATCCAAGCCACCGTATCCAATGTCGTACGCCCAACCGTCACCGCCGACAATCCAGACACTCTTCTTTGCCAGCATATCGGCCAGGCTCAGCAGGTGTTTGGCTTCCGAACGATCGACTGATTTCAGCTTCTCTTTAAGTGTGGCGATGTGCTCGCGTTGCTCAAAGATATCGGCTTCATCGGTTTGTTTGTTGTCGAGGATCTTGCGCACCAGCTCGGTGCCGATCTCACTCTCGAGTTTGGCCACCAACTCACGCGCGATCTCGGTGTGCTTGTCAATCGTCAGGCGGAAGCCCATACCGAATTCGGCATTGTCCTCGAAGAGGGAATTCGACCACGCCGGTCCGCGTCCTTCGGCGTTAGTCGTATACGGGGTCGTTGGGAGATTGCCCCCGTAAATCGATGAGCATCCGGTGGCATTGGCAATCAGACTGCGATCACCGAATAACTGCGTCAGCAGACGGATGTACGGTGTCTCACCGCATCCCGCGCACGCTCCGGAGAACTCGAACAGCGGTTCGAGCACCTGCGAATGACGCACCGTGTTCCTTTTCACGGAATTGCGGTCGACTTCCGGAATGGTGAGGAAGTACTCCCAGTTTTCCCGTTCGGACTCGCGTAACGGAATCTGCGGCTCCATGTTGATCGCCTTTTTACGCGTTTCCCGTTTGTTCTTGGCGGGGCAGATTTCCACGCACATGGTGCAGCCGGTGCAATCTTCGGGCGCAACCTGGATCGTGTATTTCATGTCCGGCCATTCTTTATCTTTTGCATCGAACGATTTGAACGTCGGTGGCGCATTCTCGAGGTACTTCGGGTCGTACACCTTGATGCGAATCACCGTATGCGGGCAAACCATCGCGCACTTGCCGCAGGCGATGCACACCTCCGGATCCCACACCGGGATTTCCTGGGCGATGTTGCGCTTCTCCCACTTTGTCGTTCCCACCGGGAATGTACCGTCCACGGGCATACTACTCACCGGGAGTTCGTCGCCACGATTGGCGATCATCACCGCGGTCACGTTCTTCACGAAATCGGGTGCATTGTCGGGAACGACCGGTGGCATCTCAATATCGCTGGAGACCGCCGATGGCACCTTGATCTCGTGCAGATTCTCGATCGTGCTGTCGACCGCACGATAGTTCATCTCGACAATCTCATCGCCCTTGGCGCCGTAGGTGTCGAGGATCGCGTCTTTGATGCGCTTGATTGCTTCCTCGCGTTCGAAAATTCCCGAAATTGCGAAGAAGCAGGTTTGCATCACCGAGTTGATGCGCGGACCCATACCGGCTTCGCGCGCCACCGTGTAGGCATCGATCACGTAGAACTTCAGCTTCTTGTCGATAATCTGCTGCTGTACCGGGCGCGGCATCTTGTTCCAAACTTCGTCGGGGCCGTAAGGGCTATTCAGCAGGAACGTTGCGCCCTCTTCGGCGCTCTTGAGAATGTCGTATTTCTCGAGGAAGTTGAACTGGTGGCACCCGACAAACTGCGCCTGATCGACCAGGTAGGTCGAGCGGATCGGCTGGTCGCCAAAGCGCAGATGTGAGATCGTCACCGACCCGGCCTTCTTCGAATCGTACACGAAGTATCCCTGCGCGTAGTTGTCAGTCCCCTCACCGATAATCTTGATGCTGTTCTTGTTTGCCCCAACCGTGCCGTCGGATCCCAGTCCATAGAACAGTGCCGAGTGGCGTCCCTTGTGCCGTACGACGAAGTTCGGGTCAAAGTCGAGGCTGGTGTGGCTGACATCGTCGTTGATGCCCACGGTGAAATGATTCTTCAGTTCATCTTTGCCCATCTCGTCGAAGACGGCCTTCACCATCGCCGGGGTGAATTCCTTCGATGAGAGGCCATACCGCCCGCCAATTACACGCGGGGCTTTATCAAAGAACTTCGGACCAAATGTCTCGCTTTCCCGCAAGACGGTCATGATATCGTTGTAAAGCGGCTCGCCCGAGGCGCCCGGTTCCTTGGTACGATCGAGTGCGGCGATATTGGTCACGGTCTTTGGCAACGACTTCAGGAAGGCGTCAGCGAGGAACGGACGGTACAGGCGCGGCACGACCGCGCCGACCTTCTCACCCTTGTCGGCAAGGTACTCAACCGTCTCACGGGCTGTCTCTGCACCGCTACCCATCAGCACCACCACGCGTTCGGCATCATCAGCGCCGAAGTAGTCGAACAGGTGATACTGGCGGCCGGTCAGCTCGGCGAACCGGTCCATCACCTTCTGCACGATTCCCGGACAGGCGTTGTAGTAGGGATTCACCGTCTCACGGGCCTGGAAGAAGACATCGGGGTTCTGCGCGGTCCCACGGATAACCGGATGATCGGGCGACAGGGCGCGTGCGCGGTGCTGGAAGATCAGCTCATCGTCGATCATCTGCTTCATGATGTCATCGTCAAGCATCTCGATCTTCTGGACTTCGTGCGATGACCGGAAACCGTCGAAGAAGTGCAGGAAGGGCAAACGCGCCTCGAGTGAGGCCGCTTGGGCGATCAGTGGCATATCGTGGACTTCCTGGATCGAACCAGTCGGCATCAGGCCCCAGCCAGTCGAGCGGGCCGCCATCACGTCGGAGTGGTCGCCGAAGATCGAGAGCGCCTGTGCGGCGACCGACCGAGCGGCAATGTGAAATACCGACGGGGTCAGCTCGGCGGCGATCTTGAACATGTTGGGGATCATCAACAGCAGGCCCTGCGACGCGGTGAAGGTCGTGCTCAAAGCGCCGGTCTGCAGGGCGCCGTGGACAGCGCCCGACGCGCCGCCCTCGCTCTGCATTTCGACCACCAGCGGGATGGAACCCCAGATGTTGGGCTCGTTAATTGCCGCCCACGCATCCGACAGTTCGCCCATTGGCGAGGAGGGCGTGATTGGGTAGATGGCGATGACTTCGTTGGTCCGATACGCGGTATAGGCCGCCGCCTCGTTGCCATCGATGGTTTTGAATTTCTCTGGCATATGGGGTATTCCTTTCCTTGCTGTGTGCGCACCGGAGGGCTCAACGCCGAACGAGGTTTCGGGATGTCGTTGAGGTCGTAGCGCGCCCCCTAGATTCCCTCCGTCGCCAAATTTACGATACAGACAAGGTACTGTCTGTCAAAAAGCCGGAGGGGTGGGGCAATCGGGATAACGGGGGTCCCGTTTTTGACAGTTAGGGGAGATTCTCGGCTGCTTCGGACTGCGATATCCAGAGACACGCGAGGCTGGCGGGGAGCCGTAGCAACTCTGTTTCTTCAGTGAAACGCTCCACACCAAAATGGTCGAGTTCTCGCACTATTAGGTATGCCCTCGGAATTTGTCTCTCTCGACAAAATGCCATTAGTCCTTTGATGTGAGATCGGTTCACACGGCTCTGGCTGTACTTGACTTCGAATGGGACCAATTCTCCTTGAATCTCGGCGATCATGTCAACTTCGATGTCGCGTCGCCCACGCCAGTATGAGAATCCGACGCTGAGTTGGTAGTAACGAGCATACAGATGTTTAAAGAAAGCTGTCTCAACAGCGGCTCCCAGTCTGGTGCTGTCCTCCAGTAGAGATTTCCCCTTCAGAAGTACGCTCCCGGCGATGGCCGCGTCCGAAAGGTAGACTTTGTGACGCCCTCGCAGGACCTCTTTCCCGTAGCCAATTGGAGCTAGCTTGTATACCAAATGGGCAGCCTCGAGGATATCGACAAAGCGCTGGATCGTGTTCTTCGGCAGCTTCAATTCCTTGGACAATTGCGCAAGATCCAGGATTCCGCCGTCGTGGAGACACAGGTAGAGAAATGTTCTTTCAAGTTCAAGAATGCGCCGGACACCGAAGTAGGCCGTCATGTCGCGTTTGAGAACCTTGTCTACAATGTCCTCGCGGAGCAATCTCTGAGCCAGGGGAATGCTGTCAATGTTGGCGGTCTGAGGAAACCCGCCTCTCAGCAAGTACTCGTGAAAATGCGGGACAAGTGATCGTGCCGCGTCCGCTGCTCTCACGAAGTCGGTTTTCTCCCAGACAAATATTTCCCGTAAAGACTGAACCAGGGGGAGGGTCTTTGCCCGGTTGATACCCTTGATTCGAAGGTATTCGTAGAAGGACAAGGTCGGCAATTTGACCGTGTGCCAGCGACCAACACCTGATTCCGGCTCTTCCATTGAGAGCGGTATTGCCGATCCGGTCACGACAATCCGCCGGTGTTTGCGAAAGTCGACCTCCAGTTTGAGCCAAGTTTGCCAATCTGAAACATACTGGATCTCATCAAGGAATAGAAACTCTGTTTCATCCGACGGTGGGTACGCCTGCTGCCACGCTTCCAGCAGTCCCTGGATACCAGCAAGTTTGAGAAGTGGGTGATCAAACGTAGCATACAGTATTCGATTGGCGGTCACCCCCGAATCCAATAGTGACTGAATCGTTTGTAAGAGAAGAGTTGTTTTGCCCGTTTGGCGTGCGCCGCTCAATAATACCGCACGATGGGTTGGAGGGAGCATAACCCAGCTTTGAATCTCTCGGAAGGCTACTCGTCTCCACGTTGGAAGGTCCGGTATGTCAGTTCCAGACCACCAAGGGTTGAATTGGCTGAGTACAGCGTAAAGTTCAGATTCTGGCGCGTTCATGATGCGTAACTCTCTTAGTTTAGCGAAATAAGTCAAGTATATTTTGCTAAATCGTCACATTTAAGCGATTTTTCACCGAATTTCTCTTTTTCTGCGTACTTTCCCAAGTTGCGTCGTGAACCTCCGATCCTGCGATGTTCAAGCCCTCCATCCGATGACATTGTGTGTCAGCACCTCGCCAATCTCCCCGTATTCCCTTTACAGAACCCGCTGTGGGGTGTTTACTTGGCGAATTCGGGCCGACTAAGTCCCGAAAGCGGAGAACGATTGATGTCGATTTTGAAGATTGCCAGAATGGGGCATCCGGTGCTGCGGCAGGTGACCGAACCGATCCCACCGAAACAGATCCAGTCGGACGAGATTCAGCGGCTGATCGACGATATGTTTGAGACGATGGTCGAATATTCCGGCGTCGGACTGGCTGCGCCACAGGTGCATGTCTCGAAGCAACTGCTGGTGACCGAAGATATCCCTGATCCGGACAGCGATGACGGTTACCTGGCGCGCCGGTCGGTCGTGATCAATCCGGAGATCACCTTCCTGACCGAGGAGCAGATTGCCTTTTTCGAGGGGTGCCTGTCGATTCCGGATATCCGCGGGCGCGTGCCGCGCATCCGCAAGATTCGCCTGCGTGGTTTCGATCGCGACGGCAATAAAATCGACCGCGAAGTGGAAGGATTCCCGGCTGTCGTTTATCAGCACGAAGTCGATCACCTGAAGGGGATTCTGTTCCCCGACCGCATGGGTGATTTGACGACGCTATCATTTGGCGACGAGTACTATCGCTACATGGCCCCGCAGCCGGAGCCGGTGATCGACTAAGTAGCGAAAGGCAGATTCTCGTAGTGCGGACGCCTCGTCCGCGGTGAGCAGGCGAGGCGCCCGCCCTGCAATGTGATTTCGAGTTTCATCATGACTGTTGTAACGCGGCAAACGTCCACCATCGATGACCGCACACTTTCGCGTCTGCTCGACCGGGTCCAGAAGCCCGGGCGCTACATCGGCGGCGAGTTGCATCGTGTGGTCAAAGACCCCACGACTGTCGACATTCGCGCCTGCCTGGCCTTTCCCGACTCATACGAGATCGGCATGTCGCATCTCGGACTGCGTATCCTCTATGCGCATCTGAATAAACTCAAGAATGTCTATGTCGAAAGGGCGTATTGCCCGTTTCCCGATATGGAGGCGCGTCTTCGCGACGAAGACCTGCCGCTGTTCACCGTCGAGACACGCACTGCACTGCATGAGTTCGACGTTGTCGGCTTTTCACTCCAGTCGGAGATGTCGAATTCTAATGTTTTGACCATGCTCGATTTGGGACGCATCCCTCTTCACCGGTGGGATCGTGGCGAGAATGATCCGATTATCATCGCCGGTGGGCCGGTGGTGTTCAATCCCGAGCCAACGTCCGACTTCTTCGATGTCTACCTGGTTGGCGATGGGGAAGAGGCATTTGCGCAGTTTTTGCAGCGCAATCATGAGTTGACACTGCAGGGTATTGCGCGCACCGAACGGTTGCGCACGATTGCCAATGAGATCGACGGCTTCTATGTCCCGGCACTCTACAATACGCGTGTCGATGAACGCACCGGCTTTGTGCATGTTGAGCCAACCGACGGCGCGCCGTATCCGGTGCGCAAGGCGTTGCTCGATGACATTAACGAGTATCCGTTTCCATCGGACATTCTGGTTCCGCAGACGGATATCGTGCACGACCGTGTCGCTGTTGAAATCGCGCGCGGGTGCACCGAGGGGTGCCGTTTCTGCCAGGCGGGAATCATCTACCGGCCGGTGCGCGAACGGTCGCCCGAGTCGATCGTTAATTCGATCGTCGATGGGATCGACAAGACCGGTTTCGACGAAGCCTCGCTGACCGCGTTGTCTACCGCCGACTATTCGTGTGTTACACCACTCGCCAAAGCCGTGATGGCCGAGCTGCAATTACGGCGGACCGCGATGTCGGTATCGTCGTTACGTGTTTACGGCGTTACCGAGGAACTGGCGCGGGAAATCGCCAAGGTGCGGAAGACCGGATTTACCATTGCACCGGAAGCGGGCACACAGCGGATGCGCGATGTGATCAACAAGG
Source organism: uncultured Ignavibacteria bacterium (assembly GCA_964440935.1). Taxonomy (GTDB): domain Bacteria; phylum Zixibacteria; class MSB-5A5; order WJJR01; family WJJR01; genus WJJR01. The sequence continues at coordinate 10,387 of CAYTTY010000058.1, read as the reverse complement.
GAATCACTGATGAGAACATCGACACGGCGTCAGAGATTGCCTTCTCCAATGGCTGGAACCGTCTGAAACTGTATTTCATGATCGGTCTGCCAACCGAAACCGATGACGATGTCAACGGTATTGCCGAAACCGCGATTCGCGTGTACAAAATCGGCAAGAAGCTCGGGCCGAAAGGGATCACAGTTGTTGTGTCGGTGTCGTCACTGGTGCCGAAAGCCTCATCGACATTCCAGTGGGTACCGTTCGATGACCCCAATGAGTTGGTACGCAAGCAACGGATGTTGATGGACAAGCTGCGTCCATTCAAGGGCATTGAATTGAAGTGTCACGAAGTGCGGCTGTCGCGCTTGGAAGCCGTGTTCTCCCGCGGTGATCGGCGATTGGGTAAGATCATTGAAACGGCGTGGCGCAAAGGCGCGCGCTTCGACGAATGGAGTGACTGGTTCAAAGAAGAGCATTGGCTCGATTCCTTTGAAGAATACAGTTTCGATCCCGATCAGTTCCTGCCGGCCGTCCCGACCGAAGACAAACTCATTTGGGATCATATTGATTCGCGCGTCAACAAAGAGTTCCTGCTCAAAGACCTGAAGTGGGGGCTGAAGTCACGCTTTGCGCACCCGTGTGAGAAGCCGTACTTACCGAAGCGTCACAATCCACCGAAACACAAAGACGGTGTTACCAAGCTGGTCTGCTATGATTGCGGTGTGGACTGCGACCTGAAAGCGATTGCCATCGAACGCGATCAGGAAGCCGCGTCGGCGGACGCGATCTATCGCGAAAAGGAAGCCAAGCTGGCGACGGCGGATCGCAGCATGATTCCGCTGCCGGTGGTGCGCGAAACCGGCGAGTTTCAAGAACACGAGTCGACGATGAAGAATCGCGATTACGAGTTGGCTGGTTCGCAACCGTTCGAGCCGACGCCGGGGCCCCTGTATCGGTTTCGGGTCTGTTATGGCAAACTTGGCCTCTCGCGGTATCTCAGTCATTTGGAAACGGCACGGCTGATTGAGCGTGCGGGTAACCGCGCGAAGTGGCCGATTGCGTTTTCGGGCGGCTACCATCCGCACCCCAAGCTGTCGTTTGGGCCGGCGCTGCCGGTCGGTGTCTCCGGCGAGAATGAGTATGTCGACGTCGAATTGACGGAGAATTGGAATCCCGAAGACTTGGCCGAACGCCTGCGCGACAATTTGCACGAGGGATTTGAGATTGTCTCGGTCGTGCGTATTGCCGCCGACGCGCCGAAAATCGAAAAAGCGATCGACACGTTCGAGTATCTCGTGCGTTTCGATTCCCAGACCCTGCAATCCGGAATTGGCGATGTGCAGAGATTCAACGAGCGACTGCAAAAGCAACTTTCAAACGGTGGTTGGATTATCACGCGCACAGTGAAGAAGAAGACCAAGACCATCAACGCCGCCGAATTTGTGACGCATTGGAGTTTTTCCACCAACAATGGCGACACCGACTGGCATCTAACATTGACGTCTGTGAACGGTCGCTGTGTGAAGCCGCGTGAACTGGTCGAATCACTGTTTGGAGATTGGCCCGACGGTACAATGATCACGCGCGTCCGGATGGGACGGATGCACGAGGGACGACTGGTGACGCCACTTGAGGTGGAATCGATATGAGCCGGCAACGTCGCGTATCATTCTACACCTTGGGGTGTCGTCTCAATCAGGCCGAGACGGCCTTGATGGCGGAGTCCTTCCGGCAACAGGGATACGATGTTGCAGAGCACGGATCACCGGTCGATGTCGCCGTGATCAACACCTGTTCGGTGACCGAACGCGCCGACGCGCGCTGTCGCAATGAAATCCGCAAGATTCGCCGGCGGTCCCCCGATGCGGTTGTGTGCGCAGTGGGCTGTTATGCGCAGGCCGATACCGACACCGTCGCGGCGATTATGGGTGTGAATCTGGTTGTCGGGACGGATAAAAAGTATGGGCTGGCGGATCTCGTTGATTCCTACAAGCACAGGTCTTGTCATTCCGGGAATGACAGAGAGGAGACGCTGATTGCTGACCCCGACATTCACGTCAGCAAGCGTCCCGATAGCGGCAGCTTCAAGTACCCGGCGGCCGGCTACTACGCCGATCTGACACGGGCCAATATCAAGATTCAGGATGGCTGCGATTTTTGTTGTGCGTTTTGTCTGTTGCCGCGCGTGCGGGGCAACGCGCGTTCACGTCGATTGGGCGACATTGTGGCCGAAGGGTATGAGCTTGCCCGGCGCGGGCATAAGGAGCTGATCATCGCCGGGGTGAACATCGGCACGTACGCATTTGAGGATTTCACCATCGCCGACGTGGCGCGATCATTGTCGGATATTTCCGGCGTCGAGCGTGTGCGCGTCTCATCTATTGAACCGACAACGGTCAATGATGATCTTCTCGAATGGATGGCAACGTCGCCGAAAGCGTGCCGTCATTTGCATCTTCCGTTGCAGTCGGGTGATGACAAGGTGCTCAAGGGGATGAAACGCGTGTACACAACGCGTGACTATGCGCAGTTTGTTGACAAAGCGATGCGCATGATGCCGGACTTGGGGTTGGGTACCGATGTGATTGTCGGTTTCCCCGGCGAGGGTGAGCGGGAGTTTGCCAACTCGATGCGGTTTGTCGAAGAGATGCCGTTTTCGTATCTGCACGTATTCTCGTACTCAGAACGTCCCAAAACCGCGGCGGTCTATTACGACAACAAAGTGCCGCCGCCGGAAATCAAAGAGCGTTCGAATGCCATGCACGAGATCGGCAATCGAAAAAAGAAGGAGTTCTTCGAGCGCCATATCGGACGCGAAGCGGAGGTCCTTTTCGAGACGGTCGACAACGACGGCTGGCGCAAGGGCTTCACCGGATCGTATCTTCGGGTCGGCGTTGATCCCAGTGCGGTGGGTGAAAACGAAATTGTGACCGTCAGCCTATTTGGCAGTGCTGAGGGGTTCTGCCTTGGTGAACCACGACAACACAAGGCGATGACGGCATGACGCTGGGATACTAACATACCTGGCCGTGCGCCACGGGGCTTTCGGCCCGTGGACCGGTTGCGCGATGAGTGACATTCTGCAATGAAGAATATCGTACTTCCAGTTCTCAACGAGTCCACACCATCTCCGGATCTGTCGGCATTCACCCCGTCTGGGGAACCGGTGGCACAGATCAATCTGCAAACCTTCGGCTGCCAGATGAACGAGTACGATTCGGAATTGGTGGGGTCGATTCTGTCCAAAGATGGTTACGGATTCACGAATGACGAGCGCACGGCCGATGTGATCCTGTTCAACACCTGCGCCATCCGTGAGACGGCACACACGCGCATCTACGCCCGTCTCGGTGCACTGCTGCACGAGAAACGCCAGCGTGACGGCTTGGTCGTCGGTGTGCTCGGATGCATGGCGCAGAATCTGCAGGAAGAACTACTGTTCAAGTTTCCGGCCATCGATTTCATCTGCGGCCCCGATGCGTACCGTGAGCTGCCCCGTTTGATCAACCACGCGCGTAATATGCGTGAACGCGGCTCGGCAATTGAGCTGTCGGAATACGAAACGTACGATGACATTGCACCCACTCGTGTCGATGGTGTCAACGCGTGGATTGCCGTCATGCGCGGCTGTGATAACTTCTGCACGTTTTGCGTGGTTCCCTATACGCGCGGGCGCGAACGGTCACGTGATCCGCAGGGCGTTGTCGACGAAACACGACGGCTGGCCGCAAACGGATACAAGCAGGTCACACTGCTCGGCCAGAACGTAAATTCGTACACATACGGCGATACCGATTTTGCCGATCTGATGCAGATGGTCGGTACGGTCGACGGCATTGAGCGTGTGCGCTTTACATCGCCGCACCCGAAGGACTTTCCGATCAAGTTGCTCAACGCGATTGCCGAGAATCCGCTGCTGTGTTCGCACATTCATCTGCCGTTGCAGGCCGGATCGACGCGCGTGCTCAAGAAGATGAATCGCGATTACTCGAAAGAGGAGTTCACTGAGCTGGCACAGCGAATTCGCGAAACCATCCCTGATATTACCTTGTCCACCGACATCATCTGCGGATTCCCAACCGAAACCGACGAGGAATTCGCCGAGACCGAAGATGTGATGCGTGCCGTCGCGTTCGATTCGGCATTTATCTTCAAGTATTCAGAACGGCAGGGAACGATCGCGCACAAACTCTGGGCTGACGATGTGTCTGACGAGGTGAAATCCCAACGCGTCAGCCATCTGGTCGATATCCAACGGCAGATGTCATTGGCCAAGCACCAGTCGCTGGTTGGCCGGGCATTCCGTGTTCTGGTGGAGGGTGTGAGCCGCAAAAACGAGAACGAGTGGAAAGCCCGTACCGACGGTAACACGATCGTTGTCTTTGCCGACGCTGACCGCCGGATTGGTGATTTTTGTAACGTGCGCATTGTCGATGCGACCCCCAATACGCTAATTGGGCGCCCCGAAAACTCCGCTGCAGTCGTCTGAAGCCCGATTTTTCACAAGACATTGATCGTCCTGTTTTGCATACTGCGTCCAGCAGTCTGATCAGGCGCCCACAGGCGCCGCAGCAGTATGAAGTGACAACAACAGTTCATTTCAAGAACTCCAACCGCATGGGAGGTTTACATGCAGAAACGTCTCACAGCCGGCACCGCGCTCTCGGTTTTGGCGATTGCACTGCTGGCGCTGTTGGCTGGTCCCGCCGGGGCGGATGAAGAGACCCCGTGGGACAAGAGCTTTATCGGCCACGAAATGTGGCAGAATTCGCTGGAGGAGGGATTGGAGATGGCACAGGAGAGCGACCGCCATCTGCTGATCGACATCTACAGCCGTGGTTGAGGATCATGCCGGACTCTGGCAGAGTCCACGTGGGCCGATCCTCAATTCCAGGAGTGGGCCAAAGATCGTTACGTTCTGGTGAAGATTCATGCTCCGGATACCCCGGAGATTCGTGATCGGTACAGCATCGCCGGTCTCCCGACGGTGATTGTTGCTAAACCGAACGGTGAAGAGATTGACCGTACCCTTGGGTTTATCCGCACCGGGACGTTCATTGATACCGTCGAAGGGTACCACGAAGGTATCGGAACGCTTGAATCGATGATGGCGAAGGAATCGGAGATGTCGTCAGACTTGGATTTCGTCTACGCGTTGGGCAATAAACTCTACGAGCGACGTCGTTGGGACGATGCCGATGAACGCTACGCTGCGATCATCAAGCGCGATTCAGCCAATATGGCTGATATGGCTGCCAAGGCACAACTCCAACGTGCGATTGTGGCGGGCCGGCAGGACAAGTTCATGTTGGCGAATGCCTTTTGCAGCGCACTGATTGAGAAGTGGCCACAGAGTGAAAGAGTACAGGATGCGACCATCTATATGGGTTACTTTGCACAAAAAGACGGTCGCGAAGAGGATGCCGTGGCGGCATACAAGCAGTACCTGGAAAGATGGCCGGATGGCGAGGATGCAGAATTTGCCCAGAAGGAAATCAAGGAAATCGAATCGCCCGAGGAGAGTGACGAGTAAGTCGGTGAGCTGATCCATAGACAACAAGTGGTGCGCGCCGAACGGAACGCACCACTTTCTGTCACACGAACGTTACGAGGAGCGATGAGACCATGCCGGCAAAGCAAGCTGGTGAGAAATCGATTTCCAATGAGGCCGTTGCGGCGAAGACGGGACGAGAATGGGATGTCTGGTTCGGCATTCTTGACCGCTGGGGCGCGAGGAATAAGGACCATGCAACGATTGCCAGGTATCTGAAGACCAAGTACAAACTGGCGCCCTGGTGGTCGCAAACAGTCACCGTGCGCTATGAACTCGAACGTGGCAAACGAGTACTTGGTGAACGCGCCGACGGTAAGTTTGAAGTCAGTGTACAACGAACGATCGCCTCGTCGGCGACTAAAGCGTATGACGCGTTCAGTGATCCGAAGGTGCTCAGCAAGTGGTTTACGACGAAAGCACATGCCGATCTGAAAGTCGGTGGACAGTATTCCAATGCCGACGGCGACCAGGGAACATTCGTGAACATCGAACCACGGCGGCGACTGAAGTTTACATGGGACAATACGGACCATTGCCCGGGCACACTGGTCGAAGTCACGTTTACGCCCAACGGTGGCCGTAAGGTGGTAGTACGCGTGCAGCATACCAAGTTGAGTTCACGCAAAGATCGTGAAGACATGAAAGAGGGATGGAGTTGGTTGATGGATTCGCTCAAGTCTTATCTCGAAACCGGCAGACCAATTCGGCACGAAGGCTGGCTGGCGTCGCGAAAGTCGACCACATGACCGAACCCAAACGGTGCGACTGGGCCAACTCCAGCCCGTTGATGCAGCAATACCACGATACCGAGTGGGGTGTGCCGTTGCATGACGACCGTCGCTGGTTCGAAGCGTTGGTCCTCGACGGCGCCCAGGCCGGGCTCAGTTGGGCGACAATACTGAATCGTCGCGAGAACTATCGGCAAGCGTTTCGGAACTTCGACGTCGACAAAGTCGCACGGTTCTCCGAACGCGACATCAACCGACTACTGAATGATAAGGGCATCATCCGCAATCGGCTGAAGATCAATTCAGCAATCAACAACGCCCGGCGCTTTCGCGAGGTGCAAAGGGAGTTCGGCAGTTTCGATACTTACATCTGGCAGTTTGTAAATAACAAGCCAATCGTTCGTAAACGCCGTACGATGAAAGACATTCCGGCGACGTCAAGAGAGTCTGAAATCCTCAGCGAAGATCTGAAACGGCGCGGATTCACCTTCGTCGGTCCTACGATCATCTATGCACTGATGCAGGCAACGGGGATGGTGAATGATCATATTGTGAGTTGTTTTCGGTATACGGCGTGTTGCTGAGATGCATGCCTGTTAGAGCGATTGTCAGAAACACAATTCGTTTGCCTCAGCGATCCATTTGGGCGAAACAGCTTGCCGCTGTCATCCCCGCGAAAGCGGGGATCCATTTTGAACACACTACGAGCCTCAAATGGATTCCCGCTTTCGCGGGAATGACAGTTGGGGTTGCGTTCGCAATCGGACAATTATTCTGACAATCGCTCTAGCGGATTGGCGGGCGACGGACCGCCGAGCCTTAGCTCGGCGGTCCGGATGCTGGCACTCCATGTGATCACTGATAACACCGCACACGCACAAACGTCATGCGATCGTCGCGTACGGTAATTGGAATGATCTGTTTTTCAATCACGCGATCATCGGCTGCATGGAAGACGATTTCGAGGTCCTGCGGCCCCGGGGGAAGGGCGAGTTTGACCATATCGATCTCTTCCGGAAGCAGCAGCCAGGAACGATCGTCAGCTCGCTCCGTTGCCAGACCGGCAATGTTGACCAGCACACCAAGGGTCTTGTCTGCCTTCTTGGCTTGTACTCGCGCGAGTTCTTTGGCGAGTGCCCGCGCGATTGTTCGCAGCAGAATCGTCGGCATCCGCTCATTGAAGCTCTGGGTCATGATCGCTGCGATTGGTTCGGCTGGTGGCGCGGTCACGGCTTGAGTCACCGGTTCCTCGATGCGCGCCCACGATGCTTGGGAGGGGTAGTTGACAACACGGGGAAAGGCGAATTTCAACACGTGGTCGAGGGTGAATCGATTACCCGAATAGGCATAGATGTTGTTGCCGTAGCGATCGACCAGCACACGGGCATACTCCCGTTCGCAATCGTCGCACCCCCGATACTCCTCGTCGTTTTTGTTATCGAAAATCGGGAGGACGATATCCACCGGTTCGAGATACGGTGAGAATCCGTATTCGACAAATACCACCACGTTGGCGTCCCGTCCGGTCAACGCATCCGCAACGACATCGGGATACTTCTCTTCGAATCGTACCGCTTCATCAGTTGCATCGATGCGTGTTAACGCGCGATACAAATCAGAGGGCAACGTTTCGGGAGGTGGAACACCGTACATGTCGTTGTAGTGCTGGTAGGCGATGTAGGCGTTGCGATAGGCCACGGCGGCGTCGTTCCATTCACCGGCATCTTCGTAAAGCAGCGCCGTGAAATACTGCATGAACGCATCGTTGCGGTAAGTGTCCTTGCCTTCTTTCTTGTCACGCAATTCAACCATCCGCTGGTTGGCCTTGCGTGCCTCCACGAGTGCATCGTTGTACCGGCCGAGCTTGAGATAGTTGAAGGCACGGAAGTACTGGATCAGGACCAATTCGTGCGGATAGCCACGGTAGGGGAGAGTCTTATCGCTGGTGACGAGCGCGGCGATTTCCTCGGAGACGCTCTTCGTGTACAGCTCCTCGGCGCGCAATTCGGCGGCTTCAAACGCCGCATTCGAGGCTTCATAATTGCCTGCTTCGTGTTCCAGAAATCCGCGTTCCAGAAGATAGAGGAGATCATCGGGCTTTTCCTTCTGCCCGGTGAATTCACTCAATGCCTCGCTGGGCGCCCCTCGCAGCAGCGCCCCGCGCACCTCGGCCATATTCTGCGCATGGGAGGCGCACCCGGCCACCGACACAGCCGCCAGCAGCGCCATGCCCAGCGCCGCCCACCGACGGCCGCCTGTGACTCGGCGAATTCCATCCATGGTCGCGGTTACGGCTTATACTTGGTCCGTGCGATGTACTTCTTAATTTTCTCCCCGCCGAGCCAGACCTTGCGGTTGGTCTCGATGTCGATCAACTGCATGTCGGCCTGATAGAACGAGACCTTCTCGCCTTCCTCGGAATCGATGATCTGGTTGATCTCACCGATCATCATGTAGTCGGCGCCGAGTTCCTTTCCCATTTCCTTCAGCGTTTCCGGCGAGGCGTTGATGCGCTGGTCTCGTCGCTCGGCGCGGAGATCCTCACGTTCGGTCGCCGAGGCGACGACTTCGACCTCGCCCGAGTTGATGAAGGCCCGTTCGATATCGTTGACGAACGTGTTGACCGGGATATGCTCCTGCGTTTTGTTGCGAACTGAGCCAACGATGACGACCGGTTTGTCGCCCTCTTCACGCATGAATTCACCGATCCACGGGTGATTCAGGCAGTCCAGGATGGTCGCCTGGGCCACCATGCGCGAGTCGGTGTCATTCCACCGTCCCGACAAGTCGATCTGTTCGCCTTCATCGACCCGTGAGACGACTTTCCGCGACGAGCACCCCGATGCACCAATCACAAACAGGGCGAGAACCAGTACTGCAACGACTCGATTGTACATCTATTCCCCCTCTCGATGAGGCCAATGCTGGTTATAAACCCACCTTAAGTACTTATACAACGCGATCCGGCAATCCGGATCATGGTCAATCAACATTTGCGGCAAACACGCGACAACACAAATCCCGTGCTCAACGTAAATGAATGATTTGTTGGCAGAACTGCTAGTGACACAGGCCCAGGATGAGGGTCAGGGGGCAGAGGGAGACATACATGGCCAAGACGACCGGAACCGGCAAGTCCAAACCCAGCAAGACCAAATCGACTAAAACATCTACCCGTGCTACCGCCAAAGGCAAGCCCACGGCCAAGAAGACGGCGGCGACCAAATCCGGGGCGACGGCTGCCGGCTCTACCACGCTCAAAGAGGGACAGACCGCGCCCACGTTCATGCTCCCCGATGCCGACGGCAACATGGTGTCGTTAAAGGACTTTAAAGGCAAGAAGGTGGTGCTGTACTTCTATCCCAAGGATGATACCCCTGGGTGCACCAAGGAGGCCTGTTCATTCCGAGACGGCGCAGCTGAATTGAAGAAAAAGAAAGCGGTCGTGCTGGGCGTCAGTCCGGACAGTGTCAAGTCTCACGGCAAATTCCACGACAAGTTCGACCTCAATTTCCCGTTGTTGGCCGACGAGGACAAGACGGTCGTGCAGGCGTATGGCGTGTGGAAAGAAAAGTCAATGTATGGACGTACCTATATGGGTGTCGAACGCACCACCTTCATCATCGACGAGAAGGGCAAGATCGCCAGGATTTTCCCCAAGGTCAAAGTCGATGACCACCTCGATGAGGTGCTGGAGGCGCTATAATCCGGTCATTCAATCAGTTTGTGGTGCCCCGCTCGATAGGGCGCGTCGAAAGTGTCTGAGACGCCATCGCTTTGTGCATCGACAAGACCACCGTGCGAAGGGGCGTACTGAGTACGCCCTGCCCCCGTAGCGGTTACGCGCAGGGGGCGTATTCAATACGCCCCTACGAATGCACGAAGATTGCAACGGCTTCTTCAACATACCCTATAACGGTTATCAGAATGACTGCCCGATTCCAAAGTGCCGTCACGCACCCTCGCGTGACGGCACTCTTACCGGCAAGGCGTCACCCGAGGGCGGGTGACACCACGTACGACCAATTGTTGGATTCAAACGGAATATAGCGGTTGTCAAAATTCCTGTCCGATTGAAACTGTTGCGGCGGGCGGGCGCACTGCCGTGCGACCCTACGTTTTG
>CAYTTY010000057.1:0-19666 GCA_964440935.1 uncultured Ignavibacteria bacterium | reverse complement strand
CCGGTCGACCTCGTCCAGCAACACGTTCGCCAATAACGGTGAGAGCGGACCACCTGGGAGCATCCTTAGCCGTCATGCCCGCCAACATTTTCCTCTTATTGTTGTCGACCTCGGCTCGTAACGCTGCTTGATCGGTATTGACCAGGCGCGTCACTATCTGGCCGCGCTGAAAGTGCTCACCAACAATTTCCGGAATGTCCTGGACCTGAACACCCGAGTACCAAACGCCCTCGGGGTAAACAACCATGTTCGGTCCCCGCTCACAGAGCCCCAGAGAGCCACACGTTGTCACTTGGACCTCGTCTCCCAACCCCGCCGACGCGATCTCGCGTCGCAACACCTCGATCACCCGTCCTGAGCCACGGGCCGAGCAGCACGGGACACCCTCAGGCTTTCTCTGGTCACATACATAAACATGAAGACGGTAAGGTTCCATTCGTTACTTGCTCCTTTCAGATTGCGCCCGCTCGTGCCTCGATGGTGGAAGTGAATCAATGTACATGTCCAAACGTATCAGACACGTCAGCAGTTTATACAAAGATACACAGAGCTTCTTGCCAGCCAATGTCTGTCCAATTGCGCCGACGACGACCTGGCGCGAAGTGGTATCAGGTGCAGTTGTATTGCCTCAATTACGACCGCTTCCGCCCCTGGACTTCTGTCATTGCAATCTGCTGCCGAACCACACTCGCTGCCTCGTCACTGACCCGCGCATAGACCTTCGCCGTCGTAATCTGCCAATGCCCCAGCGCCCGCTGCACCAGGTACAGGTTCCCGGGTCCTCAATTTGGGGCCTGCGGCGCCCAAACAACCATGCCACCGAGTATACGAGAAGCCCACCTTGGCTTTGACCTTGCGCCAAACACGACAAATTCAGTAGACTTATGGCGTTCAGATTGGTCGAGGCTCCCGGGACCCGGGAATGAGGTATGTCTGATCATGTGCAACGAGGAGGTCCCCTATGGGACAAGATGTTTCGTGGATGCTGGAATTGTCAGTCGCACCGGAACGTGGACCGGAGTTCCAAACCTTGATGAAGGAGATGATCAGTGCCACTGAGACCAATGAAGCAGGAGCACTCAACTACGAATGGAGTCTGAGCGATGACGGAGGCACATGTCATATCTTCGAGCGATATGTGAGTTCGGACGCAGCGATGGCCCACCTCGCCACATTCGGAGCGACGTTCGCGAGCCGTTTCCTCGAACTATTGAAGCCTGTTCGGTTTATGGTGTATGGAGCGCCGAACCAGGAAGTCAAACAGGCTTTGGCCGCCTTTGCTCCATCATACATGGTGTCAGTGGGCGGTTTCAGCCGATAGGGTACGGGGCACCTTTTTCCTCAGCCCGCTTGGCTGTCAGTTGATTGCGACTGCCCACTTAAGTGCATCGTCCGATACTCTGGCATGAGTTTCAGTGGCAGTAATCTGCCGATGTCCTGACGCTATCTGATTGAGATAGCAAGACCCCCGGCCCGATCAGGCTGTGCCGGAGGTCTTGGTTGTTTCCTGGCAACCAGTTATAACTTGCGTACGTTTTCCGCCTGGGGTCCTTTCGGTCCTTCGGTGACATCGTACTGGACGCGATCACCTTCTGCCAGAGACTTGAAGCCCTCACCCGAAATTGCGGAGTGATGAACAAACACGTCCTTACTACCATCCTCGGGCGTGATGAATCCAAATCCCTTACCATCGTTGAACCACTTGACTGTACCTTCCGCCATAACGCACTTCCTATTCTCTTCGAGGGACGATTCGGCGTCCCCTGTCCGTTGCCACAATGGCTATTGAAATCCGTTGTCGTTCTCTTGGAGTGCGCATGGAGTGGGTGACCGTCAAGCTATTTCGAAGATGTCCGACCACTTCAAACTACTCACCTCCACATAATCGTTCTTCCGTAAGAGATAATCAAGCCCTCCATCTGAGACATTGCTCTTGCGGTCTTCTGATCCATGGGGTACTCGATCAGGAATCCACGGCATTCAGTCGGCATTCAGTCGGCAGTCAGCGCCCGACAGAGGACATCGTCCGACACTCGGGCATACACCTCGGTCGTCGCAATCTGCCTGTGGCCCAACGCCCTCTGCACAAAATACGGGTCTCCGGTCCCGCGGTCCAGCCGGGTGGCGAAGGTGCAGAATAATTACGAAGACTCTAAACAAGAGAGCAATTAAGTGTTCACGGGATGCGAGGTCGACTCAGTGCTCCACGAGCTCTTCAATATGCTTCTGACACGATTCCGGGCAGCCCACGGGCAACGCGTAGTTCTGTATGGCCAAAGATCAGATGTGGAAGGGCACCAATCTCCAGCCGTCACGCTATGGACTCGAAGTGCCCCTGTCCGCTCACCGTGAAGAGCCGCGATCTGAACAACGGCTGTCTGATGTCCCTCTGGCGTTTCGCCCGTAAATAAGTACTCCCTCCAGACCTTGGCCGTTGCAACGATCGTCACGTGGTCCTTTCGCAATAAACCGGCCACAACCAGCGAACGCTCCCCTTTGAAGACCCAGAAATCGGTTCCCCCCCACCCAGAACTGTCGTAACAAAAGAGCCTCTCCTCCGGGAGAATCTCGACGAGAGTCATGCGTCGCTCACACGCTTCTCCGATCCCATCGGATATGGTCAGTGCGTCAAGCATACGGACCGAATGTACTGCTGCTGTGCAAGTGTGTAAATTGGGCTACACGGCATCCACCGCCGCCTCTCAGCCTCATTCTCCACCTTGGCATAGAACTTTCGTCTTCGTGATCGGCCGGTGCCCCAACGCCTCCTGGACCAAGTAAAGGTCACCCATCTTCCGGGAGAGCCTTGTGGTGATTCAATTAGAGCAATTCTCAAAAGAACTGTCCGATTCCAGCGTGCCGTCACGCGCCCTCGCGTGACGGCTATCTCCCCTACCGACAAGGCGTCACCCGAGGACGGGTGACGCCACGCTCGGGACCAGCCGCGTTGACTTACTTAACGGACTTCCGGGACACAACACTATGAGGGAGAGAATTGGGCGATTTTTGACCTTGTCATCTACCAGACGGAGCTTGTTACATTGAACATCGCATGAATCAGGATGGCAGGGAGCAGACTCCCGGTTTGCCACCGCAGTTGTCCCGCCAGAAGACCAAGAAGTAGTGCGCTTGCTCCAACGAAAATCGTAGCGCCCCAAGACGCGCCAGCCGACACCAGGCCGAAATGCACCATCGCGAAGGCAATGCCGCTGCCCAGTGCAGCAATTGACAGCCGCCACCTGCCAATTGCCACCACGGCCGGGATTCCTCTCTGCAAGGTGGTCTGGATAAGACCACGAAAGATGATCTCCTCCTGAATCGGTGCGCTCACCCAGAAGTAGACGATGACCTGCCATATGGCCAATCCTTCAAACAGCGACGGTTCTTCGATTCCAAAGATTCGGACTATCCCTCGCAAGGCGAGTCCAATGACCACGCCGAGAGCGAGGGCATGAAGCAGTGTCCGGCCCGGTGCCGACTGGAATCCGTACGACCGGAATTGCTGCCTCCCTACAAGCAGGATCATGATCAGGGCAATCAGGAGGCTGACCGCAATGACAAGAGGAAAGGCCGCTGTCATCAGCTCAGCGCTGGCTGGCGAAGAAGCATTCGTTGGTCCCAGTATTCCCGACACGACAGCGAAGGTCGGAAGATACACAGCCAACAAGAGAACGAATGCCTTGCCCCAAGCCAGTATCGAGCGCTTCCGCATGGGAACCCTCCCAATCCAGTTCGGAGTCTCGTGACGGTACGGAAACAAGTTACAACTTGACCGATCCGGAACAACAGAATCCACTCGATCACTGAGCGCCCACCACCCTCAGCGAGTCATCTGACACTCTGGCGTAAACCTCAGTCGTGGTAATCTGCCCGTGCCCTAACGCCCTCTGCACCAGGTACAAGTCGCCCGTCATCCGGTAGAGCCGTGTGGCAGAGGCGTGCTGCAGCGAGTGCACTGACGCTGGCCGCCCTGATCCGCCTGAGGCGGACAAGATCCCCACTTCCCGGTACCGATTTGTATAGGAATTCTGTTCGATTACCACGATCTTGCATACGTTTATATTATTGCGACCTCCACTCAAATTCGGCTGAAGGGTTGAACAGGAGAAGGATCATCAAATGAACATCTATGTAGGTGGGTTACTGCCTGAAGTGACAAACAAACAACTCCGGGAGGAGTTTACGCGTTTTGGTACGGTCAAATCGGCGGAGGTTGCGAAGAGCCATAAGGGTGGCGAGCCTCGTGGGTTCGGATTTGTCGAGATGCCGATTGAACGCGAGGCCGTTGCCGCGATTGCCGCTCTCGCGGGAGCCACTCGGATGGGAAGCGCTCTTGAAGTCAAGGAAGTCCGGCGCCCGGCTCCAAACCCACTATCTCGCCCATTGGTGAGTCCAGCCGTCCTCCTCCGCAGAAGCAAGAAAACATCGTCTTGAGATATCGTCGGCCGTGTGAAGCGCCCCACAGCGCCCTGTGATCAGTTGGCTCTTCGTCGGTCATTATGGCATACCCCTACCATCCTGACCGCTACCCATAACTGTTGTCGGCGGGGCAGCGGTCTTGAGTGTACGAAGAGACCCAGGAGCCACCCAATGAAACGACAAACTCGAAAGAGGACGGCAGAGGAAATTCGAACAATCCCATCGAAGGGGTCTGGTCGGGCAATGGACCGACGACCAGGGAAGACACCCAGAAAGACCAAGCGTCCGGGCGTTGGGAAAAAACAGAACAGACGACCGGCGTCAAACAGATTGGCGAGAACTCAAGAGACGTCCCGTGCCAAACCAATGCACCGCGTTGTGTCCACCACACCACGATCCGTCATCTTCACTCTGGACGCACCACTGGGACGCACCGTGTCAATCAGTGGCAGTTTCAACGATTGGACACCGCAGGCCATGACCAAGGGGTCGGACGGACTCTGGCGCATCACTGTCCAACTGGCACAGGGAACCTACGAATACAGGTTTCTCGTTGACGAAGAATGGCGCGACGATCCCAACAATTCCCGCAAGAATCTAAACACGCTCGGCGGTTACGACTCGATTTGCGCCGTGCTGTAGCGCCGCATCCACGCGCCGGCGGATACATCAAAATGCTCCCACCACCCGTCTCAACGCCTCATCCCCCACCTTGGCGTAGACCTCCGTCGTCGTAGTCTGCCGGTGCCCCGGCGCCCGCTGGACGAGGTACAGGTCCCCGGTCTTCCGGTACAGGCGGGTAGCAATGGTATTGCGGAGAATGGTTGGGATTAGAGCGATTGTCAGAATAGATTTCCGATTGCCAAGGTAACCTTAGCTGTCATTCCCGCGAAAGCGGGAATCCATTGTCTTCGTACACAAGCAATTACGACACTGTCTCGGTCCGCCACGGCCGAGGGGGATGACAGAGTTTAGAAATCCAAACGGAAAAAAATTCTGACAATCACTATAGCTTCAACATCAGGATTGACGGTGCGCCTGAGTTGTTACTGGCACCAGGGCAGGCGATTATCTTACAATGCCCACTGGGATGGCTCGGCCTGAGGGTGTGCCGTGATCGGGTACGTCGCCGGGGACGCTGAGTCGATCACAGGAGGCTGACGTTGGAATCGTATGTGACCAGTGAAACCATCGCACGTGACACCGCCCGCTGGTTGGAGGGGATTGCACCATACAATCAACACGCAATGCAACTGACTCCCCATAAGAGCGCCCTGCTGGTCATCGACATGCAGCGGTTTTTTCTCGATCCCGCGTCGCCAACATTCACCTGCGGCGGGTTGGCGATTCTCCCGATCGTCAAGGAAGTCATCGGCGCATTCCGTAACACACACCGGCCGGTGATCTACACGCGACACGTCCATCACCCGGATCACCTCGATAGCGGTATCATGGCTTGGTGGTGGGAGGGAATGTGTGTCGAGGGGTCGGCAGAAAGTGAGATTCACCCCGATCTCATACCCGATCCGAGAGAGAAGGTCATCTTCAAGCACCGCTACTCAGCATTCTACAACACCGATCTGGAAACCGTGCTACGGTGCCTCAAGGTGGAGGACCTGGTGGTCACCGGAGTCATGACCAATCTGTGTTGTGAATCCACCGCACGCGACGCCTACTACCGCGACTTCCGGGTGTTTTTCCTGGCCGACGGTACCGCGACGATCAGCGAGGAGATGCACATGGCGAGCCTGCTCAACCTGTCCTATGGATTCGCCCAGGTGACCACTAGCGATGCCATCTCTTCGCAGCTTGCAGCCGCAGAAGTTGTCAAGGGATGATCGGTCTGTATGTCTTGAACGTGCCCCATGCGAAAAACACGACCTATCGCGTAGCGCATCTGAGGATCGAGAGCAGTTTGAACGGCACGGATTAACCACCACCCACCGCCGGCCGCCAGTTGGCAAGTGAAGAGGGAATGGCAGCGGGTCGCGGCATCATACTTCCGGGGTGGGTATCGTGAACGGCAATAGGAGGCAATGCAATCGCGCAACGCGTTCTCGAACATCACAAAAAAAAGAAAACGTCCCTGGCCCATCGACCAGCAACGCGTCCATCTCACCGGAAACTGCTGACGCATGCTACTTCAGCAACGTCCGTTACCGCGGCAATGACACAAAGCAGTCTGTCGGTGTCACTCCGTCGTATCGCGTGCTTCGAATCGTCCGGTCACAACCAAATCGACCATATACCCATCGACCTCGTCGGGGATGTGCGATCGAACGTCGTCGACATTCCCAGACACATAGATGCGAATGCACGGCGTGTCGCCGCATTTGCCAATGCCCGTTCCGGTCACTCCCGAAATGGACATCCATGCGTCGGTGTGCTCCGTCAAGACTTCTTCGATCGTCTTATCATGTGACATCTGTCCGGCGTCCTGACCCTTCTCCGTGGCACGCTGTCCGCAGACGACAAGCATCTGCGCCACGAGTATTCCGATCACGATTGGTGTGAGTCGGAAGAAATAACAACTCAAAGAGTACATCGCGTGATACCGTGCATTCTCTCACTGCTCGACATGCTGCTACAACCGCTTCAACGCACAAGCGAATTGCGAAACCCTTCTTTTAGTGACACAGGCTCCGTACGGAGCCTGTGTCACTGAGACTACGGTATGTCGATCATCACGTCCGAGGCGACTTAGTAGTTGACTGTCGCTTCATTCGAACATGGCGATCCACCGATTTCGCACACCTGGTAGGTAAACGAACCACCACCCACCTGGTTGGTTGCGTCGGTGTAGAAGCCGTCATTCGCTGTAGTGGCAATCAATGCACCATCGCGATAGATCTCAACGTCGGTGCCGGTGGCGCCACTCCATTCGAGATCGGCATGCTTCCGACCACGAATCTTGTAGCCGGTCGCGGTGAGTGTGAAGTCACCACTGCTGCTGGAAACGGTGACATCCTGCGACGTGTTATCGGTCGCGCCGTCATCATCGGTGACCGTCAGCGTCACGGTGTAAGTGCCTTCCGACGCATACGTGTGGCTCGGATTCTGCGCGGTCGAGGAGTTGCCGTCACCGAAGTCCCAGCTCCAGCTCGATATCGTGCCATCGGAGTCGGTGCTCTGATCGGTGAAGTCCGCCGTCAGATCCGTCGTCGTGTACGTGAAATCCGCCGTCGGCGGGCTGTTGGTCGTGCTGCTGGAGACCGTGACATCCTGCGATGTGTTGTCGGTCGCGCCGTCATCATCAGTCACGGTCAACGACACGGTGTATGTGCCGTCCGATGAATAGGTGTGGCTCGGATTCTGCGAGGTCGACGTGTTGCCGTCGCCGAAGTCCCAGTTCCAGCCAACCACACTGCCATCCGAGTCGGTGCTCTGATCGGTGAAGTCCGCCGTCAGATCCGTCGTCGTGTAGGTGAAGTCGGCCGTCGGCGGGCTGTTGGTCGTACCGCCGCTGCCATCATCAACCGTGACATTAAACCGACTCAACACCGCGCTGATCGGGTTGGCCAATGTTCGCTCCGAACTGCCGGCAAAGAGCAATCCAACCGGGTTCTTGTTGCTGTCATCGGTAACAATCAATGAGCCGGAATCGCCCCCGTCACTGAAATCGCCCGGTGTGATGGCAATCTGATTGACGAAATGAGCCAACGACGTGCAGAAGATGAAGCCGGCGTAGCAGACATCAACCGACACGTTGATTTCCGACACCTCGCCGAACGTCCAACCGGTGGTACGACCATACTTCTGTACCTGCTGCCCAACAAATGCTTCCACGATCGACGTGCCCGGTGCGCCGTATCCATCATTGGGAGTGGCGGTACCCACATTCCCCGTGCTGGTGGCGGCAATCGCCGCGTCGATTTCGTTGTCGCTGCCGTCGAACTTGATCGGCTCAAAGTCATGCAGCGTACCGATCGCATCTTCGGGATCCTGACCGCCGTCAGACGGCCCCGGTTGAAGCTCATTGTCACCAATCGACGCATTATTCGAATTGGCATAGATGTGATTGTTACTCAATGCGTATACATTGCCCGAACCATCTTTCACACGGCAACCGATTGTGCCTGCCGTAATGTCGGGATGGCCGGTAGACACACCGATCGGCACCGGACGGTCAAAACGTGCGGTCGGATCGGCGTAGATATGAAACTCACCGGTGACCTTGGTGACCACCGGATGACCCTCAATGGACATGGGGATCGCACCGAGCGATTTGCTGCTGCGCACTTCGCGCAGTGACATCCCGCCGCTGCGGTCGACTTCTTTGCGCGTATAGACAACAATTGCGAAATTGCCGTTTTCATCGCGGCCCGTACCCGTGCCAACGACTTCAGAATTGGAGAACAGGGCCACGTTCGACCGGTCTTGGATTGCCATCACATCTTCAACTTTTTCAACGGCTTGCTCGAGTGCCGCTTTACTCATTGGCTCAGTCGAATTGGTGGGAATACCACGCTCTTCACCGCAACCAACAATCAAGAGGGCGGAGAGTGCGATCACGACGGCGAGTGTGGTGGCGAGTAATTTCCAGGGAAACAGTGGTTTCTTTTTCACGTGTTGCTCCTTTGACGTGTGAGGATTGCTGCCTTACCGAACAAGATGCACATCAATGCCTGATCACGGAGGCTCGCGTGCCTTGATGAAGTGGAGCGGGGCTACAGAACTGTTGAATGCGATGAACATTAAACGTGTACTCAAGTGACCACACCATGCGACCCACGCCAGCGTGGCACGAGATCGCGTTGTTCGCTACACCACTGAATCCGCGATATGTTTTACCTCCGCTTACATGATCGCTGATCCCGCCATCGAGCGTGATATCGCTCGCGGCGGCATGGTCTTGAAGTTGTCAATACTCAGATTCGGACAATATCGCACGCTGCTGATGGACGATGCCACCCAAAAGCAACAATCTCCTAAAGATGATGAGCATAAGATAACGCAGGGTGATACATCTTTTTATGAAAACCCTCAGAAATCTTTCAACAGAGCGTATTGTTGGGCTGCAAAAAAGAATTCACTCGTCAGCCCGGAGATCTCGGGTAATCGCCTATATAGATGGGCAAATCTCTTATGGACTTCTCCGCCTGGACGTAAGTTTACGTATTATAAGAACTTAGAAGTCACCGCGACGTAGAGGTGGGGTTTTCAACACCCCCCGCGTTGTGGGCGCCTGACTATTCAATTTGGTGTGACCGCACATTGATTCGAGTGTCGTGTCCGGTGAGTCTATCAAGTAAGCCAACCCGGCTGGTCACGAGTGTGGCGTTACCCACCCTTCCTGCTCTGTGAATTGCATGCAACGTAACACGAGCGGGTGACGCCGTGTCCGGGAAGCAGATAGTCGTCACGCGAGGGCGCATGACGGCACGTGGGAACCGGAAAGTTCTCTTGGCAATTGCCATAGAAAACGCCCCCCGTCTGGCAACCGGGGGCGCTTCCGTCTCACCGGAGACTGCTGAAGCATGCTGCTTCAGCAAGATCCTTGAAGACCACTTGAAGCGAAATGCTCCGCTCCAGAGGCTGATGACGATATACAGTTGTTCACAAACACCGTGACGATGGCTACATCTACTGATGTCCAAACAGACTCAGCCGATCTCACCCTCTGAGCAGTAAGAGCAACAAGCGAAGGATCGTGATACAACAATTTCGACAAGAGGGGAAAACACCGCGACGCGTGATGACGTTCGTTTACGCCACCACCACAGGGTCCCATCAACGCTTATAGTTCACTTCAATCACAACATGAATAGACATTCAAAGAACAAGCGGCACGGGCACTTCGGTTTACTCAGTGTAAACGAGGCGCCCGTACTACATCGCCTGCTCAATCGGAAGAAAGTTCGGACAACCGCTATAAGACTTTTGCGTGCATGGTATGGGATATTCGCGCCTGAGCAAATATCGATCACTTCACTACGGTGCGCACGGATCGACGGGAGGCGACCCATTGAAAAACAATGTGAGAATGAACAGGTTTAGATCAACCGCATCGGAAATCGAATCGGCGTTGATGTCCGAGCGTGTGATCGGACACTGCGGATCCTGAGGATCCGAACCGTTGAAGAACAACACCAGGATGATCAGATTCAGATCAACGGCATCCAGGACATTGTCATTATTCATATCCCCCTGTTTGGGGCAATTGCAATCAGCTGAAATCACGGTGATTGGAACAACTTCGGTGCCCGCGGCGACCCCATCACTGGCGATAAAGCGGACATCGTATTGGCCGGTATCGCCGACGGCCGGATCGTAGAAGAATCCGCCGGCACCGTTCAAGGAATCGACAAATGACGCCCCCGCCGGTTCATTTTCCACGCGCAGTTCCGGCGTGGTACCGTCTGGATCAGACGCAGTCACCCGAAATTCGAGATGATTGCCTTCGATCACACCCTTCGATCCGATCGGATCGAGCACCGGCGCCTGATTGGCGGTCCCGCCGGTGTCTTGTGTCGCATAGATATAGATCTTTCCAGTAGAACCGTTGTTCCCCAGGGCACCGACACAGAACGCCCCATACAGATCGTTGGCGATCTTCCCCAGTGATCCGAGCGCATGGCCGAACTGTGCGTTCATGCCTTCACCGGTCATGGTTGTATCGAGGGGAAAGGGAACAGTGCCGCCGTTGTACAGATAGGTTTTCCCCGCGCCGGTGCTGACTTCATTATCGCCTGGCGCGCCAATGAGAAACTCACTTAGCCCATCGCCGTTCAATTCACCGGCGGTTCCGACTGCATAACCAAACTCGTCGTCGTTGGTGCGCGTCGTTGCAACGGAGAAATCGGCGATCGCATCCGGAGCCACTCCACCAAAGTAGACATAGGACTTCCCGGCATCGAGAAATGTGCCGTTGTCGAACCCTTTCGCGCCGACAATGATGTCGTCGTAACCATCCCCATCGACATCACCCGCACCGTTGACCGCATAGCCGAAGAAATCATGTGGGTTTTCTCCGGTAACGACGAGATCGGGAATGGTGTCGGGAGTGGAGCCTCCGTAGAACACATACGCTCGTCCGACATTCACTTGTGTCGGGCTGTCATAACTGTAGGCACCGACGATGAAATCGTCGTACGCGTCATCGTTGAACTTACCGCAGCCGCCAATGGCGTAACCGAACCGTTCTCCATCCGCCTTGCCGATGATGACGAGATCTTTGACCGAATCCGGTGATGCCGACCCGAAGTAGACATACACCTTGCCAATATTCTCCTGCGACCCGGAATCGGCCTTGAATGCGCCGATCGCCCAGTCCGCATAGCCATCGTTATTCACGTCGCCCAAACCGCTAACGGCCGCACCGAATTGATCCAGACTGGCTTCACCGTAAAACGTCACATCGGGGGTATTGTCCATCGGATCGCCGCCTAAAAACAGCAGAGCCTTTCCGGAATTGGACCCCGAACTGGAACTAAATGGACCTCCGACGAGGATATCGTCAAAGCCATCATTGTTGACATCCCCGACACCGGCTACACTGGCGCCCAAAAAGTCTCCGGACACTCCGACAAAACTAAGATCTGAGACAAGATCGAAGGAGGTGCCGCCGAGGTAGAGATATGCTTTTCCTGACGCGGAGCCGCCGTCATCGTTGGCGCTGGCGCCAATCAGCACATCCTGAAGGCCGTCGTTGTTCACGTCACCGGCACCGGCGACCGACACGCCGAACTGATCTCCGCTGACCTCTCCGACCGCCGTGCCGACCAAGTGAAGCGAATCCTGCCCCCATCCGATTGACGCACTAAAGAAACCGATGACGAGCAGACAACAAATCGTGGCGATTATGCGAGTAAGGGTGGTGTACATCGTCAGATACCTAACTGCGTTGTGATTCTCATGAGAACCGGGCAGCTCCGGCGCGTGGCCGTCCCTGCCCGGTCTCTGTTTAACTATCGTCCCGTAACGGTCTCCCGATTAGCCATAAGGCGTCTCGGCTGGCCCGATTACGCGACTGACTTATTTGATCAACAGCATCTTACGTGACGTGGCGCCTTCGTCAGTCGTCATCCGATAGAGATACATACCGGTGGCGACCACATTACCGTTGTTGTCGGTGGCATTCCACTCGACGGTGTGCTGTCCCGCGGAATAGTGCCCGTTCGCAAGCGTCGCAACCGTCTGACCGAGAATGTTATGGACGGTCAGGGTCACGTTGGTCGCGTCGTTCAACTCGAACGAAATTTCGGTTCCGAGGTTAAACGGGTTCGGCGAGTTCTGACGCAGAACCACGTCATCACCGGTGCTGGCCGACGTTGAGGACTCATCCGAGACCTCGATTTCAGCACAGTCGCTATCCGAGGCTTCACCAATCGTGGCGGTGACGCACAGACCATAGGTGCCATTCGGAACCACCGGTGGGATCGGCAGCTGCCAGGAATGCGCGACCGTCTGACCCGCATCCACAGGCACATAAAACGTAAACGGAGGCACGTCAAACGGCAAATCACCCAAGTCGAGCTCAAATGACAACGCGGCCAGCACTGCTTCCGGCCCACAGTTGGTCAGTTCGAGGGACAACTCGGCGAATTCAACATCAGCGTCCTCGATGGTTACCGGAGTCAACTCGATGTCCACTTCGACACAGTCATCAGCACCGGCAGCCAGCATCGGCTGCGTGTTGTTGTCGATTGACGATGTGGAGCTTGACTCCTCGACGGTGAACGAGGCACAATCGGAATCGGTCGCGTCACCCGAGGTAGCGGTCACACAGACCTCGTACGTTCCGGGTGGAACGACCGGCGGAACCGGAAAGGTCCACGATTTCGCGATGGTCTCACCTGCACCGACCGGGACATGAAACTCGATTGGCGGCACGACTTGCGGCGCGTCGGTCTGGAGCTCAACAGTCAGGCCGATGAGCGCTGCCTCGGTGCCACAATTGGTCAATTCCAGTGAGAACTCCGCATATTGCAGACCGCTCTCATCTTCCAGTGAGACGGGCGTAATCTCAACGTCCACTTCCACGCAATCGTCGGCCATGGCCATGACCGGCAGTGCGCAGAGAGCCATAAACAACAGTAGCCCAACTACTTTCTTCATGTTCTGTCCTCCTTGCTTTGCTTGAGAGACTTCAAGTTCACATTTACTACTTGTCTTCGACTTTCAGAGGGCGATGAGCTGGCGGTACACATCGAACCCTTTCACCTAGACAGAGACACGTAACTTGGACAATGATACACGAAACTCGAGAGAAATGGACTCGGGTGGCGGAGCAGACGATTAATGGAAGTCTTTGCATTACAATGCGTAACATCAGGATGCGTGAGAATCGAGGAGTTGTTGGCAACCGCACTCAAATCCAGGTATTATTCCGCTGGGAAACAGCCTCTAACCGTTGGTGGTGTGTCTATCAATTGTATTGTACCTCACGACCCCGCCCCAATGTGGTGCGTCCTGAATGCCAAGATCAGACATCCCTTTAAGACAGTGGTCCGATGCGCGGATAGTGCGTGAATGCCGCATTGGCAATGAACCGGCCTGGGACGAGTTGATCCGGCGATTCGGCCCCATGATCTATGGAATATCCCACCGCTATCGGCTGGCCGCTGAGGACTGTGTGGACGTTTTCGGTCGCGTCTGCCTCATTTTGCTCGAGAACCTAAACTCCCTGCGAGATGCCACGCGCTTACCGGGATATGTGGCCACCACCACTCAGCGCGAATGCCTGGCCGTCCTGCGGGAGAATGAACGTCAGACCCGGATTTCCACCGAATTGGAGAATGACCCGTCGACGGTCGATGATTTTACTGTCGAACCGCCGGACCGTATCGCCCAAGCCGCACTACAGGGCCACGTGATCCGTCGTGCGATGGAGATGCAGGATGATAAATGTCGCAAATTGCTGTGGCACTTGTTCTTCGATCCGTCCGAGCCGGAATATGGCGAAATCTCCGAAATCCTCGACATGCCGGTGTCCAGTATTGGACCGACACGCGGGCGCTGCCTGGAGAAATTCCGTCGCACCTTGACGCGACTCGGATTTACCAAAAAGGGTATTAAGTTGACTCAGAAAACACTCAAAAAGGCTGGGGGGTAGGGATATGCGGCAGGAACCCACTCTCGAAACACTGATCTTATATGCCACCGGCCGCTTGGAGCCAACAATGCGTGATAAGATATCAGAGCACCTCGATGCTGGGTGCGATCGATGCGAAGAAGAGCTGCAGTGGATCCGCGACGTGGTCGGAGCACTGAGCGATGATCCCTCCGAGATCCATCCCGACACGCTGAAGATCGCTGCGGATCGAATCTTCCGTGACTACCAACGGCGCAAAGACGAAACCGATGTGTCCGTTGTCCATGGGATTCTGGTCTACGATTCAAGCTGGGTGCCGGTACCGGCCGGCGTGCGCTCACCCGGCCTCGGTCAGCGTCGATTGCTCTACACCGCCGACCCGTTCCAAATCGACTTGGAAGTCTCCCCGGTTCATCATGGACGGTTCGATGTACTTGGGCAGGTTCTCTCCGACGAACTGCTGCCGCCGGAATCCAGCGTCGCGCTGCATGTGCGTCCGCTGGTTCATCGTCCCCTGGATACTACTGGAATGTTTCGATTCGACTCGATTGCGCCGGGGTTGAAGCGGATGACCGTATCCGTCGGCGGACGTACGGTTGAACTCTCGCACATTCATATCGGTTAGCATGCCTGATCTGTTTCCAAAGCGCATCACACAGAGCAGTCTCCAACGCCTTGTTGCGACGGAATACGGCGGCGACACCACCGTGTACCTGGATGCCGTCAGTGATGCGATGAATCAACGTGTCCGGACCGACTTGAAGCAGGCCCGGCAACTGGCAGATCGCATCACTCGCACCGTGCCTCACCTGAAGGGAACCGAGCGCGCCTACGCACAACGCATTGTGGCCCGGTATTATCATCTGTCCGGCCACGCAGCCGACGCGCTGCAACTCTACCGCCGTGCCCAGCGGACGTACCGCAACGCTCGTGACGGTCTGACGGCTGCTCGCATTGGACGCGCGATGGTCGATGCGTTGATGTACTTGGGGCGCTACGATGACGCCATTAAAACCGGACGGCAGGCCGCCAATACGTTTCGGCGTAAAGGACTCGACTTCGAGTGGGCGCAGACACTCTGCAATATTGGCAATGTGTATCACCGTCGTGACGATAATCCGCGCGCACTGGATGCGTACGACCGAGCGCTGCCGATGATCATTGACGCGGGACACAAAGCGGCCGAAGCCTTGATTCAATTCAATCGCGGCAATATTCTCGCCAACCTCAATCGGCTGAGCGACGCCCGGTCAAGTTACCAGGCCGCACAGCGTGTTTACACCGATCTGGGCATGGAGTTGGCCGCGGCACAAGCCGAGTACTCCCTCGCTTATGTCACGTTCCTGGAAGGACGGTTGACGCAATCGCTGGTCGAGTTTGAACGGGTGGAAGCGGCCTTCAAAAGACTCGGAGACACACGCGGCATTGCGCAAACACATCTGGACCGATTGGAGATTTGGCAGATTCTAAATCTGCATTCTGATGTCTTGTCCGATGCTCCTGCTATCGCGCGCGAGTTTCGTGATCTGAAGATGTCGTACGAGGAGGCCAAGTGCTGGTTTTTTCTGGCACGCACACAGCACGCCTTGCAGGATCATTCAGGATCCAAACGGTCAATTACTAAGGCCAACCGGCTGCTCTCGCGCGAGGGGAACACCGTGTGGGATGCGTCACTCGAATTGCTCGAGAGCCGTCTGACGGCGACACAGGGAAACGTGGCACGCGCCCGCCGGTTGGCGGAACGTGCCCGCACAAACTTCCGGCGTGCGGGTGATCAGCGCCGTTTCCTTTCCACGACGCTGTTCCTGGCGGATTTGGATCTGACTGATGGACAGTTATCGAATTGCCGGCGACGTGTTGAATCGGTGCTGAAACAGGAACGTCAACTACCGAATGCATTGACATGCGAAGCCTGGTGGATCGAAG
Source organism: uncultured Ignavibacteria bacterium (assembly GCA_964440935.1). Taxonomy (GTDB): domain Bacteria; phylum Zixibacteria; class MSB-5A5; order WJJR01; family WJJR01; genus WJJR01. The sequence continues at coordinate 3,288 of CAYTTY010000057.1, read as the reverse complement.
CTCGCCGGCGGACGGCGACAGAGGATACGAAGGGAGCGCTCACAGCGTATCAGCACGCCATTGATCGCACCGAACGACTGGCGTTAGGCGTCACTCCCGATGAGACCCGATTGTATTTTCTCGGCGATAAACTGGATGTGTACTACCAGGCAATCGCGTTACTGGTTGAACAAGGACAGCATACCCGCGCATTGGATACCCTTGAGCGTGCCCGCCGCTTGCGACGGGCCGAGCACTGGGCCGTCACCGGTGAAACCGCAAAGAGTGAGGAACTGGCCCGACAGGAACGCGATTTGCGCGCCAAACTCTATCAGTCGTTCGGTTTTCCAACATCGTTGAATCGATTCGCGACGGTCGATCTGGCCGATGTGCGCAAGACCGAAGATCGTCTCTGGCAATTGGTGCGGCGCCAGCGACCTTACGCCAACGGATCGACCCACCTCGGTCCCAATGCCATCACGCAGGACACACTGGAACGCATCCCGGCCAACCGAGCGGTCATTGCGTATGCCGTGCACGGCGACGATGTCGGTACATTTGTGCTGAAGACGTCTGGTCTTACCTATACGAGGCTGTCATCGCCGATGTCTTCAATTCGTGACTCGCTCGCGCGATTGTATTTCCTATTGGAACGACACCGCATTCCCGGCAAACTGCGCAGGCAGTTTGCCCGGCAGGCGCAACAGGGAATTGCCAACGAGCTAGACCGATTATCCCAGATGCTCGTGAAACCAATCGCCCGGCAATTCGAAGACGTTGACAATTTCGTCTTCGTCCCGTTTGGTCTCCTGAATGCGGTACCCTACCATGCTTTGAGCGGCGCACATGGTAGAAGTCTCATCGATCACCACAACATGTGGATCGCCCTGGATATCAACCAGGCGGTCCGCTCCACCGAGGCCACATTCTCACCGCATTTGACGGGCACCGTATTCTCACCCGGCCAAGAAGGCAGTACCGAAATGGATGCCGAGGGACGGACACTCCAGGAGATGTTTGCGGGGCTGAGATGGGTGACAGGCAACGAGGCGTCGGTTGCGCAATTCCAGTCGGCCCTGTCCCAAGATTGTGATGTCCTGCATATCGCAACGCATGCCGCCGCCGCGCTGGACAACCCGGTCCTATCCGCTATCCTATTGAACGATGGGCCGTTCTACGTGTTCGATATTGCCGGTCGCAAGGTCCGTCCCAAAATGGTCGCGCTATCCGCCTGTCAAACGGGACGGCCGGGGGTTTTACCCTCCGGCGAGATCTATGGATTCGCCGAGACTTTTCTGACCCATGGAGCAAAAATCGTATTATCTTCTTTGTGGTCTGTCGATGACCGTGTGGCTCGTGAGTTCATGGTCCGATTCTATTCGGGGATCCAGAATTCCTCGACTCCGGTGCAAGCGTGGCGCGATGCAGTGCAGCAGACGCGCGTTATGAGCCCCAATCCGTATCATTGGGCGCCCTTTGTATTGGTCGGACAGCCGAGTTGAAGTGAGGTGCGTGGTATGAAGAAATCAATGACAATGATTGGGCTCATGTCAGTTGTGACCCTTCTGGCAGTATCGAGTACTCTCGTTCATGCCCAAGGACCACCCATAGAAGCAGGACATGTCATCGTCCGGTTTACCGACCCAACGTTACCGGCGCATGTCGACAGTCTGCTCGGTGACTTCGGCGTCACACCGGAACAATCGCTGCGAGACAGTGCGACCTACCTGGTTGGGCTGCCGGCCGGCATGACGATCGAAACGGCGATTCTGGCGTTCAGCGACATCCCTGCTGTGACCCATGCTGGTCCCAATTATGTCTGTGGCATTATCGAAGGCTCGCAGATGAGTCAGGCGTTCCTTGATGGTGACAGCGAGACTCATGCTACGGGAGTGTCCCCGACGGAGTTCTATGCGCAGGACGCAACGAACCAAGTCGAGATGAGCGGGGGCCATCAAGTCGCCACCGGTGTGGGACAGGTTGTTGCCCATCTGGACAATGGTATCGATTTCGACCACCCGCTGTTTTCCGGACGTTTGCTGCCGGACGGCTATGACTTCATAGACGATGACAACGACCCCACCTATACCACCGGGGAGCATTCGGGACACGGGACCTTTGCGGCTGGCCTGATTGCCCTCTTCGCTCCCGATGCCGCGGTCCTTCCGATTCGGACTTTGGATGGCGATGGTCTCGGCACGGTGTTCGGTGCGGTCCAGGGAATTGAGCATGCCATTGTGCAGAACTCGAATGTCGTCGTGATGGGATTCGGATTGGACGTTGACGATCCCATCCTGCACACGGCGATCCGGCAGTGCGATTCGGCCGGGGTGGTGATGGTCGCTGCGTCCGGAAACAACAACACCGATACGCCGCTGCGTTATCCCGCTGCGTATGATGAAGTCATCGGTGTCGGTGCGGTCGACGGCAACGATGTAAAAGCGACATTCTCGAATTTTGGTGCCACTGTGGACGTGTGTGCACCGGGAGTGGACTTGTATTCGTCACTGCCCGGAGGCGACGTGTGGGGGACGTGGAGTGGAACGTCGTTTGCAACGCCCATCGTCGGGGCATTGGCCGCGATGGTCACAGAAGTGCGTGCCGGCAATCAACCGTTCATGATTCGCACGCTGATCTCGTGGGGCTGCGACCCCATCGATAGCCTGAATCCCTCTTACGCCGATGCCCTGGGTCGTGGCCGAGTCGATTTTGCACAGACGCTACCGCAAGATACATCGATTGCTATTGTATGGGGGTCAGTGAGCGACTCGTCCGGCAACGATCTATCCAACATCCAGTTCATTCCCGAACAGAATGGCGAGGTGATCACGCGTTCGGTCACCGTAACGGATTCAAACGGATTCTATGCCTCGGCCATTCCGTATGGGGTATACAACTTCATCTTTGATGATTCGGTCAGCCAGAATCGCTCGACGACCGAGTACACCGACTTTGCGGTGGAGTGCGACACAGCATTAAACACCGTGCTGTCAGGCAGCCAGCCCCTTGAGTGTGGTGCTCCCGGAGATCTGACCGGCGATGGGGTCGCCGATGCCAGCGATCTAAACGCCGTCATTGGCCACGTATTCTATAACCAAGAATTAGCTGAAACACCGGCCGGTTGTTCATCACCGGGGGACACCAACTGCGACGGGTTCGCAGATGCGGTCGATGTTAATCGACTGATTCAGTACATTTTCTTCAACGGCTCCACTCCGGCAACCCAATGTCCGTGAGCCGATCGCTCGTTTTCGTTTAGAGCGATTGTCATAAATCTTGTCCGTTTGGATCTGGGTGCCACGGGCCTTC
>CAYTTY010000056.1:0-19989 GCA_964440935.1 uncultured Ignavibacteria bacterium | reverse complement strand
GCACTCGCGCCGCCTATCAACCGATAACTCCGCCACACTAAGTTAGCGCGTATGGTATATATACCTACTGGGGTGAATGCCGCTCGACGTATTCAACTGTCGTGCAATGGCTTGCGTCTCGGGCCGTACGGTCTGCAAGCTCTTGGTAGACAGGTGCTTGGCTGGACATCTGAGGTGTAGTAGGGGTGGGTTGCCGAGCTTTCGTAGCGCCGAAGTCTCAAACCAACCCTTGCGCTTTAGAATGGACTTACCGATACTACCTATCTTGTCCGTTTTCGGACAACACACGCCCGGAGGGCGTGAATTCTATTTGTTTGGAGGTAACACCCAGTGGCCACAACCAAGAAACCCGCCACCAAGAAGGGCGGCAGCAAGACGAAGAAATCCGCGGCCAAAAGCACCGAAGCGACCAAGGCCAAGCGCAAAAAAACCGGCGAGGTGAAAACCGAGGGTCTCAAGCAGACCGCCGAAACGCGCAAAACCAAGGCGACGAAGCGCGCTGAGCGCCCGGATGCACTCACCACCGAAGCACCGGCACCGGTCACCGACGAAATCTTTGCCCCCGATCTCGAAGATGAGGAATACTCCTCGTCCGAGTACGAGGAAATGCTCGGGATGTACGACGAAACAATCGCCGACATCCGTGAGGGCGAAGTGGTCAAAGGCAAGGTGATGGGAGTCGGCCGCGACGAGGTGATCGTCGACGTCGGCTTCAAATCCGAAGGCGTCATCCCGATCTCCGAGTTCAGCGAGCCGTTGAACATCTCTGTCGGCGACGATGTCGAAGTCTTCCTCGACGCGATGGAGGACCAATACGGCCAGCTCATTCTGTCGAAGCAGAAGGCCGACTTCATGCGCGTCTGGGATCGCATCCGCGAAGCGTACGAACAGGGCGCGACGGTCGACGGGCGCTTAATGCGCCGCATCAAAGGCGGCCTGGTCGTCGATCTGTTCGGCGTCGAAGCGTTCCTGCCCGGCTCGCAAGTCGCACTGCGGCAGGTCCCCGATTTCGAAAGCCTCATCGGTGAAGTCTTTCCGATGAAGATCATCAAACTGAACAAATCGCGCCGCAACATTGTGGTGTCGCGCCGGGCCGTGCTCGAAGAAGAACGTGAATCGATGCGCGCCGATCTCCTTGAGGAGATTGCCGTCGATCAGGTGCGTACCGGCATTGTCAAGAACATCACCGATTTCGGCGTGTTTATCGATCTCGGCGGTGTCGACGGATTGCTGCACATTACCGACATGTCGTGGGGACGGATTCGTCACCCATCCGAAATGGTCAACGTCGGCGATGAGATCGATGTTAAGGTGCTCGACTACGATCCGAAGTCGACGCGCATTTCGCTCGGCCTCAAACAGCTCACACCGTACCCCTGGGAAGACGTGGAGCAGAAGTACCCGGTCGGTTCGACTGTTTCAGGACGCGTGGTGTCGATCACCGACTACGGCGCCTTCGTTGAATTGGAGAAGGGTGTTGAGGGATTGGTGCACATCTCCGAGATGTCGTGGACGCAGCACATCAAGCATCCGTCCAAACTGATGCAGGTGGGCGACACGATTGAAGCGATGGTGCTCAATGTCGACGCCGAACATCAGAAGATTTCGCTCGGCATCAAACAGCTCGAACCTGATCCGTGGTCGACCGTTGAACAGCGGTATCCGGTGGGCACCCGCCACGAAGGTAAAGTGCGCAACCTGACCGCATTCGGCGCGTTCGTCGAACTCGAGGAGGGCATCGACGGTCTCGTGCACATTTCCGACATGAGCTGGACCCGTCGCGTGCAGCATCCGTCGGAAATCATGAAGAAGGGGGATGTCATCCCCGTCATCGTGATGCACGTCGACGCCGACAATCGCAAGATCTCGCTGGGGCACAAGCAGGTGTTCGATGATCCCTGGCCCAACTACCACGAGCAGTTCCGTGTCGGCAACGAAAAAGAGGGGCCGATTGTGCGCATGCTCGACCGCGGTGTGGTGGTCGAATTGGACGGTGAAGTCGAAGGATTTGTTCCAGTCAATCAACTCGGCAAACCCGATCTGGAAAAGCCGGAAGACGCCTTCAAAATCGGCGAGACACTTAAGATGCGCGTGATCGAATTCGATCCGTCGAATCGCCGAATTGTGTTGTCGGTTGACGCGTTTTACCGCGACAAAGATCAAAAGGAACTCGAAGAGTTCATCGCCCAACACGAAACGACGACGACGCAAATGGGCGAAGCCCTTGCCGACGCCGCCGAAGCCAAGGCCGAGGAACGGGCCGATGCCAAGGCCGAAGAGAAAGACGCCGAAGCCAAAGCCAAAGCCAAAGCAGAAGCAGCAGCAGAGAAAGCCGAAGCCGAAGCCAACACAGAAGCCGAAGCAGACGCAAAGGCAGAAGCCGACACAGAGCCCGTCAAGACGCCGGAACCGGAGGAGCCAAAAGCCGCCGAACCGCCGGCTCAGGGTGAATCGCCATCCGACGACGAGGAAAAACCGGCTCCATAAGTTCATTACACCAACATGCACATCACACGGCCCGCGCTTCGGTGCGGGCCGCTTTTTATTCGTAGGGCGGTTCGTTCTCGTTCCTGCTTGTAATGCACAGAAACGAGGTTCATCCACCCTGCACTTTTACGGTCTTCGCCTGAGCCACCCGGAAGAATCGGGAATCAGACGATCGTTAGAGCGATTGTCAGAATAATTTTCCGATTAAATTGAGACGTGTTGTCATTCCCGTCCGCCGCGGCGGAGGAATCCATTTTCCGCGCGTGGCTGGGGTCAAAATGGATCCCCGCTTTCGCGGGGATGACAGCGAGGGTCCCTGACGGCCCAATGGATTGCAGTCGCAAACGGAAAATACTTATGACAATCGCTATAGATATCAGGGGCGTGTTGAAAAGGTGATAGAAGCTATCATACTCATAAATCGTCAAGACGATCATTCGTAGGGGCGTGCTGAGCACGCCCAGCCCTGTCCCCATACCAGTTATGTGCAGTGGGCGCATTTCAATGCGCCCCTACGAAAGCATACAATCCGCATCGACTCACCTTTTTCAACAGTCCCATCAGATCCGGGCCTGCGTCGGATATCGACCGAGCGGGAATTCATCTTCGATGGGAAGATTTTTGAGCCATGCGTCACGATATGACGCATCAGTTCCTTATTGTTTGCTGCCGGAAACAGGAGGAGCAGCAATGCCATTAGCAAAAACATTTCGAAGCCGTCTTTTGGACGTGGCTGATCAGGTCGTGAATGCCAAGGGCCGCGACGCAAAACTCGTCTCGGAACTGAGGGACATCTCATCGAGTCTGCTGACCAGAAACAACGGCGTGCAGCGCCTGACCGAGAGCCACGTGAGGGTCATTGCACGATTGTTCAAGCGGACAGTGACTGAGTCGCGGCGCACCGAACCGCTGGCTCTTCTTCAAGAGCTCTATGGTGGTGTTTCTGCGGCTCTGGAGAAGCTGCACGTAATTGTGGAACTCATCGAAATCGGGTTGGTCGAGTGCGATGAGAAACGCTACCGGCTCACGCGCGAGCCGAACCGGAAGATGAAACACAAGATCGATGCCTCTTCGCTCATCGACGTGTACATCACACTCTCTGGCGACTTTTTGTCGTTCCTGTTAAATGGACAGGGGATGGCGTTTCAAGTGAAACACAGCCCCTTTCGTGACAACACCGAGTACATCGAGGCGTGGTTCGCCTATGTCGAGGCACTGTACAACTCGCGACGTGCCCTCTCCATCTCCCTCGACAATGGAGAGTCATTCAGCGAGGCGGTTGCGGCCTGGAAACAGATTGAATCCAGATCTGAAATGACGAGGCGGCGCTTTCCGTTTGAGCGTCTCTGCGACGATTTCGCCCTCACTCATCAGGAGCAAGTCCTTGTGATTTATGTCTTGCGGGAGCCATTGGATGGGAATGCCCCCGATGAAACCGAACTGCGGTTGCTGGCTGCCAATGATCGTTTTGGCCGGTTCGAGCGCCCCGCCGCTCTCTCGGACAGTGGGACATTGATCAAGGAGGGAATCATCCAGCAGGTCGAAAGCAATGGACTGCTTCGTGGCGGCGGCGACTACGAGATCTCACCGGATATCGCCACGTACATACTCTCCAGCGGCAAGAAGAGCCTGCAGGTGGCCCTTGAGGACATGGTCCGTCACGAGGACCTGCTGTCCACCATACGGCCGACGAAGCGGCTGTCACAGATCGTCCTCCCGAGGGAAACGACCCGATTAGTGAAGAGCGCAATCTCACGCTTTCACCGAAACAATGAGCGGCTCTTAACTGAATGGGGAGTTACGAAAGAACCAGTGGGGACTTCAATCCATGCCGCCCCCCCTGACTCCCGTCTGGTCTTGCTGCTGCACGGTGCTCCGGGGACGGGCAAAACCGCCCTCGCTCATGCGCTGGCACATACGTTGAAGAAGCCGCTTTTGGTAACCGACATCTCGCGAATCCTGGACAAGTGGATTGGTGAGAGCGAGAAGCGTGTGTCGCGCTTGTTTTTGCTCTACCGGCGGGTTGCCAAGCGGCTCGGAACCTGTCCGGTGCTCCTCCTCAACGAGGCCGATCAACTGATCTCACGGCGAGCGGGAATCACGCAGGCATCCGACCGGATGTACAATCAAATGCAAAACATTTTGCTCGAGCAGTTGGAATTATTCTCCGGGATTCTCATCGCGACGACGAATATGGTGGACAATATCGACGATGCATTCTCACGGCGCTTCGATCTCAAGATCGGGCTCTCCAAGCCGGCGTTTGCCGAGCGCAGAAAGCTCTGGCGGTTGCTCATTCCCAAAGAACTTCCGCTGGCGCCCGACGTCGATCTCCGCCATTTGGCAAGGGCCTACTCATTCACAGGCGGCCAAATCGAGCTTGTCATTCGCAATGCCGCGATTGCCGCCGCCGACCGAAACGGGGACGACCGGATTGTTCGCAGGGAGGATGTGGTGCACTACGCCGAGTTGGAGAAACGTGGGTCATTCGACAAATCAGAGAGGCGAACTATTGGATTTGTGCAGTAGTCGCACTATAATTGACTATGCCTGCTACAGACATCAAACAAGTCGACCGGATAATTCAGATTCTGCAACGCCTCGCGCTGAGGGGCGAGATTACTGTCCGTGAGTTGTATGAGTACTTCCAGCGCCGGGTGCCCAAGCGCACACTCCAGCGGGATCTCATCAACCTGTCCGCGGCCAATATCCCCCTGATGACACGTCATGGAGAGGGGCGGGAGCTGATCTGGTATCTGGACAAGACGTTTCTTCGGTTCATCCCGGAAACCCTCGGCAGTCAGGAACTGCTGGCGTCCTTTTTTGTCGAGCGGCTGGCGCACATTGCTAAGGGCACGGCCCTTGAGAGCAATATCAATTCCCTCCTCAAAAAGTCACGGCAGTTGGTCGCCCCGCATGTCTTTAAGTCTTTTGAGGGTGGTGTAACGTCGGACGTCTTTGGCTCAACCTTTACGGGGTATGTCGATTATGGCCCACACTCTGAGAAGATCGACCGGATTCTGACGGCCGCCTCAGAATGCCGGCGCTGTGTGATAACGTACCGGCGCATCTGGAGAGAGAAGCCCTCTCAATTCGAAGCCGATCCCTACATGCTGGTCTATCATAAGGGTGCGCTCTACGCGCTGGTTCATGTGCCGCGCCACAGCAACTTCATCTTCCTGCCCATTCAACGGATCAACGCTGTCGAATTTACCAAAGAAAATTTTGCCCGCGATTCGTCCTTTTCTCTTGAGAAACTGAAAGAGAACCGGTTCGGGATCTTCGGACATTCCGATCTGAAGCCCGAGAAGGTGGTGCTCAAATTCAGCCCCGATATCGCCGATGTCGTCGCCGAGCGAATCTGGCATCCCACCCAGAAACTCCAATGGCATCGCGACGGCTCGCTGACGCTCACAATGAAGGTGGTCATTTCGGATGAGCTGAGAAGTTGGGTGGCGGGGTGGCTGGGGTATGTGAGGGTCTTGAAGCCGAAGATCCTGTAATTCCAAACGTCACGCGCCCAAGTTCTAAAATAGTTCCCTAACGAAAGGAGCTAGTAATGACCTTCGAGGAATTGTACCGAAAGCATTTTGAGTCGCAGCGCAAGGTTGGGAACAGTAATGCGTTGCGATACCGCCGAGGCGAGACATTGAGCGACGTGCTTCGGGAGGCCGATGTCCCCACAGACAGAGTTGGAGTGTATATTGTCAGGCCGCCACGTGGCGGACTCAAAAGCACCCTTTACATTGGGCATGCAGGATCGTGGAATCGCAAGAAAGGCGAGTTTGGTAAGCAAAAACTGCGCGGTAGGATCAGCGCCGTCCAAGAGACGAGGGGTAAGAAAAAGATACGCCGGCAGCAGTTTTTCAATGAAGCTATGGTAGATAACGGCTGGCAGTACATTGTGATCGAGTGGTCAACCCATCGCGGCAGGGGAGACCGATTATTTCCAGCGAAAATCGAAGCCGACCTACTACAAGCGTTCTTCGACGACCATGGCGATCTTCCCTCTTGGAACAAGTCATTCTAAAGAGGTCGTCAGGAATTGTTTCCGTTTGGGGGCGTCTCCTATAGCAGGTCAGGAGCACTGCGTGTCAAGCTGGAGGCGAATGTAATGACCCTTTCGCAGAGCAGGGCTCCTGACAAATGCGGTGGTAGAGGTGGTTCGTCGTGTGGGTATGTCAGGAGCCGGGCGCGGTAACAGGGTCGCAAATGCCACCGATTGCGACCTGCCGTGATCATCCCCACATGCGGATTGGCTCCTGACCTGCGCGCTGCAAAAAAACTCAGGAATATCCCCCGCCCCTCCGGGTAAACTAAATGAACACGCCGGAGTACGGTTCCAGAGCGAACCGAAGACAAAGGAGGGGCTATGACGCCTCAGCGCACCCACCGCGGGTTTTGGTGGACGTTTGGGTTAGCGGTGATCTGCACCCTGGCGGCGACAACCGCCCACGCTCTGATCATCATCACCCCCAAACCCGACCAGCCTGATGATTCCCCGGCGCTGGCGTTGTCGAGTCAGGTGGTGGACGCCACCCTCACCGATCGCGCCGCCGAGGTGACCGTAACATTCACGTATCACAACAGTTCACGCTTTGTGCTCGAGGGAACCTATCTCTTCCCGCTGCCCCCCGAAGCGGCCGTTGATAAGTTTTCGCTCGAAGTGGACGGCGAGGAAATCGATGCCGAGCTGCTCGACGCCGGCGAAGCGCGGCGCACGTATGAGTCGATTGTCCGCCAGACCAAAGATCCCGCGCTGCTGGAGTATGTCGACCGGCAACTGTTGCGCGCGCGCATATTCCCGATCAACCCCAACAGCGATGCGACGATTCGCTTGTATTACACTCACCCCCTGGTGGCCGATTTCGGCACGACGGATTTCGCATTTCCGTTTGCGATCGAACGCTGGGCTCCCGACAGCAAAGTCGAACTAAACCTCCAAATTGAAACACACAACGCACTCAAGTCAGTGACCTCGCCAACACACGATGTTGAAGTGCGACGCGATGGTGCTCACCGTGCAATCGTCACCGCACCCGCCGGTTGGCGGCCGATGCAGAACGATCTCCATATTCTGTGCACGTACGACACGCGCGACCTGTCGGCGCAGTTTTTAACGACTGTGGACGACGAGGGCAACCGTTTCTTCATGGGCATCATCTCGCCCGGCGACGATCCCGCCGCCGATGTGCTTCCCAAAGACGTCGTGTTCTGTTTCGACCGCTCAGGAAGCATGCAGGGAGAGAAAATCGAGCAGGCGCGCGCGGCATTACATTTCTGCCTGGGACGACTCAACGCAGAGGACCGGTTCGGGTTGTTGATGTTCAATGATCGCATCAGCGGCTACGCGCGAGAACTGTTGCCGGGTACCGACGAAAACATCACTGGTGCACGAGATTTCATAAGCGGTATCGACGCTGACGGCGGCACCAATCTTGATGGGGCAATGCTCGATGCGATGACATTGTTCGAGAAGAACGAGCGTCCGAAGTACCTCGTGTTTCTCACCGATGGAAAGCCGACTGTTGGAATGAGGGATCCCAACGAAATCCGCAAACGTGCGTCATCGAACAACACCGCTGATGCCCGCATCTTCACCTTCGGCGTCGGCCACGATCTCAATGCCGGACTGCTGAATGATCTCGCGGAAGAAGGACGGGGCCTGGCGTCATACGTCGATCCGGGAGAGGACGTCGAAGTCAAGGTCTCGAACTTTTTCCGTCGCATCAGCCGTCCGGTGCTCTCCGACTGCCGTCTCGAAATCAACGGTGACGTTCGGACTTATGATGTCTACCCCGGTGAGCTACCCGATGTCTTCGCCGGAACCGAAATCATGGTGCTGGGCCGGTTCGAGGGGGGCGGACCGGTCTCCGCCAAGCTTCTGGGCAGCCGTGCCGGTACACAGGTGAACCACTCGTTCAATCCGGAATTTGCGCCCACACGCGGTCGCTACGCCTTCATCCCCAAGCTCTGGGCGGGTCGGCGCATCGGATACCTGATGGAGGAGATGCGGCGGCACGGTGAAAATGAGGAGTTGAAAAGCGAGGTCGTGCGGCTGTCAAAGCAGCACGGCATCATGACACCATACACGGCCTTCCTCGCGGCGCCGGAGGAAGTGCGCGCATCGGACGTCTTGCGGCCCCAGACCGGACTGGATCGCTACGATTTCCGTGGCGGTCGCGCCGAGGCAGCCATCCAAGCCGGCGAAGCAAAGTCCGCTCCCAATATAGCAGCGCTCAGGGCTCCGATGGTGGCGTCGCAGAGCGATGCCCGGGATACAGGTGAGCAGGCGTGGAGGAATGCCGCCGGACGCCAATTCAGCAAGAAGAATGGCTATTGGACGGATTGGGAGATGGTGTCCGGGAAAACCCCACCCGCCGACACCATGCACGTGAAGCCATTTTCGGACGCCTATTTCCATCTGGCCGGTAATCCAGAAATCGCTAAGATTCTCGCCGTCGGCCAGTCGTTGAAATTCTTGTGGCGGAACACCTTGATCATAATCGACGACTCTGGACAGGAATTGTGGAACAAGGATTGGAACTCCCTGTTATAATCAGGTGAGAGCAAGACGCGGGACAATACCACCTCCTTGTCCCGCAGATGCGCAGAGCCCCGGGTGCCCGTGAGCGCCCGGGGCTTCCTCCATGTGGGGCGTTGCCCACACCCTATGACATTTTCGTGACAAGGTGGCGATGGGTATGGAATCTGTGGCGTCACCCGCTCTCAGATGACGCCTCATTTCCCACGACAGAGACAGCTGTCACGCGAGGGCGCGTGACAGCACTTTGAATTAGCCGCTCATACCGCCGCTGGCTGTCCATGCGCCCACTCCGACGACCGCCGCCGAAATCGTCCCGATCACAATCCACACGATGATACTGACCACAATCACGACGATCAGATACGGGACCGCTTTCTCCCGGGGCGTCTTCATCACGAAGGGCAGCCCGACATAGGCGAGGTAGATACCGTAGAGGCCCACGATTAACGTCAGTGCGCCAAGGTACGGGACCAGGTTGAGTACCCCGGCCACCCAGACTGGTGCATACGACCAGGTGACCAGTTTCAGTGCCTGAGTGAAGTCCGGCACCGATTGGAACGTCGGCGCCAGTTTCTGGATGATAAACGCCATCACGAACACACCGACCAGGGTCAGTACGTATGTCAGGATCATCGACCCCATGATGGCGCCCATCGACGGGCGCACGGTGACGTCGGTAAACGGTATGCTGTGACCGAACACCGCGGAATTGATGGCCGTGCACACCGGCCCGATCGCCACCAGAATGACGATGACTCTTGAGTACAGTTCGCCCGTGGTGGTCGGCTGGTCGGCAATGATCGGCCATTCCCCCTTGGGATTCATCGCAACCGCGAATACGCGTTTGATCAGGTTCATCTTCCCTCCCCTTGACAAGGTGATGCAGCAATCGCTGGAATGTCCCCTAGTGGGAGGGGCCTGTCAATGACGGAATCGAGGCGGGTGTGAAGAATTGTGTATTCGGGGAGTCCATTGGGAGATTGGATGCAGGGAGGTGGGTTCATCACCGGAAGTCGCAAAACCGTTAAAACGGTTCGATGAGATGAGTGAACGCTCCGTTTCACCCGGCTGAAGCCGGGTGCTAAAATACAAAAAGCCTGCTTGAAGCGGGCTTGGTGTGTGAGGACACACACTGTGGGGATGCCCACTTCGACTTCGCTCTGTGCAGGTGACTGCGCCCTCCCCACGCGCAACCCGTCGGATTGTCTGCACATTCGGCGTAGCCGAATGTGCTTCTTCACCATGTCCAACCCAGCAGGAAGGGATTGACATTCGTTTCACAACATCCGAGTCTTATGTTTTGGGTTTTGCGGATCATGTTGACACTCCACGACATCTCCAAACGATACGGATCCTTGCAGGCGCTCCATCCGCTGACGATGGAGTTGCCCGCCGAGCATATCACCGCGATCATCGGCCCGAGTGGCTGCGGCAAGTCGACCTTGCTGCGCATTCTGGTTGGATTGGTGTCGCCCGATACGGGGACCGTCGAGATCGATGGCGAACCACTAACACCTCAGAATGTATTGGACATGCGTCACCGGATGGGGTACGTGATTCAGGACGGCGGGCTGTTTCCGCATTTGACAGCGTGGGAAAATGTCACACTCCTCGCACGCTATCTGAAATGGGATCGCGAGAAGATCAACACGCGTGTCGAAGAGATGCGAGAACTCACTGAGTTCCCGAAGGAGGGATTGAATCGCTACCCCGTGCAGCTTTCCGGCGGGCAGATGCAGCGCGTCAGTCTGATGCGCGCGCTGATGCTCGATCCGGAAGTGCTCCTACTTGATGAGCCACTCGGTGCACTCGATCCGATGATACGCGCCAGTCTGCAGACCGATCTCCGCGACATCTTTCGTGAATTGGGCAAAGCGGTGGTTCTGGTGACACACGATATGGGTGAGGCCGGGTTCTTTGGCGATACGATTGTGCTGATGCGCGGCGGTAAAGTTATCCAAAAGGGATCGTTGTCGGATCTGCTTAAGAAACCGGCCGACGATTTCGTGACACAGTTTATCAATGCGCAGCGCACGACACTGGAATCGACCGAGGAGCGGTCGTGAGACGGTGTGCATCAATCGTTGTCATGATCGCTGTCTGTGTGATTGCATATCCGGACGCCGGTATGGGTAACAACGTCGTCCACGTCGGGTCGAAGACGTTTACCGAATCGGTGGTGTTGGGAGAACTGCTCACCGTAATGGGGCGTGATGAGGGCACGCTTGTCGAGCACCGTCGCGAGCTGGGCGGGACACGTGTGTTGTTCAGTGCCCTGACCGGCGGTGATATCGATGCATATGTCGAATACACGGGGACAATCACTCAGGAGATTTACGCCACGCAAAATATCACGAGCGATGCCGAGATTCGACGTGAATTGGCCAAAGACAACATCCGCATGACCGCGCCATTGGGCTTTAACAACACATACGCCATCGGTATGAAAGCGTCGCGCGCGGCCGAACTCGGGATCGAAACCGTGTCCGATCTGCGTGAACATCCCGATTTGATCCTCGGATTCGGTAATGAGTTTATGGACCGCGGTGACGGTTGGCCGCGGCTGCGGGATCACTACGAGTTGCCGCATGAGAATGTCAAGGGGCTCGATCACGATCTGGCGTACCGTGCGATCGACAAAGGTTCAATCGACGTGATGGACCTGTACGCGACCGACGCGGAAATCGAATACTACAATTTGCGTGTGCTTGACGATGACCGTGAGTTGTTCCCCGAATACAATGCTGTCGTAATTTACCGCGACGATTTGCAGGAGCGCGCACCTGAGGTGATCGATGCGTTCGAGCGAGTGGAAGGCGCGATTCCGGAATCGACCATGATCGCGATGAATGCGAAAGTGAAGCTGGAGGGAATGAGCGAAAGCCGTGTCGCGGTCGATTTCGCGCGCCGCAATTTCGGCATCACGGCCAATGTGACGAAATCGCGCATGGTCGACCGGTTGTGGCGCAATGGACTCGAACACATCCGCCTGGTGGCGATTTCACTGACCGGGGCTGTCCTGCTCGCGCTCCCGTTGGGCATCCTGGCACATCGCTATGTTCGCTGGGGACAGATCATTCTCGGTGCGGTGGGCATCATTCAAACCATTCCGGCGCTGGCGCTGCTGGTGTTCATGATTCCGCCATTGGGTATCGGCGGACCGGCGGCCATTGCCGCGCTCTTTCTATACAGTCTGCTGCCGATTGTGCGCAACACGCATGCGGGTCTGGCGGAGATCCCACTTACCCTACGAGAGTCTGCAACGGCGTTGGGACTGCCGCCGATGGCACGATTGATGAAGATTGAATTGCCAATGGCAGCGGGAGCGGTGCTGGCCGGTGTCAAGACGGCCGTGGTGATCAATATCGGGACCGCCACGCTCGGCGCGCTGATTGGCGCGGGAGGATACGGGCAACCGATCCTGACGGGCATCCGTCTCGATGACATCGGACTGATTCTCGAAGGCGCGGTGCCAGCCGCCGTGCTTGCGTTGATGGCGCAAGCATTCTTTGAGTTTCTCGATAAGATCATTGTTCCAAAAGGACTGCGAATCAAACCCGATACATCCTGATTGATGTGCAGGCACCATGCGCCTGCCGCACACGGACATTGCAATGAAACGAAACAAAAACCTGCATCCACTCAGTTGGGAACATCATCATGCGCTGACAAGCGTGGTGTTAACACGCCGACATATTGCCGAGAACGCCCCCGATGAGCGCTTGGTACGGACGGCCCATGAGTTTGTCGATTTTCATCGTGATAATCTACTGCCGCATTTCCGTCACGAAGAGGAAGTTGTCCTGCCACTGTACCTCAATCACGCTCCGGCAGACGACCCCGATGTGCTGCGATTGCTCACGGATCACATTTCTCTGCACCGTCTCGTGGGTATCGTTGGCCAAGCCGCATCCCGGAACGACGATCTAATTCCTGCGCTGACCGAACTCACCGATCGGCTGGAGGCTCACGTTCGCTTCGAGGAACGGGAGTTGTTTCCCAAGATCGAAGCGGCGTTGACAGATGATGAGATTGCGCGGATCGGTGCTGCCCTATACGCCGAGCCGCCCGGCTCGGTGGTGATTCCGGGCGGCGATGGTTGTCGGATCAGCCCGACACCTGCTAACCCCAAATTGGAAAGCGATTGAGCACGGCGATCGTGATCACCAGGCCGGTCGACGACGGTCTGGATCACTGGTTGTAAGGTGGCATGACCGTCTGGACTGTACTTGTGGCCGCGATGGTAACAGCGATTGCCACGGGCCTTGGCGCACTGCCCTTATTTTTCGTGAAGGAATTATCCCGGCGTTGGCTGGGCATTGCCAATGGTATTGCGGCGGGGCTGATGTTGGGCGCCAGCCATGGATTGATCACAGATAGCCTGCAATACAGCCTTGCGCGCACCATCGCAGGAATCGTCATCGGTCTGGCGTTCATTCTCCTCGCGCGGCGCGCTCTCAAGGGGCGCGACGAATTCAGGATCGGAGAACTGCGGGGCGCTAACGCTCTAAAAGCACTGATCATTGTCGGCGCAATGACCCTGCATTCCTTCTCGGAGGGGGTCGGTGTTGGTGTCTCGTTTGGTGGCAGCGAGGGGCTCGGCGTTCTCATCACGACGGCGATCGCCATTCACAACATCCCCGAGGGACTGGCCATTAGTCTGGTAATCGTGCCTCGCGGTGCGTCTGTGTCACAGGCAGTGGCATGGAGTGTCTTCTCAAGTTTACCCCAACCCCTCATGGCCATTCCCGCATACCTATTCGTGACGACCTTCAGAGAGATCTTGCCGGTCGGCCTGGGGATTGCCGCTGGTGCAATGATTTGGATGGTATTCTCTGAGATGGTGCCTGATGCCGTTAATGACACCAGCCCACAAGTGGTTGGAGCAATCGTGGCATTGTCCATCGCGGCGATGATCGTGTTGCAGCACGTATTGTAGGAAATCCGACGAGATGTATACCGGTCGCCCGGGTTGGTAACAAGCCCGGGCGGTGATGGGTGTCGGATCAAGCCGACGCCGAGGAATATGGATCTCGAAGACCAATCAGCCGCAGACCAGTCTTTACTCCGATTCGGTTTCGCTGAAGCAACATGCTCCGTTTAGAGCGATTGTCAGAAGTATTGTCCGTTTGAAGCCAACACGGTGGTCATGTGTGGCGTCACCCGCCCTCGGGTGACGCCTTGTCCGGGAAGCAGATAGCCGTCACGCGAGGGCGCGTGACGGCACTCTGGAATCGGACAGTTATTCTGACAACCGCTATAGTCGCAGGTCAGGAGCACGGCGTGTCACAGCCGCTTGCAATGGCGAGCCCGTTATTGCGCCGGGCTCCTGACAACCGGGCTGACTTGTTTATAGGGATTGTCAGAATAAATTTCCGATTGAGAAGAAGTGAGGCACGGTGTGTTTCATGATGACATTTGGGTGCCACGGGCCTTGAGGCCCGTGAACCGGGGATTGTGCAGACGCGGCCACGTGGGCCTGATGGTTCGATCCGCCACGGCGGACTCACCACAAGAGGCCCGTGGCACCCTGATCCAAACGGACAAGATTTATGACAATCGCTCTCACCATCGCTCCAACTACAGCGTACACGGGTCGCAGGGGCCGGGGCCGTTGAAGAACAACAGATTGATGATCAAGTTAAGATCAACGGCATCCGTGCTGCTATCACAGTCCAAGTCAAACCGAAATAGCGGGCAGGTTGCATCCTGTGGGTTCGGCCCATTGAAGAACACTGCCTCGATCAACGAATTGAGGTCTATCGCATCGTAGACACCGTCGCCGTTGCCATCCGCCTGGAACTCACACAGGCAGGGGGGCTCATCACACGCGTCGCCCACATAGTCGCGATTCGAATCGGCCTGATCGGCATTGAACACACCGGGGCAATTGTCGCACGCATCATTGAACCCATCACCATCCGTGTCGGTGCTGCCGGGACAGGGAATGGTCGCCGCGTACATCGACCGCCCATGTGTACCGGCGATCAAGCGACGATCCTGAACATGATATGCCAGGTCATGAATCGGCGAGATCGGCATGCTATCGTCGAGCAATGTCCAATTGGTCCCGAGATTAGCAGTCAGGAACACACCAAAATCGGTCCCGACATACAGCGCGAGTGGATCATGCGGGTCGATGATCACATCGTTGATTGGTGCGTCCATCAGGTCGCCCTGCAGGCTCGACCACGTTGCGCCGTAATTGGTCGTTCGGTAGATGTGTGGTATCGGGGAGCCTTCCTTGTAACCAGAGAAGGTGACGATGGCAGTACCGGCATCGTACGGGTCGACCGCGACGCGTGTCACCCAGCGCTCAGGCAGCGTGGCATCGATGCGTGTCCATGAACCGCCTCCGTTCTGCGTGACCCAAACGTTGGCGTCGTCTGTCCCAATATAGATGACGTCGCCGTCAGTGCGCGCCACGTCGATCGTGGTGATCGTGCCGAACGTCAGATTGCCGGGATCGTCGCCATCGGTCAAATCACCGCTGATAACATTCCAATTGTCGGCGCCGTCGGTGGTCTGCCAGACGCGATTGGAGCCGTAGTAGAGAACCGCGGGGTCTTTGGGGTCCATGGCGACCGGCGTATTCCAGTTGTGGCGGTCGGCACCGTAATCAATGCCGTTCATTGCCCAATTGAATGACGAACCGCCGTCGGTTGACTTGTACAAATTGCCCCATTGGTACTCGGCATAGATCGTATTCGGATCAAGATAGTCGATCAACGTGTAGAACCCATCGCCTCCGAAGATGTGTAAATAACCGCCTGGAGGGCCCGACGTGATCATCGTCCCATTATCTTGTGTTCCACCTGCGATCCGTGACGAATTGGCTTCGTCGACGGTAATCGCGTAGAACTGCGTGTTGTGCATATTGAAGAACGTTGTCCACGTTCCGCCACCGTCGTCGGAGAAATTCATACCTCCGTCGCAGCCGAGGTAGATGTTATTGGTGTTGGCCGGGTCGATGTACATGGCGTGGTGATCGACGTGGGTGCTCTGCGCGATCCGAAACCACGATGCTCCGGCATCCGTTGATTTGTATAAAGGTACACCGAGCAAATACACTTCGGTCGGATCGCCTGGCGTGACGCGAATCTGTCCGAAGTACCAGCCGAATCCGCCGGTAATGCTCTCAATTCCCGATGTGCTCGTCGCGGACCAACTGTCACCGCCATTGCCGGTCCAGAATACACCAACCAGATTGCCGGGATGGTCAACGAAGACGGCGTAGGTGATGCCCGAAGAGGGATCCCGCGACAGACCGATACGGCCGCCGTCGAATGAGGGTGCCGGAAGGCCATTGTCATCATCCAGGCGCTCCCACGTTGCGCCGAAGTCCTCGCTCCGCAAGATACCGCTCGCGAACCCGCCGACGCGTCGTTCACGTGGATTTCGCCAACGCTCCCACATGGCGGCGAGAATTCGTCCAGACACCGGATCGTACACCAAATCAACGCAGCCGGTCGAATCGTTCACATACAGCAACTGATTCCAGGTCGTACCGCCATCTTCCGAGCGATACACCCCGCGCTCGGGATTCGTACCAAACAGCCGTCCCAGCACGGCGGCATAAATGGTGTCCGGACGCAGTGGGTCGATCACGACGCGGCCAATGTGATAGCTGTTCGGCAGTCCGATGTGCGACCAGCTGGCGCCCGCATCAGTGGATTTGTACATGCCGGCGCCTTCGTATGAATCGCCGGCCGTGTTCGCTTCGCCTGTCCCAACGTACAGGATATTCGGGTCGGTCGGGTGAATGGCCATCGCGCCGATGGACTGGGTGCCGACATCATCGAAGACCGCCGTCCATGTTCCGCCCCCATCACTCGACTTGAACACGCCTCCGGCGGCCGAGCCCGCATACACGACATCGATATCAGTGGGGGCCACGGCAATATCGGTGATTCGTCCGGGGATGTTTGTGGGACCGGCTTCCCCCCACGTGATCGCATTCGATGACCGTTGCGATGCTGCCGTCGCGCGCAACTCGCGTGCTTTGTCAAAGGCGGCCAATCGTGCAGCGTTCGGAATCTGCTTATGGGGATACGCACGCTGCTGATAGAACCAATCGTTGGGTCGCTGTTCGAGCTTGGGAACCTTGCCCTTGGTTTGCAGATGTTCGGCGACAGATACGTAGAATTCTTCTGTTGGTGTTGTGGGTGAGTACAAGCCGATCCAGGCAGCAATTCCCACTACGCCCAACGCCAGGCTGATGGTGAAACGGTGACGGAGACTCATGTGTTGTTCCGATCCTTCGGTGGTGGATTCACGATGTATTGGCCAGTCGACGGACCCGCAGTAACGTACCAGTCCGGTCACCGTAATATACGGCAAAATCGGTCTTTCGAACCTCCATTTTGCTGCTTTTTTGCTTGTGCCGTATGATCGTAAGCGGTTGCAATTGAAAGATGTGCGATCACCGTTAGCGACCGCACACCCCGTCCCCCACTGACTGTAAGATTACTCCGCTACGGACAATTCGTCGGATACGGTGAACACAGACACGGATCACATGGCAACGGCCCGTTAAAAAACAGGAAATTGATCAAATCGTTGAGATCGACCGCATCCGGGACTCCGTCACAATTGAAGTCACTCCGAAAGGCAGGGCACTGCGAATCCTGGATGTCCGTGCCATTGAAGAACACGATATTGATCAGCGCATTCAAATCGACCGCGTCATGGAACCCACTGGTGTCGAAGTCGGATTGATGCGGACAGGAGCACGGTGGCGTCAAGGTAGTAAGTGCCGTGAACAGATCGGGACGCGGCCCGATGTTCCCGGCCGGTGGGAGGACTTGTGGTGTGCCGGTGGCCACCAGATGTGTCCGGAGGTTAGGCGGCGGCGGTGGTGTCGGCGAGATGTTGACCTTCCAGTAGCCCACGCACGACGCGACCGCTCCGGCGACCATCGGTGATGCGCTCGAGGTCCCGGAAAACGAACTCGTATAATAGTAATTCACTCCCATTGCATTATAGAGCGTGCCATAGCCTGTGGTGATCACATCTTCACCCCAGCCCTGAAGATTCACACGAGAGCCGTAGCAGGAAAACGAGATGCGCTGCATATCCCCTTCGGGGTAGGTGCCACCGGTATAGGCGCCGCCGGCGCCGACGATGATCGATCCGTTGTCACCGTACCAGGTGAGAGCATCCAGGTCAACGCCGCCGTTGCCGCCGGCTTGCACGACGTTAATCCCCAGATTGATCGCGTTCTCGATTGCCGCGTAAACGCTATTGTATGTCTGCGCGCCCGGTGAGTAATTCAACCACCATTCGATTGGAATATAGGCACCAGAGCCATTGTAGTCCCATTGTTGCTCGAGAAGAATAACGTCACCCGGGTTCAATACGGAGGTGGCCAGAAGAATGGCGCCCGGGACATTCCAACTCGGCGTCGGGGAGCCGTAGTAGGTTCCACAGGTCAGTAGGTTGGCGCCAAGACAGACTCCCGAGTTCCCCCATCCATTCCAGTCCGCCACCAGTTCACCAATCACCGCCGTCCCGTGATCCGTGTTGCTGAACGGGTCGGCGACATTGCTGTTGATTTGCGAACCAACCGCTTTGGAAATATCCGCATGGAAGTAATTCCAGCTATACTCCAAATCACAAATGGTCACGCTCAGTCCGTCACCACCGGGTGTGCCGTTGGCGAAAACGAAGTCAAGCCCGCACGGTATTGAACTCGCCGGAAACAGATAGCCCTGGCCGGGTTCATAGTCGGGTGGGAGGGGCAACGGCATCGGTTTCGGCACCGGACGCGCGGAGATAATGCTGGGAAGCGCCTCCAGATCCGCGCTGACGGCCCACACATCGTTGCCTTTGGGAATTCGCAGCCGATATGCATTGTTCATGTTGTAGGCCGCCTGGCCCGACCGGGCGACGGACTCGGCATGCATCTCATCGATGCGGTTTTCGGGCACCTCGCTCAACCGCATCCACTCATGCCATGCCAGAGCGTTGAGCACCGCGGGGAGTGCCTCGACCGCCTTGGTTCGAAGATCGACGAGTGTGCCGTGGCGGAGACGGACCTGCGATTCAGCGGCAAACATCACCTCGATCAGATCGTCTTCGCAGTCATACTGTTGTGCTTGCAGCATCCCCGCATCGGCGAACAACATTAGCGCCAGCACGAATCCCAGCGCACAAACCAATCCGTGGCGACGCACCGGGTTCAGAGACAGTGATCGCGCCTTCATGGGAACCTCCTCATCAAAGCAGCGCAGTGTGTGTGTGCCGGGCGACACAACGGGATTGATCACTCTGAAGAGTACCCACCGACGTGGGGTGTCTCCGGCAACCAACGAAGTACGGCTGACAGGGCAGCCGGGCAGTAGAGCGAGCCTGCACCACTGGTAATCTTGCGATATTGACGGGATTGTCAAGTAGTCATTTTCACTTTGTCATAGTTCGAGCGCTGGTCCAGGGACGGTCGGAGACAAAAGGACAACCTTAACGGGCACCAGAGCGTAGCTTACGCGGGAGACGCTATGGCATCTGACCGCGAATTCACCTGGCTTGTCTGTCGGACAATCAAGCGCATTCCCAAGGGCCGTGTGGCAACCTATGGGATGATTGCGACACTGGCCGGGAATCCGAGAGCGGCGCGACAGGTCGTGCGGGTCCTGCATACGAACTCGAAGACCGACAACCTGCCTTGGCATCGCGTGATCAATGCCGCCGGCAATATTGCGCTGAAACGAGGCCGGGGATTTGAATTGCAGCGGGCGTTGCTCGCCAACGAAGGGGTGGAAGTCACATCCACGGGGCGTGTGGACTTGAAGACGTACCTGTGGAAGCCACGGGTGTAGCACCGTCGGATGGTGGGTGGACCTTTTCTCAGCTCGTTGCCAGCAGTGACAAGAAGCGCCCACCCAGCGTGTTCATCTCATTTTTAGAGAGGTTGTCAGAATAGATTTCCGATTGAGGGGAAGCGAGGCACCGTGTGT
>CAYTTY010000055.1:0-20228 GCA_964440935.1 uncultured Ignavibacteria bacterium | reverse complement strand
ACACGCCTCAACCTGAGTACAGACCCCTCACTGAACCACTCGTGAAATATCCGGGATAGGCCAAATACAGCCGCAGCAAGTCCGCCGCCGACCGAATCTCACGGAACCGCTCAATAGCTAACTTAGCTCGACATGATTCGTCCAGGTCCCGGGGAAGCAAACTCACCACATGCAGCCAGTCACCATCATTCGTAACATACCGTGTCATCTCCATGTCTCGAACATACAACACGGAGACAATACACACAATCCTTAAGTTAGCGCGTATGGGCGAGGCTCCTGCCGAGCTTAGCTGTGGGACATGCCGTTGCGGCTCGGCGGGAGCCTCGCCCTCCCCAGTCTGAGGTGATGATAGTCAGCAGGTTTTTCAACACGCCCCTGAAGGCCCGTGGCACCCTGATCCGAACGGAAAAGATATATGACAATCGCTCGAACAAATCACACGACGCGGCAGATCAGACCCTTCAGGTATTCTGACTCGGGGAAAGACAACAGTACCGGGTGATCGGAGGGTTGGCCGAGGCGTTGGATAACCTGCACGTCGCGGCCGGCATCGAGAGCCGCCCACGAGACCACCTGCTGAAACCGTCCCGGGTTGACACCACCTGAGCAGGAAAACGTGGCGAGGATGCCGTTGGGGCGGAGCACCTTCATTGCCAGCAGGTTCAGGTCTTTGTAACTGCGGAGCGCCTTGTCGACATGGGCGCGGGTGGGCGCCAGCTTGGGCGGATCGAGAATCACCATGTCGAATTGTCGGCCCTCGTCACGGAATGTCCGCAACCGTTCGAAGACATTGTCGCAGATCAAGGTAATTGGTTTCTTCGATCCACAATTCAAATCGATATTCTTGCGCATCAGTTGCACCGCGGGCGCCGATGATTCGATGCTGGTGATGGTCTTCGCCCCATTGACCATGGCATGAACCGTGAAGCCACCGGTGTAGGCAAAGCAGTCGAGCACATCGCCGTTCTTCGCGTACGCGCCAACCACCCGACGATTCTCGCGCTGATCGAGATAGAATCCGGTCTTCTGCCCGCGCAGGACGTCGACCAGGAAGCGCCGCCCATGCTCTTCGATCGTGATATGCATCGGCGGATTGGGTCCTTCGAGTGGCCCCCGTGCGGGTGGCAATCCCTCCAGCGAGCGGGCATGCGGATCTGTCCGTTCGAGAATGCAAGTGGGGCTGAAGGATGATTGTAGGTGTTTGGTAACCAATTGCTTAATGCGGTCAATTCCGGCTGTCTGGGCCTGCAACACCAGCAGGTCATTGAATTTGTCGACGACCAAGCCCGGCAATCCATCAGCCTCGGCGTGCACTAAGCGGACGGCATCGGTCGTCCCATTCTCGAGGAGATCGGCGCGACGCGCGATCGACTCGGTGAGTCTCCGGATCCACCACTCATCGTTGATCTGTTCATCCTGATCCCATGTCAGCAGGCGGGCCACAATCTGTGACTTCGGATTGTAGTATCCGTAAGCGACGAATGCCCCGTTATTTTCTTGAACCTCAACGACTTCACCTGAACTGGGTGCCTGGCTGAGGCGTTCGACAGCACCCGAAAACACCCACGGATGATGAATCCGACCGGGTTTCTCTTTGCCGCTCTTGAGCGTGACTATGGTGTACGGGCTGCTGGACATCTGTCTATAACATCTAGATCGGGACTGAACTCGACTGTTTCAGTTCCGCAGAACTTTTCGCGACACATGCTAAGGTCAATCGCACGGTGAATTCAAATAGAACCGGGCCAATCTCACGCTTTACTAGATCGTACGCATTTCCCTTGTTGACAACGGATTACTTTTCATCGATCATCGCGCCGAGAACGGAAGCCCGAAACACTCTACGCACAAGGAATGTGCATCAAGGGGGTTCTATTGCGAGGTGTCCGGGGGGGTATCTTCGCGCGGTCGTGTCTACTGATCGCTCTTGGTTTTTCTCTTACTATTTCTCTCCGCATTAATGTGGGTCATGCGTCTGCAGAGCATGCGGTGCTAACGGCGGATTCAGCGCCGGAGCATATGCGCAGTGCTGTTAGCAAGCTGCAAGCGACTGCGCAACATCAGTGGGACGTTCGCTGGGGATCAACACAAGGTCTCCCTCGTTCGATCACAGGTGGCGTGTCAGAGCGTTATCCGGGTCAGCCGACTGATGTGGCTCTGCGATTTGTTCGCGATCACCGCGAGTTGTTCGGACTTTCGGACACAGCAATGCCGGCTTCCATTGACGTTAGTCCGCTACGCCAGCAGCAACTGCCGGGCGGTAACTTGGTCACACTGCAACAAACGGTCAATGCGATTCCAGTGATCGATGCCCGCATCGCGATAATGGTGAGCGACGGCGCTGTTCGTCATGTGTCATCGAGCGCGGTTCGCCCATCGCCACTCAAGACGATGATTCCCTCATTGTCTGAAACGGTTGCAATCACAAACGCCTGGCAGGCGATTGATCCCTCTTTATCGCATCGGGTAGATCAAAGACCCGAATTGGCGGTACTGGCTGATCCCGACCCGACTTTGGTGTACGCGGTTTTTGTATCGGTCAACCGAGGCTACTGGGAGCCTTGGGAGGTCCTCGTCGATGCGGCATCGGGCACGGTTGTGCGGCAGCGACGTCTCATACAGGAGGCGATCGGATCCGGACGTGTGTTTGATCCGAATCCGGTGGTCTCGTTGGCCGATGTGTCGCTGCGCGATGAGAACGATGCGGCCAGCGCGGTCCCCTCCGCTGGCTATCGGTTGGTCACGCTGGAGAATCTCGATGAGCCGGTGGGTGGTCTGTATACGCTCGGTGGATTGTATGTTCGTTTGGTGAACAAATCGATCCCGACGAACGTGGCTCCGACCTCGACAACCGGCAGTTTCCTGTACTGGCGCGACCACGATGCGTTTGAAGAGGTGATGGCCTACTACACGATCGACCGCAACCAGGCCTATATCCAATCGCTCGGCTTCTATGATATCAATAACCGTCCGATCGAGGTTGACGCGCACGCCCTTTTCGGGTGGGACAATTCGTTTTATACCGGCAGTCCGGTGGGGTCGGGATACATCCAATTTGGCGATGGGGGTGTCGACGATGCCGAAGACGCCGACATCATTCTCCACGAGTACGGCCACGCGATCCAGGACAACAGCAATCCGGGGGTCTTTTTCGGCTCGGCCGACAATGGGTATGGCAACGAGACCGGTGCGATGGCGGAGGGGTTCTGTGATTACTGGGCGGCTTCGGCCACGTATGATTCCTCGGTCGCGCACATCTTCCCGCCCGAGTTCTTTGGCGAATGGAACGCGAAGGGCCTGGCCAGCGGGCCGGCCCACTACCTGCGGTTGGTGAACACCGACAAGACCTACCCCGGCGACATGGTCGATCAGGTTCACGCCGATGGTGAAATCTGGTCGGCGATGCTGTGGGAAATCTTTGAAGAGATCGGGCGTTCAACCACCGATCGGATCGTCCTCTATTCACACTTCCTCCTTCCAGCCGATCCTGATTTCGCCGATGGCGCGCAGGCGCTGCTTGACGCCGACGCCCTCCTCCATCCGGTCTTAAGCGGTCCGGATGGTCCAATCGCCGGGGAGCATTACAATATCATCTGTGGTGTCGCCTCTTCACGTGGCATCCTAAATTGCAGTCCGATATGCGATTGCAGCGAACACGGTAATCCCCGCGACGACGCTCACATTGATCTTCTGGATATCTTGGCAATATCGGCAGAAGCATTCCTCAATGCCGACCCAGCTCCGACCGATCCCCTGTGCCCTCATCTGAATCGCGCCGATTACAATTGTGATGGATTTATTGACGCTTCTGATGTCTCACGGGCGGTCGATTACGTATTTATGAATGGGAATCCGTCATGTGATCCATGCCAGTGATTCCCGATCCGTGTGAACCAGCCGGTGCCGGTGCGCCGCATACCCGCCAACCGAAACCATTCGGCCCTGAGAGCCGACCAGTGTAATGACCCTGTTTGCTCGACTGTCTGCTGTCCTGATCATCTGCATCGCTGCCCTGCTTGTGATAGCGCAGAATGTGAGAGCGGATGTATCGTGGAAGTCCGACCCGAATGAGTCGGATACGCTCGTGATGCCATCAACTGGCTGGCGTGGCGACACGCTGATCGTGCTCGATCTGGAAACCACTACCGATGACTCGCTGAGTGTCGCACAGATGGTGCTGGTGTGGGACAACCCGGCGTTACGTCTCGATAGTGTGCGTCTTAATGTGGGTCGTTGGAACGTGCCCGGTTATCACCGCTGGACGATGGCCGACAGCGACACGGGCGTGGCCATCGCGTATATGCCCACACAGAAACGTCTGCCTCCGGGCTCGGGAGCGGTGGCGCGATTGTATTTTGGGCGTGATTCGGCGTATGTGTTTGACAGTGATGTCACGATCATCAGCGGTGAATTGGCTGCGTCCCCGCCACTGGCGACGTATCAGACACTTTTCTCCGATGTTGCCAATGAGCCTTTCCTTCCGGGCGCGGTCACTCCGGGAGTAATCGCCTATAGCCCCTGTTTTTGCGATGAGCATGGCGATATCTCGGATGATGGCGCCAGAGATGCTGTTGATTTGAACATGATGATCATGGGGCTGTTTTTCAACGGACCGATACCGCCGAATGATGCGGATTGCCCGCACATTCATCGTGGCGATTACAATTGTGACAACGCTTACGATGCGGTCGACCTGAATCAATTGATCGCGTACCTGTTTTTCAATGGGGATACGCTGTGTGATCCCTGTGAAGACCTGCCGTAGAGCTATAGCAATTGTCATAAATCCTTTCCGTTTGGATCAGGGTGCCACGGGCCTCAAGGGGCGTGCGTCCGCGTCTGCACAATCCCCCGTCCATGGGCCTCAAGGGGCGTGTTGAAAAGCCTGCTGACTATCATCACCTCAGACTGGGGAGGGCGAGGCTCCCGCCGAGCCGCCGTGTGGAACATGCCGTTGCGGCTCGCCGGGAGGCTCGCCCTCCCGAAGGCTGTGATTCTCGGGGGTTTTGCAACACGCCCCTCAAGGCCCGTGGCACCCTGATGTCATCACGATACACACGGTGCCTCGCTTCCCCTCAATCGGAAATCTATTCTGACAACCTCTCTAACACTTTATACAACAATAGAATATCGTGCTGCAATTCGTGAGTTGGTCACTCGGCGGTTGTGCCGCGACGAGGTGCGGGTTCTCCCCATCCAGAGATACGTAGGCGGATGGGGACCGTCGGGAGAGCGGAAACAATGTCCACGCGAATGGATCGGCTACCCCAGCCGACACGGTGGGCAGAGCCCGCCTTACCCAAACGGAACGGAATTCTGACAATCACCTTTGCGGAACTGATAGCCATCCCTATCCGTCTCACATTGTCAGGTTCTTATGGACTTGTGGATCGGTTTGCGGCTTCAACTGTTATAATGATGGGCGTGATGGAATGCACCTCATTCCATCATGTTGCAAACACGTTGCTCTCTCGCCTGGCAACGGAAGATCGACTACGGACAGCCTGCATAAGGAATCAGGGTGATACAACGCTATTTGAGTTTCTCAGTAATCGTCGCTGCCGGAGTGCTCCTATTGATCGCTTGTGAGGAACCGGTCGAGCAGAAGCTGTATCGTCAGGTTGCGGTGACGCAACGCGACATTGTAGTGACGGCGAACGCGGCCGGTGTGGTCGAGCCAATCAAAGTGGTCGAAGTGAAATCAAAGGCTTCAGGCGAGATTGTCCAAGTCAATGTGGAAGAGGGCGACGAGGTCCGCACGGGGGATCTTCTGGTTCGCGTCGATCCGCGTTTACCCCGCAATGCAGTCATCCAAGCCGAGGCCGATTCAGCCGTCGCCGCCGCTGAATTAGAGATCGCCCGTTCACGCTTGCGTCGTGCACAGGAATTGCACGAGAGCGGATCGATCACCGATGAAGTGTTCGAAGACGCCAAACTCGCCGAAGCGTCGGCCTACGCCACCTCTATCCGTGCGCGCACGGCTCTGGAGGATGCGCGCATTGCCTTCGAAGAAACCGAGGTCCGTGCACCCAGCAATGGGATCATTCTCAGTAAGTCGATCGAAGAGGGCACCGTGATCACGTCGGCGAGCCGCGACATTGCCGGCGGATCGGTATTGATGCGCATGGCCAATCTCGACACGGTGCAGGTGCGCGCGTTTGTCACCGAAGCCGATGTTGGCAAGATTCGTCCGGGGATGCCGGTCACCATTCAGGTCGATGCGTTTCGAAACCGGACGTTCGAGGGCGAAGTGCTGCGCATCGGCGCCGAGGCGCTTGTGGAACAGAACGTAACGATGTTTCCAACCTTGATGCGCATCGACAATCCGGGTTTGCTGCTACGACCCGGAATGAACGCCGAAGTCGAAATCCATGTTGGTTCGGTGGAGGATGCATTAGCGATTCCAACGGCGGCGTTGACCTCGCCAGAGGATCTGATGGTCGTGGCGCCGATGGTTGGACTGGCGCCCGATCAGGTGGATGCTCAATTGTCAGCAAGTGACCGCACCACGCAGCGACCAGCGGTGCCTGATTCAAGTGACACCAGTGCCGGCCAAATGGCGCAGCGCCCACACGGCGGCGAGGGACAGGGACAATCGCGAGGTGAATGGTCGGGTCAACGCGGCGGTGGGAACCGTCGTCCGATGGGTGCATCGGGACGGCGACCCGGTGGGCAACGAGCACCCGATGGCAGTTATGTCGTCGTGGTTGTCCGCAATGGCCAACCGACGGCCCAACGAATCCGGACCGGACTGACGGACTTCTCCTATATCGCCGTCTTGGAGGGTCTTCAGCCGGACGACAGTGTGTTGATTTTGCCGACGGCGGGTTTGGTGCAATCACAACAGCGGTTCCAGGACTGGGCGCAGCGGCGCGCGGGCGGAACCTTCCAGACGGGAAACTAATGCAACTCCTCGAGATTCTGCGCATTTCGATCACGGCGATTCGTGCCAACAAGCTGCGCTCGATTCTGACCACGCTCGGTATGGTGATCGGCGTGGCCGCGGTGATTACGATGATCTCACTAGGCACGGGCGCAAAGAACGCGGTACAGGCGCAACTGGATGCACTCGGCACCGACATCCTCACCATCTATCCCGGACAGAGTTTCTGGCGCGGCGTGCACGGGAGCGCGACGGCCAAATTGACACTCGATGATGTCGATGCATTGCGAAAGCACACAACAACCCTCAAAGAAGTCGTGCCCTTACTGAGCGGGCGGATGCAGATCAAGTACTTGACGGAGAATGCCAATGTCTTCGTGATGGCCACGACTGCGGCCTACTTCGAGACCAGCCGGCTCGAAACGGTTTACGGTCGGCTGTTCAGCGAACGCGATGATATGAGCCGCAAACGTGTCGCGGTGTTGGGGTACCAGGTGCCCGAGGAATTGGGGCACGATGCCGCAGAACTCATTGGGCGTGAGATTTCCGTCAGCGGCGTTCGGCTTGAAGTGATCGGTGTCCTCGAACGCAAGGGCGAACAGCCCGGGCCGGATCCCGATGACATGGTGTACATCCCGTTTAACACCGGTAAGCAGCGCCTTTTTGGGCGTGAGTACGCGGATCGTCTGCAGTCGCTTACGATTCAGATGGTGTCGCCCGATTCGATGGGGGTCGCCATGCTGGAGATTGAAAGTGTGCTGCGCAGTTCGCACCGCATTCCGCCAGGGCGCGAAAGCGATTTTCGCATTCTGGACCGCTCGCAGTTTCTCGAGGCACGCTCGCAGGCCAACGAAACATTGGGGTACCTGCTCGCCGGGATTGCGGCGATCAGCTTGATCGTCGGCGGCATCGGCATCATGAACATTATGCTGGTGTCGGTCACCGAACGGACGCGGGAGATCGGCATCCGCAAAGCGATCGGCGCCTCGCGCCGTAGTGTGCTGCTGCAATTCCTCGGCGAAGCAGTCACGTTGTCGCTGCTCGGCGGAGTCGTTGGCATTCTCGCCGGCATCGGTGCATCGCGCGCGCTGTCGTATTTCCAGGGCTGGCAGACGGCGGTGTCGATCGAAGCGATTGTGATGGCGGTCGGCTTCAGCGTCACCGTCGGCATCTTCTTCGGCGTCTGGCCGGCACGGAAGGCGGCACGGCTCGACCCGATTGAGGCGCTGCGGTACGAGTAGGTGTCCGCGGCCAGTGTGTGATCCACCGCAAGGTTACCCAAAGTAGAACTGTGGGACACACCGGCTCCATCAAATCACGAATCAACAAGACGATTTTTCGTAGGGGCGTGCTGAGCACGCCCGATCTCCGGTGGACTCCCGTGAATTGTGCTTCGCCCTGATGGACACAATACGTCCATCAGGGCCACGTCACATTGACTACACGCGACCGGTCATTCGTGGCCCTGATGACGGCTGATAGCCATCAGGGCAAAGAAGAACTCACCTGACGTGTGTCCAAATGCCGCGGACGTATACCGTGACGAGGGTGTCACGGGCAGCCGGCGAGCGTTCATCAAGGTTACCCACAGTAGAACTGTGGGGCACCCGGCATTGGCGTTGAGCGCTTCATTCAATACCACCCTGAAGGAGTAATCGAGATGCGCGCCTCCCCGCGTACGTATCACCCATTGTGGACCGGAGATGCTTCAAGTAGCTTTGGTATTCGTCACTACTCATTCGACAAGAGAGTGATCTAAGGACCAGAGAGCATTCTGGTCGATCGGGGGCGATGCTCACGAATTTCAGGAGAATCTCATACTTGGACACACCCGGTGGTAGTGGCTTGCCCTGGTACATCATTGACAATAGACGCTTTAATGCCTGACCAGCATAGGGCGACTGAGGATATCGCTCGACAACTTCCCACATCAGCTCGGCACTTCTACCCTGGCTATCCGCAAAGAAGCTGCGGCGGGCTGAGAGGAATTCACTGCGTGCGTCACTGTTTGTGCCCTCGGGCTCCACCACGACAAACTCGACACTGTCTGATAGGATAGGGCTCCCGTCGATAAGCGAGCGCCCTTGGGGATCATAAGTCCAGTGGAATGCGGCTCTATATCTTCCCGGAGACCAATAGCTTATTCGGAGATCTTGATCGAAATTGCAGGTCGCGCTATGGGTCAAATCCCCCGCACCATGATATGTTTCTCCGGGAGCAATCACCGGGAGATCGGCGCGGCCCTGAGGGATCAAGTAGGTCTCTGCGTCTACACACGTTGGGATTTGCTCACCTGTTTCGAGATTCATGGCCTCGACCATGATGTGCTGGTCACCAATTATCAGCGCCCGTCGGGCAAATGGTTCAGGTCCTCGATTGTGCGCCGAAAACTCGACCCAAATGCTCTCGTACACTACGAAGGTGTCCTTCGTAACAGAGACCTCGAATACGATTGTCCCTTCACTTGCATTCGAAATGCGAGGCGACAGACCCAGCAATCCGACAAGTCCAATTGCATAAATGAGATATTGCACAATCGCGCCTGTCAACTGCCGCCGGGCTCCCCTGACGCCCTCGTCAGGGCTCGCTGTGCTCAATCCATAAGTCATCAGCACGGCCCTCCAAAGTCACCCCCACCAAAATACAGAGCCTGTCACTTGTTGTACAACGGTTAGGTATCCCACGACTCTGCTGTGGTGAAAGAGTCTCCGGCTCCATCAAATCACGAATCGACAAGACGATTTTTCGTAGGGGCGTGCTGAGCACGCCCGATCTCCGGTGGACTCCCGTGAATTGTGCTTCGCCCTGATGGACACAATACGTCCATCAGGGCCACTTTCTTTATGTGTGTGCCGACACCAAATGCGCTGCACCGAGCCGGGGCTCCGCGTTCCAATCCTGACAAATGATGTCTGTACAAAGGGGTTCTTACGCACTCTTTGACACCCCGACAAATGCATTGCGCCATCTCGTCAAATCCATTCACCGATTGACACTTATGGGGACAATTCGCTTGACAGTTCCATGAGGGCGGGCTTATCTGCCGGTCTTGACGCGATTCGCTCAGCGGGCGGACGCGTCTATCTTTGGACGGGACAACAGAGAGGTGATGTGTGGTCTCTGATTTTGCAGCCGTCGCGGTGTTCCTTGTAGTGGGGGCGGGGTTCGTCCTCTTCACGCTGCTGCTGAGTAAGATCTTCCGTCCGTCCGCTCCCAACCCGATCAAGCAATCGACCTACGAATGCGGCGAGGAGCCGTTCGGGCCGGGATGGATTCAGTTCAATGTCCGGTTCTACATCTTCGCCCTGATGTTTGTGATCTTCGACGTGGAAGCGATCTTCCTGTTTCCTTGGGCGATTGCCTACCAGTCGTTGGGCCTGTTCGCGTTCGTGGAGATGCTGATCTTCATTTCGATCCTGTTGTTCGGGTTGGCGTACGCGTGGAAGAAGGGTCTGTTGAAATGGTACTAAGCTGCTGTGAACGAGCACATTAACTGATGCTGGAACTCGACGGAATCGTAGAAGCAGTCGGCAAGTTGATCGCCTCGGTGATGGGATCGCTCGGCTTTGGGTCGACGATGATCACGCTGGTGCAATTGCTGACCGCCGCCCTAGCGGTTATATCTTTTGCGGCAGTCCTGACGCTCTTCCTGGTCTGGATGGAGCGCAAGGTATCGGCGCGGTTCCAGATGCGCGTCGGGCCGTATCGTGTGGGCTGGCAGGGCACGATCCAGACCATCGCCGATGCGGTTAAGTTGTTACAGAAAGAAGACATAACACCAGTCAATGTCGACCGGGCGATCTACTTCTGGGCCCCGGTCGTGACCTTTGTAGCGGCGGTGGCAGTGTATGTGACGATGCCCTTTGGCGAAGGGCTGATCGTCCGCGACCTCAACATCGGCATCCTTTACATTATAGCTATCACAACGTTCACCGTGATCGGCCTGCTGATGGCGGGCTGGTCATCGAATAACAAGTATTCATTGTTGGGTGGATTCCGGTCGGCGGCCCAAGTCGTATCGTACGAGGTGCCCTTGGCGATTGCGATTCTGGGCGTGGTCATGCTCACCGAAACGCTGTCGATGCTCGAGATGGTCCACCAGCAGGGCCAGTTCTATCAGTGGCACATCTGGCGGCAGCCGTTGGGTTTTATCGTCTTCTGGATTGCGGGAACGGCCGAAGTCAACCGCACACCCTTTGATCTTCCCGAGGCCGACTCGGAATTGGTGGCCGGATTTGTGACCGAGTACTCGGGCATGAAGTTCGCGATGTTCTTTCTTGCCGAGTTCGTCAACATGTTCACGCTGTCGGCGGTGGCGACGACGCTGTATTTCGGCGGCTGGAACGGCCCGCTGCTGCCGTCGTGGGCCTGGTTCATGATCAAGTCGATGATCGGTGTATTTGTTTTAATGTGGTTCCGCTGGACCTATCCGCGGCTGCGTGTCGACCAGTTGATGGGCTTCGCGTGGAAGTTCCTGCTGCCGTTGGCGTTTTTGAACCTGATTCTGACCGGCCTGGGGATCCACTTTTTCTAAGCGATTAGATTTATGGATACATTTTCACTCGCATTCTTCGTACTGGCCTTCCTGATCGTCGCCTCGGCGATCTTTGTGGTCTCCTCGAAGAACATCTTTCATTCCGCGATCTTTCTGATCCTGGCACTGTTCGGTGTCGCCGGTATATTCGTGCTCTTGCACGCGCACTTTTTGGCGGCCGCACAGGTGTTGATCTATGTCGGTGCCATTTCGGTGCTGATGATCTTTGCGGTGATGCTGACATCGCGCATCGCCGACAAACAGGTCCGTCACACCAACGAACAAGTTGGGATCGGCCTGTTGATATCCGGCGGGCTGCTGGCGGTGATCCTCTATTCGCTGTACCACACGCCGTTTACCATATCGGACCAGCCGATTGCCGAGGGCGCCGGCATGACGTTGGGTCGGCTGTTGCTCACGAAGTTCGTGCTGCCGTTCGAGGTTGTGTCGGTGCTGTTGCTGGCGGCGTTGATCGGCGCGATCATCATTGCGCGGCGTGACACGAAGACGGACGAAAGCGTACCGCCGCGTCCGATTCCGCTGCCGAAATCGTTGCAGCAAGCGAAGGGAGAATCCGAATCATGAGCGTCGGTCTCCCCCATTTTCTGGCGTTGTCGGCCATTGTGTTTTGCATCGGCGTCTACGGTATGCTCACGCGCCGCAATGCGGTCGGCGTGCTGATGTCAATCGAGCTGATGTTCAACGCCGTCAACATTACGCTGGTGGCCTTTGCGTACTATGTCACGCCGCAGGATGTCACCGGGCAAGTGGTGGCAATCTTCACGATCGCGGTGGCCGCGGCCGAAGCGACTGTCGCGCTGGCGATTGTGCTCTTGATCTACCAGCACCACAAGGGCATCGACGTCGACAATGTCAACATCATGAAGTGGTGATGAGTTTACCCCATGTTTGAGAATGCCTGGATCATACCCGTCTTGCCCGCGTTAGCGATGACGCTGATCATGCTGTTCACCCATCGCAACCGCGCGGTGTCGGCGGCGATTTCGATCGGCGCCGTCGGTATCGCATTCGTGTACGCGTGGGCGATTGCCTTTAAGGTCTGGTTCAATCCCGAGATTCAGCGGTTTTCGTTCGAGTGGCTGAACCTGGGCCCGTCGATGAACATCCCGATCGGGATCCAGATCGACGGTCTCTCGGCGATGATGTTAATCGTCGTCACCACCGTCGCCTTCATGGTGCAGATCTATTCGCTCGGCTACATGCATGGCGACAAGCTGTATTCACGGTACTACGCCTACCTGTCGCTGTTCACCATGGCGATGTCCACGCTCGTGATCGCCGACAACTTCTTTTTGATGTTCGTCGCGTGGGAGCTGGTGGGGCTTGCGTCTTATCTCTTAATCGGGTTCTGGTTTGAAAAGAAGTCGGCGTCGGACGCCGGCAAGAAAGCGTTTATCACCACTCGCCTCGGCGATCTGGGGTTCATCATCGGCCTGCTGATGCTGTATACCGGGGCGGGGACATTGACCTTCGCGGGTGTGTTTAACGCCGTCGAACAGGGTGTGCTCAGCGGTGCGTTTTTGACCGCCGCGGCGATCTTCCTGTTCGGGGGCGCGGTTGGGAAGTCGGCGCAACTGCCGTTGCATGTCTGGCTGCCCGATGCCATGGAAGGCCCCACCCCCGTTTCGGCATTGATCCATGCCGCAACGATGGTGGTCGCCGGTGTGTATCTGGTGGCACGCGGCTTTTCGGTCTTCATGGCGGCGGAAACGGCGGCGATCGTCATCGCCTGGGTCGGGGTGCTGACCTCGTTGATGGCGGCAACAATCGGCCTCGTGCAAAACGACATCAAGCGCGTGCTCGCCTATTCGACCGTCTCGCAGCTCGGCTACATGGTAATGGCGCTGGGCCTCGGTGGATTCACGGCAGGAACGTTTCACCTGATGACACATGCGTTCTTCAAGTCGCTGCTGTTCCTGGGGGCCGGCTCGGTCATTCATGCCGTGCACACCAACGACATCCGCGAAATGGGCGGCTTGCACAATAAGATGAAGATTACGTCGACGACGTTCTTCATTGCCGCGCTGGCGATTGCCGGCATCTTCCCGTTGTCGGGATTCTGGTCAAAAGATGAGATTGTCGCGACCGCGGCGGCGCAGCCGGTGTTTCTGGTACTGACGCTGGCGGTCGCCTTTATGACGGCATTTTACATGTTCCGTCTGTACTTCCTGACGTTTACCGGCAAGCCGCGTGATCAGGAGAAATACGACCACGCACATGAGTCGCCGAAGACCATGACGTATCCATTGATCTTTCTGGCGGTTCTTTCGGTGGTGGCCGGATGGGTCGGGTTGCCGTGGCTGCATCACGGGTTTTCGGCCGTGGTTTTCAACGTGCATCCGCATCATCCGGAATTCCACCTGTCGTATGCGATCATTTCGACGATCATCGGGCTGTCCGGTATCGGCTTGGCGTACCTGATGTACTACAAGCGCAGCATCGATCCGGTGAAAGTGGGCCAGTCGATGAAAGGGCTCTACACGACCTTGTATAACAAGTACTACTTCGACGAGGTCTACGATGCCGTAATCATCAAACCGTACTACGTGTTCTGCCGGATGTGGTTCTGGTTCGATCAGAACATTGTCGATGGGCTGGTTAATGGAGTGGCCGATTTCGGCCTGATGTGGGGCAAGTTTCAGCGGTGGTTTGATGAGACGTTTGTCGACGGCGCGGTCAACGGCCTGGGGACGATCACGCGCGGCTTTGGCTCGACGCTCAGGCATGTGCAGACCGGACGGTTGCAGAATTACGCCTTCATCATATTCGCAGCACTGGTGATTCTCTGGATTCTCCAGTGAGAGATGTGGTAAGCGATAGCGCAATACAGAGGATGGACAGACAATGATAAGCGGCATACTCTCGTGGATGATTTTCATTCCCCTGATCGGGATGGCGGCGGTGATGATCGCGCCGAAGAACAATCATTCGATGATCCGTTGGATCACGATGGTGGCGACCGGCATTCCCCTGATTCTGTCGCTGATGCTCCTCAATGCGTACGATTCATCGACGGCGGCATTCCAATTCCAGGAATTCGCCGTGTGGATCCCGGGACTGAACGTCAACTACCACCTCGGCGTCGACGGTCTCTCGGTGCCGATGCTGTTTCTGACGACGCTGTTGTCGTTTTTGGCCGCGTTGATTTCATTTAATATCGTCAAGCGCGTCAAAGAGTACTTCGCCTTCTACCTGTTGCTCGTCAGCGGCATGACGGGTGTGTTTTGCGCACTCGACTTCTTCCTGTTCTATGTGTTCTGGGAAGTGATGCTGGTGCCGATGTACTTTTTGATCGGCATCTGGGGCGGGCCGCGCAAGGAGTATGCGGCGATCAAGTTCTTCCTGTACACGTTGTTTGGCTCGATCTTCATGCTGGTCGCCATTCTGGCGCTGTATTTCACATCGGCTCCGTCGACGCTCTCGATTCCGGAGTTGATCGCACGCGCACCCGAATTCACCCGCGGCTTCCAGTTGTTTGCGTTCGTGTTCTTCTTCATCGCGTTTGCGATCAAGATTCCGACGTTGCCGTTCCATACATGGTTGCCCGACGCGCACGTGGAGGCGCCGACCGCGGTGTCGGTCTTGCTGGCGGGCGTCCTGCTGAAAATGGGCACCTACGGTCTGTTGCGGATCTCGTTTCCGATGTTCCCGCAGGCGACACAGTACTTCGCCTTCTCCATGGCGGTGCTCGGTGTGCTGGGCATCATCTATGGCGCACTGGTGTGCATGGCGCAGACCGATTTGAAGAAGCTGGTCGCGTATTCATCGATTTCGCACATGGGGTATTGCCTGCTCGGCATGGGGGCGATCGGTTCGGTCGCCGCGATTTCGGGGGCCATGTTCCAGATGGTGTCGCACGGGTTGATCACGGGGGCGCTGTTTATGCTGGTGGGCGTGATTTACGACCGCACGCACTCGCGTGAAATCGACGCCTACGGTGGCATGTGGATGAAAGTGCCGGTGTACTCCGGTATCATGGTGCTGTTTGTGCTCGGTTCCCTCGGCTTGCCCGGACTATCGGGGTTTATCAGTGAGTTCATGGTCTTTATCGGCGCCTTCCCGACCTACCACGTCACGGTCGCGATTGCGGTTGTCGGTGTGCTGCTCACCGCTGCTTACTTTCTGCGCATGGTTCAGCGAATGTTTTTGGGGCAGGTGGCCGGTCACACCGAAGGGCTGAGCGAAATCAACGTTCGGGAGATCATCTCGGTGGCGCCGCTCGCCATTCTGATGATCGCCATCGGCATCTATCCGGCATTGCTGTCGAACTACATTGAAGCGACCATCGCCAACCTGGTGCGGGTGATCGGCGGCTGACGAAACTGAGGCGTGATGTCATTCGATATTGTCCAATTCTACGCTGACTGGCACACCATCCTACCGGAGTGTTTCCTGCTGGTGTGGGCGTGCGTCATCACGATGATGGCGGTGTTCTCGCGCAATCGCGGTGAGGGAACATCCACCGGATCGTATGCCATCTGGACATTGATCGGTGTGGTCATCACCGCCGTGTGGGTGGCGCTGATGCCCGATGGCAAGGCATTCGGCGGGACATTCGTGTTCGACCGGCTGGCGGTGCTGTTTAAAGAGATCGTGCTCGGTGGTGTGTTGCTGACGGTGATCTCATCAATTGGCCCGGTCGACCGGATGAAACAGCACCGCGGGGAGTTCTTCGGGCTGCTGTTGTTTTCGGCCGTCGGCATGATGCTGATGGTGTCAGCATCCGAACTGCTGTTGCTTTACATCGCGATTGAACTGTCGACCGTGACGTTGTTTGTGTTGGCGGCGTACCGCAAGGCCAACCGCAAGTCGGCCGAGGCGGGATTGAAGTATGTGATCCTGGGCGGGATATCGTCGGCGGTGCTGCTGTATGGTGTCGCACTGCTCTACGGGCTCACCGGGCAGACCGAACTGGCGGCGATCCGTAATGGCGTCGGTGACATCTTCATGGCCAGCGGGTCCTTCCCGCCGGGGCTGACACTGGCGCTGCTTTTGCTGCTCGCCGGATTTGGATTCAAGCTGGCGCTGGCACCGTTTCATATGTGGGCGCCCGACGTGTACGAAGGCGCACCGACACCAATCACCGCGTATCTTTCGGTTGCATCAAAGGCGGCGGCGGTGGCGGCATTTCTGCGCGTGTTCTTTGTCGGATTGGAGTCGTCGCAGATTATCTGGGTGCAGGCGGTGGCGGTACTCGCCGCGCTGGCCATGATTGTCGGAAACGTCACGGCGATAGTCCAATCGAACATCAAGCGCATGCTGGCGTATTCATCGGTCGCGCAGATCGGCTACATCCTGGTTGGTGCGGTGGCGGTGAATACGTGGGGGGCGACAGCGATGACGTATTACTCGCTGGCGTACCTGTTCGCCAACATGGGCGCGTTCATTTGCGTGATCGCCTTCTCCAATCGCATGGGCTCCGATGAAATCGACGATTACACGTCGCTGGCTCGGCGGTCGCCAATGATTGCGGTGTTCTTTTCGCTCTTCCTCTTGTCGCTGGCGGGCATACCGCCGACGGCCGGATTTCTGGCGAAGTACTACGTGTTCCTGGCGGCGATTAACAGCGGATACCTCTGGCTGGTGCTGGTCGGCCTGTTGACGTCGGTGATTGCCTTGTACTACTACGCCACGGTGATCCGCAAGATGTACTTCCCGCTCGATCAGCCGGAAGGCGGTTTCCCGGTGCCGGTTCCGCTGATGATTGCACTGGGCATTTCCGGCCTCGGTGTATTGCTCCTCGGTGTGTTCCCCGGTCCGTTTGTCGATCTGGCCCAGGCGGCGGCGGCGATGTTGATGCCGGGGATGTAGGGCAGGTCCATCCGGACCGCCGAGCCCTTTAGGGTGAGTCCGCGGCGGCGGAGGGATCCAGTGTCTTTATAGCGATTGTCAGAATTCTTGTCCGATTGAAATTGTTGGGGCGAGTGGGCGCACATCCGCTTGCACTGAGCGGAGCCGAAGTGTGCGCCCCGACGTTCTGCTCCCTCTCCCCGCGCTTTTCAGCGGGGAGAGGGCCGGGGTGAGGGGTAAATCGTTCTGGCCGGATCGCGGAATCGGACAGGAATTATGCAAGTCACTCTAAAACCATAGGATTCTCGAGATATCATGTGTTCACCGCTATGAATCGACAATCCGCCATTGGTTGTCTCGTACTGCTCGTGGTCATCTCCACTGTCACCACCGCACGTGCCAGTGATTTGCGGTATGCGATCGAGACGGCGGAGGTGATTCAGACGTTTCCGTTGACGGGAATGGAAGTCTTAGATGGGAAACTGGGGCGTGACGTCATCGGAATTCAAATGACTCGCGGCGACAGCTCCATCGTCGCCGCATACACATTTGACGGGGAGTTGCTTTTCTGGCGAAGTGCTCCCGGAGATGGCAGGCCGGTTCTTTTGCTTAGTGATGTCAGCGACGATGGAAGCACCTTTGTTCTGAAAGCTGACTCCGGACAGTATGACTGGTACACGGTCGTCTTGGATGCAGATGGCCGAGAAGTGTGCAACCTCGGCCCCATTTCCGGATCGGTTCAGGCCTCCCCTGGAGGTCGCTTTTTCTGTCCTGTGCCAAACACTGTCGAAGGGCCTCGGTTCGAAGTCTTCGACCGTCGCGGCGACCGTCACGACATCGAGGTCTCCTACACCTGGGATTGGAATGCGAGGTTCTTGAGCGATTCGGCCATCGCATTGGTGAGTCATTCGATCTTCCGCCTCATCGATCTGAGTGTTGGGAGAGTGGTTGATTCAATGCTGATACCGCTCTGGATGGATGAATCGACCTTTGACTTTCCCTTTCTCTCTCACGAATCGGAGTCGCCACTCGTTGCTGTCTACACTCAGCGTCAACTCCTCGTTGGCTCAACGACGGCACAGTTGCGCGTGCATCAACTGCTTGACGGATACCTTAGCGATGTGTTCTTCTCCCAATCTCCTGGTTGGGTGGTCGCTACGCTCCAGGACCCAGAGGATTCTGTACGGCATTTTCAGATTCTAAGCACCGACGGGGAGGGGGAGGGCATCCGGTCTGCCGCCTCAGCAGAACTGTGGCGAGGCGGTCTGTGTACGTGGTGTCCGGACAATGGCGCACTACGTAGCGGTGTGATATCGATTCAGAGATTTGGAACGAGTTGGAATCCAGAGGCCGAGACTCCGTGGACTACCTTCGCCGAGTTCGACCCCGACTCCCTCACTATCACCGAGCCATTCAGAGCCCGGGGAACCTACGTCCCGGCGCGCGGGGATGCTGTGCCAGCGGATACGTATCTGCGTGTGTACCCGCCGGATACGGTGCAGTTGGTGCGCTTGAATCGGTGAGGCTGCCCGATGGGGGTCGAAGACGCTGGATCCCCGCGTTCGCGGGGATGACAGAAAGAAGACTCTCAATCTCAGTTCGTGCGTGGGCGGCGGATGCGCAGTCGGCACAGCCTGAGTGACCGTGACGGCCGCACCTTCGGGATTATCGATTGTGAATTCCGATGTACAGCGCATCCGCCCTACGGGTCCATTCGTCTGATCCGTCAGATCCGCTGGAATTCCGGCGGCCTTCTTGCATAGCTTGCGGCCCCCGATGATGGGGTTGCAAAGGAGCACGCATGCCGACTGTCGAAGAACGCATACAGAGATCCCAGACCCGTGTAGTCAAACTGGTCTTTCCCAACCTGCTCAGCCATCAGGACCACATGTTTGGCGGGACCGTGCTGCAATGGATGGATGAAGTGGCAGTCATCACCGGTACCCGGTTCAGCCGCAAGAAGCTGGTGACCGCCTCGTTGGACCGGATCGACTTCAAGAAAGGCATTCCAGTCGGAACCC
Organism: uncultured Ignavibacteria bacterium; assembly: GCA_964440935.1. Taxonomy (GTDB): domain Bacteria; phylum Zixibacteria; class MSB-5A5; order WJJR01; family WJJR01; genus WJJR01. The sequence goes on along the minus strand of CAYTTY010000055.1, from coordinate 976 downwards.
TTGTTGAACTAATCGGGACTGTTAAGAAGGTGGGGCGCACCAGCATGCAGGTCGAAGTCGATGTCGTGATGGAGCAGCTCTACTCCGATGAACGCGAAAGCGTGATCAAGGGCCGCTTCACACTGGTGACGATTGACGAGAACCGGAAGCCGATTCCCGTGTTGGATTGAAAACGTAGCATGGGCAAGATGCCCATGCGTCTGGGTTTAACCCCGCACACATGGCCAGGATGGCCATGCTACAACTCCCCACACACGGCCAGGATGGCCGTGTTCCGTTCGTAGCATGGGCATCTTGCCCATGCGTCACCTAAGTGATTGGCGGACATGCACGCCCGGAGTACCATTCGATGATGACATTCCACGAGAAAGAGGAGCGCGATGGCGTCCCTGGTCATACGCCACTGGTGAAACGTCGTGGCGCACGGCTGCCTCACTGGACACAGAAGGGAGCCGTGTACTCTGTCACCTTCCGGCTTGCCGATTCGGTGCCGCAGCATGTGCTTGAGGCGTGGGTGCATGAGCGCGAGCGATTATTGAATGCTGCGCGGAAACAGGATCGGCCGCTTCGCCCCGAGGAACTGCGTAGAATTGAGGAACTGCATTCTGAAAGGGTCGACTCGTACCTGAATGCTGGGCATGGGGCCTGCTGAATGAATGAGTCAAGCGTCGCCGAGATCGTCGCGACGACTCTAACCCATTTCGACGGCAACAGATACGACCTCGCCGCATGGTGTGTGATGCCGAACCACGTCCATGCAATTGTCAGGCCAAGGGACGGGCACGACTTACACAAGATTCTTCATTCGTGGAAGTCGTACTCCGCCCAGCAAATCAATCGACTATTGCAGCGGAGCGGGCAGTTCTGGCAGTCTGAGTACTATGACCACATTATTCGCGATGAAGACGAGTTTTATCGCTGTATATAGCGGTTGTCAGAATAGATTTCCGATTGAGGGGAAGCGAGGCACCGTGTG
>CAYTTY010000054.1:0-20339 GCA_964440935.1 uncultured Ignavibacteria bacterium | reverse complement strand
ATGACAGCTAAGGTTACCTTGGCAATCGGAAATCTATTCTGACAATCGCTCTAATGTAACTCGTAGAAAATTAAAGAGATATCAATCGCAGGGGCGTGCTGAGCACGCCTTTTTTTTGATCAGGGCAACAGGCGAGTATCTGAGTGTTTTCCCGATCAGTCGGTGTCGTCCCCCCCTCACCCCGACCCTCTCCCCCGAGGGGGAGAGGGAGAAGAAAACCACCGACCATTCGGCACATTTGGAATTGCCTGGTCGTGATACCAGTGAGTGCCCCCCTATAGCAATTGTCATAAATCCTTTCCGTTTGGATCAGGGTGCCACGGGCCTTTAGGGGTGTGTTGCAAAACCTGCTGTCTATCATCACCTCAGACTGGGGAGGGCGAGGCTCCCGCCGAGCCGCCGTGTGGAACATGCCGTTGCGGCTCGGCGGGAGGAGCGCCCAAAAGGCTCTCATTTTTTTTGGGTTTTTCAACATGCCCGTCAGGGTGGGACACCGCGGTTTTGGAGCAGGGGAGCATTTTTTGACAGAGATTGTTCATTGAGTCACAAAAATGTTCTGTTCTTAGTTGAACGGATGAAATCGGTTAGGAGAGTTCGAGAGTTTACTGCTTTGGGGTGGTGGAGTGTCTGGTGATTATTCGGGTGTCAAGCTTAAATGGCCCTTGCGGGTACGTGTTATGTCTTAAAGGGACGATGCGTGTGGTTGGCGTAAGCCAAAAGGCCGATTGGAGTTGTGGGGGACTTTTTGGTCGATTGTCGAAAAAAAGTCTTGCGGGCCTATGGGGGTGCTTTCATATTGGCGCGCCATGATCGGGTCCTGTCGATTGGGGCCGAGGAGGGTCATTCAAAAGCACTTAAGCGCTAAACTCCATCGGTCCAGAAACCGATAGACTGAAACGGTTTCCCACGGTGTGTTGTGGGGAGCCCATAGTGTATATGGTGGGAATTATTGACTTGACAGCATCGGGGCAGGATACGTACGGTTGGCTTCGTCATTCGACTCGGCGGCGCGCATTTAGGGTGAACGGCGGCGTGTCGACGGGTTATGTAGCAGGCGCAATAAGACTGGGGGCAGTGCGTCGGCAACCATTGTGACGAGTTCTCACAAGGTGACGAACCGTTTGGGGCAGTTGCAAGCGGTGGGGTCACCCGTCGGTATTTCGGAACGGGAAATGACCGGCACTCGTCCAAACCACGCTGGAACTCCGCGATATTCCCAGGGCACTTGTGGGGGGAGCGAGTGGAGCCAGTTGTTTAACCATGGAGGGTCAAACCACGGTTGGGGGCGTTGTCATTTGTGACAGCCCACATCTTTTTGCTCCCGAACACCTGACCGTGGACGTCTTCGCATAAACTTTTTTGCATCCGTCCAGAACCGCGGCCGATGCGGCGGCCGGTAATGACAGGGGAGGGACGGGTCTATTCGTTTTCCACTTGATGATGGTGAGATGGGGGGGTTATGCATGAGCACTTTCGCAGGACAGGTGGTACCCGTTCGAGCGATTTACACAGACGACGACGACAAACTGAGTTGAGTCATATTCCAGGAGGAGGACAAACAGACAACATGTCAGGAGAACGAACAATTGCGCGAGCGGCCCGCTGGATGAGCGGGGCGATCACACCTCAAAAGGGGGAAGCGCGTATGAAATCGCGAAATTGGAGGGTGCTAGTCGCCCTCGCAGCGTTTGCGTTGGTCCCGCTGATCGCCACGCAGGCGATGGCGGCGCCGGACTTCACGGCAGCGCCGACAGAAGGGAATCTGTGGCTGGATGTGACGTTCACTCCGGTGGACGTTACTGGGACGCCCGATTCCACGACGTGGGACTTCGGTGATGGAGCCACTCTCAGCGAGGGCTCTGGGTTGCCGAGTGGTGGAGTGCACACCTACACGACGTCCGGCCAGTTCGACGTGACGATGATCGTCTGGTACACTGCCAGCGATGATTCCGTCGTCACGAAACTGGACGAGATCACAGTCTCGCCGATCGACTTTACGGGTGACCCGTTGATTGGGACGGTGCCTCTGACGACCACGTTTACCCCGGCCAATCTTGGGACGCCGGACTCGGTCGTGTGGGACTTCGGTGATGGCGACACCTTCTCCGATGATACGGCTCCGTTTGGCAATGTTGTACACTCGTACAACACCGGCCCGGCCACTTACACGGTGGCCATGACCGCGTGGTACCCCGGTGATCTTGACTCGACGGTCACGAAGACCGACTACGTCGAAACGGTCGAGCCGCAAATTGTGATGACTGACACGGCGAAGGGGTCGTGTGGCGGTGTGGCCGATACGACACTGCCGGATACGGTCAGCTTCACGTATTTTGCGCCTCCCGGCACCGATTCGCTCTGGTGGGAGGTTCGCTGGGTCGACACGCTGGCCGGTACGCTGTACGACAGCACGCTGGTGACCGGCGGTGTCTACGACTTCGATTACGTCTTTACCTTCCACGATACGTTCATGGTGACGGTGTATCCCTATACCGATTCGCTGTGGACCAATGCGGTGGACAGTGTCGAGTACATCAGTTCCGAGTGTTGGTGTGTGAAGGCCGTGAACGACGGCTACACCGTTGCTGAGAATGACACACTTAAGGAAATGGCACTCGACAACGACACGTTGGGTGTCTTCTTAGATCCGCAGCCTGTTGACACGGCGTTCGTTCTCTACGACTTGGTAGATACGACGCGTGCCGATACAACCTACTTCGATCGTGACACGACGACGGGGTTGTGGTGGTTCTATTACATACCCAAGACAGGCTGGCACGGTAAGGATACTGTGAGTTACGAGGTCTCCGTGCAGGGTGGCTGTTCAGCGCCCGACACGGCCACGGTCTTCATTACCGTCAAGAGCGATGGGATTGTGGGCATTGAGGCGCTTGAATATTTCTCGGACGGCCCGTGTGTGGGATGTGGCGATCCGGCCACCATCAGCCTCGGTGACACGCTCCAGATCTGGGTGCGGATCAATCCCGTTGATGTCCAGGAAATTGCCTCCGGCTGGCCGAAGGTCTGGTTCCCGGCATTGGGCGGTGCCGCCGGTGGGGAGGTCATGTTCCTCGACACCATTGGTGTGATGGGCGATGACTCGACCTGGTATTCGATTCCGTTCCAGGACACCGCAGGCGCTTATCCGGACTGGCGTACGATTATGGGCGGAAACGTTGAAGCCTCGCCCGGCTTCACTGAAATCTGGGCCCAGATTGTGAGCGATTCGGGTTTGAGCAGTTACGATACGACGACGATTGTCGAGCGTGTCGACACGCGGATGCCGGATGCGGTCGGCAACGACTCGATTGCCGTGTCGTTGTGGGGTGATGTGGATGGCAACGATATCATTAATGTGAATGACACGTTGCGCTTCTTCATCGACCTTCGCAACAACCCGATCAACGACGCCACGTATCTTGGCGGCAGCAAAGAAATCTGTGGTGTAACAGCCACGATCTTTGGCTGGACCGAGACGGCAGGGCTACCGGATACAATTGTTCTGACGCTCCAGGACGACGCGAACGACAATCGTTTCTTCGTCGATACGCTCGTCCAGGATATTATTGACGCAAACGGAGTTGGCGTGCTGGATTCGCTGCTGAGTGCCGGCGGCGATCTGGATGTCGTATTCGAGGTAACCGACAACGCCTGCAACGTCGACTCAGTGTGGACGACGGTTTCGGGCGCGGATCGGATCGACATTGTCGCCCCGATTTTTGCAAACATTTTCTTTGAATACCGTCAGCCGCCGTACGGATCGCATGGCGACGTTGACTCCAACGGCTGTTTGCGCGCTGGAGACTACGTTCAGCTTCGTGTGTACGTGCCGAGCGGCAGCGACGTGGACAGTGTCTACGCCGACTTCCTCGATTCTGGTCTTGGCGGTGAGACGCCGGCCACTTCGTGGAAAGTCGATTTGCAGAAGGACAATGCGTCAGACACCGTCTGGTACGTGGTCTGGCGGCTGCAAGGGTCCGATCTGGATTCGATCTTCAATCCGCGGACTCAAGATTCCTCCGTGGCGGCCATCGACCTGTCCGGTCCGCTGTGTGACAGCAGCCTGACCGTGCACGTCACGGCGGCCGACGAGGCCGGTAACCGCGTATTCGCCAACAGTATGCCGTTGGATTACTGTGTGGATACCAAGATTCCGTTCTCGATTCCGGAGGATTCGATTTCGTGTGCGCGGTATCCGGTTCCGGGCGACAACACGTTTGACGTCCTGGAGCTGACCTGGACCTACAATGATCCGGATGCGGCGTTCTTCGAGATTCATTGGAACGACGACAACGGTAATCCGATCATTACCGACACGGTTTTGGCCGCCCAGTTCGATACGCTGATGGTCTGGCGTTCGGACTCGACGGTGCATCCGGTGTCGCCGTGCCGCGACTACGATTTCCAGATCGTGACGGTCGACGACTGTTACAACCGCGATTACAACCCGGCCACGTTCACCTGCTTCGGCGAAGATGTCGGCACGGTGGCGATGGTCGATTGTGTGCAGGATTCGTGCGGCGGCGTTCAGGTCCGCTGGGATCCGGAAGGCGCCTTCGGTGCGTACGAAGTCTGGTGGAACCGTGGCACGTTCGGGAATCCGTCAGTGAAGTTGGCGACGATTTCCGACGGCATGGACACGGTCTTCTCGACGTGGGATGGCGAACGTAACGCGCCCAACACGACGATCGACGACGCGCAGTTGGCCGCTCTGGTTCCGCTGGTGCCGGGCGACAACTACCGGTTCACGGTGAAGGGCATCGACACGTGCCAAGCGGACGACGTTGCCTGGGCCGATACGCTGACCGGTTGCGAGATTGCGCCGCCGGCGCCGGTCAACACCTTCACGTGCACGTCGATTGACAGCGGCCACATCCAGTTGGATTGGCGCTCGAACGCGACGGCGCGGGAGTGGTTCCTCATCTATATGGGCAAAGATGGTGAGATCGACTTTACCGAGCCGATCGATTCGGTCGAGGTCACCACTTTGAGCGGTGGGAACCAGCAGTTCAGTTGGACAACAATGGATGCCGGATTGACGACCGGTGCGCCGAATTCGGGTGCCGATCTTGTCGATCGCGGCTGGTACGACTTTACGATTTACACGCGCGATGCGTGCGGCTTCCTCGAAGAGGAGCATCCGGATACGGTGCAGTGTCTGTCCGATCTGGCGCCGCCGCATGCGTGCATCATTCAGCCGGAACCGGGCGACCTGCACTGCGTGGGCAACGAACTGCTCGTGTACGTGTGTGCGCTCGATCCGGAAGTCGATGACGACATCGTCAGCGTGACCGTGAAGGGACGCGTCGTGGGCGCCACGACCTGGACCACGCTCGGCAGCGCGTCGCAGGCGAATCAGGAGATTTGCTTCGACGTGGCGCTGAACGCGAACACGCTGAATGCGCTGGTGGGCGCCGACACGACCAGGACGATTGAGTTGATCGTGACGCCGACCGACCTCGCGGGCAAGACGCTGAGCAACGACAGTGCCTACGTAACCTGTCCGAGCTTCACGTTCGACTGGTCGACCGAGGTGCTGGATGCGCAGATCGTCTCCGTTAACGGCGACGTGCGCACTTATCAGGACTTCTGCGATCTGCACGGCTACGATGTATTCGGCCCCGACAACGAACTCATCCTGTTGGTTGAGGACGGTGAGGCGCCGTACAAGGTGCAGGTCACGATCGACGGCGTTGATGTGTACTACACCGAGTCGTCGAACGGTCTCGATACCGTTAACATTGACATGACCGGTTTCGGTAAGGGCGCGCATGAACTCGCCGTTCAATGGTGGGATCTGTGTGGCCGTGCGGCGAGCGATCTGGACAGCCTCTGTGTGCCGGATTCGCTGGGGCCGTGTGCCGAGATCACCAATCCGGTCGACGGCAAGTGCATCCGCAAGTCGCGTTCGATGCAGGATCCGGTCCCGGTCACATTAACCATTGACCCGGATGAGAACTGCATCGATCCGGACGACGTGTTCAAGGTCGACTTCGAGTGGGGCGAAGAGTGCTGTATTGGTGAAATCACCAAGGATTCGTCCTTCTTCCGTTGGGAGCTCTGTCAAACGGATACCACGGACACCTCTTCGGGTCTGGTCTGTGACACGTTCCCGGATGGTGCGATGGATTTTGATATCGATTCGATCATCTGTGTGGACACGTCGGCCACCTGCTCGATTCAAGTGCGCATTGACACGACCTTCACGGTCCCGTGCGACGAAGTGTGGCATACGTTTGCCATCGAGCCGGGCAGTGCGATCCAGGACGGCCAAGTCACGACCGACTGGTTCAACCGTCACGTGATCGACAGTCTCGGGCTGGGTGACGGCGACATCATTTACCTGCGTGCGCGGGTGTATGATGATCAGGAAAACATCACGCTTACACCGTGTGTTGCGGTTTGTATCGATACGACCACGCCACCACTTGTCCTCTGGAGTCCCGATGTCTGTTATGGGGACGGTAAGGAGAAGCTGTCCGGCGAGGTTGACTTCATTGCGCATCTCGATATCACGCAGGATGTCTTTGATGATATTGAGGACGTGACACTGTGGTACAAGCTGTCGAGCGATCCGGATCAGTTGAACTACTGGACCTCCGTGGGTTCCGGGTTCTTCGATGTCCAGGGTGCCGGCACACGCGAGACGGGCTGGCGTTGGGACGACTTCGATACCGACAACCTGACGCAGCTTGTGTACTACGACTTCCGCGTGATCGCGAAGACGATCTGGGGAACCTACTCATACGATTATGATGGGGACTTCGACTTCGACGCGGGCACGTTTGACACCACCAATGGTGACGCGGCCAGCTTCTTCATCGATAACGAGGCGCCGGGTATCGCAATCGATACCGTCTGGACCGAAATCGATGACCAGGTGCTGGGCGTGACCGAGACGGTGATTCAGCCGAACACCAGTTGCCGCCTGAGTGATCCGCGCGGCTGGGCGTTCATGCAGTTCGGCAAGACGATCGAGGTGCAGCCGTCGGTCTATCCGTTCGCGGAAGCCGATGACGTGGCCAAGATCGAGTGGCGCTTGTGGGATGGCGAATGTTCGGGTTGCGCCTGTGAGGGCGATCCGGCGCTGGGCGCCGCCAGTGTTCAAGGCGATTGCGACTCGAAGGTCCTGTCGGTCCGCGAGGGCGAAGGTGTGCTGGATCATGTGACACTCGATCCGAGCATCGCGCCGTTTGTGACCGTCCAGGATGGCTTCCAGGTCCACACGCTGACGGTGACCATCACCGATAGCTGCGGCAACACGAGCACCGACTGCATCTCGCTGTACATGCTCGACGTGACCCCGAGCGAGGCGGTCATCATCGAGCCGATGAACGACGAAGTGTTCTGTCAGGATCACGAGCAGGATGGCGGCGGTATCGAAATCGTCGCGGCCGGACTGCTGGCCAACCAGATGCAGAAAGTCAGCTTCTACTACCGTGCGGAAGGCGCGACGGAGTGGACGCTGATCGAGACGGTCGAAGTGCCCAGTGAAGTCGAAAAGGGCATTCTCGAAAACATCTCGGCTCTCTGGTATCCGCATGCTCTGGGTCTCGACGACGGTACTTACGAGTTGCTTGCTCTGGCGACAGACTACTCGCTGAACGAGCAGACAACCGAATACATCACGCGGGTCCATCTGTCGTGCGGTGAGCCGACTGTGACGATGGTCAATCCGGAGACCGTGGAGCCTGAGTTCGAATTCCTCGACAATTGTGGAATCGAGCTGTCGGCCGAAGCGGTGCCGAGCGACCCGTACAACACAATCGAGGAAGTGTGCTTCTACTACACCGAATGGACGGAGAACGAGGCGAACCAGATCGGCTGTGACAACTACAGCACTGGAAACCTCTATCACTTCAACTGGGATCCGTCCGAAGACCTGAGCGCCGATGGTAAGTACTACATCTGGGCGACGGCCACGAACAAGGCCGGTGTCACGGTGGCGTCGGAGAAGGTCCTGGTGCAGTACGACGGTACCGATCCGTGGACGGAAGTCATCGAAGTGGCCGGCGACGGCTCCAACGGTGGCAGCGCCGATCCGACGACGGTGACCGCGGGCGACATGGTCGATATCTATGCGCTCGGCCGTGACAACGAGTCGCCGCTCGGCTATGGCGATCTGGACAACTGCGGTGTCGACAGTGTGAAGGTCTTCGTCTACAACAGCTCGAACGAAAAGATCTTTGGCGAGCTGATGGTGGTGGACCCGAGCATTGACAGCCTCTATATGGCGACGTGGCCGACCTCAGGCCTGCCGAACGGCACGTACCGGGTGTGGACGGAAGTCACCGACTGTGCCTGCAACGACGATACATCGCCGTACTGGTACGTCCGGGTGATTAACCCGACCAACCTCGGCACGATTGCGATCAACGAGGCGATCGAGGTGTGCGACACGCTGAGCATCAACGCCGACTCGGTGAACATCAACTTCACCGAAGGCGGTGAGGTGGATGTCTCGAACGTGGTGATCTGGTGGGCGCCGATGTCGAGCTCGGACGTGTACGATCAGTACAGCCGTCCGACGCCGAACAACGGTGCGCTGCAAGACAACAACAACGATGGCGTCTGGGAACCGATCGTCGACTTCGGTACGGCGGGTCTGGCCGAGGGTGTCTACCGCGTGCGCGCGGTGGTGACCTCGTCGCAGGGCGTGGTTTCCGACGACTATGATGACGACGGATTGTTTGACGACTTCACATTCAATGTGACCAACTCGCATCACATGATCGTGAAGGTCGATCGCTCGGTGACACCGTTCACCGTCGATCTCGACGCCTACACGATTCAGGCGGGTACCGACGTGACCGTGACGGTGACGCCGGAAGATGCGTGTGATGTCGATGAGGTGTGCTACGGCCTGGTGGCGCAGAACGGCAACAGCGCCGTCGACACCTGCATTGGCGACCTTGAATGGACATTCGATCCGGCCGACTCCGGCCTCGTCAGCCTGAAGCACGGCATCTGGTACGGTCCGGTGACCGTCGAGGTGACCGATCCGCTCGGCAACGTCGAGACTTGGGTCGATGAAATGAACCTCTACGTGCTCGACATCGAGGACAACGAGGCGATGGTTGTGTCGCCGACCTGGGGTGACTTCATCTCGGGCGACGAGGTGACCGTAACGGCTCGTAAGCTCACTTCGGGCACGGTTTCGGATCTCGACTTCTTCTTCGGCGGCGCCACCGGTGGTGGCACGCAGATCGAAGGTGACGTGACTCAGTCGGGTGACGAGTTCATGGTCACCTGGGATCTCTCGGAAGTCGACGCGGGTGACTACTACCTCTGGACATCGGCGGCAGATGACAAGCGCGTGCCGGTGACGGTGGTGAAGGTCGACGCGGACTTCGCTCTGATGGAGCCGATTCCGAATTACAAGCGCGAGGTCTTCAATGAAGAGCTCACGTTTGTCGGCGGCCGCGTGGACATCTGCGTGGATACCGAAACGGAAGACTCACTCTTGAACCGTCATCTGGTTGACTCGGTGGTGTTCGCGTATCGCTTCGGCGATGCTCCGGGCGTGCCTTTCACACCGGATCCGGAAGAGGGCTGGGTGATCTTCGGTGTCGACCGCTACGGTTCACTGTGCACCGACTGGTTCACCGACCTTGATTTCGATCTGGGTGGTTGCCGTGACGGACACTACTCCGTGGTCGCGTGGGCCTTCTATAAGGGCGGTGTGGCCAACCATTCACGGGTACTCGATGTGATGGTGGACAACACCGATCCGTACTCTGAAATCACGGACATCGATGGTGACGAAACCTTCGGTGACTGCCATGAAATCATCATCACCGGCGAGCAGCAGGAAGTGAAGTTCTCGGCCGTCGCGGTTGACGACCGGTCCTGCGCCGGCGATACGCCGGAGTTCAACTCGGGTGCGATGACGATGCAGTTCTTCGTCGGGCAGTGTGAAGGCTCGTTCGGCGGCTGTGTGGACATCATCTGGGTGATCGACGGTTCCGGCTCGATGGGTGATGATCAGGCGCAAATCGCCAGCCAGGCTCAGAACTTCTTCCAGGGTCTCGGCGGGCTTGATTTCCGGATGGGTGTGGTGGGTTACACCGACGGTTCGAACCCGGTGAGCACCAGCGGCGTCTTTGAACAGGGCGGCGCGGGCACCGGTGACTTCACGACCGATCTGGCCACCTTCCAGACGATGGTAACGGCAGTTGGCGATACCGGTTCGGGCACCGAAAACGGTCTGACCGCGATCAACGACGCGCTGAACTGGTACAGCTTCCGTTCGAACTGCGCGAAGGCGATCATTCTGGTGACCGACGAGGATGCGGATGACATCGAGGACTTCAACACCCTCGTTCCGGACATCCTGACGTCGGGTGCGCAGATCAGCACCGTGTTCAACTTCGGTGACAGCACCGGTTACTCGACGCTGGCACCGCGGACGAATGGTGCACAGCTCGACATCACGTCGAACTGGGGTGCCAACCTCACCGCTCTGGCCAGCCAGATTTCGGGTGGCGCCGGTGCCGGTGGTGATGTCGGCATCATCTGGGGCCAGCAGGTCGACCTGACCGATGGCGACCAGTACCCGGATAACCCGTTCGCGCTGTGGGATCCGACCGGTGTTCCGGAAGGCACCTACTGTGCGTGGACGGTTGTGACCGACGAAGTGGGTAACTCGTTCCAGTCGCCGTTCCGTTCGATCTGCATCGAAGATCGTACGCCGCCGGTTGGCTACGTGGCTGGCTTCGGTGTCACCACTGACGAGCACATGAACAAGGAATACTACATTATGGGCCGCACCTGGGATGAGGACGTTGAACGCGTCCAGTTCCAGTGGCGTCAGACCAGCGAGAACGACGAGACCGACTGGACGGGCATTGGCCTGGCGCAGATGGTCAACGGCGATTCGACCTGCTGGATGACCACGTGGAACCCGTGCGTGTGGAGCGGCACGCAGCTCGAATTCCGGATGGTCCCGACCGATAAGTCGGGCAACCAGGACTTTGAGGCTCAGCCGATCTTCACGGGTACGGTGAGCAACTGCGAGGTTACACCGAGCGGGCCGAGCGCAACCTCTGAGGCTGAAGTGGCCTTTGAGGACAAGACCTTCGAGAATCTGGGTCTGGTCCACGTGAACACCACGGAGATCAGCCTGCACCACTCGATGCTGGCGTTCTACGCCGACTACGATGGTGGCTTCCAGATCGAGAAGGTGAAGCTGTTCCAGGATCAGGGAACTGCCGGTCATATGATGGGCAGCTTCGATGATTCGCAGATCCTGGGCGGTGGCTTCGGCTGGTTCTGGGTTGCCTACAATGACGCGAACGGCGTCACCTTCCTGGAGCAGTCGCGCCTGACTGTGTATCACGTCGAGACCGACCTTGGATTCCCGGGTTGCGTCACCGACGAGAGCTTCAATGCGCAAGTCTGTCTCGATCCGGGTGCCACACCCGCCGAGAATGGTGTGGCGCTCTTCCCGGCGCGTCCGCCGGTCCTGGCCCTGACCCAGCAGTACATCCAGGTCTGGGGTTACGACGGCGCGGCCAACAACTGGGTCACCGCGGTTCGCTTGACCGATCCGCTGGAAGACGGCTTCGAAATCGGTAAGTACGCGAAAGTGACGATCAGCTACGACAGTGTGGCCGTTGCGGACGCGGGTATCGAGGAGAACCAGTTGGCGGTCGGCTGGTGGGATGGCGACGAGTGGAACACCGTTGATGATATGATCGCCGGTGGCGAGATCAGCGGTGGCACCGCGACATTCTACACGAAGAACCTGCACGGACTGTACGCGGTTGTGTCGACCGGACGCTCCTGCAACTCGGGCGCTCTGACGGTCGAGCATCATTCGGCCTATCCGTACTACTCCGGATACGCCGGCAACCGCCCGGTCATCAAGACGCTCGTGCGGTCCAACATCCATGGCGATGAAGGCAACTACGATATCGATCCGTCGATGATCACCGTGAAGATTGACGGTATCACCGTCTACTCGCGCGGCGACAACGCGGAAGGCTGGCTCAGCACCTGGGACAACACCTCGGGTATTCTGACCACGCGTCCGCTGGCGTCCGATAACGTGGATGACTTCTTCCAGGAGCTCGGTAATCTGTACAACTGCTTCGGCGGTTTCGGCGGCAGCTACGATTACTGGGATTTCTGCTACTTCGACAATGCGGACAGCAGTGCGTTCAACTGTGACGACGACGCCGTCGGTCAGAGTCCGGACCTTTGCTGCCGTCTGATGGAGTACATGCGGAACTACTACGACTGCGTGAACGGATCGCCGACGTACAACCGGAACTATCCGGTGATGGCGCTCGACTGTGGTCCGCACACGATCGAAGTGCAGTCGTTCAACCGCGCGGGCTACTGCGGTTCGACGACGTGGGACTTCGAGATCGATTGCACGGAGCCGAACATCGTGGTGGAAACGGGCTATGCCTGTCCGAACCCGACCTTCACGTTCGATATCACGGACGATGCGTCGGGTGTGAATTGGGATTCGGTCTACGTTGACGTGTACGAGTACACGCCGTCGTGGAATGACCAGGAGGTGCGTCGTGCGCGTCTGCTGCACACCGAAACCCCGGATGCGCTCGATGAAGGTATCGAGGGCAACACAGCGACGTTCAGCCTGACGTTCGAGCAAGCACAGTACGATGGCTTCCGCATCGTGATCTACAATGGTAACCGTACGCTGGTACAGAACAACGAGTGTAATTGTGAGTACTACGTCTACAATCACAACGACAACGGTGTACCGGATCTGGTTGGCAACAGCACCGAGATCGTCGAGGAGTTCTTCACCGTCGATCCGGTGGCCTGTGACACGGGTGAGTACGAGGGCGGCGACGATATCAAGCCGTCGCAGAACCCGTTCGATCCGTTCGCAGGCGAAGTGGTCACCTTCCCGCTCAACGGCTTCCGCGCCGGCGGTGGCACGATTCACGCCGACGTGTATGACCTGACGGGTGAGAAGGTTACGTCACTGAGCGAGAACTTCTCGGCGGGCGGCTTCCAGTGGGATGGCCGCACTGCGAAGGGCGACATGGTGGCGGAAGGTGTGTATCTGGTTCACTTCCACAAGACCGGAGCGGCGGCGGGTAGCCGGACCTCTCAGGCGATTAAGGTTGTGGTGAAGCGAGCCGACTAAGAAACCACGGAACTGAAACCGTCCGTCCCCGCTAGAACCAAGCGGGGACGGACACTACCCGATAACGAGGACAAAGAGAAATTCATGATTTTACAGAGGAGCTATCTGATGAACCAGAAAAGGGGCAATCGGTGGGCGGTGGTCCTCGGCACGGCGCTGGTTCTCGTGGTGGGCATGACTACCGTTGCAAGTGCGGAAGCTCCCCACGCGTTGCCGTGGCTGCGGACTGGCGTCGGCGCCCGAGCGGCAGGCATGGGGAACGCCCAAGTGGCGGTTGTCAGCGATGCGACGGCCGGGTTCTTCAATCCTGCGGGTCTGACCCGAATCCCAACCTGGGGCTTTGCCAGCATGCTGTCGGCGGACATGACGTTTGATCGTCAGTTCAACTACCTGGCACTGGCGGGAAGCTTTGATTGGGGATCAATCGGCGGCTCGTGGATCAATGCAGGAATCACGGACGTGGCGACAGACGAGAATCCCGGTGGCGAAGACTACCTGGATAACTACTTCCTCATCTCGTATGCGAACATGACCCAGCGCTTCCGCTGGGGCTTGAACCTGGTCATCGCCAACAACTCGGTCGCAGAAGAGACCGGCGTTGGTGCTGACGTGGGTGTCCAGTGGGACTTCCATCCGGAAGCCACGTTCGGAGTCATGGCGCAATCGCTGGGCCTGAAGGTTGGCGACGACACCACGCCGTACAATATCCGCGTCGGTGTGGCTGTGATGCCCGACATGCTGGAAGGTTTCACCTTCCCGGTCGACATCCAGAAGACGCAGAACGACGACGACCTGAAGTATCGCTTGGGCGGTGAATACGCCTACACCTTCGATGGCACCGACTATGGCACGGCGCTGCGCGGCGGTGTTGACGACGGTGCGTTCACGCTCGGCGCGGGACTGTTCTTCAAGCAGTTCTCCGTCGACTATGCGTACTACAGCGAGAAAGTTGACGTCTTTGGTGAGAACCATCGGTTCTCGCTGACCGGCAACTTCTAAGCGTCGATTACGAGTGATAGAAACGTCCTCCGCGCCGTGAGCGTGGGGGGCGTTTTATTGTATATGCCCGAGGGTGGGCAGGACTGTTATAGCGGTTGTCAGAAGTCATGTCCGCTTCAAGCCAGCAGTTGGTCATATGTGGCGTCACCCGCCCTCGGGTGACGCCTTGTCCGGGAAGCAGATAGCCGTCACGCGATGGCGCGTGACGGCACTGTGGAATCGGACAGTAATTCTGACAACCACTCTAAGAAGTATTTTCCGTTTCCATTGGGGTGCCACGGGCCTTCAGGCCCGTGTTGAAGAACCCCCGAGAATCAGAGCCTTCGGGAGGGCGAGCCTCCCGGCGAGCCGCAACGGCATGTTCCACACGGCGGCTCGGCGGGAGCCTCGCCCTCCCCAGTCTGAGGTGATGATAGACAGCAGGTTTTGCAACACATCCCTAAAGGCCCGTGGCACCCGAAAGTGAGTGTCAATTAAGCGGGGTCTCGCCTCTTCTCAATCGGAACGGAATTCTGACAACCGCTATAGAGCGATTGTCAGGATTCCGCCTGATGCGGACATTGTGCGGTGGTGGGGGAAAGCCCGTCTCTGACCCGCTATCCATTGGATCGGGGCGTTGAAATGAGTAATATTCCGGTCGAGGAATTATGCCGACGACATCCCAACGCCGTGAACACATCACCGAGATCATCACCGCCGCGATCGCGGCGGTTGAGCCGGCGAATTGTGTCCGGCGGGTGGTGAGCCTGCAAGATGACACGTTGCGTCTCCGGGATCGCAGATACGACCTCAATCAGATTGAGCGAATCATGGTTTTGGGTGCGGGGAAGGGGTCGGCGGCGATGGCCGCAGGTCTCGAGGAGGTTTTGGGTTCTCGCGTAAGCGGTGGGCGAGTGACGGTCAAGTATGGCCACACTCAGCCGCTCGAGCGGGTCGAGGTCGGGGAGGCGGGCCATCCGGTGCCCGATGCGGCCGGTGTCAGCGAAGCCGAGCGGGCGCTTCGCATCGCTGCCGAGGCCGGCGCCAACGATCTGGTGTTCTGCCTGATCTCAGGTGGCGGTTCCGCCTTATGGCCGGCGCCGACCGATGGCATTACCCTCGACGAGAAACAAGCCACGACGCGGCTGCTCTTGGGTTGTGGGGCATCGATCGACGAGATCAACGCGGTCCGCAAGCACATCTCCAGCATCAAGGGCGGCCAGTTGTGCAAGGCGGTCGCTCCCGCACAATTGATCGGATTAATGCTTTCGGATGTGATTGGGGACCGGCTCGATGTCATCGCCTCCGGACCCACATCACCCGACGATCATCAGTTCACCGACGCGTGGGGAATACTGGAGAAGTACAGGCTGCAGAACAAAGTGCCCTCGAGTGTACGGGAGTATATCGAACGCGGTATGGGGGGAGCGGTGGCAGAAACCCCGAAGCGCGATGATCCGGTCTTCCAGCGTGTTCAGAACGTCGTGGTGGGGTCGAATGCGGCAGCCCTCCAAGCGGCGTCGGAAACGGCGACGTCGCGCGGGTACAACACCCGGATTGTGACCTCAGAACGCAGTGGCGATACATCCGATCTGGCTCGCGAAGTGACCGAGACGATCGCCCAGTATAAGGGCAAGACCTCACCAACCTGCCTCTTGTGGGGTGGAGAGACGACGGTTGTTTTGTGTGACAATCCCGGTGAGGGGGGGCGCAACCAGCAGCTCGCCCTGGCGGTCGCACAGGCGATTGACGGTCGCGATGATGCGACATTCGCGTCGGTCGGTACGGATGGCACAGACGGTCCCACAGATGCCGCAGGGGGCATTGTTGACGGCGGGACGGTATCCCGAGCCAAAGATCAGAATCTCGACCCCAGCGACCATCTGAAGCGGAATGACGCCTATCCATTGTTGAAGGCTTGTGATGATTTGGTTGTGACCGGCCCGACCAATACCAATGTGATGGATGTGCAGGTGTTGCTGCTGGGCAGAGAGTAGAGCCACTGTCATGAGTATTTTTCATTTGCACGAGAGTGACACGTCCCTCAAGGCCCGTGGCACCCAAAACCAGCCCACCCTGAGGGTGGGCTCTGCCCACAACCAAATGACATACCGAAGCAGATGAAAAGCACTTCTCGCGAGCGATCTATAGCGATTGTCAGAAGAACGTTCCGATTCACGAGACCGTAGCATGGCCGTCCCGCTTGCCGTGAGCATGGTCGAACGGGCCATGCCGCACGGGCGAGGCGCCCGTGCTACATCGTCCGGTCAATCAGAAGACAATTCCGACAATCGCTTTAAGTGATGGTACTGCAAAGAGTTAATCGATCCGCCCGAAGGGGCCTGCATTCGGGTCAATAAAGACCTATATTGTCTTCTGAGGGTTATGGGAGGACACAAATGGCAGAGACACTTGAGACTCAGGGACAATCAGTAATAGACCACTCAGCGGGGCTGGAGATTCGGGATCAACTGATCGGGATCGATGCGAAGGTGCCGCTTGTGGATGGACGGCATGTCCAGTATGTGAATTTCGACAATGCAGCATCGACGCCGACCTTTCGTCCGATTGCCGACAAGGTGAACGAATTCTTGAAATGGTATTCGAACGTCCATCGGGGCACCGGCTTCAAGTCGCAGTTGTCGTCTTGGGTCTTTGAGCGGGCGCGCGACAAGATCGCCGAATTCGTGCATGCGGGTTTGAGTGAGCATATCGTGCTCTTTACGAAAAACAGCACCGAGGCGATTAACAAGCTCGCTCATCGTCTCGGCGTTCGCACCGGCGACGTGATCCTGACCACATACATGGAGCATCATTCCAATGAGTTGCCCTGGCGTACGGTCGGACGGGTTGAGCATGTGCATGTCGATCCGACCGATGGCCGACTCGATATGGAGGATCTGGACCGGAAGATCGAACAGTGGGGCACCAAGATTCGCCTGGTCGCGATCACGGGTGCATCAAATGTCACCGGGTACATTAACGATTACGGGCTGATCGCCGAGAAGGCCCATGCGGTCGGTGCGGAGATCCTGGTCGATGCCGCGCAGCTGGTGCCGCATCGTCCGGTGACCATGGGTACCAAAGACGATGTCCGTCACATCGATTACCTGGTGTTTTCGGCGCATAAGATTTACGCGCCCTATGGTGTCGGCATACTTGTCGGCACGCGCGATACATTTGAGCGCGGCGACCCCGACACCGTTGGCGGGGGTACCGTCGACATCGTCAACCTGGAAGAAGCGTACTGGGCCGAACTGCCGGAAAAAGAAGAAGCCGGGACGCCCGATATCGTCGGGGTGGTTGCCCTGGCCGAAGCGATCGAGGTGATTCAGTCGATCGGTTGGGGGCGGGTGATCCAGCACGAGGCGGAGTTGACGGCACACCTGCTGCAACAACTCAAAGAGATCGACAAGGTGCGCATCTACGGCGACGCCGATCCGGCCAATGCCGCAAACCGTCTGGGCGTGATTTCATTTGGGATCGAAGGGGTGCCGCACAGTCTGCTGGCGGCGGTGCTCAACTATGAATACGGCATCGGGGTGCGCTCCGGCTGCTTTTGTGCGCACGTTTATGTGAAGTGCCTGCTCGGCGTCAGCGATGACGACGCGCGGGAGATGGAACAGGAGATTCTACAGCGGGACCGGTCGCGTCTCCCCGGCACCGTGCGGGTCAGTTTCGGGCTGTACAATTCAATCGATGAAGTCGACCGGCTGGTGGAAGCGGTGAGGAATATCGCTGCGGGGAAGATCGCCGGCGAGTACATACTCAACAAGGAACGGGGTGAGTACGCTCCCAAGGGGTACGATCCGGATTTTGGGAAGTATTTTTCGTTGTAGGGCGAGTTGCAAGAGCACCGTTCAAACCGTAGCACAGGCGCCCCGCCCGTGCTGGATGGCCCGTTCGACCATGATCACGGCAAGCGGGACGGCCATGCTACGGGTGTTTGCCAGCAGATCTGCACTTGCATAATCGGCATTACCATCGCATTGATCTCTCATGCCAGCGGGCCGGGACATGGTGCATGCGCTGTCGGTGGATGTTGAGGGGTTCGCCGAGTCGCATGCGCAGAGTGTGCGGGTCGATCGATCGCTCACCGAGGTCGATGTCAGCGACGCCGAAGTTGAAACCAATCTTACAGCGACATTAGACTTGTTCGCGCAGCACAATTGCCGCGCGACCTTCTTCTTTTTGGGGCGGATCGGAGAATCTTCGCCGCACCTGGTGCGGATGACGGCCGAGGCCGGGCATGAAATCGGGTGTCATTCGTACCAGCACCTGCGCATCACCGGGCAGACGCGTGATGAATTTCGTAACTACCTTGTGAAGGCACGTGCCGCTCTGCAGGAGGCATCGGGGCAGCCGGTGCTGGGATTCCGGGCGCCGGATTTCTCCATCGGCGCGGGGAATCTGTGGGCCTTCGACGAATTGTACGCCACCGGTTTCCGGTATGACTCCAGCGTCGTCCCCACCGACATTCACGACGTGTACGGACTGTCCGACGTCCCCGAGGAGATTTACCGCTGGCCGAATGGATTGATCGAATTCCCATTGCCGGTCATGCGGATTCTGGGCAAGAGTATTCCGGTGGGAGGTGGGGGATACTTCCGCTTGTTTCCGCTGTGGTTCACCCGGCGTGGGTTTCGCCAGTGTGCACGTGCGGGACGTCCGGGGGTCTTCTACATTCATCCGTATGAGATTGGATCGGACGCCCCACGGTTGTCCGGTTTGAGTGTGGCGAGACGGTTTCGGCACTATGTGCGGTTGGGGAGCGGGCGTGAGCGATTGGGACGGTTGTTGGCGCGACTGACATTTGCGCCAATGGTGGAAGTATTGGAGAACCAGGGATTTGAGGTAGGGCTGGACTAAGACGTTTAGAGCGATTGTCAAACGTATTGTCCGTTTGAAGCTAACACGGTGGTCCTATGTGGCGCTACCCGCCCTCGGGTGACGCCTTGTTGGTAGGGGAGATAGCCGTCACGCGAGGGCGCGTGACGGCACGCTGGAATCATACAGTTCTTCTGACAATTGCTACAGGAGAGGGCAACTGATCGGATCGCATCCCACCCTCAGTGATTGCCTCCGACAGAGGCAATCACTGAGGGTGGGGCACCCCATTTTGGGATTCCGATCTGCAGCAAGTGATCTATTGAAGAATCATATCGCTGGAGGGTAGTATGCCTGAGAGAACGATGCAGGGGACGACTGATGTTCGCGCCTATTTCGAACGTGCAGCCGAACGTTTTGATCGGTTGTATACCGAGGAGCGTCAAACGCCGTTTATGCGTTGGGTAAACAGCCGGTCCCGTCGCGACATCGCCGAGCGATACCTGCGGACATTGGAGCTGGCCGAGCGTGTACGTCCCGAGAGTGTGTTGGATGTCGGATGCGGGTCGGGACGGTATCTGGCGGCGCTGGCGGAGTATGGTGTTCAACATCTTGTCGGTGTCGATCTCTCCGCGCCGATGCTGGCCATTGCCAGCCGCGAGACCGCAAACAGCAATGGTGCAACGGTGGAACTTCATTGTGCCGACTACATGACATGGACACCGGGCGAAGCGCGCGACATGGTGATTGCCATGGGTTTGTTTGATTATGTGGCCAACCCGTGCACAATGCTCGAACGCATGCATCAGCACGCCAAGCGCGCCGTGATCGCGTCGTTTCCCAGCAAGCACTGGTTTCGTACGCCGCTGCGCAAGGTGCGTTACCGCATCAAGAAGTGTCCGGTGTATTTCTATGATCCGGAGACGATCCGGCAGCTCGGACGCGATGCCGGCTATGCGCGTGTCGATGTTGAGAAGATCCGTGGTGCGGGGATGGACTATGTGGCAACGTTCTGGGTGGGCAGTAACGCATAGATGAATCGTCCTGGTGCATGTGAGTTGATGTTTGTAGTGCGGCGGTTGCAAAACCGTTGAAACAGTTTATGATCTTGAAGTGAACGCTGGTCACCCGGCTGAAGGGCGTGTCGACAAACCCACATCTACGTCGTGCAGGTGCGGCTTTTAGAGGGATTGTCAGGAGTGTTTCCCGTTTGCAGAGGCCCTCCGTTCAGTCGTCAAACCCTCCGCTGTCATCCCCCGAATGCGGGGATCCATTCTGAACACGTCACGAAATTCAAATGGATTCCCGCTTTCGCGGGAATGACAACAGGTTGCCGCAATTATCAGAAATCCGTTCTAGTGTTATGTCCCAGAAGTACCTTGTATAAGTAATCAGTGGACCGTAGCTT
>CAYTTY010000053.1:0-21247 GCA_964440935.1 uncultured Ignavibacteria bacterium | reverse complement strand
GCGATTGTCATAAATCTTGTCCGTTTGGATCGGGGTGCCACGGGCCTTCAGGCCCGTGTGTCCGCGTCGGCACAATCCCCGGTCCACGGGCCTCAAGGAGCCTGTTGAAAAAGTGCAAGAACTGATCATATCACGCACCGAGAAAGCGATCATCCGTAGGGGCGTACTGAGTACGCCCTGGCCCCGTAGCAGTTACGCGCAGAGGGCGTATTCAATACGCCCCTACGAAAGCACGTCTCCTGCATTGACACACGTTTTTCAACACACCCCTCAAGGCCCGTGAACCGGGCGCGTGAGAACGTGGAATCACGGGCCTAAAGGCCCGTGGCACCCAAACCGAAATACCATGTGAAACAAGATTCGCTCTTTCTCAATCGGACAGGAAATCTGACAATTGCTCTAATGGGCACAAAAAGACGGCGCAGCCCCACATGCCGCGCCGTCTGTCCACATCCCTGCGGACCACACCGGACTTATGCGGAGGCCTCTTGCGAGGAGGTCCGGCGTGAAAAGATCGTCTTCTTCAAGATGTCTTCCATCAGACACCATTTTGTGAACGCCGACTGAATCAAGTTCACACCGACAAATGCGGTAAACAGAAACCAGTACGGGCTGACAAACCAGCCCAGCGCCAGGCTACCGAGAATGAATGTCCCAGCGATTGCGCGGATTGCGTGTTCCAGTCTCATGAATAGTACCTCCTTACGTCGTTTATATCGTTAGAAACTGTAACGTACGCGTGTGAAGATGTTCGAGTTGTCGCGGAACTGCCCGAACATCGTGTAATTCTCTTCCCCATCGATCAGGCTGGCGCCCACCGTCCACTTGATCGCCTGCGTCACTTTGTAACTCGCCTCCGGACGCAAGTGCCAGTCTTCATCGGAGAGTCCCCAATAGCCGAACAGTTGCATCGCCACGGTCTGATTGCGCATGAACTTGTGAATGCGCACCGTCACGGTCGAGCGCAGCTCATCGAAGGTCGGTCCACCCGGCGGGAGGCCCATCAGATACAGATCATGATCGAGCATGTATTCGCCGTAATATTGCACACCAACCGTCCATTCATTGGCCAGGCTCCGATCCAAACCGACAAAGCCACGAATCTGCGAATTGGCGATGAGTGGATTATCTCCATCCATGTCATCCTGCGATACGTAGGCCGCGGCCTCAGCATGAAGTAAATATGAGCCAATTGGTCCTCTGAGACTGCCACCCGCCGACCACAGGCGTGGGTAGTACAAAATACCATCGGGTGTGAACGCCTGTGGCGTAGGCCAGAAACCTTTGTAGCCATAAAGAGCCCACTCGTAACTGCCGGAGTATCCCGACAGACGTCCAAACCCTTCGCCGTTGCGCAGCGTTTTCGCCGGGCGAAAGACCGGCGGCGCATGTTGTGCGCCTACGGTGGCATTCATAAACGGATTGAACACAGACAGCCGCGTGCCGTCGGGCAGGTTGTCGGGCGTGAAATACGGTGACAATGCGACTTCCAGTGTCAAACCTTTCACGTATGCCGTCATCCGCAGCAGATCCTGCGGCGGCTTCAGATACGCATCATCCAACCCGCTGAAAAACGCCCGCCAGTCCTTGGCGAACAGATCATTGGCAAAGATCAGGTCGCCGGTGCCCCACGTGGCCACCTGGCGGCCGATCTTCACGTCGAGCCAGTCGAAGAGGGTGGCTGTCACATACGCTTCACGCAGATCGACGTGGCTGCGGTCACTGGCCACGGCATCGCTGACGAAGTCGGCGCGAATGAACAACTGCCCGCGATCGCTGTATTCCTGCACTTTCATCTGTGCGCGCAGTTCGCTGCGTGGATACGTCCGATCACCGATGGCGCCGTCGCCGAGCGCGTCGTTTTCCTGCACACGTACGGCCTGATTGGCCTCCACAAAGCCCGTGACAATCGGCTGGGCCGATGCGCCGTCCGCCACAAACAGCACGGCCAGCGCGATGATATGGGTCAGTCCCTTACGCATCATCATCCTCGCGTTCAGTTACTGCGTGAACTCCGGCGGCGGATTCTTCAGCAAACGTTCGTTGTAGCGTCCGGCATCGAGCGGCGCTTCATAGGTTACCTCGTCGAAACTGATCGTCGTATGCCCGCCATCGAGGACATGCATCGTCCGGACGGTCGCCGTTGGAAACCCTTCGATCACGACGACCTGTTCGATCTCAAAGCGCCGAATCGTCTCGCCCTTCTTATCGATGTACTCTTCTTTGATGGGCAGCTTCGTTTCATCGTCCACCCAGGTGTACCGGTACTCGTATTCGGCGGTACCGTCATCCTTGGGTGTGCTGCGCACTTTGGTGGCCGGTTTGCCCATCGCGGAGTCGGGTCCGATGATCTTGTGATCGTCCATGCTCGGCAGACGTCCTGAAACATCTTCGTAGGTGAAATCCGACCCGACAAACGATGAGCGGCTGTCATTGGCCGCGATGCGTCGCACCAAATCGAGCGCCGGCACATACAGCCAGCGATCGTCATTGCCCTCCGCCTTCTTGTGCACCACCAACGCGGTCCGGCGCACGTCGGCGGGCTTGATGAAGTACGTGTAGTACCGCTGGTCGCCCATGTCTTCGATGTCGGTGCGGATCATCCAGAACACACGTTCGCGGGCGCGTCCCTTCTTATCGACAATCTCCATCGTCACGCGGGCGCTACCGCCATCGCCGGCGTAGTAATAGGCTTTGTGCGATTCCTGCATCAGCTTCAAAGCGGTCTCGTCGGCCTGCACGGCGTTCGTACC
Source organism: uncultured Ignavibacteria bacterium (assembly GCA_964440935.1). Taxonomy (GTDB): domain Bacteria; phylum Zixibacteria; class MSB-5A5; order WJJR01; family WJJR01; genus WJJR01. Next base: position 18,494 of record CAYTTY010000053.1, on the reverse strand, counting down.
GAATGCGAACGCCAGGAATAACATCAGCGCAGTGGCTGCGATTGTCTTCATGATACCATCTCCTTTTCCGATTCTGTCTGTGATGTCGTCTTGTGTGGATGCGCATATTTGACACCCCACATCCGGAACGCCCGTTCACCACGTAGATTCACGAGTGCCGGCAGGATAATCAGCGTCGCAAATCCCGACAGCGCCATGATCGCAAGGAAGAACGAACCCACCGTGATGTAGGGAACCAAGTCTGAGAAGAGCAGTGGCACGAAGCCCAATGCGATCACCACAATATTGCGTGCGATTGCGCGGGCCGGCTCATCGAACAATTCGTTCATCGTTTCCGGCAGTGATTTCCGTTTCTTGTATATCTCCTGCCCCCGTTTGAGGAAGTGAATCGCAAAGTCAATCGACAATCCAAGCGTCAGGGCCGAGAGTATCGCAATCGGCATGTCGTAGGGCTTCCCGATCAGTCCCACGGCGCCATAAACCACCGCAATCGTCAACGACAGTGGGACCATCGACATGATTCCGAGACTGACCGAGCGCAACAGCAACGTCATCATGATCGTGACAATCACAAACGAACCCAGTAGCGCCTCGAGCATGCCGACAACCATCTTCTCCTGCCAGACCACGTTGATATAGGTCAGTCCACCCCACTCGAATGCCAGATTGCTAATGTCGTTGTTCTGTTCGAGGTAGGTGTTGGCTGCCTGGACGACTTCGTGGACGGCTTGGTTGTCACCATCATTCATTTGCAGCCACAACACGGCCTTACTACCATCGGGGGTAATGAACTTGAACAGATCATCCGGGTCGCCGCCCGACGTCTCATACAGGAATAACTCCTGCGCAATTTCCTCCTGCGAATCGGGAATGATCGACGCTGCCGGGTCGCCGCCCTTCAACTCGAACCGGACCTTCTTGACGATATCTGTAATGCCCGTCGTCGAGCCGACCTGCGGCATGGCGTCCAGATGATTCTGCAGGCCCTCCATCAACCGCAGCGTTTCCGAGTTCTTGACCGATTCGGTTTCCGTGTCGGTTGCATCGAATTCGAGGTAGGCCATGTACGTACCGGCCAGGTGCCGTCCCAACACATTGTCGGCCACGCGAATCGGGTGCGATTCTTTGAACCACTTCGTCGGGTTATCGTTCACTTCGATTTTCGTGATTCCGAATGCGGCAATCGCAAACAGGACGACCGTGAAGATCAATACCGGAACGCGTGCCCGGCCGGCAAACCGTCCGACTCTGGGCAACACGCGTCCCAGAATCGACTGCCCCTCGTCCTGACGGCCGAAGTTGGTCAACACGCGCTTGGGCAATAACACGGCATACGCCGGATTGAACGTGACCGACAGCAACCACGCGATCCCCACACCGATAGCAACGAACGCACCAAAGACCCGCACCGGCGGAATCGCCGCCAGCATCAGCGAACCAAAGCCCACGATTGTCGTCACCGTCGTGAACAGCATCGGCTTGAACAACTCATCGATGGTGGAGAGAATCGCCACGCGTTGTGATTTTGATTTCTGGTAACGATCGTGGAATTCGGAGAGAACGTGAATCGAGTCCAATACCGCAATCGGCATCAGGAAGATTGGGATCATCGAACTCATGATGTGTACCGTGAACCCGAACAACACCAGCAGGCCCATTGTCCACACAACTGTCATCACGGCGATGATCATCGGTGCGGTCACCACTGAGAACCGTTTGAAGAACACCAGCATCAACAGGAAGATCAGCAGGCCGGCCAACGGCGCGGAAATGCCCATCTGCTTGAACATTTCCTTGCCGAATGTCTCTTCGGCCACCGGCAATCCGGCAATGTGATGGTCGGCCTGGATACCCAGTCGGCCGATTTCGTCGCGTACGGTCTGGGCGACATCATGCGCGTAGGTCTTCTTTTCCAAGGGGATATAGACCGCAATCACGTGGCCGTCAGCCGAACCCAGTTTCCCGCGCAGGATTGGATTGTGGGCGATCTTCTGGGATAACGGGATATCCTGCTCGTATCCCTGACGGTCTGCCGTGAGCCGGTCGACCACGAGAATGTCGTCAGGCGTACGGTAAATGTCGTCAACCGTCGACGGCGCCATCACATCCTCGGCAACCACACCCTCCATCTCCTCAATCTCTTCAACCAGCAGTCCGAGTTTGTCGATAAACTCCTGCGTCAACGGCTCTTCTTCATCGACAAAGCCGACCACCAGGTGATCGTAGAGCGAAAATTCCTCTTTGATCCCGTCGTGGATGATGCGCACACGCTCGTTTTGCTCAAGCATGTTCTCCGGATCGGTATCGATCTGGGCAAACGGAATTGGAATCACCAATGCCAGGGTGATTATGATCGATACGGCGACAATCACCTTCGGATGATTGACCGCGAAGTTCACCATTGCATGTTTACCCTGTGACATTATCTCTCCTTGCCTGTGCGAATGGTTGAGAGCGTTGGGTGCGCATTAATGTCAGCTCCGATCGCGATCGGAGGACGTTGTCGAACGATGTGGTTTTGAGTTCTCGCCACGTTGCACCGGACGGCCGCCCGCTTCCCACTCGGGAAATCCGTCAATCAACCGGCGCGCCTTGTATCCGTGCTTCCGCAGCAGATCGACCGCCTCTAATGAGAACAGGCAGTACGGGCCACGGCAGTAGGCGACAACCTCGCGATCCTGTGGCAGTTCCTTCAGATGGGCTTCCAACTGATCGATCGGAATCGACACGGCATCGGCGATGTGCCCCGACCGGTATTCCACTTCCGGACGTACGTCCAGGACGATCACCTCACCGCGCCGCGCGCGCTCCATTAAATCCTCGTGCGACACCTGCTCGAGATCATCACGGCCTTCGACAATCGACTGGACCATTTCGCGCAACTCGGCCGAGCGGCTGAACGCCAGCGTGCGCAAGGCCCGCCAAAACTCACCCACCGACTCATCCGCAAGGAAATGGTAGACATACAATCCCTCCTTGCGCGAGCTTACCAGGCGCGCCGTTTTGAGCACCTGCAGATGTTGTGACACGCTTGAGATCGATGCGCCGGTCTCGTGGGCGAGGTCCTCCACCGTCCGCTCCCCCTGACAGAGCAGATCCAGTAGCTCCAAACGTCGATTGCTGGAGACCGCCTTACCAACTAAGGCAAACTGCCTGTAGAGAAGATCTTTGTAATCCTGCTGAGTCAGTTCTCTTGTCATCTTTTCATCCAGTATTAAAGCGAACACTAAAACAACAATCACTTCATATACGCCCCATGGCGAGCCTTCGTTTGATAAGTTTATGGAATTGTTGATTAGTATTGGTGGTGGCGCATAGAGGTGTAAGCCTTTGAACAGAATTATCTTACGATCATTATGACAATTCCTCGTGCACTGAACAGGTGGTCGATAGCCATCAATTTGGTGCTTGGTGTAGCTTCCGAGGCCTTTTGGGGCGTGTTGAAGACGTCGTAGTGTGGTTAATCTGGTCCCGGTTTTGTTGACACCTGGTTATAGAGTTTGAGGCCGTAGGCAGGAGCACGGCGCATCACAGCCGCTCGCAATCGCGCAAGCCCGTTACGGCGCCGGGCTCCTGACATCCCCACGCACAATACAATCTCTCACACTTGTGTTGTCAGGAGCCCTGCGCTGCGAACGGGACATTTCAATCGCTTCTCGCTCGACGCGCCGTGCTCCTGACCTAAGATCTACATCACCCGATTGCCAAGATAAATAGCTGATCTCCCTCACGGCGCGCGGTACTCCGATGCAATTGAACATGCTCACGACCATCACCACAACGCCCGCGAAACCAGTGTTCCGCGGGCTTTATGCGATCAATTGAAAAGCAGCCTTAAGGCTGGCAGGGATCGATCGGGTCCGGACCGTTGAAGAACAGTACGTCGATCAGGTAGTTCAGATCGACCGCGTCCGATACTCCATCGTTATTCACATCGGCGCGGGTGGTCGGGCAGTTTGGATCTTGCGGATTGGAACCATTGAAAAACAGAGCGCTGATTTCCAGATTCAGATCCACGGCATCGCGAACACCATCCGCATTGATATCACCCTGAAACGGACAGGAGCATTGGTCCGAAACGGTCAAGCGAACCGTGGCCGTATCGGAGAGCGTATCGCCGTCATCGGCTATATAGAGAATAGAATCCAGGCCCGTGTAGTCCAGGTCGGGGCTGTAGGTAAAGCTCCCCGTCGACGAATCAAAGTCACTGACACTCCCATGAAACGGCCCTGCTGTTTGAGTAATCGTCCACGCGGTATCGTCGACGTCGGTGACCGGCATGGGGCCCACATTAATTGGCGTATTGATGCTCACCGAAACGTTCACGTCTCCCGCAACCGGTGGGTCGTTCACACTCGTAACGGTCACAATCACCAGGCCGGTGTCGGACACCGCTGTGCCGTCGTTGGCGCGGAAGAGAATGGAGTCTTCTCCAAAGAAGTCATCGGATGGATCATAAGTATAGGTTCCAACGGCACCATCAAAGGCGGTCAGTGATCCGTGAAACGGACCGTCTACGATCTCGAAGAAAACTGAATCGCCATCGGGGTCGTTCGCTGCTAATGCATCCGAAACCGGCTGGTCTTCCGGTGTGGTCACTGTATCGTCGGAGGCTATGGGGGGATCGGTGACCTCATTCACCGTGATCTCAACCAACTCTGTATCGGCGAGTGCGCCATCGGTGGCTATAAACCGGACATTGAATAGTCCCGACTGTTCAAAGTTGGGCGTGAATAAAAAGTCGCCGGTGCCATCATCATTGTCGGAGAACTGCCCACCGGACGGAAGATTCTCGGCGAGCAGGTCGGGAATCGTGCCATTGGGATCACTGGCCGTTATCGTAAAGTTCAGTGTCGATCCTTCGTCGACCACTTTGGGACCAATCGAATCGAGTTCGGGTGGCTGGGCCGGCAGCGAATACTCCACCACCAGTTCGGGGCGGTCGCTTGCGGTGGGATGCTCGTGCGTATCAAAGCGCTTGGCAGTCATTGTGGTGCTCTCGTCACCAAGCAACAACCAGCCAAAATTGGTGCTGGGATCATCGAGCCATCCCTGAACATCGGACACCATCTGAACCGTCGATCCCCACGTGTAGAACCCGACACCGCCGACATCGATGGCGGCACTGGGTGTCAGGGTAAACGAGCCGCCCGTGACGTTCCACGTACTGGTATCGAAAAAGGTGTGCACCCAGGTGGCGTCATCGGTGGCTGCTGTCGTGCCGGCGCCCTCGTTCCCGAGGGGATCAGAGGCTCCCTCCCCCCAATCTTCCAGGACGCGTCGCAGCTCCACTGTTCGAGTACCGGCGCCGATCGGTGTTTTGGACATATGAAGCGTCAGTTGGACACTCTCAATCGTCGCACCGGAGGGAACGAACTCGGCGATATCGAAGTGAATCAAGCCGCGCCGACGGCTGTCACTGACCTGGCCGGTCCGCCCGGTAAAGAAATGTTGGCCCGCTCCGTTGCTCAACGAGCCCGTCGCACTCTCATACAACGTGTTGTCTCTGATCGAATCGACAGTGACCGTGATGGCATCGGCAGTGGAACCAACCAGTGGCAGTGCGAGAAGACAGAGAACAATCACATTCCAATAACGCATCATCGAATCCTTACCTCCTGCCCCCCGCATTTTGAGATTGTGATTCAGCTTTGGACGCTGATGTTGCAGTAACTTCCTATTGACTCAAAACCAGACACTCAAGGTCGTGTTCCCGGTTCCGCCATGTGTTCATCACAATCAATACAGCCTCCTCGTCAAGTTGCGGCGTCCGTGCCGGCACTGGTATTTGGGATCGAACAGGCAGCCGATACGCTTGTGGAAAGCGGTGTCAGCTCATACACGTGGCGGAATCAACTGTACGATCTACACAGCAAGCAGACCACACGGTCACGGAAGTGCTCTGCGAGTGACCGAACGAGTGCGGCGCGGGGAACGCTCGGATTGAACGGGTCGAAGCAGTGGAACCCCTCACGGATGACCCAGCCGTAATTGCCACCCTTGGCCACAATGTCAATCTCCTCAAACAACGCCTGGCCGACATCGGCGACAAAGAGGTCATTTTTATCGTCATCGAATGAAAATCGGTAAGGATTGCGGAATCCGTAGGCAAAGATCTCGTCGAGGCCCGGCCCACTGACAAAGGGATTATCGGGGGGGATGGCGTACGGGCTGGCGCCGTCAACATCGATGCGTAGGAGACTACCCAAGGCCGTCTCACGGTTCTGGCCGTTTCCTTCCGGGCCGCGCGACGGTGGCGAATCAGCCAGACCGTCGTGGGCGCCGCCGCCATCACCCAGCGAAAAGTACAAATATCCATCGGGACCAAACGCCACATGTCCGGCATTGTGATTGAACTGGGGTTCGTCGATGGAAAATAGAATGATCTCAGAACTCGGATCGGCGACATTGGGGTCACCCGACACCGCATACTCCGCCAGGATTTCTTTGTAGCAGCCCGGCACGAAATTCCCCGGATCGGCACACGGTTCATCGGGGTCGCCGGTCCGTGGAGCACTGTAGCGAACAAAGAACCGGCCATTCGTTTCATAGTCGGGATGAAAGGCCAGCCCCAATAGACCGCGCTCGTCAAAGGCCGCGTTCAATGTGGGAATCTTTGACGTAAGATCCAAAAACGGTGTCGGTAGCAGCGTCCCGTTTTCGATGATGCGAATCTGTCCCGCCTGATCGACTACAAACAACCGGCCCGACCCGTCACCCGCATGAGTAAGCATCACCGGTGAAGTCAAACCGGTCGCCACTTCATCCAGTGAAATTGTGATCGACCCGGTTGGGATCTGGCCGTAAGATGGCGTGTAGATCAACGCAAGGGCGGCTACGACCATCAGTGCGGCCGCCCCCGTGGTCAACAGTGATCGGCGTTGCCGGAGGGTTCTCGCAGTGTGATGTCCCAAGAACATGGGATCCTCCTTATAACTGGTGGGCTTTAAAAGCGCGGTAAATCCTTGATTGGTCGGGCAAGGACCACAGAATCATTGGTCGGAGTAAAACTATCCCGTTTAGCCGCTCACGTCAACCATCCTTCCCCAATAATCCGTTGCTCTGCGAAAAATGTCGACGACCGGCCGTAACTCTATCCCACTGAGGACTAATGTGTTACTGGAATGTTTGTCATGGCGGATTCACAATGAATGATATTGTGCGATCACTATTTCATAACGAGAGGCGCTCAGACGAGACGGCCACTCGACCGGAGTGGACCGACTTGCATGGGAGTGTCTGTCAACCGTAGATTAACTTGACTTGCTGACCTGAATTTTAGGAGGATTGTACGCCAATGACCCGTAAGTCTGTCGCCGAATTCAAAGAAGAACGCCAAGCGCTCAACGAAATTCTGCTCAAATCGAAGCACAAGTACATCCAGCGCTTCTTCAATGTCGACCATGGTGTTTATCAGGACGCCGCTCTTCCTGCCAAGACCAAAGAGATGCTCGGGTTGGTCGCCTCGACCGTGCTGCGCTGTGACGATTGCATCACCTACCACATGGTTCAGTGTGTTGAGCAGGGTGTCACCGATGACGAGTTCGACGACGTCTTCGCTGTTGCGCTCGTGGTCGGCGGTTCAATCACGATTCCGCATCTCCGGCGTGCGGCTGGCACGCTGGCGGAACTGCGTGCCGCGTCAAAGTCGTGACGTGCCGCTCGCGTTGTCTGTTGACTCTGGTCTGACGGCTGCGCGACCATAGTGTTCTCAAGCGCACACTATCAGCTGCGCTCACCGATGACGAGACACCCCTTTTCATAACGAAACGAGACGACGCGACGCGAGAATCTATATGACCACTTACAGACACGATTTCCCGATTCGCATTCACGATGTCGATGCCGCCGGCATTGTCTTTTTCGCAAAGTATTTCACCCTCGCGCACAATGTGTATGAGCAGTTCCTCGAAGGCATCGGACATAGCATTTCTGCTGCGATCGATGAGGGAAACTACATCATCCCGATCGCCCACTCCGAATGCCACTACCGCGCACCAATGCGACACGGTGATGAGATTTCAGGCGAACTCCGGCTGATAGAGATCCGCGGTACATCGTTTGTCGTCGAGACCAGACTCGTCGGCAAAGACGGCGTCCACCGCGCCACGGTGACCACACGCCACGTCTGTGTGAGCACACAAACAATGAAGCCGATTCCCATGCCGGAATCGTTACGCAACGCGCTCAGCGAATACCTGATGGACTCCTAATTGAAACCACAGGGGTGCCATTATGAGTTCATGCCCTTTGATTGCCGACACGGAGACAGGTGGGCATGAATGTCAGACCAGCAGGGTGCGGAAAAACGGACTGCGGCCCTAAAGCGGTTGTCAGAACTATCTTCCGATTGAGCGGACGATGTAGTACGGGCGCCTCGCCCGTGCCGCTTGGCCGAGACGACGATACTACGTTCCCGAGAATTGGAACGGATTTCTGATGATTGCTGCAACCTGTTGTCATTCCCGTCCGCCGCGGCGGAGGAATCCATTTGAATTTCGTGACGTGTTCAGAATGGATCCCTGCATTCGGGGGATGACATCGAGGAGATTGCGCCGGATCGTGGGGTTTTCCGCACCCTACTAGTGCTTACAAGGAGTGCCCCACCCTGATCAGCGGGAGCCGGTAACGGCTCCCGCTGATTAGAGCGATTGCCAGAAGTATTGTCCGTTTGAAGCGAACACGGTGGTCATATGTGGCGTCACCCGCCCTCGGGTGACGCCTTGTCCGTACGGGAGATAGCCGTCACGCGAGGGCGCGTGACGGCACGCTGGAATCGGACAGCGATTCTGACAGCCGCTATAGAGTTCGCTACGATCCGAGTGGTCACTTTCGATATTTGTTCGAAGCAGTAGCGACTTTAGCAACTTGGTGTAAGGTTCCACCACACTCCCGCGACAAAGCTACAGAGCTGTTCGTCCCTCACCACTGAAGCAGCTCCTGACTGTTGTGAACGCTTACAGCAACCGCTGCACGCCGTGCAGCGCAATGGGGGATTCCATGCCGATACGACAACTGTCCTGACCTGAGCAATCCCGATCAGACCGACGCCGACACCGCCGGCGCCGGATGCGACTGCGACGATGCCGATCCCGACATCAATCCCGAAGCGACCGAAGTGTGCGATGGAGTCGACAACGATTGCGATCAAACGGTGGACGGATTGTGTCCGTGGCAAGCGGATTTCGACGAGGACGGTTTTCCCACGGCAGTCGATATGAACACTCTGATCAACATCATCTTCTTCAATGCCACCGACGTGCAGGATCCCGGCTGCCCATCGACCCGTAGCGATTTCAATTACGATAGCGTTGCCGATGCGGTCGATCTCAACGCGCTGATCGAACATTTGTTCTTCAATGGCGATGACCCGTGCGATCCATGCATGCCGGTGCAGGCGTCGTGCAGCAGTTAGAGGAATTGTCAGAGATAATTTCCGATTAACCAACGACGTAGCACGGGCGTCTCGCCCGTGCGGCATGGCCGGGACGGCCATGCTACCGTCTCGTGAATCGGAAAGTTCTTCTGACAATCGCTATAACCTGAGAGACTTATCAAAGGACAACAGGGGCTGGATGTCCAGCCCCTGTTGTCGTTAAACCGTCGGTTGCCGTCGGGTCAGGCGGTCGCCTGCAGACGGCGCCGACCGACAATCCACACCGCTGTTCCGCCCAACAGCACAACCAGCACGATCAAGCCGGTTGTGGTGGTCGACGGAACCGAAACGCAAACACTATGGATGGTCGCCCGGGTAAACGGCACCGGTGCAGCCCCTGCGGGCGTGAGTTCCACCCATTCCCAGTCGGGCTGCGGTTTTACCTTGAAGCGCAGTGTATAGCTCCTCGGTGTTCCGGCGACGTCTGTGTCACCGAGCACGTAATGAGTGGTGATATAATCGCGCGCGCCATGTCCAATCCGATCATAGGTGACCAGCGGCGATGTGCCGGTGTACTGGACATTCGCCGTAACGTACTTCACCTGCTTCAACTGCAGATTCCGTTGCGCCAGGACCAACACCTGTCCCACCGGAATTGTACCGGCCGGGGGAGTGCCGGCGATGAAGTTCGGATTCCAATCGGTGGCGCTGGGATCATCATTCACCGGGTCATAATCCCCGGCAACGGCATTGAGCGGCGGCCCCAGGTAATAGTACAAATCTCCGGTCGCCGTGACATCGGCCATCGCCGTCCCGGCTGTCAGCAGGACGACGGCCAGCAATACAATAAGGCTCCACGCTTTCATCTGATTCCTCCAAGTGATTCTCCCTGTGCCCATCGTGACGCGCAGATACGAGAGCACAGGCCGTTGTTGCCCCCGTGGACACGTGACGCGTACGATCAGAACCGTCGACGGCGCCCACTCAGGCAGTGAGAGCATGCGCAGGAGTTGTGGCCCATGGAGGACCACGACTCTCCGTGGTGAGATATTTGCTCTGCGATGGGAGTGTGTCGACCGACAGCGTCACGCATGGCTGCCACGCGGTCACCCATTGGATCAGGCACCCCGGAATGAGTACCGACATCGTGCCGGTCACAAATACAACCAACGCATTGATGAAGACGATGACAAATGTCGTGAAGAGGAATCCGAACAGCACACTGCCTTGCGCAAACACCGTCTCCGGACCGGGAACGGCACTCACAAGTCCATTCCCCAATCCGGACCAGATCAAAATCGCTTCCAGCAGGAACCAGAGGAATGCGGTGATCAGGGGATTGAATCCGATGCGAGCCTGCGCACGCGTCACGACCCACGCAAACGCCGCCAACAGTGACGTGCCAACGCCTAATGTGGCCAAGTTGCCCAGCGGATTGGCCGCGAAGGTGCCAGAGAGATAGACGGTGAAATACGACAGACCGAACAGGACGCCGACGCGTGCGGCCTGGCCGGGAGGAATACGCACCAAGCGGTAAAACAGCGGTGTCAACGCCAGAAACGCGAGCATCCACAATTCCGGACGCAACACCGGCACCAGAAGCAGCAGCGCCGATGAGCCCGCGTACAGAAAGTCGCACGCGACCTCAATGCGCGACGCTCGCGGTGGGAGAACAACGCGACCAAGCGCTGCTCCCCCTCGGCTCAGAGACACCAAAGACCCCACCTCCAAGGTCTTCTTCAGTTGTAGGAAACGTTGCGGGGAAGTAAGAGCGAATCGTCCGTCAGGGTCACACCCCGATACGACGCTCAAACATCTCGTTCCCACGAAGCGCAGCTAGGATGCAAAGCCGTTGTCAGTTTGTCAAGACAATTTTAAGTATTTGTTAATATAAAAATAAATATAAAATCGCTCGACATTTGAGAGGGGCTTTATATGAGAGCGACAAACCTACTGCTTGTCATATTTGTTACGTTGAGCAAACAACGCAGCCACTGACGGATACGCAAACGCGATCCAGAGGACAATCGGCAGGGCATCGGAGATGAGAAACCAGGGTGAGAGCTTTTGATAGGCGGTCCGGTCCAGGCCGTGGGCGGCCACAATCGCATCGACCGCCAGCGCAAGCCCCACGTGCCATAACACGAGCAGAAACAAGCCAACGATAATCGCGACTACGCGTCGCCGAAGAGTCAATCCCCAAGTCGCAATGATCAGACTCAGGAACGGCAGCACATTGTAGAACCGGGGTATTACCAACCCGATCGAATCTGCCAGGGAGGCCAATTCAATGCCGAACAGTCCGCACACCGGCCCGGCCACGTGGCGAAACAAGATGGCGTATCCCTCGGCCAGCCTCCATTCCCACAGGCCAAACAGCACGGCCGACGCCACGACCAGCTTGACCACAAACCACATGATCGTGCGCCACACGACTATACCCCCGCCGGCCGCAGGCGCGACGCAACCAACTTGATCCATACGATCCAGACGGTGGTGATCATCAGAATCAGCGTCGCCTGCCAGAAATAGGTGTGCATGAAGTCAAACCAGTCGGGGCGGTACAGACCGACAAAGAACAGGAATACCATCCGGATGATATTCAACACGATTAGGGCCACAGCCCCGCCAACGAAACCGATCAATTTGCCGCGCCAGCGCGTGGGATAGGCGATCACCGCCGCCCAAAAGATCAGGATCTCATACGCACCCGTGCACTCCTCAATCACCTCAATGGAAAATCCGGTGCCTGACAGGAACCGGCCGGAGATCACGATGTCTTCGCCGAGCAAGATCAAGGTCTTGCCAACGAGCCACGCGGTCGCCGACATAAACATCATCATCTCCCGGTTGTACCGTGCTGACAGCCAGGGAAAGAGAATGGCCAGGACCAACAACGCTACGAGAAAGACCACAAGGAAGCGCAGCATCGGCGGAAGACGAATCCATCGGGCGAGACGTGTGGTCACTGCGTGCCTGTAACCTCTGCGTGACGAACCGACTGTTGCAGACGATTCGAAGATACGAGACCCATCCCGGTTTGCCCAGTCGTATTGTGCGTCGCGTGTCAACCAGGGCTGAGTTAACCAGAAATGACCATCACTTGTTCACACGCTATAGCAATTGTCATAAATCCTTTCCGTTTGGATCAGGGTGCCACGGGCCTTTAGGGGTGTGTTGCAAAACCTGCTGTCTATCATCACCTCAGACTGGGGAGGGCGAGGCTCCCGCCGAGCCGCCGTGTGGAACATGCCGTTGCGGCTCGCCGGGAGGCTCGCCCTCCCGAAGGCTCTGATTCTCGGGGGTTCTTCAACACGCCCCTTTAGGCCCGTGGCACCCAAATACAAACGGACAATACTTCTGACAATCGCTCTAATCCCTGGTATGAAGACAATATCACTTATAATGGCAATGCCGTCACGACATATTGCCTTATTCAGAATGGGTTTGCGAGATTGAACTTTGGGCGGGTATCGGATTGTAGTCAGCGTCGAAAGAGGTTCTGCGTATGTTCACTCGCTTGCTCCGTCTGGCCGCTAGTGCGCTGGTTGCACTCAGTGTGGTTGCCTGTTCCAACATCACCAGTGGCAATGGCGGCGACGATGAAGAACCACCACCGGCTCCACCGCTGTCGACGACCTGCACGTCGTTGATGTCACTCCTACAACAGCAACATTGGCATGGACCGTTCCGGAGCCTGACGAGGTACACGGCTATGCCAATTCCTACGATATTCGCTACGTCATGACGGAACCCGAAGATGACAATGTCGGGGAGACCGCCACGCAGTTGGACAACGAACCATTGCGTGTGACGTCAGCCGCCCTCGGATAACGCCTCATAAGGAGGATAGCCGCCACACGAGGGCGTGTGGCCGCACGCTTGACCGGAACGATGTCGTGAACCTGCTTCGGCCACACCACAACAGACATCATTCTGATTCCTCCGGCGAATCGCCAGAGACAAACAGATTGTACAGGCATCCGATAATCGCACCACCAATCAACCCGTCAACAAATCCATACAACGCACCCATTGCTATACCGCGCCGGCCATCCCGGTGATTGTAACCCGGATAGATCGATTCGGCCAGACGCAGAAAGCGATCGCCATATCCCTTGAACACAATGTTGGCGATCCCCAGTGCCAGCATGGTAATACCACTCAGCAAAGCAATCGCCATCGACAATGCTCTGATGTTTATCTTCATGAGACCTCCTTTGTCCGTTATCGTCGACAACAGTATCAATGTACAATGCCAATCCCGCGTGCCACGGTGTGAAACATCCCAATTTAGCGAACCGGCTGTCGGGGAATCCCCGCTGTTAGAGCAATTGTCAGAATAAATTTCCGATTGAGAAGAAGTGAGGCAGGGTGTGTTTCATGATGACATTTGGGTGCCACGGGCCTTGAGGGGTGTGTTGAAAAACGTGTGTCAATGCAGGAGACGTGCTTTCGTAGGGGCGTATTGAATACGCCCTCTGCGCGTAACTGCTACGGGGCCAGGGCGTACTCAGTACGCCCCTACGGATGATCGCTTTCTCGGTGCGTGATATGATCAGTTCTTGCACTTTTTCAACAGGCTCCTGAAGGCCCGTGGCACCCAGATCCAAACGGACAAGATTTATGACAATCGCTCTAAATGCAGTACAACTATCCAACAACGATTGTTCGGAAATGAGTAATTACCGTTCGAGGTACTGCAATACATCCGGCAACGCCGTCACGAGGTCCGACGCCACCAGCGACCGCGCACCATAATCGGCGGCAGCGAAATCACCGGCGAGCCCGTGGATGTAGACGCCCATCAGTGCGGCCGTCAGCGGCTCGACGCCCTGTGCAAGAAATGAGACGATAATCCCGGTGAGCACGTCGCCGACACCGCCCGAACCGAGACCGTTGTTACCGGTGGGATTGAGATAGACCGTACCGTCGGGCGCCGCCACGAAAGTCGGCGCGCCTTTCATCACCGCGATACACGCAAACCGCTTGGCGGCATCGATGGCCGCCTGCTCGCGATCCCCGGCAATGTCCGTGGTTGAACGGTCAAGCAGCCGCGCCATTTCCCCGACATGTGGTGTGATGATGAGGGGAACGTTGCTGCGAGTTTCGAGTGCCGACCGATCCTTCTCAAACGCATTCAACCCGTCGGCATCTAGCACCGTCGGCTTCGACCGGCGTGCCACCAGACGCCGGGTCAATTCCTGTGTTTCATGATGGCGAGAGAGTCCCGGACCAATCGCCACCGCATCGACCGTCTCCATCCGCTGCGTGATCTCCCCCAAGCCGCGCCGCGCCAGTACGCGCCTTTTGTTGACTTCGGGGAAGGCCAGCACCACCGGTTCGGTTGCTTTGATATCGATCAGGTCGGCAATCGACCATGGTACCCCGGCGTAGGTGAGGCCCACACCGCAACGCATGCAGGCATTGGCCGCCAGCGCCACCGCCCCCGACATGCCGACCGATCCGCCCAGAATCAGCGCCTTCCCGAAGGTGCCTTTATGGCCGTCGGGCGGTCTTTCGGGAAGCGACCGACCGACAAACTCACTGGTGATTTGACCAAGCCGGATATTCTCCTCGGCAACCGCCATTTCGGGAATTCCAATATCAACGACACGCAAATGGCCGACATGGGACCTGCCGGGATACAGCCACTGGCCCCGCTTGGAGCACGCTAATGATGTTGTATAATAGGCGTTTATGACGCTACCTTCGGCTGCACCCGAATCCGAATTGACGCCGGACGCGTTGTCGACTGCCACAATGCGGACACCCGAGCGGTTCATTGAGTCGACAACGTCTTTGGCCGTGCCCTCAATCGGCCCGTGGAATCCGGTGCCGAACATGGCATCGACGATGATCTCAAACCGGTCGAACTCCGGTACGGTGTCGGCACTGTCGACCGGTGTGACAACGATTCCTTCAGTTGTGGCGCGCTTGTAGTTGACTTCACCGTCACCCTTCAGGCGGTCCGGAGTACCGACCAGAAAGATAGACACCTCCGCGGACCAGTTCCGGAGGTAGCGGCCGACAACGAAACCATCGCCGCCATTGTTACCCCGTCCGCAGACAATCCCGATCGGCCGGCCCGACACGTCACCGTCGCACAGCTCATCGCGGATGATCTCCGCCACCCCCCGCCCGGCGTTTTCCATCAACGTCAGGCTGGGAATGCCCATGCCCTCGATCGCACGGCTGTCGATCGAGCGCATCTGCTCAGCCGTTGTGATCCGAGGAAGATCGGAGGGATTCATGGCCGAGATCACTTCTTCGGTCGAGTGAGTGCCGCCGCCATCTGGCCGACGTACCATTCGGCCCGCTTGGCTGCCGCTTCGGTGAAATCGCTCTTGTTTGAATGGTAGAGGATATCGCGCGAAACATTGATCACTGCCGGCACCTCGCCGTCGTGCGTGCCGACCCGCACCGACGCTTCGAGGTCTCCACCCTGGGTGCCAACACCGGGAATCAAAATCGGCCATTCCGGCGCCAACCGGCGCACATTGGCCAGCAATTCCGCGTGCCGGGCGCCGACGACAAGCCCGCATGGCTTGTTGAAGCGTTTCAGTAACATGATGATACGTTCATAGATACGGTGCTCCCCGCCACTCACAGTCTGGATGTCGGCAGAGCCGGGATTGGAGGTGAGACAGAGCACCAGAGGGGTCTTTTCGGGATCATCGAAGTATGGTTCAAGGGAGTCACGACCCAGAAAGGGGTTCACGGTTGCCGCATCGCCGCCCAGATGATTGAACACATATTTCGCGTACATCCGCGCGGTGTTGCCGATATCGCCCCGCTTGCCATCAATGATGATCGGGATGTCATCGGGCATATCGACTAAGAGCCGTTCCAGTTGGGCCAGCCCGCTCGAACCATGTGATTCAAAAAAGGCCAGATTCGGCTTATACGCCGCCGCGTAGTCCCGGGTAGCCTCGACAATGCGTTTGCAGAAATTGAGCAGCGGCTTCGGGCCCGACGCGATGGAGGAGGGCATCTTCTCCACATCGGGATCGAGCCCAATGCACAAAATCCCCTTCGTCTTTTTGGTTCGCCCCGCCAGCTTCTCCAGCAGTGCCGTCATCTCGACCCCTCTGTGTTAGAACAGGTTCTCCGTCATACGTCGGCGCTTCTCCCTCGGGCCTTAGGCCCGCATACGCGCCGCCAAGGTAGAGACGACCGGTCACCTCAGCAAGAGCGAGACAAGGGATATTCGGAGAATTGGTCAGAAACTGTGCCAATGACTTCGACCGATTTCGGACCACTGTCGCTAAGCTTGCCAACACCCGCTGTTTCTTGGGCCAAGATACAGCCCGCGAACTGGGGTGCTCGCGGGCTTCCGAGTTGGGTCAATGTGACTGCTCTATGGACAGCTTGTCGGATACGGCTCGCATTCACACGGATCGCACGGCGCGGGCCTTGATTGTAGAAGACTTTTGAGGAGAGTGTTGATGTCTCTTGGGGTGATCAAAGCGGGCTCTGAGCGGCTACTCCGACTGTGGAGTTCCCACAGTAGAACTGTGGGGCACCTGGCTGAAGCTGCCATCGTTGTCATTGTCACGCCACGGGATATACCACGCATCAAAGATGTTGTAATACTGGGGGGAGCGGGAGTCGAATAGTGACGACTCCGGTGGCGAAGTGGATTTTTGCTGCGACTTACGGTGATGATTCACGGTGTCGGCGGGAACCGGCAGTCCTGGTGAGCTATCTGCGGGGAGGGGGGGGTATGGCTCGACTTCAATGACCGGTTGCTTCCCGACGGCATCGTACCCATGCAGTGACTTTATGAGTTCGCTTGAATCAGGCTCAGGTGGGGGCCCTGGAGGTCTATTACCGTATCGATCGGTGACGACATTGCTCATAACATAGAGGACTTCACCGTTAACCGCATCGACAAGAAATGTCGGCGTGGTTGGAATACCGACGACCCGTCCGGATGTCAATCCCCACACGTTCAGCGCGCAGGAATATGCCAAGCGCGGCGGGTCCGACGGGTAGATAACAAGCTGGTGCTCACCTTTGACTTGACTGGAATCAGGCCTAATCAATGCACGAAGCTGCGCCACGATGCCTTCAAACGGTCTGCGAGTTGGAATGTTCGGCATGTCAAGATTGAATGCTGGAGAGAAATTCATGCCTACAACTTGACGCTTCTCATCAAAATCAACGGCGAGACCCGTCCTCCAGACCGGTATTCCCTCGTAAAAACCGGAGAATCGTGCTCGTGTTGTTCCCCATGGAGTAGGGACTGTCTCAACATGTCTGAACTCCAGCGGATCATCACCGGATGAACCGCTTCGTCCCGTGATGACCGTCCAGAATTGGTCAATGAACTGTCGTGCAGCAGACTCCAAATCGCCGACGTAGGGTTTATCGCTTCTTCCCTTTAGCTGGAAGAGCGTCCCGCCAGCCCCGTGTCGCTCCAAGCGCCATGTATCGCCCGATTTCGAGTTCATTGCCGCCAATTCGCCCCGCACAAACTCTGCGATCCGAGACGCGTTCGTGTTGACCGGAACGTACGCCTGACTGTGCGACCACCACCCCCGCTCCGCTCCCGGCGGCGGCTGTCCCCCGAGTACCGACGATACAGCCAATAAGCTGAGTGCGATCAGCGCAATTCCTACTCGCTGTAGCATACTTTCCCCCTTCCCTCGTTTATGATAAGATAGGTGTAACTCGCGCGACGAGCATCCCTCCTTTCTCCTGCTATGTTGTTGTCAAATCCCAGGTGTCCAGCGTGCTTGCAATGACACTACCAATAGCGATATTGAGTATTCCTGGGCAAAGCGAAAAGCCATTGGTATAATTTCAGGTCCTCTCACTTGTGATACGACAAAACTCACCGTTCCGTCGCCAAGCCCTGACACTGCTCCGCATAGCTACGCAGCGCAAAGCGAGGGCGTCAGGGGCACCCCTTATAGCGATTGTCAGAAGAACTTTCCGATTCACGAGAGCGTAGCATGCCCGTCCCGGTCATGCCGCACGGGCGAGGCGCCCGTGCTACATCGCCCAGTCAATCGGAAGACAATTCTGCCAATCGCTCTAGAGGAATTGTCAGAGATAATTTCCGATTAGAGCGATTGTCAGAAGTATTGTCCGTTTGTATTTGGGTGCCACG
>CAYTTY010000052.1:0-21679 GCA_964440935.1 uncultured Ignavibacteria bacterium | reverse complement strand
TATCAACCGATAACTCCGCCACACTAAGTTAGCGCGTATGGAGCCTCGCCCTCCCCAGCTGATTTACTATGCCCGCCATCCACCGTTCGCCGTGGCGTCAAGCCATCGGCGATCCTGTTTACTTCGCCCGCGAGTTTCTCGGTATTGATCCTCACCCGGCGCAGGAACTGTGGCTGCGCGAATCTCACTGTCCCGAAAACCTCCTTCATACCGGCAACCGTTGGGGAAAATCGCTTGTACAGGCGATCAAGTTTGCCCATCGGTGTCTCTTCCAAGTTCGCAGTCCGCGCCATGATCGTACCGGACGATACGTTGCGGTCAATGTGTCGATTACACTCGATCAGGCCCGCATCATCTTCAACGAGACGGTTCGTTTACTGCGACAACATCCCCACGCCGAACGGTTCATCGCCGATTTGATTCGCACGCCGTTCCCGTATCTGTGTCTTACCAACGGTTCGGTGATGTGGGCGCGGTCAAGCCAACGTCGCGGTGAGTATCTTCTGGGACATGACTTCGACTTTGTGACATTCGACGAAGCCGCCTTCGAGCCGAATCCCGAGGAAGTGGTCGAAGAGGTGTTGGCGATGCGTGTTGTTGACCGAGCGGGGCAGATCGACTACACGTCAACGCCAAGCGGCAAGAACTGGTTTTATCGCAAAGCGCTAACGCTGGCATCGCGGCCATCGCTGGGCTATGTGCAACGCGGCGATTCCCGCGATAATCCGCACATTCCATCCGACTTTCTTGAGCGCACCATACAACGTCTCTCGCCAAATCGACGGGCCCAGAACATCGAAGGGCGGTTTGTCGATTGCGGCAATGAAGTGTTGACCGAAGAGCAAATTCGTTACGCGTTGGCACGCACAAGCGGGTTACAGTCGCCCAAGCCCGGACACCGTTACATCCACGGGTGGGATTTGGCACGCAAGCGCACGTGGACAGTCGGTGTGACGCTCGACGTTTCCGTGCATCCGCATCAGGTGGTCGCGTTTGAGCGGTTTCAGCAACGCTCGTGGCCGGCGGTGTATGAGACGATTCGCAATCGGCACCGCCGATACGGTGGACGCACCATTATCGATGCGACCGGATTGGGCGACGTGGTGCTGGCGGAGCTCCAGGACATCGGTGCAAGCGGGTTCAATTTCGGCGAGCGGGGCGGACGGGCGAAGAACGAGCTGATCGCTGCGCTTGAGCAGTCCTTTGCCAACGGACAGATCGCCTGTCCCAATGTGGAAATCACCACATCCTCAGGCGAGTATTGGAGTCTGGCCGGAGAACTGCGTGAATTCACGTGGGAAGACAATACGCACTGTGATGCCGTATTCGCCCTCGCATTGGCGATCTGGCTGGGCCGCGATCAGACCGGGCGTATTCTCATGCCCCCCTTCCGTCTCGGGCGGTGGTAGGACATTATAGTTCAAGAGTGAGACGGTCGGGGCCGATACTTCGATAGAAGGGAACTACTGGGGGATCAATGAGTTATCGCATTCGACCAGCTATCGGGGCCTTGGCCCTGTATGTCCTGTTGATCGTGACGCCGGTATCTGCCGAGATGCGCGGAAACGTCTATACCAGCCATCTGCATGATGTGACCTTTGCCCGTCCCGATGGCAGTTGGGAGTTGCGCAATCATCCGGCACATGAGAACGGCGTCGCGCTGTTCTCAAATGGTGAGGGCACGGTCATTGCGTTGCTACTGCATCAGGCCCTTCCGCCGCGGGATGTGATCAGTTCAGTCGGTGAATTGGCGAAGCATTGGCCGAAACTGGCGAGCCAGATCGCTGCGATGTCCAATGCTGGTCGGTCGGGTGTAACCATCACAAATTCCCGTTACGAGGCGACCAATGATCAGATTGAGTTCGAGATCTTCTACAGCAGTACGTTGCCCAATGGCCACACGAGTTTGACCAACTGGCTGCGCGGAATGATCGTGCGCGACAAGCAGGACCGCCAGCACCTGTATGCCATCCGTTGTGCCGCCGCCGATGGCGTGTTCAGCGCCTGGGAGACGCAATTCGATCTCATTATGCCGACACTCGCATACACCGGCAGCACCGCCACGCCGGTGTACACGAGCAAGCCGTTTTCGTATTGGTGGTATGGTGGTGGCGTGGTCGCGCTGTTACTACTGCTGATGTTCTTCAGGCGCGGTTCCGATGCGGATGACGAGATTGTCCGTCGGCATCCCACGCGGCCTCAAAGTCAACGGGACGAGGCAACGCAACCGATGCCTGCGGCCGGCCCACCGCCCCTCACGCCCGCCAAGCTGTCGGAATCCGGCCCGCTCCCGACCGGCGATTCATCGCCAACGCCGGAGGAGTTGATGAATGTGCCGGAATCGTTCTACTACCAGAACGCACAGGTGCAGGGTTCGGGACACGAGCATCCCGACGTGGCTCCCGGCGGTCCGGCCAATACCGGCGCCTACTGGAAGTGCTCGTGTGGGCGGGTGAATCCGGGGACAGAGTCATACTGCGCGCGGTGTAATGCCGATCGTCCGAACGACGCGTAGCCAACCCCCTGATCCTTTCCCATTGTCTCAACGCACATGCGGCATAGATTGCTGTTTGTGTGCCGTTACGCTCTCAATCTCTACCGTCAGACCCCGCCGGAAATCGACAAGTCGTCGGTTGCTGCCTTTACTCATCATGACATTGAGCCACTCCACCGATCCATCCCCGCATACACTCCCACTCCGCTCGTTGAGCTTCCCAGGTGCGCAAATCGGCTCGGCGTGAAGCGTCTCATAGTGAAAGACGAATCGCACCGATTTGGCCTGCGAGCGTTCAAGGCGCTGGGCGCATCGTATGCGGTGTATCGGTTTCTCCGAGAGGACATCGTTCAGCGAGGCGGGGCTGCGCCCGATCCGTCGACGTTCTATTCCCAGGCTCTGCCGGATGGTCTGCCGCAGTACACATTGTGTACTGCAACCGACGGCAATCACGGCCGTGGTGTCGCATGGGTGGCGCGTCAACTGGGGCAACGGGCCGTGATCTTCATGCCGCATGGCTCCGTGAACGCACGGGTGGAAGCGATCGAATCAGAAGGCGCGGATGTCATCATTGTCGATGGCGACTATGATGCCACCGTGTGTGCAATGGCACAGGCGGCGACGGACAACGGCTGGCAGATCATCTCCGATACGGCGTGGCCGGGATACACGGAAATCCCCCGATGGATTGCGGCAGGTTACCTGACGATGTTTCGTGAGATCGACGTGCAGTCAGAAAAGCGTCCTGATGTTGTCTTTGTGCAGGGCGGAGTGGGTGCTCTGGCATCAGCGGCGGGTTGGTACTATCGACAGGGAGATGCGAAGGTACAGCCGAAGCTCGTCTCTGTGGAGTCAGAGGCTGCGGCGTGCCTGCTCGAATCGATACAGTCGCGCGAAGGCCAACCGGTCACGGCTCGGGGTGATGGTCAAACAATCATGGCGGGGCTGAACTGCGGGACACCGTCCACAGTTGCCTGGCCGATCATTCGCAGCACGTTTGATTCGTGTGTTTCTATTGGCGATGAGGACAGTCGGCGTGCAATGAAGGCGCTGCGACATCCGTTGGGTAATGATCCCGTCATCGATACCGGGGAATCGGGAGCTGCGGGGTTGGCGGGGTTGATGGCCTTATTGGAAAGGGAAACGCTGCGCCCGCTGGCCGAACATCTGAACCTGTCGAGTGAGTCTACGGTACTGGTGCTGAATACCGAAGGGGATACAGCGCAGGCGCAATCGAATGGCTAGCACAACTTCAGGATTGAGGAGCCACATCGCGGGCAACTTGGCGACCATTGCCGAACGCCATCCGGAATTTCCGAAACACTTCGTACGTCACCATTAATCCTAATAGCATCAGGAAAATCGCCACCACGCTGAGCAGCCACTTGCCGTCGGGCAGGAAGATCCAGAACAACTGATAGATCAGCGCGGCTTCCGTCGTGATTACCATGAAGATCGCCGGGAGGAACGTGTAGATCGTCGGGCGTTTGATGGCGATGAAGTACGCGGTGACCACCATCAGCGCCAGTGCTGCGACCAACTGATTCGATGCGCCGAACAGCGGCCAGATGATCTTCCAGTTGCCGCCGATGCAGAAGTAGAACGCTAAAACGAGACCCGAACCGGCCGCCACATACGGGTTCCGGAAGAATGCGACCTTTTGTCCGGCGGTTTCCTGCACAATGTATCGTGAGATACGGACGGTTGTGTCGAGGGTGGTCAGGATGAATGCATTCAGCATCAACACGCCGAATGCGGTCCCGATGGCGATGGGGATGCCGAGACTTCCCATGACGCGTCCCAGCGCCGTACCGAACGCGATATTGGCGCTCTGTCCAAGCAAGTCCTGAAAGACAAATCCGGACAGCGCGGCCGATGGGGCCTCCTGCCAGTACAACGCGCCACCGATGATCAGCACAACGAGCATCGCCAGTGCGCCCTCAGTCAGCATGCCGCCAAACGCAATTTTCCGTCCATCCGACTCGCGGTTCAGTTGCTTCGCGGTTGTGCCACTGGAGACAAGACAGTGAAAGCCCGACGCGGCTCCGCAGGCGACGACAATAAACAGCATCGGCCAAATCGGTCCCTGTGTACTCGAGACCGCGTGCAAGGCGGGTGCGGTGAAATTGGGATGGAAGACGAATAGTCCGCCGAAGCCGAGCACCATTCCTGCGAGCAGTATGTACACAGACAGGTAGTCGCGCGGTTGCAGCAGCACCCAGACCGGAAGGATCGCCGCAATAAATGCATACCCGATGAAGACCACCAGCCAAACATTGTATGATGCTTCGATGGGAAACCGTTGACCGATGAAGAGCAATGCGACCATTGCCGCCAATGCCAGAACGGTACCGACCGAAAAGTTGAGCATGCGTTTGTAGACACCGGCGCCAAACAGGATCGCCAATGCGACAACTCCCAGCGTGGGAATGACGATTTCCGGTTTTTCAGTCAATGTCTGTGCGCACAACACGGCAAAGACCGCCTGCACCAGCACCAGCGCAAACCAGACAAACGCCGAGAGGACCCAGCGGGCGGTATTGGAGATTGCCGTGCCGGCGATCTCAACAATCGAGACACCCCGATGCCGGATCGAGACCATCAGCGCGGTGTAATCGTGCACCGCACCAACAAACACCGATCCGACCAGAATCCAGATCAATGCGGGCAGCCAACCAAACAGGGCGAGTGCGAGAATGGGGCCGACAATTGGACCGGCGCCGGCAATCGACGAAAAATGGTGTCCGAACAGGACCAGCGGCCGGGTGGGAACATAGTCGCGGTTGTCGTTGACCTCAGTCCCCGGTGTCGGCCGCGAGTCATCGGGCTGGATGATACGCTGATCGATGCGCCGCGCATACCAACGGTACGCAAAGTACAGCCAGGCCAAGCCGACAACGGCAATGATAACAGTATTCACAACGGCAGACTCCCGTCTGAGGTCTTGCTATTTATCAAACAGTAGGAGCGGTCGGTGTGTTGGCAAGGGGTTTCTGAGCAGAGACGGGACTTAAGAGCGGGTGCCCCACCGCCTGCGGTGGGTTTGGATTATCATCCCGTCGTAGTGCCGTTGGATTCACTCGTGTCAGACGTCATGTATTGGATTGTCTCTGGACAATTTGAACCCACCGCAAGCGGCGGGGCACCTCGGCATCCCGGCGTGGGATACCCCGGATAGACACACATTCAGCACATGGTTGCATTAAAGCCCGAAGGGCGACACAATGTAGCACCGGGCTTACGCCCGGTGATCGATTACGCGAAGAAACCAAGAGCCCCATTGGGGCGACACATTTGATCGGCGCATGCGCGTAATCGTGTCGCCCCTACGGGGCTTGGGTTGTGACGGTGAGGCACCCCGGGTCATACCGAGACGTGGTTCTCAGGAGCCCGGCGCAGTTACGGCTGTTGAAGATCGCTATTGCGACAGACGCGCCGTGCTCCTGAGCTACGATGTGCTGAAAGTTCAATGCAGACGAACGTATTGGATTGTCTCCGGACAATCTAATCCCACCGCAAGCGGTGGGGCACCCCACACACCGCTGCACCTACTGCGCGATCAACTCCAGCATTTTGCCGGGATCAGTCGTTGGCAATTGGCAGGCGTAGTTCTGGCAGACATAGGCCGTCGCCTTGCCGTCGAGACTGTGTTGGCCTTCGGTGTATTCAGCGATTTTTGCGATCTTCGAGCCGTCGCCGATCGGACGCATGACGACTACCTTGTTGGGCTCGAAGCGGGACCAGAGGGCAGTCAGCATCGCTTGCGTATCGTTGGCTTTGGGATCGCCGGCGATGACGATTTCGCGTGAGGGGCCGACGATGAAATCCAAGCCGACCAGCATCATGGCGTGTGCCATTGGGGCCTTCGACACGGTCTGGCCGAACGCTTTGCCCAGCTTGTGCGCCTTCGTTTCCAGCTCGGAGTTGGCGGTGATACGTCCGAGGCGGACGAGATTGAGCAACGCCACCGAATTGGCGGATGGAATCGCGCCATCATAGACTTCCTTCGGACGCGAGATCAGTTCTTCGGCGTCGTCGGCGGTGAGGTAGAAACCGCCATCCTGCTCATCCCAAAAGTGCTGAACGAAATCGTTGTTGAGCGCGATCGCGATCTCGAGGTAGTCGATTTCAAATGTCGATTCGTACAACTCCAACAGTCCCCAGATGAAGAACGCGTAGTCCTCGGCGGTCGCGTCGATGCCCGCCTCGCCATTACGATACCGATGCAGCAATCGACCATTGTCTTTGCGCAGTGCTGTGAGCACGAAGTCGGCGGCGTGCCGTGCGGTGCCGAGGTAAGCGTCGTTATTCAACACCCGCCCCGCTTTGGCAAACGCCGCAATCATCAACCCGTTCCAGTCGGTGAGAATCTTATCGTCCTTGTACGGATGGACGCGTTTTTCGCGCGCATCGAAGAGTGTTTGACGGATACTCTCAACACGTGCCTGCAGTTCCTCGGGATCCTGCCCGCGGGATCGTGCCAGCTCCCCCAACGGTTGCGTCAAATGGGGGATGTTGGTCCCGGGTTTGTGGCCGGTTGACTGTTCGCTGAAGTTGCCGCCTGCTTCAAACCCGTACAAATCCATGTAAAGTTCGGCGTCATCGTCGGACAGCAGTTCGCGCAGTTCCGCCTCACTCCATACATAAAATTTGCCCTCTTCACCCTCGCTGTCGGCATCTTCCGCCGAGTAGAATCCACCCTTGTCATCAGTCATATCCCGCCGCACGTAACTGAGCACTTCGTCGGTCACATCCTTAAACAAATTGTCGCGTGTCGCCTGATACGCTTCGGTGTAGGCCAGCGTCAGCATTGCCTGATCGTAGAGCATCTTCTCGAAGTGGGGGAGAAGCCACACATTGTCGGTCGAGTAGCGGTGAAAACCGAAGCCGACGTGATCATACATCCCGCCCAATCGCATTTGTGTTAACGATTGCTCGACCATCAACATCGCATGCGGATCGCCGGTGCGTTTCCAGTATCGCAACAGGAACAGGTAATTGTGGGCGGTGGGAAACTTCGGGGCGTTTCCAAAACCGCCGTGGGTCTCATCGTAACGCGCCGACAATTGGTCGAATCCCAGACGCAGCGTGGAATCGGGCGGAAAGTCGCCGGCCTGCGCCGTCGGACCCTGGGCCAATGCCTCAGACACATTCTGTGCCGATTGCAGCACTTGGTCGCGCTGGTTGTTCCACACGTCCGTCACACGCGGAATCAGATCGAGCATGCCGATTTGCTGGCCGCGGGACTGTTTGGGGAAGTAGGTGCCGGCGAAGAACGGAACTTTGTCGGGTGTCATGATGACGGTCAATGGCCAGCCGCCGCCACCGGTCATCATTTGGCAGACGGTCATGTAGATGTTGTCGATGTCGGGTCGTTCCTCGCGGTCGACCTTGATCGAAACGAATGCGTCGTTCATCAGCCGCGCGACGGCAGTATCCTCGAAGGATTCGTGTTCCATCACGTGACACCAGTGGCAGGTGGAGTAACCGATCGAGAGGAAGATCGGTTTGTCTTCCTCCCGGGCTTTGGCAAACGCCTCCGGACCCCAAGGGTACCAGTCGACGGGATTGTTGGCATGCTGGAGCAGATACGGACTCTGCTCATCGGCGAGGCGATTAGTGAATTGCTGTTCGGTTGATGAATCGGACATTGAGGAACTCCCATTATCAGATGTTTCGCATTGTGCCATCACAACGGCCAAGGCGAGAAGAATGATGAGGCGAATTCGTGGCATGGATGGTTTCGTAGTAAGCTCGTGAAGGCTTAACTAAGAAATACGCGGAAAGAGTAAGGCTGTGTGAGAAAGTATGGGAGCAATGCCGCGAAATCAGATCCCTCCCTCCTTCGGCGAAAAGCTGCCTTCGGAGGACAAGCGCTCGGCTCGGGATGACATGAGACGTACGTAGCGGTCATCCCGAGCGGAGCGAGGATCTGCTGTTCATTCCATGCGACGATGACCTACGGTGCTACCGGCGGCTCCGGTCCGTTGCGGAAGACGTAGTCGATGAGATAAACCACATCGCGTACATCGACACCGTTGTCGAGATTAATGTCCGGTGTGACCGGCGGGTCCGGTGGATCGGTGAAGAAGAAGACGATGTTGATTTCAAGATTCACGTCGACGGCGTCGACGAAGGTGTCGTAATTCAGATCCCCGGCAACAAAGCCAAAGCTGTAGTTGACGGCCGCCAGTAAATCGACAATCCCCCAGCCGTAGTTGTTGTTGGGTGTGCCGGCTTGCGACGCGGTTGCCATCAACGCCTCGCGCACCTGCATCGGTGTCCACTCGGGATGTGCCGACAACAGCACGGCCGCACATCCGCCGACCAGTGGGCACGACAGCGACGTTCCGGAGGCGGCCGTGTATCCGGTTGTGCCATTCGGACTCGCGCACGCAGTGGAGACGCCCTGAGCACACACTTCCGGCTTGATGCGCCCGTCGTAGGTGGGGCCGCGCGATGAGAACGAAGCGATCGTACCGGTTGCGTCCACTGCGCCAATCGCCAGAATCGAATCGGCGTCCGCCGGTGCGGCAATGGTGCCGGGAAGCGGCCCCGAATTGCTGGCGGAATTGCAGACGACGATGCCCAATGCCGCGGCCATATCGGCGGCATTGGTCGTGACCGCCTGGTCGCCATCAAAATTGGAATAGCTGTACCATAGACTGTAACCGAGCGATGACGAGATCACATCGGCACCGATCGAATCGGCCCACTCAACGGCTGCCAGCCAGTTGTCCTCTTCGACCTGCGTCTCCGAACGGATGTCTTCCGTCTTGGCGAGAAGGAATTCGGCGCCGTATGCGGGACCATAGAGATTGCCGTCGTCCTGCCCGCCGAGTGCCGACCACGTCAGTGTCCCATGATTGTGTTGGCCCGAATTGTCCTCGGGTTCGTTCTGCGTGTCACCGTCGTTAAAGACGAAATCCCATTCCGCGAGCACGCGTCCGTCGAAGTACGCTTGCTGGAACGCCACGTGGTCTTTGCGATAGCCGGTATCGAACATGGCCACCAGCACGCCTTGGCCGTTGTAGCCTAAGTCATGTACTGCGGGGACGTTAATCTGTGACAACTGCCCCAGTGAAGAGCCGTAATTGAGCGTGGATTCGGTGGTTCCGGTAGCATCGGGGCGAGGCATGGGCTTCTCGGTAGCGAAATCCACCGGATCGCTGCCCTTATACCCGATCACCGGATCGATCTTATGCACGAACGGCAAGTCACTGATCTGGGGAATCAGCGCAACGGGGACTTCGTACGATGCCGCGTTGAGCCAGCGTGAGCGCTGGCGAAGTGTTGCTCCGAGATCTTCGACGGTTCCAACGTAGTCATTGCGGACCGGGAGATCGCGGAATTCAATGCGGTCGCGACCGACCTTGGCGCGCCGTTTGGCGGCCCGCTCGGTCAGTTCCACGCCACGGTGTTTGGCTGTGGCCAGCATCCCCGTCTTATCGGCGAAACCTTTATCCGTGAAGTAGACCCAGATTTTGGCCGTTCCATTGGTCGTGCGTTGTTCAATCACCTGACTGGCCCAGGCTGACACAACAGGTAGATTCTTCCCGCGCGTGTAGGGGCCTTGGGCTGCCTGCGTAGGATTGACCGTGATGATGATCAGGAGGGCCGCTATGGCACTCCACACGGCGAGTGATATCCATCGCTGGATCGGTTTCATCTGTTGTGTGGCGTGGTCGCGAGACGTAGCTCTCTGTGGCATCACTGAAACTCCCATGTCCAATACATCGGTCAGACTCAGTCTGGTGGCTAAAACAAATATCCGTCCAATGGGTTTCACCCCTTACGGCGAATCATGCCAGACGGTGAGGGTGGTCGGGATGAATCCGCGAGTACGATTCCACCGCCTGTTAAAAAGGGCGGCATTTCAACCCTCAAGATACGGTAAACTCGTTGTTTGTCAACGTCTTTGCTCGCAGGTCCGTAATCCGATTGAGGTCCGGTACCGTCACCGTCCGGGAACGTAAACTGATGAAAACAACCATGTTCATCGCCATATTGTTGCTGGTGTTTGCGGCCACCCCGGCGCTCGGATTGGATTTCGAGCAAGGTCCGTCGTACCTGTGGGGAGGAGCGACTGCAGTCGTTTCCGATTATGACATCGTGGTGGCGTCATACCCGGTCGGGCTGAGGATTTATGCGAATTCCAGTGGCGATGGGTTTCCGGTGTTGGGCCAGTTTGAGTTCAATGATGGTGTCAGCGACATGGTCCTTCAAGGGTCTGACCTGTATTTCACCGCGACCGACCTCAGCCTCCATCATGTCGATCTCAGTCAAACGCAATCCCCGCAGTACATCGGGCAACTGGGCGCCACCCCGGGGTATCGGTTGATCGAATCGAGTGGTGACTGGATGGTGACCGCCGGCGATCATTGGCTGCGATTGTTTGCATTGTCCGACACAGCGGCTCCGGTCCTGATGGACTCGACATTCTTCACCGGGCAGGCGCAACTGTTATCACTTTCGGATACACTCATCATCCTGATGACGGCCGCACTGGAACTGCGTTCGTTTGCGATCGCAGACGGGAGCTTGACGGGGATGCTGTCGTCCGATGCATCCAGTGTATCGAGCTTTCCGCCTCTCTCGTTGGGTGTGTACGAATCGCGTGTGTATATCGCCCGCCGCGAGCAGGGCGTCATGATCATTGATTACAGTGATCCCACTGCCCCGACGATGCGCGATCCTTTTTATACGTACGGTTCAGCCAACGACGTCGCCGTTGCCGGGAATCATCTCATGATCGCTGATGAGACGCTCGGGTTGGTGTCGTGCCGATTGTATGATCCCGATCATCCGTACTGGCAGGATGAATACCACGGATTTGGCGGGATCTTGCGTGTCTGGCCGGGAGTGAATGGACGGTTCTTCGCATCGCAGAACACAGATTTCATTGCGGTGGATACCGATGCGCTCGGCCAGGTGAGCCCGGTCGGACGGTTCTCGGATCCCGGAACGTACGGGAATCTGGTGCGCAGTCGGGAAGTGGCTTTCGTTTCTGATGTTTTTGGGTTGTGGCGCACGATTCCCGATTCAGTTGTGTCCGATTCTTCGTTTCACCGTACGGGTCTGTTTGGACAGATCAATGATCTTCTGGTGAACGATGAAGTGCTCTTCACGGCCGAGGGGGGTGCAGGTGCGGGTATCTACCGCGTCGACGAGTTGGGGAATCTCGCCCGCCAATCACTTGTGGATGTTGACCGTTTTGCCAGCTTGGTGGCTGTCGCCGAGGACCGCCTGGTTGTCGCCCAAAGCGGCTATGGCTTCGAGATCTTCGACGTGAGCGATCCGACAGTGCCCGATGACATCGGACGGTATCGGCGCAGCCGCGGCTTTTTGGATGCGATCATGCCGAATGAACGGTATCTGTACCTGTCTGAGACCAACGGCAGCGTCACGGTGTACGATTTCGAACAGCCGATCAAACCAAAGAAACTCGGGACGTTCGCCGGTCCAGCGTCAGTGAATGACATGCTGATTTACGACGGGCATTTGTATGCGGCGGACAATCCCGGTGGGCTGTTCGTCTATTCCCTGGCGAATCCGTCGGCTCCTACTCAAGTGGCCACACGATCCGTCGGCGGGGGACTACAAGCACTATGGCGTTCGGGACGAACGCTGTACACAGCGGGTGTAACGGGGCGTGTCCTCGCCTATGACCTTGACGAACCACACAATCCGGTCTTGTTGGGCGAAACCGACTTGGCATATCCCATTAAGGCCATCGCCAAATTTGGGGAGCGGCTCTGGTACCTGTCTTCAAGTTTCGTTGGCACGCTTGATGTCTTGCCGCTTCTCCTTCCGGGAGACACGGACAACAATGGTGCTTTGGAACCGCTCGATTTGATTGTATTGATCGATTTCGTGTTCCAAAACGGCAAGCCGCTGATCCGTCCCAACACGGCTGATGTTAATGGCGATGGTACGACGAATCTGGTTGACGTCGTTCGAATGGTTGATGCGCTCTACATGAACGGTGGTCCTCTTCTCCCGGGTACACTGGAATAAGTCACGCAACATCCTCAATGGTTTGAGTTGGTGCATCGGCGCCGATGCTCTGTCGCCACCAGCGGCTGCCGCGGAGGTGTGCGTCCTGCATCCCCTCTGCGATCGGCAGTGCCATCCACATCAGTTCGCGGCAGGCTTCGGCGAACGGGCGGTCGAGCCCTTCGGCGACCGCTTGAATGCGGGCCTTGAATTCGGTCGAGATCGTCAACTTCACGGCGTGCGGACCATGCAGTTTCACTGTGTGTGTCATTGCGTGTCTCCTTTCGGTGCGTGTTGCAATTGCCGGTGTTTGCGTTGGTGAGTGATGAGCACTTGCGGCGTCGGTGGTTTCCAGCCCACCGCGCGGTCGATGCGAACGGCGATTTCGCCCCATGTCATATCCGGCGTCTTCTCATCGAGGATCCCTTCTGCGAGATCACGCCAGGACGCGTGGCAGATCGGGCAGTCGACATCGTGTGTGAGTTGCAGTCCGTACAGTTCGATCACCAGGGGCGTCAGCTCATGGTGGAGTTTGCTCAGTGCGCGTGTGTGGATGGTCCGAACGCGTGCAAGGGTCACACCGTTCTCATTGGCCAGATGTGGAAATGACCGGCCATCGAAGTAGTATCCTTCGATGATGCCGCGCTCGGGCGGATTCAAAACGTGCAGCGCGTCGCGAACGGCCGCCTCGACACGACGGGCGCGTTGTTGCCGGTCGGTAGCGGCATCGTCATCGTGCCAGGGGTCAAATGGTAAATACGCCTTATTGGGATCCACGAGTCCGCCTCCTTGGTCTCTGTGCACGGGACCTCACGCCGCCGTGCGTTGCCAGTATGACGGGGTGAAGGGACGGGTGACTGATCAGGTGACGGTCATCGGGTTGAGGGGTGGTGCGGGGTGATAGTCAGATGATGATTTGAGGCGGACAAGTGAGGTGCCAAGGGCCTTTAGGCCCGTGTTGAAAAAGTCTGAGACGCAATCCTAACGCATGTTGACGGGACGATCATTCGTAGCGGCGTACTGAGAGTACGCCCTGTCACTGTTACCGTTACGTGAAAGGGCGTATTCACTTCGGCTTCGCTCAGTGTAAACAATTGAGAATTAAGGAATTCGTGGATCAGACATCTTGTCCCGAGCGTGTCGAGGGATCTTGTCTGATCGCGCTTTGAACATGCACTTACGTCCGGTGCCGCATTGTGCCGCCGTTACGCGGCTTGTTCCACGAGGCACTATTTGGACTCCACCCGCTTTTGTGGTATACTCGGCGCGATTCGGACGTAGTGATGTGTTGTGCTTTTGATGAAATGCCGATGACGAACGACATTTACATAGCCGGTGCCATTCGCACACCGATTGGGACGTTTGGCGGTTCTTTAGCGGAGTTATCCGCGGTCGAACTCGGTGGGATTGCCGCACGGGCGGCTCTTGAGTTAACTGGGATCTCACCGACCGAGATTGCCGAAACGCTGATTGGTCACGGTCGGCAGGCGGGATGCGGACCAAATCCGGCGCGACAGATTGCGGTGCGCGCCGGCGTCCCCGAATCGACCCCCGCAATGACTGTGAATCAGGCCTGTGCGTCGGGTCTGCGGACCATTGCGTTGGCAACACAGTCAGCGCGAGCGGCAGAGGGGGAGGGGGACGTTTACCTGGTCGGTGGGACCGAATCGATGTCGAACACACCATATCTGCTGCCGCGTGCGCGTTGGGGGTATCGTCTGGGTCATGGCGAGTTGGTCGACGGTATGTATCGCGATGGGTTCGATTGTCCGATTGCCGAACAACGAATGGGGCGAACGGCGGAAAACCTGGTTGAGGAATTCGGGATCACACGCGATGAACAGGATCGCTATGCGTTGCAGTCGCAGCAGAGGGCCGCGGCTGCACGTAATCGACTCCGCGAGGAACTCGTGCCGATCCCATTGACCGACCGCAAGGGACGGACGGCCGAATTCGCTCACGATGAGCACGTTCGTGACAATGCATCGTTGGAAACGTTGGCCAAGTTGCCACCCGTTTTTAAGGATAATGGTTCAGTGCATGCTGGTAACTCGTCGGGTATCACGGATGCTGCTGCGGCTGCAATTGTGTTGACCGGCGCTGCGGCCGAGCGTTTAAATGTGCAACCAATGGCACGCATCGTTGCGGCGACGAATGTCGGTGTCGAGGCCAGACGCATGGGTATTGGGCCGGTGCAGGCGGTACGAATGTTGCTTGAGAAGACGAAACTGACGCTCGACGATATCGATCTGATCGAATTGAACGAGGCCTTTGCGGCGCAAGTGCTGGCGTGCCAGCGAGAACTGCGATTTGATTTGGAGAAGACCAATGTCAACGGTGGCGCGATTGCCCTCGGCCATCCCATCGGTTGCAGCGGGACGCGTATTGCCGTAACATTGGTGCACGAGATGCGCCGCCGAAAGGCGCGTTACGGAATCGCGACACTCTGTGTCTCCGGCGGTATGGGGATGGCGGTGTTGTTCGAGCGGGTGTAACCGATAACGATTACTGATGGCGACTCAACGAACTCCCAAACGGAATCGCCCGTCGGCACTGATTACCGGCGGCGCGCAGGGCATGGGGGCAGCGTTTGCCAAAGCGCTCGCCAAAGACGGGTACAACATCGGCATCGTCACCCGGCGCAGTGAACGATCCGCGCGGTCGGTCGTCAACGAATGTGAACAGCACGGTGTGTCGGCGCGATACTGGCTTGCGGATATCACCGATATTGCCGACACCGAACACGTGGCCAAGGACTTTCAGCGTGCGTTCCGGCGGTGGGATGTGTTGATCAACAACGTTGGCAATTACTGGTGGGGACCGATTTTGCGGATGAAAACCGATACACTGAAGAACATGTTTCAGTCGAATTTCTCCAGTGCGACTCGGTTGTCGCTGCTTGCGGTCAAAGCGATGAAGAAGAAGAAGTCGGGGCGAATCATCAATATCGGCTGGGTGTTCGCCGACCGGTTGCAGGCAATCCCCAATGCGGCCGCGTATCAAGCCGCCAAGACGGCGCTTTTGTCGTTCAGTTCTGCGCTGGCCAAAGAAGCGATTCGCGACGGCATCACCATTAACATGGTCTCACCCGGTATGCACTACACGACGGTCGATCCGCCTAAGGATCCGGCGCGTGTCATTCCGGCCGGACGCATGAGCAACGATGACGATCTGATCGGTGCCATTCGATATCTCCTCTCACCCGAAGCGGCGTATGTCACCGGCTCTCATATCAAAGTGTCGGGCGGTTACGGGGTTTGACATCCATTCTTCGTCGACTCATTTATGAAGAACTCCTCAGAGCAGATCATTACATCCATTGACAATCGGGTGGCGAGAATTATGATCAGCCGTCCTGAGAAACTCAACGCGTTGACACCCGCGATGCGCCGTGGGCTTCTCGATGCGGTGCGTCGGTGTGACAGCAATACCGATGTGCGCGTGATTGTGATTGCCGGTGCGGGACGTGCGTTTTGTGCCGGCGGCGATATTGCGCATTTGCGCGATCTGAAATCGTCGGACAACGAAGCGGGATTTGTACAATTGCTCGACGAAGGGCGGATGCTGATTGATCTGTTGCGCCGTACGCCAAAGCCGACCATTGCACAGGTCAACGGTCCGGCGTTTGGTGCGGGGTTTTTCGTGGCGATTGCGTGTGATCTGCGGGTCTGTTCCGAATCGGCATCGTTTGGCGCGCCATTTGTGAAACTCGGGCTCGGCCCCGATTGGGGCGGCACCTATCTGCTGCCCCGATTGGTGGGCACTGCCAAAGCGTTGGAGATGCTGTACACCGGTGAAGGGATTACTGTGCAGGAGGCGTTGCGCATCGGACTGGCGAATCATGTCTATCCCGAAGATGAGTTGGGCACTCATGTCACTCGTCTCGCCGAGCTCCTCTCTCGCCGTCCCGCTGATGTGCTGGCGCGCCATAAGCGCGCGATCTATCACACGATGGACGGGTCGTTTTCGACCACGACCGATATCGAACGGCGCTTCCAGTTGGAGAACTTCCGGTCGGCGCAATTTGCCGAGGGCATTGCGGCGTTTCTGGAGAAACGGGAACCGCGGTTTGAGTGATAGTCGCCCCTGCGGGGCTAGCGTCGCTTCCAATGCGCGACGATTCAAATACACCCATTGTATCCCCACTCATCGAATCTGAAGGCCATCGTCATCGGTCGGCTTGGTGTACGTGCCCCTGATGGCGCTTTTTGCCATCAGGGCCTGCATAGCTCACATTGGAACGCTCGAACGCAATAGAAGTGAGTACCCGGCGCAACATGGCCATTCTCCAAAGCCCACAGGACGACACTCATCCACGCGTACCGTGGGCAACGGTGTCGCCCCTATGGGGCTTCGGATTTTTTGTCTCGCGAATCACCGGGCTCACGCCCGGTGCTACGTTGTGCCGCCGCTACGCGGCTGAGGGCGATTCTCCCCGGCAGTGTTTGTTGAACGATGTGTCGCACGAGCCCCTCGCCCGTGTGGCATGGTCCGTTCGATTCTGCTCACGGCAAGCGGGACGGTCAGGCTACGTGTTCGAGAACCGGGACCGTATTCTGACAATCGCTATAGCTCCCATTGCGTCCACGGGTGGGGCAGACACACAGGTCTGCCCCTACAGTCTTTGTAGGGGCGCACCCATGTGTGCACCCCTACGCGCAACTGATGGGACGACCTCTTCCGGCTTGCACATGCGGCGAATTCGAATGGACGTCTTCAAAACCCCCGGGTAAAGCGGGCGCCCGTTGAGTAATGCCCGGGCCACAATTCTGATTGCCGCAGTCACCGGACATCTCTATCATCACGACATCATGATAGCCCGTGACATCCCCGACGCATTTGCTGGCACAGTCATCACCATCGACGGTCCCGCAGGTTCGGGAAAATCCACTACGGCGCGGTTGCTGGCGCAACGGTTGGGATTCGAATATCTCGACACCGGTGCAACCTATCGCGTGGTGGCATTGCTCGGCAAACGCCACACCGCCGACCTGTCCGATGACAGACAGGTCGGCGACTTGCTCCGGCACTTCAACGTCCACTTCGAATTTCGCGATGGTGTCAATCATGTCTTCCTCAACGATGAAGACGTGACCACGCAGATTCGAACACCTGAAATCGACAAACTGGTGTCGCCGGTGGCGGCCAATGCGCGCATCCGGGAGTTCCTGGTGGCGTGGCAGCAGGAGCGCGCCAAAGCGGGAAGTGTGGTGCTCGAAGGACGCGACACTTCGACCGTTGTCTGTCCCGACGCCGATGTGAAGATCTATCTGAATGCGTCGCTGGACACGCGCGCGCAGCGGCGACTGGCCGAATACGAGAGTCGCGGCGATGTCCAGTCGATGGATGCGATTCGCAGCGATATCGTCCGACGCGACCATGCCGACACCCAGCGTACGGTCGGTCCGTTACGGTGCGCCGCCGATTCGGTGGTGGTGGACACGTCGAATCTGACGATCGAGGACCAGGTCGAGCGGGTGTACCAGATGAGCCTCGCGCGTTTGACTTCGCAGCCAACATCCAGTGCACACAAGGAGTGACCGTGTTGTACTGGCTGGGCTGGCTGATCTCGAAAATCCTTTACGGTGTCTTGTGGGCACCACGTGTGACCGGCAAGGAGCATATCCCCGACGGCCCCTTTCTGCTCTGTCCTACACATCGCTCGTGGTTTGATCCGCCGCTGGTGGGATCGCGGCTGACGCGTCCGATTGCCTACATGGCCAAGAAAGAGCTGTTTGCGTATCCGATTGCCGGATGGGTTCTGCGCCATGTCCATGCCATCCCGGTCAAGCGCGGCGGTGTCGACCGCGCGGCCATCGGCTATGTGCTCGATAAACTCAAGCAGAATATGCCCGTGCTCGTGTTTCCCGAGGGCACGCGCTCTCGAACCGGGAAAATGCTCCCCGCACGTCCGGGGGTCGGCTACCTCGCCTACCGTGCGATGGTCCCCATTGTCCCAGCCTACATCGACGGCACCGCCCACCTGAAACGAATTCTCTTCCATTACGGCCGTCTGACTGTCCGTTTCGGCCCACCGATCACCCCCGACGAAATCGCCGCCCATCCCGACACCAAGGACGGCTACCGGGACATCAGTTGGCTCGTCCTGCGTCGCATCTGCGATCTCGGCGATGATCCCGAGCAGCTGTGGCGCGAGGCGGGGGGGTCGGGGACGTAACAATTGGCTCACGTATTATATCAACTCTACTGATACAGTTCATCATGTCACTGATGTAGCACGCCGTGCTCATAATATCAGCACTACTGGAATAGTGTCATTCCCGCGAAAGCGGGAATCCATTGTAGGAGTGCCGCAGACCGGGCAGTCTCGATTGCCGTGCGTCTTCCTGGGTGTCGAATACCGCCAATCGACGGCCCTTAACACCCCATGACGGCGTGTTCCATGACGGCGTGTTGGTGTCGAATACCGCCAATCGACGGCCCTTAACACCTAATGCTAAAGTGAAAAGGTTCAATTAATCGGTGTCGAATACCGCCAATCGACGGCCCTTAACACCCCTTTCGCGCGCATCCTCCTGGCTTCCAACACGTTCTCGCGAATTCTCACGCTGAAAACACAGGAAGGCCATGGTGTTTTACGCCGTCATTGGCGATTTTCATCGCCTCCGGTACCGGGGTCTCCTCTCAGGTACTTCGGCCCTTGAGGATTATCACGGTCTAATGACTCACGACAAGGCGACGCCAAAGTCTATAACGTAGCCTAAGCAGATGTCAATGCGAAAATCGAGGGCCTCACGAGGTCGGCAGCCCCAGTTCGCCCCAAAATACTCTACCCAAGACACGGGCAGCGTTAGCATCACTGCCCAACTCCTTGAATCCACAGCGTTCGCAAATGAACCGCCTCTTTTTCTTGTTCTTCATCAGCAAGCCGCGGTTCTCTTGGAGGTGTCCGCACTCTGAACACATTTGCGACGAAAATCTATAGGGAACTGTGACCACACGCATGCCTCGCTCGACGGCTTTCTCAGTGACCTTTCGGCGGATGTTCCCGAATGCGAAGAAAGCCAATCGGCGCTTCTTGTCGAGATCGAGCTTGTCACGACCGGGAGCGCTGAATCCGCGCATGCTCTCGAAGAGGACCAAATCCACGTCCTCCTTTTCAGCGATCTTAGTTATTTGAGAGGCATTCAGCCGCACCCAATCCCGGATCATCATGCGAATGTGTGCAGTGAGCTTTCTATAGTCGTGGTCGCGGAGTTCCCCAATTCCGTCAATAGCCCTGAATTCAGCGATCTTGGACGCACCTTCAGCCAAGCCCTCCAGATGCCGAGTGACATGCTGCCGGCTTACGCCTCGAGCGTCTTCCTTTGTCACTGCGCTGACCACTTTGCTCTTCACTTTCACCTGCTGATTGTCTGGCCGTGTCTCGTACAGCTTGTCAATCTTGACCACTGGAAGCGGACCGCCCCTTAGGAATTCTCTACCTCTGAACAGGCCATAAGCGGCACCCTCCGTGCCGAGGTCTACCGTCAAGATTCTGAGAGACTGACCAGATTCGCCCTCAAAGATATCGAGTATTTGGCTACGCGCACTGGTGAGAAACTCCTGATCCTGGGAAGCGCGCGGGTAGGTTCTGCTACGGAGTTTGTCGAGATCATCCTGGCTGATCCGAATTCGCGATTCCTTGTGGGAAACCCGAAATCTGAAACCGAGCCTCGCCTTAGTGCCCGTAAATGTAACACTAATGCTCGTAATGTCGGTTTCCGAGGGCCGCAGATCGTAGTCCTCGGGCCACGGTTTGAAAGAGAACTCAAGAAACTCGTTTTCCCCCATATCATCGAGCCGAAGCCCAACGATTGAATTCATCAAGTCAAGATAGTAGAATTTCGAACCGAATATCTTTGGAACCGGCAAAGTAGTAGCGGATGGATACTCAAAGACAGGCTTACGGGGCGGTCTCAGGAATTGCCGCCGCCATTCCCGGTACTCAGCCTCCAGCTCGACTGTATGCTTCGGCAACCGCTGGGCAAGTCGATGATATTCAGTACACTCATTGGTATGTTTGTTACGAGTGCAGTCTCGATCCGCCTTGAATTCTACACAGTGTGGCAAGTCACCTTTGTAGACGTTCAACAGCGTGTCTTCATTCACATTCATATGTTGAAGGTATGCGTCCCATGCACGACCAAACCACTTGCGCGCATCTTGCTCGGCCTCGAAGAACTTGTTCAACCGGAACCCACGGTTATGCTTCAGATAGATTCTACTCAGTTTGAGGTAGTTTTTCGCGTTCGGCACAAAGTACTTCTTGGCGGCACGAGAGTACGTGGGCAGAGTCTTGGCAAACTCCCAGAAGCTCACACAGAGGGCGGAGTGGCTCTTCCGTGTATTGCCAACCGGAATACGGTCCCCAGCGAACTCACAATCGTGTTTGCCGTGACTTAGTCTTTCAAGACTGCATACTCGTGGTCGATTGGTCTTCACCCCGAGTTGTTCGAAAACGGAATTGAACTCAGTCCTGATGTCGGGCGTGAGAGTGGGATGCTCTGTCTCCCTTTTCGCCTTTTCGCGCTCCCACACCTCAAATTGCCGGAGCCAATTGTCGTAGCCGCGCAAATAGCGAACTGAGACCCAATTCGCTGCCGACTTAAGCAATATCATTCGATGTTGCGGTTGTAGTTTGGATAGTCGGCTGAACAGCGAGCGGGTACTCTTCGTGGTTGGGATGGTTTTTACTTTGGAGATTG
Organism: uncultured Ignavibacteria bacterium; assembly: GCA_964440935.1. GTDB lineage: Bacteria > Zixibacteria > MSB-5A5 > WJJR01 > WJJR01 > WJJR01. The sequence goes on along the minus strand of CAYTTY010000052.1, from coordinate 481 downwards.
ATCCCAGCACGTGCTCTGGGACTGATGATGTCCGGTCATCTGGCTCGGCGATGCCACTGCAGAGATCGAATGCGCTCAAACGCAGACGGTCGGCATCTTTAACCTCACACGCGGCATCGAAGTTTGACGGGTCGATGAGGTATTCCCAACACGGCCGCGCGTCGACTATTGCACGCTTACCTCCGGGACGGATGCCCATCAGCCACTGGCACAATTCAGCTACATCGATGTTGAACTGTTCGAAGTGGCGTTTGAGCCGAAGTACGTTGCTTCGAAAGGAAGTCCGGTCCTGACTTGGAAACCTCCGGATGCCGCGCACCAGCGTGCGTTCTTCGCGGTACTTTGATCTTGGCATAGGAACGGGAAGGTATACTAATATGCCGGATGTATCAACACTGACGGACTCATCCCCAGTAGGTATATATACCATACGCGCTAACTTAAGGATTGTGTGTATTGTCTCCGTGTTGTATGTTCGAGA
>CAYTTY010000051.1:0-21938 GCA_964440935.1 uncultured Ignavibacteria bacterium | reverse complement strand
GCACACGGTGCCTCGCTTCCCCTCAATCGGAAATCTATTCTGACAACCGCTCTAATCCGCATTCAGTTACGCCGATCTGAGACCGATGACACTAATAGATGGACACTCCCGCAACCCATACACCCCGGGTGCTCGTCGTCGAGAACAACCCGGAGGTACTCAGTTTAGTCACCGCGATGGTGAGTTCGCTCAATTGCAACGTCATGTCGGCGGCCAGTGTCGACGAGGCTCGGCAGTGTCTGCTGGATGGGACGGTTGACGCGATCATCACCGATCTGGTACTCGGCGACGGTGACGGGCTTGAGCTGATTCGTGAGTTGCGTGATCGTGGCGACGATGTTCCCGCTTTGATGATTTCCAGCTACGCGTCGCCAGAACTGCGCACGACGGCTCAGAGCGCCGGCGCGGCCGATCTCCTCGCCAAACCCTTCCGCATGGAACGCTTGTCAGAAGCCCTGAGACGGGTGTTGGATGACCGCCTGACGGTATCAATGTCAGGCGACTGACCATTACCGTATCTATCCGTTGCAGCACTTGTGGCATGAGAACGCGGTGTATCAACCCGAGAAGCGTCACTCCGCTTAGTCCGCTACTACTCCATTCGCTTCAATCGCCACCGTCATTCATTTCCGGAATGATATCGCCAAAGACTTTGCAATAGGCTCGAGTGATAGCGTGCCCGAAGGCATTCTTACCGCGAAATCCGCTCCGACCGACGGTAAGGGTTCTCACGATCTCTTTCACTTACCGTGCCTGTACAGGCGGTGGAGTCGTGGTCGGTGTGTTGACGTGTCTGCAAGATCTCACAACAAAAAGAGGATGTTCGGTATCAGATTGCTGAATCATCATCATCGCGCATCGACTTTGGCAGTGTCGCTTCCAGATTGAACCGCTCGGCGAACCACTCGCCGACGAATGGAACTGTCCACTCGCGTCCCTGCAGAGCGAAATAAATTCCCGTCACCGCCGAGGCCAGGCACGCAAAGACGACCGTGACCCAGAAATATTCAGAGATGCGCGGGATCAGAAAGAGCCCTGCCAGAACTTCGAGGAATGTCAGCATCAGGCCCTGAATGCCGTGACGCCGGGCGAAGGCGTTATCGCGAAAGCGCACCAGGGCGACGAAGCACCCGAACGGTACGTATGCCAGAATTGCCGCCGCGCGTCCTTCGTCGATTTCCTCTAACCGTGCTTCCTCATCAAATGCCACCTCATCATCGATCGGCGCGGAGTCGGACTCCGGCTCCTGAGTACGCTCGTCTGCGGAGCCTGCTCCTGGAGGCGTTTGCTCTGGGCGATCATCCGTCATGAGCCCATGATATCACGCTCCTCGCGGAGCCGCAATCATGAATGCGGTCCCGGCGGGGAACAACCTGATATTTTGGGATTAGTCGTTGGGGCCGATGAATCCGTGCTCGATCAAGCGTTGGCGTACGATGTCGACGTTGCGCGAATCGGTATCGATTTCCTGTATCCGCTCGTAGGCACGCAGGGCCGCGGCGGTGTCTCCGTCCTCGACCGCGCACCGCACGGCTTGTCGCAGGTACTCGGCCGCCATAAAGCCGGCATCGGTCTGGGCCGCTTCCATCTGGCGTTCAAAACACGATGCATAGTCCTGGGCATGCTCGTCGATCGCCCCCAGTCCACTCAACGCCGATGTCACCAGCAGTTTGTCGTCACCGTAGTCATCAAGGTACTTCTGAAAGTACACCCGAGCGTCATCGAATCGCCGCTGCACGAAATACGCATCGGCCAATTGGAAGCAGGCCACGCCGGCGATTTCAGAGTCGCCGTATTCGTCAACAACGGTCTGTAGATTCAAGATCGCACCCGAGAGATTGTCAGAGCGGAGCTCGACACCGGCCTCGCCGTAGAGACGCGCCGCATCCTGCTCCTGGCTCGACGTGTACCTGGTGATTCCCCAAATGGCGAGAATCACGACAAGAATGCCACCCGCAACCATCAAGACCAGCCGCAGGTTGTCTTCCGTCCACTCGCGGGCGCGAAAAATCGCGGTGGTAAAGGCGTCTTCCTTCAGTTGATGCTTCGTCAGACGCTGTCGGGTGCCTGTTTGTGCCATATGTTATTCACTCTTCAAATCGTCAGTATCCGCAGGACAAATCCCCCGTCATGGCGGGGCCATCGGGCCTGCCGACTTACATTACACGGTCGGCGCGTTGACTGACGAACTTGAGGTTCAGATCATGCAATAGGTCCCTATTAGGAACAGGTGTTAGAAATACCCCGTAAAGTTCAACGAAAACCGGATGCGATCCTCTTCGTAGGTCCGGGTATAGCCACCGAATTCGTAGGTGGCGCGGGTGCCCCACTCATCCACATCAGTATCAATCGGATCGCAGTCCTCACACCGGCCAACCATGGTCAATTCGCCCGATTCTTCATACGTGAATCCCATGAGTTCCAAGGCGAAGTCGAGGTGAACTTGAGACCAATGAACACCCGATCCGAACGTGAAAGTGATCGCCTGAATCTGATCACCGCTCGCCCCCGATGTCGTTATCGGTAAAAAGTAGTCGTCACGCGGCGTCTTAAAGTTCCGGCGCGCCTGTTGGCCGGCGCGCTGGTCGAAGGTGGCGACGACACCACTCTGATCGCCGATCAAACGCGGATCATTCCGCACGCCAATGCGTACCGGAACCAGACCCCAATCATACTCCCGCATATACTCCATGCCCAGCCGAATCTGATGCAGATTATACCACTTAGTGGGTTCGGATTGCAGCGGCGCATCCGGATGCACCGGATCATCCTGGTACTGGTATTCGCCTTCACGCTTAAACGCCCGGAATTGGTAATCGGCGGCAACCAGCAGGTTGTCGTTGATGTGATACCCGCCACCCAGTCCAACGGAATAGGGGATCTGGATTTCACGATCCGTCCCGTCCGGCCCGGGAACAATGCCCAGGGGCCGGGAGGGCACTCGGTTGACGATGTCTGTCCGCTTGCCGAGATAATCCAAATTCTGTGTCAGAGTCCAGCCCGGTGTGAAGGTCAGCCCGGCGCTCCAACGGTCGGCGCGATACATCGCCGACAGTGTGAAATTCAGTCCCTCGTAGTCGATCTCGGAGCGGTCTCTCCAGATCACACTGTCGATTCCCTGGTCGAATGGATCGAGCTCATTGAAGCGCGTCGAATCCAAGATCATCTCGTGGCTTTCGACTCCATCGCCGGTAACGAGATTGAGATTGGCGCCTATAAACACATTCGAAGTGACCGAGGTCCCAAAGGCCGCGCCGATGTAGGCAATGTTGCCCCGCAACGATGAGGAGACATCGAAGGGTGTACCGAAAATGGACGCACTCGGATCTTGCTGGTCGACCAGAAATTCGCCACGGGCAAACACATCCTGCACACGATGATAATACGCTGTGACGTAAAACTCGTGTTCACGCAAAGTCAGCGGAGCGACAAATGCAGCGGACGATAAGGCCGCAAGCGTCGCGTCCTCCGACTGCACTTCGGTCGGCAGGTTCTGGGGGTTCACTGGCGCGTGATCCAACCCGGCATCGACATTGGAATACGAGTAGTTGGCTGTCAGGAAGATGCCGTCATTGAGGATCAATCCGGCCGGGTTCCACGTGCCGGCCGAACCGTCATTGGAAATGCCCAGATGAGCCCCGCCCATGGCGCGCGCCCGGGCTCCCATCCCAATGAAATTCCAGTTCTGAAGTCCGTTCAGGTTCAGTCCTTGCGCATTGACGTTGGCAGCGACAGAACTCAACACGATCACCACGCCGCATGCAATGGAGACTACCGCGCTCCGTCTCATTGTTGTCCGATCCTCCCTTCGCATTCGGGCGTTTCCGCCGTGCCCATACCCCGTGAGGTTGGGAAAGCCCGGAACTGCGCCGCTACCGTGCCGGTATGTGGCGCAAGACGGGGAACTTACGCGCCCGCCCAACGGTTGTCAATCGATAAATCCCACCGCCAATTCTCGCACAAGCCTTAGTCGCCCAAGAAGATCAGCGGGATCCCTACATCCGGTACTACCCCTCGCCCCGGACTCTATTCCCGCAATCTTGACAGTTCCTGACACCGCCGCCAATGACAAAAAAGCGCCCCGGTCACGAATGCAACCAGGGCGCCACTCTTACCGCCTCAACGAAGTGTGACGAAACTCTTCCTCTTATTCTTCTTCCTCTTTGCATGTCGCTGCGCAGGGGTCGCAGGAGAATGGAACATTGAAGAAGGTCGCCTTGATGATGACGTTCAAGTCCAGAGCATCGAACACGCAGTCACAGTTCACGTCCGCATCGGGTACCGGGCAAAACACCGACGCACTCGGGTACCCATTGAAGAAAATAATGTTAATGACGACATTGATATCCTGGGCATCCAACACACCATCCCGGTTGGGATCGCCCCAGTGTGCACAGATGCAATCCGACGCGCTCACGTTGATCCGGATAGTACCGGGATTGGAAGTGAGCAAACCATCGGTCGCTTCGAACTGTATCGAGTCCGGTCCGGCGTAGGCGGAGTCAGGCGTGTAAGTGAATTCGCCGGTATTGGCATCAAACCCGGTAAACGTGCCATTGAACGGACCCGAGAGCTTTGCGAAGGTCAGCGGCGGACCATCCACATCAAACGCCTGAAAGCGCGCATCGACCGGCGCCTCAAACGGCACGGTGATCGATGAGTCGCGCGCAACCGGTGCGTCGTTGATGGGATTAATCGTGATCTGAACCGACGCGCTCGGCGACACCGTCAGGCCATCCCGTGTACGGAACGTGAATTGATCGTTCCCGTTGTAGTTCGGATCGGGCTGATAGGTGAACGTGCCGGTATTGGCATCAAAGGCCACCAGATCACCGTTCGGTGGATTCGCAAGGATTTCAAAGGTCAAGGCATCTGGACCGTCAACATCCGAACCGAACAACTGCCCGTTGACCGGCGTGTCTTCGTCGGTCACCAGCGACGTATCACGGGCGGTCGGCGGATCGTTGACCTCGACCACATTGATCCGAACGGTCGCTTCATTGGACGTAAAAATAGCATCGGCCGCCGCAAACTTGATCGAATCGGGACCGCTGTACTCGGGATCAGGTGTATAGGTGAATGCCCCGGTATTTGCATCGAATCCACTGATCTGACCATTGAACGGGCCGTCGTTGATCGCAAACGTCAAATCGTCACCATCCTCATCCGACGCCGGCAGGTACGCCACGTTCTTTGGCGTATCCTCATTAGTCGACCAGGCTGTGTCGCGAGCGATCGGGGGGTTACCAATCGTGAACACACCCTTGGTAAACGAAGGAGCCAGTGACAGTCCATCCGACTCGCGAATAAAGGCCAGATGATTCGCCGGATCGGTACAGGTTGTGTCTACTTCGAACTGCCCCGGGCCGGCGTTGACATCCACGATCATGTTGAGAGAACCGTCGGTGTCCGAACCGGGTGGCAACGGGGGTTGGAATAAGCTATTGCGAACATACAGTAACCCCACGGGCATGTTGGTGATCACATGAGCCAACGTATCGTCGAACGTAAATGTGCCAAAGCCACCGGGCTGGCCATCTTTACAACTGCCGTTTTCCTCTGCATAGATGTTTGAAACCTGGATGGGTGTCAATTCGGGGTTCCCCGCCGCCAACCGTTCGCGAAAGGTCAATCGCAGTGAAGTTATCGAGACCGCGCCTGCAACTGTGCGGAACGCCAGCGGTACGACCAAGCCCTTGATCTCTATATCATTGGTGATTAAAGCACGGATTTCGACGCCCGTCTCATTCGGATCCAGATTCTGCGACGGAACGACAACTGAGTTCACGGCATATGCACTGCTGCACCAGATCATCGCCGCTACGCACACCAATCCAACAATCCCATTGCGTTTCATTCGGTTTCCCTCCCTGCGAAACAGTCACATACAAGACCATTCATGCCGGTATTACAATCGTGGGTACTGATGCCTGCATCCGGGTGAGTCGATGTATCCGAGCAAGCAATGAAAGATCGTGAATTGTCTGTACATGTCAAGTGCCACAGACGATGAAATGCTTGGCAAGTACGTGTGACCGTAACTTTTAACAATTCGGCAATAGCCTAATAACCAACTCCCAGTGACTCCGTCACTCGGGTTGAACGAGTTGCTCCGCTGATAGCCCCGTCGTGATTTCTGCTTCACTTGGGTTACGACAGCACTTTAAACAAAACAGACAACAAACAGACTTGTAATGAGTTAAGAAGCACACATACAGGTTGTCCTTACGTCAACACACCGTCTAAAGAAGGATTGGGGCTGCATATATCGTGTGCTGGTCGTATCTTGAACACGACGATAACAATCTTATTTAATCAAAGGACAACGTCTCATGCCCCATCAGTCAAGATTGCTTTTAGCCCTGTCACTGATCATCCCGCTCGTTACCGCCACCTACTCTCACGCTGCGGTGTCCAGTCAACTCTACACCTCGGGGTTCACGCGACCGGTGTTCCTGACCCATGCGCCGGCCGACTCCGCACGTGAATTCGTCGTTGAACAGGGTGGCCTGATTAAGATTGTCAAAAGCGGAATCGTCGAAGGGACTCCCTTTCTGGATCTGTCAAGTGAGGTGACCTGTTGCAACGAACGTGGCCTCTTGGGCTTGGCTTTTCATCCCGATTATCAGTCTAACGGCTATTTCTATGTGAATTACACACGGGCCATCGACTCGGCCACGGTCATCTCGCGGTTTTCCGTGTCCACCAATCCGGACAGCGCCGACGACACCAGCGAGATGGTCTTGCTGATCATCCAACAGCCTGAGGCCAATCACAATGGGGGCTGTCTGCAATTCGGTCCCGACGGTATGCTCTACTGCGGTATGGGTGATGGCGGCGGCGGATTCGACCAACACGGGTTGATCGGCAATGCACAAGATCCCGGCACCCTGCTGGGGAAGATGATCCGGCTCGATGTGGACGCTGGCGCCCCCTATGTCCCCGGTGACAATCCGTGGGCCGGGGTTCAAGCCGGGTTTGATACACTTGATCTGATCTGGGCGTTTGGTGTTCGCAATCCGTGGCGCTTCAGCTTCGACCGCGCCACCGGAGATATGTATATCGGCGACGTTGGCCAAGGCACTCGCGAGGAGGTCGACTTTCAGCCCGCGGCGAGTCCGGGAGGAGAAAATTATGGCTGGCGTTGTATGGAGGGTGACAACTGCACCGGGCTCAGCGGCTGTACGTGTATGGATGCCGCTCTCACCAACCCTGTATATGACTACGCCAACGCCGGTGGCGAATGTGCAGTGACCGGCGGCTACGTTTATCGTGGGTGCGGCGCACCGGAGTTGGACGGCCAATACATCTTCGGCGATTACTGCTCAGCACGCATTTGGTCCATCACACATGACGGTACCACCGCCACCGACACGACCGAGCTCACCGCCGATCTCAATCCGGGCGGTGACATCGGCCTGATTTCATCATTTGGGGAGGATGCCGCCGGAGAACTCTATATCGTGGATTTGACCGGCCAGATCTTCAAGGTCATTTCGGACCAACCCGATTGCGGGACGTGTTCCTGTCCATTACAAGCCAATCTCAACGCCGATGCCGTCCTTGACGCTGTTGATCTCAACTTGATGATCGGCGTCATCTTCTTCAACGCGAACGATCCTCAAGATCCAAACTGTCCAATCACACGGACGGATTTTAACGGTGACGGCTTTGCCGACGCTGTCGACCTGAACCTCATGATCGGCTTCCTGTTCTTTAACGAGCCGGGACCGACCGATCCGTGTTCGCCGTAGACCAAGAGATGAGTCACTCAATGGTAGTCCGCCACAGTTCTCGATGCTGAGCCTGATGTGTTTGTGAAATAGCCTACTTGCGCAGAAACTTCTTATCGCCCGTGGCCCAGCCGCAATAGAGAGCGACGTCTTGAGTGTGTTTGAGGAGGTGTAAACCACTCAGGGACCGCTGCGCGTGAAACAGTTTGAGGAAGTCCTCGTACTCGCCCACCCAGTCGGCTTTCTGGCCGAATGCATGGACAATCAGGACGGCGGTCGGCGCGTTGAATCGCCGTGCCGAGGCCACCGCCAGGGCGGCATGATGGAAAAGCGCGTACGGAATGTGCTTCGGTATCGGATCGGTCCATTCGAGTTGCTCGCGAATAAACGCGCGCGCCGAGTCCCGATCGGCATGACCATTGCCACCCTTGCCATCCCCCTTCAACCACTCGCCGACATTAGGGCCAAACGGCGCCAGGACTTTCCCCAACACAGCGATTGATACGAGTTGGCCACTACGGTCTCTGGCCAGAGAAAATAGATCGTGCTGTGAGTGGCCACTCCCCACCGCCACGTCATAATCAAGAAAGCTGAGCAACGGTTCCACCTTGCGAAATGAGGCAACACCCGAACCGCTAAACAACGCCTGCACCTCAAGCGGAAGACCCTCAGACCGCTCCCAGCAATGCGCCAGCGCACGTCCCGGATAGCCCTTCTGCCACTGCTTTCCGGGATTACGGTAAATGCGTTTCCAGTCTTTCGTGCCTCGTGAGGGCACGTATACGCGAGCCATACCATTCCGCCTATGACGTCTTCGTGGTGTTGGGGCCACCACTGACGGATAATATACTGGAAACAGTCAATGAATCCAATCGGGGTGTAACCTCTCCCCCGCCGAACCGTCTTTGAGGTACCATGCGCGGATTCGACACCATGGTTGACCAATGCCGGCATCGCTTATTCAGCTTTGCCTACTACAATTTGGGCGACCGCGAGGAGGCTAAGGACGTGGTTCAGGACGTGCTCATAAAGCTTTGGGAGAATTGGGATTCGATTGAGAAAGGCCGGGTCATGTCCTGGCTGCTGCAAGTCACTCGCAACCGATGCCTGGATATTCATCGGACCCGTCAAACGCGGACGACTCTGCTGCGGCAGAATCAGAACTCGATTCCGCCCGGCCAATCGATGAATCGCCCCGAGAACCCGGAAACGATCCTCGAGAACTGTGACTTTCGCAAGCAAGTCGAAGCGGGCTTGCAGGTTATTGAAGAACCGTACCGCTCGATTGTCATACTCCGCGAGATCGAAGACTACACATATGCGCAAATCTGTGCTGCGCTCGACATGCCGCTGAACACGGTGAAAGTCTATCTACACCGGGGGCGACGCATGCTGCGCAAGTACCTGCAAACGCTTGATGCCAACAGTGGGAACGTGGCGACGAACGGAACCGCCTGACACGAGAATGATCCGAGGAGTTGATCGATATGAATTGGCCCGACAACGAACGACCCTGCGGCTGGATCGGCGAACGCCTGGAGGCGTACCTGGACGGCGAGCTCACTCCGGAGGAGACGTCGCTCATCGATACGCATCTGAACGACTGCCGTGATTGCGCGCAGGATTTGGAGATGGCCCAACGTGTTGCGCGGTCGCTGCACAGCCTGCCCGCGATGACCTGTCCGGATGAGGTGGTCGATGCGGTGCGCCGTAAGACACAGCCGGCCTCATCCACATGGCTGCAGCGCTGGCTCGACTCCTGGCGACGGCCGGCATTTGTCGGCGCGATGGCCGTGGCGCTCGTGGCGGTCATCACGCTGGTCGGCCTGCAATGGAACAGCCCGGCCACGGTCAGCGCCGAGGAAATCGCCGAGGCCGAGATCGACACAAAGTGGGCCATCGCGAAAATACGGGAAGTGGGACAGAAGGCGACACAGACCATCCGCAACGATGTCCTTGAGCGTCGCGTGGTGAAGCCGATTCGCCGCTCGGTCCTGAACTCAATTCGAATTCAAACTGGTCAGTCATTTGGGGAGGAAAACAATGCAGGTTAAACGGGTCACACTGATGATTGTGGTGCTCTCGTTGCTGATGAGCGCCACGGCACTGGCCGATCGTGAGGATCTGATCGGACAGCCCGGCTACGTCGACTTCCGTCGGCTGAGCGTCGCCAGCGGCGAAGAACCGAAGGTCGAAGTCAATATCTCCGGCTCCCTGCTGAGGCTCGTCGGCATGGCAGCGCGAGAAGAGGAACCCGGGCTCTCCGACGCGATCGCCGGCCTGAAAGCGATCCGCGTCGAGGTGTACGATCTGCACGGCGGGTTTGCCGATAAGGCGCTGGAACAGATGTCAAGGATTGCGGACGAGCTGAAAGCCGATGGCTGGGAAACGATGGTCCGTGTTCGGGAACGCGATGAACAGGCCTACGTCGCCACCAAGACCGAAGGTGACGTCATCGTCGGATTAATCGTCATGTCGGTCGACAGCCGCGGCGATGAACTGGCGCTCGTGAACATCGTCGGCAATATCAACCTCGAGGAGCTGTGGCGCATCGGCGATGAATTCGACATCGATCACCTTGACAGCGTGCGCGACGCGCGCCAGGACAGAAATTCGTCGAAACGATAGCCGACAGACTCTCGTCTGAGAGGTGGATGATGAACCGGTCACTTCGATACGCAGTCCTGCTGCTTTTAGTCCCGCTGCTGTTTGGCGGTTGCTTCCGTGCGACCGAGTTGGAGTCGCTGTGTGAAGACTTCTCCTGGCAATTCCCGGAGGCCGAGTTTAAGCGGGATGTCTCACTGTCCCTCGGCCCGGTGCCGGTCAGCGCTGCAAAACTGGCAATGGGTTTCGCCGAGGACACGCGCGAAGCACGGGAATACCTGTCGGGCATTCGCCGCATCGACGTGGCGGTCTACAAAGTGCGGCACCTCAACGATCTCCAAATGGCGGAAATGCCCGAGCGGCTCGAAAATCTGCTCGATGACGATTGGGAGATCGTCGTCAAGACCCGTGAAAAGGACGAGCGGGTATGGCTGCTCTACCGTGAGGAGGATGATGCGATCCGTGATATTCACATCACGGTGCTCGAGCCAAGCGAACTTGTCATGGTGCGTCTGTCGGGAGATCTCAGTGAGCTGTTCGAGCGTGTCCTCGAAGATCATCACGAACTCACGGCCGCTGTCCCCCGGTAACCTTCCCCGCAACAGCACGATATTCTCAGTCGCCCGTGCCGGACAGGGATCTCCGGCACGGGTGATCAGTGTCTGAGCCCTTGCAAAAATGCCGTTCATGATGCATGTTATTTCGCTGAAACGGCTTCCGTTAGGCGGGATAACGGGATAAACCACTGAAGGAGTTCTCGAATGCGTATTCGTCACTGTCTGACTGCTTGTGTCCTCGCTACCCTAATCGCAAGTCCGGCTCTTGCTGAAAATACAATTACAGTCGAATCGCGTGATGCCTGCGTCAATCAGGATAGCGTGACCATCGGCATCTACATCACCAACGACGTGCAGGTTCGCCATCTGGTGCTACCGATCGAAGTTCGCGCGGGTGAGGGGTTGGCATCGGTGAAATCGGTCGAGATGGGTTGGGGCGGGCGGCTTCCGACCGAACGCGGCCAGGCGCTCGCTGATAACATCTTCAATCATCTCTATCTGGCCAAGGACTGCGAATGCCCCCCGAGTGGTGCAGGTTATGGTACGCTCAAATCAACTGAGTCCGGTCCCCACGAGATCAAAATGGTGCCATTTGGTATGCTCCTGTCGCGCCTGCGATTCACCGGCAAAGACCTCGTGCCGGGAACGGATTCAACGGAAGCGTCGATTCACCTCACTCTTGACGTTGGCTCCAAGCCCGGCGAAATCATTATTGACACCACCTGCGTTTGCCCAAACCATCACCTGACGTTTGTCCATGGTCAGCAAAACATCCAGGCGACCCGTCCTGAGTTTACCAAGGGCGTGATTACAGTCGGCAAATGCGAGGATAAAGAAGAATAGGCGCACCGCCAAATATGCGGCCCCGAGCCCATTTGGACGAGCTAAGCCGAATCGTTAGCTCGCCGCTCCTTTATCCGCAACCTCCACCTAAACAATTCGTAGAAAATTCCATGAAGCGTCTTGTATACAGGCAAGTCGCTTTATTCTTAAGGACTTAGACGGAATGGCGAAACCCCGGACGACAACTAATATTATAGTTGACAGGGATCCTGCCATACCCCTAATTGCTTAAGACTCAACGTGGAGGAAACCCGAAATGGCACGATCAAAGTCCCCGACACTCACTGAAGCCGAGCTGCGTCTCATGGATATCCTGTGGGAGAAAGGCCGGGCGACGGTGGGTGAGGTCGTCGAAAGCCTATCCAAATCGAAGGCGCTGGCTTACAACACTGTTTTGACCACACTACGCATTTTGGAGAAGAAGGGCTATCTCGCCCACGAGAAAGATGGGCGCGCCTTTGTCTACCGTCCGATTGTCGACCGGACTAAAGCCCGACGCACTGCCCTGAGGTATGTGATGAGCCGCTTCTTCGAGAACTCGCCAGAATTGCTGGTGGTGAACCTGCTCGAAAACGAGAAGCTCGACGCTAATGAAGTCGAACGCCTCAAAAAGCTCATCGACGAAAGCGAATAGGCGGGATTTATGTCCGACATTCTCTCTGAACTCAGTGGATTCGCAACTGCGGTTTTGGAATCACTGATCAACGCCACTCTGATCGGCCTGTTGCTTACTCTGGCTGTCTTTTTGATCGTGAAACGAATCCGGCGCCTGAATGCCGCCACGCGTCACGGCATCTGGTGGATCACACTCGCTGTGGTGGTGGCTCTTCCGGTCATGGGATTGTTTAACGGGTCGGTGAAGCCCCCTAAGCCACAATGGTTTTCCAAACAGCCCGCTCCCACAATCGAGCGGGAAGATGTCCGTGCGCCCGACACAGAACGATACGTCCTTACCGAAATCCCTCCTGTCGAAAGAGCAACTCGCACAGTTGTGGATCGTCCCATTGTTAACCGCACCGTCGAGAGAGAAGTCAATCGTATTGTCGAGGACAAGCGCGAGCGCAATGTGGAGCGGGTCACTAATCGGCGCAACGCGCCACCGGCAACGGTCACGCTGGCATCGGTTTCCGGTAATGCGTCTGCCACCGAGACTGAAACTGAAACGAGCCTTCTTGACGATGCGAGAGCCACGCTGGCCGGGGCGGTCGATTGGGCGAAAGGCGCGATTTCCGGACTCCGCTGGTCACCATATCGAATCAGCGTTGGGAGTATCGCCGGAGTGGTTTTGGCAGTAGCCCTGGCCTTTGCCGGATTGCTGCTGCTGCGCTTGAGTTGGGGGTATCAGCGTTTGCTCGCGTTGAAGCGCCGATCTACTGCACTACCGACCGATCTCGAGGACCGGCTGTTCGCATCATTGCCGACGTTGCGCTGGCCCCGACGGGTCGCAATCCGCCAAGCCGAAGGACTATCAGTTCCCACGGTGTTGGGACTTGTCCGTCCCGTGATCCTCTTCCCCGCCGAGTTGATCGAATCACTCAGTGAGAGTGATCTTGAGAACATAGCATTGCACGAATACGCGCACATCTGCCGTTGGGACGACTGGACCAATCTGATTCAGCGGATCATTGCAGCAGTCTTCTTTTTCCATCCCGCCGTGCGCATCATCGGGAGAGAACTTTGTTTGGAACGTGAGATCGCCTGCGACGATTGGGTGATTGCACAGACCGGCCGCACTCGTGCATATGCGACATGCCTGACCAAGCTTGTCTCCCTCACCCCGTGGTCGCGCCGATACGCACCGGCCCCAAGCGTGCTGAAGACCAAGTCCCAATTCACCCGGCGTATTGAGACGTTGCTGAATCGCCGGCGCAACGTCTCACCGCGAACATCGCGTTTGGCCTTCTTCACCACTGCAGCCGTTCTGGCAGTGCTGGCAGTCCAGATGACCAAGGTTCCGCCGGTGGTAGCCGTGTTCGACCCTGTCGAGTCAATCCTGCGCGGCGTGGCTCCCGTCGTGACCGAGATGCCGCCACGTTATGGACATTCCCAGACAACCGTCTCGGCAAGGGCCGTAGGATGCGATGACGTCGCCTACTCTTGCAACCTGGCCATCGTTGGCTGCGAGAGTGAACCCAAAGCCCCGCGAGCGGTCACCCTCCGTCCGGCCAACGTGGTAACCTACACACCCGCGCCGGACGCTTGCGAATGGTGCGGAAGCGATTGCCGCGAATGGGACGACGATGTCCACATGGAGTCGGATTGTGTCAACGACAACAACGTCACCGCACAATTCACCAATTACTTCAGCAACTGCTTCGACGATCTCTTCGGTTCGAAACAGGACGCGGACATTGCTTACAACATCCAGTATCGCCACGGTGAAACCGAAAAGGTGACTCAGCGCGAATTGCTCCGGTTGCTGTCGATGGGTATCACCGGTGATTATGTCCGTGAAATCAGACAAGCCGGATTGGAAAACGTTACCATCGATAATCTCGTCGCGCTTAAACGGAACGGTGTCGATGGCGATTACGTCAAGGAGTTGAATAACGCCGGTTTACAGTACCTGACGGTTGAGGATGTGATTCGCCTGCGTCGTAACGGCGTCGACGGGGACGACGTTGAGGGATACTCACTTCAATCCGACGACGACCTGTCAGTCGATCACATTCTTCGGCTGCGTCGGAAGGGGATTTCCGGAGACGATGTCCTCGCCATGCGTGGTCTGGATCTGCCGTCACTGTCTCTCCACGACATCGCCAAGCTGCGCGACCACCGTGTCAGCCCCGACTATGTAGAGGCGTTGCGCGACGTTGGTGTACTCAACCTTGCCCTCCCGGACCTAATCGCTCTGCGGTCGAACGGAGTCGATCCAAAGTTGATTGCCGCGATTCAGGCGTATAGCGACGAGAACGTTTCACTCGATGCCGTCCTCGCGTTGCGGGCCAACGGCGTCGATGAAGACTATCTGGAAGAGCTTGCGGAGATTGGACTCGGTTCGGACAAACTGAGCATCCGGGATGTAGTCGGCTTACGGACAAATGGTGTTGATCCCGCATTCGCCGGCACGGTCCTCTCGCGCTGGGGCTCATCCATAACCGTCGGCGATCTGATCACACTACGGGACAATGGCGTGACCATCAACTATCTTGACGAATTAGAGGCCGTCGATCTGTCCGCTCTGTCGCCACGCAACGTTATCGCTTTACGCAGCAATGGCGTGGACGCCGATCTCGTCGCTGCGATCCAAGTCTACGATTTTGGTCGATCCGTGGACATTGGCGAGATCATCGCCCTCCGAGCCAATGGTGTGTCGGAGGATTACCTTGAAGAATTCGGTCGGCTCGACCGCAAGTTTTCTGTCGACGACATGATTGCATTGCGCAGCAATGGCGTGGATGCGGACTTTGTGGAAGATCTGGAAGAACTCGACTTCAACAATCTCAACGCTCGGGACATTATCGAGATGCGGGTACTGGGCCTCTCACCGCGTCTTATCGACGAATTCCGTCAGGATCGCGACCGCTCATACTGATCCTGGTCTCTTATCACCCCGATTCGAAATTCACGTGGGCGGGCCGAGTGCCCGCCTCTCGTATTTGCCGTGGCATCGTCTCCATTCCTTGTGTTTCTTGGCATGCGATGGATGAGATACCTCCGTCGTGTATGAAGATTTTAATAGTGAGAGGAGACACACCATGAGATCCGTTCTCCGCAACATCGCCATCGCCCGGACAGTGCTTCTGGCAGCGACTTTTACACTTGTGGTAGCCGGAATCAGCCCGGCACAGGATGAGGTGTCGGATGCACTCCCCTACCAGATGCCCCCGCCGGACATCGCCGCTTTGGCCGATGCTCCCCCAACACCAAACGTAATGCTGGGTCCCAACGCGGAATTTATGCTGTTTCTGCATCGCCCCAGCCTGCCCTCCATTGAGGAGCTGGCACAACCCGAATTGCGGATCGGCGGCCTGCGCATAAACCCGAGAACCAATGGCCCCAGTCGCGGCTGGTACTACAACGCCATTGACATCGTCGACATGTCCGACAAGATACCGCGGCGCGTGAAGGGAATCCCCGCCGATGCGAAAATCAGCAATGTGTCCTGGTCACCGGATGGAAAGTGGGTAGCATTCACCATCACGCAAGACGATGCCATTGAATTGTGGGCGACACCGCGTGACTTAAGACAGGGAAGAAAGTTCCTTGATCTTCCGCTGAACGAGACCTACGCCCAACCGTACGAATGGATTTCCGACAGCAAACACCTCATTGCCGTTGTCGTCCCCCCCGGACGCGGCGAGGCACCACCCGAACAGACGGTTCCCATCGGACCGGCAGTACAGGAAAACACCGGCGGCAAAGCCCCTGCCCGCACGTATCAGGACCTGTTGAAAAATCCTCATGATGAAGAACTGTTCGAGTACTATGTCACCAGCAATCTGGTGAAAGCCAGTCTCGATGCGACACATGTCCCCTTCCCCATCGACGGTTTGATCCGTCGGGCGGAACCATCGCCGGATGGGAAGTACCTCCTGGTCGAACGAGTCCACCGGCCGTTCTCGTACACCGTGCCTGTCTATCGCTTTCCGACTTTGACCGAGGTGTACGACATGAAAGGCAACCTGGTCACGGAGATCGCCGATTTGCCTCTGGCCGACAACGTGCCGATCGCATTCGGATCGGTCCGTACCGGTCGGCGCAACATCGGCTGGCGTCCTGATGAAGATGCCACGCTGTATTGGGTTGAGGCGCTCGACGGCGGTGATGCCGGCGCTGAGGCTGATGAGCGCGACCGCCTCTATACGTTAAAGGCCCCATTCGACGATCAACCTACTGAGCTGCTGACGTTGGGCCTGCGCTACTCCAGCACCAACTGGGCCAACGATGATCTGGCGCTGGTGACATCATGGTGGTGGAATACCCGCGCCGTGAAGGTATGGCGGATCGCACCGGGAAATCCGGGCAAGGATCAGGCTTTATTGATGGACTACTCCTTCGAGGACCGGTACAACGATCCCGGCAATCCGATGATGGAACGCACGGACCGAGGCACATGGGTGATGATGACCGCGAATGATGATAATTCGATATTCCTCGTCGGCGATGGCGCCAGTGACGAAGGTGACCGTCCCTTCCTGGATCGATTCAACGTTCGCGATAAATCGAAAGAACGCTTGTTCCGTTCGGAAGCTCCGTACTACGAGCGGCCGGTTCATTTGATGGATGATGCCGGCCAGCTTCTGTTGACGCGTCGCGAGAGTGTTGACGAACCACCGAACTACTATCTGCGCAATATCAAGAAAGACGTCATCGATCAGTTGACGGGATTCGAACATCCTACGCCTCAACTGAAGGATGTCCAAAAAGAGCTGATCCGCTATATGCGTGCCGACAGTGTCAATCTCACCGGCACTTTGTATCTGCCCAGCGGCTACGATCCGGTCAATGACGGTCCTTTGCCGATGCTGATGTGGGCCTATCCGCAGGAATTCAAGGATGCTGATGCGGCCGGACAGGTGACCGATTCGCCGTATCGGTTCGTTCGTGTCAGTCGGCATTCACCGCTTTTGTGGCTTGTGCATGGCTATGCTGTTCTCGACGATCCCGCGATGCCGATTATCGGTGAGGGTGACGAGGAACCAAACGACACGTACGTGGAGCAATTGGTCGCCAGTGCCCAAGCTGCTATCGATGAAGTCGTGCGACGCGGCGTCGCCGAAAGCGATCGCATTGCCATTGGCGGACACTCGTATGGTGCGTTCATGACCGCCAATCTACTCGCGCACTCCGATTTGTTCGCGGCGGGAATCGCGCGCAGTGGCGCTTACAATCGCACACTGACACCATTCGGTTTCCAGTCCGAAGAACGAACATTTTGGGAAGCACCTGAAGTGTACTTCGCGATGTCACCGTTTATGCACGCTGACAAGGTGAACGAACCGATCCTGCTCATTCACGGTGAAGAAGACAACAACTCGGGGACCTTCCCCATTCAAAGCGAACGCTTCTACGGTGCCCTGAAAGGGCACGGGGCTACAGCGCGCCTCGTCATGCTCCCCCACGAGAGTCATGGGTATCGAGCCCGCGAATCGATTATGCACATGCTCTGGGAAATGACCGAATGGATGGATACCTACGTGAAGAACGTCTCTCCCGAAATAGAGATTGAGACCTCAACGCCGGAGGGCGGGCAATAGGGATGCCGGTTCTATGGGAACTAATAAAGGGGCGCGTCTTAGCGAGCGTCCCTTTTCTTTCACTGAGATTGCGGCAGAATGACCATTGACGGACACATTCCGTCCCGTATATTGGCCTTAACCAGCTTCCTTATTCCTGATACCGGAAAGGCCATTGCATGCCGCATTGCAAGACTTACATCGTACTCACTGCCATCGTCTGCACGGTGATGCTGATTCCGCTGGCCGACACCGTGTCGGCCCTGAACATGAACATCGAAATTGACTACATGGTTCTCCGTGATCAAAACAACAACATTCTGCATTCGCATCGGCCGTCTCAGGCAGAAGTCGACGCGGTGGAACAAATGTTTGCCTGTAAAGGACATAATCTGAATATCGTGATCGACGACGAAATCCCCCATGTGCAGGTGATTCCTCAGAATCCGATTGACAAAAGCACGATCTTCGGGGTGAGCTTCGACCCCAATAGTTTCTATTTGATGAAGTTGACTTACTTCGACAACTCCGGCGGCGGTTGGCACTACTGCATCTTCGGCCATCAGTATCAACTCAATGACGATACCACGGGCAGCTCCGGGTTGGCGGAGTTCGGCGATGATCTTGTTGTCACTCTGGGTGCATTCATTGGCCAAATCGGTACACCATTTGACCGTGCATCCACCCTGGCACACGAGTTTGGACACAATCTGGGATTGGGGCACTGCGGTGCAATGGACTGCGGCGTCGTTGGTCCGGGTCCGATCGTGATGCCGAGCATCATGAGTTACAACTTTCAGCTCGACGGTGTGCGGTCGAATCTCCTCTGTCTCGGACTCGCACCGGAATCGGCCAATCTGTTCAAAGAAATGGACTACTCGGAAGGTCGGTTGTGCTCATTATACGAAACCGATCTGATGGAGTGGTTTGGAACTGGTATGGTGTCGGTTGACTGGGATTGTGACGGGACAATCTCGGGGACGGCTTCATACAGCCTCGACAGCGTCTATCTCGATGATGGCTGGTGCAGCGAATCCTCGGGCTCGATGATCTGGGTCGACTACGACGAGTGGGCGAATATCACTGATCCGGTGTTAACCTATAGCAAGAGTGAACTCGACGCCGTCAGTTATACCTTCGAACCCTGTATTAGCTACGAAGAGATCGAAGCGAAGCGTCGTGCGCGCGGTGCCTGCCCCCAACCCACGCTGACCACGGAGGATTGTGTCGGGGGCGATATCGTCTTCCTCCGGTCGGGCTATGGAGGTGTCCCCACCGGTGCCTGTGTCACCCCATTTCCCACCCTGTCCAATGCAATCCCGTTCAGTTCGAACGGCAGTGTCTTGTATTTCCGCGAAGGACTGTATAATGAACCGGGATCTGATCTGATTGTGGAGAAACCTCTGATCATGAGCAGCGTTGGCAATACGTTCATCACCACCTCATCGACGCCCAATCTTACCGAGGAGACACTCGACTCGACGGTAGTTCCTGATGGAGACGGTGTTGTGAAGGAATAGTCGCGAAGGCTGCCAACACATTCTGATCTCCGGGTGATCGCGATCTCTGATCGCAGCTATCCAAACGCACCTGTTAGGCTGCCCCGTTTCCCCATTCCTCATTCTGCTGGCGACGATTCGCCTCTTTACGGTCAAGCACAACACCGATCGCAATGCCGAGTCCCAAACCGAGAGCGATTCCGATCGCGAGATTGTCGAGCGCCGTCCCTAGCGCCACCCCCATACCAGCGCCAATCGCGAGCTACACCGGGGTGTTATTTATATTCTTGGCCACCTTGAGCCCCAATCATTCTTTCCTCTTCTCCCGTCCGGCTTCCCTTAATGCACGTCTCAGTAGGAATTCGATTTGCCCGTTCAGGCTGCGCAGATCGTCGTTCGCCCACTTTTGGACCGCGTCTAAGACCTTCGGGTCAACTCGCAATAGAAATGGTTTCCGTTGTGCCACGGCTGCACTCTCAACACGGTGTCACCGGGCGGCAAACCGACCAAGGTAGCGCGCGCCCGGTGAGATCCGTGTCTCCAATAGCGCCGCCGACCAAAGCGGCGCCCCCCTTTTGACAGCTATTGATACAAGGTCCCGGTATTGATCACCGGCTGCGCGTGACTCTCGCCACACAGCACCACCAACAGATTCGAAACCATCTGGGCCTTGCGTTCTTCGTCCAGTTCCACTATGTGATCACGCGCCAACTGTTTGAGCGCCATCTCGACCATCCCAACCGCACCATCGACGATACGCTGGCGCGCGGCAACAATCGCGCTCGCCTGCTGACGGCGCAGCATGACTTCGGCAATTTCCGGAGCGTATGCCAAGTGACTGATTCTGGCCTCAATCACATCGACACCGGCCTTGGCGAGACGTTCCTGGATCTCATCGCGCAACTGCCCGGCGACTTTTGCCGTGTGACCACGCAGCGAGATGATATCTTCATCATGAGCATCATACGGATACTGCGTCGCCAGATTCCGAACCGCCGCTTCGCTCTGGATCGCCACGAACTTCTCGTAATCGTCGACATTAAAGCTCGCCTCGGCCGAATCGACCACCTTCCAGACAACAATGGATGCGATCTCGACCGGGTTACCGTCGATATCATTGACCTTCATCTTGCCGGTTTCGAAGTTTCGTACCCGTAGCGAGACTTTCTTCTTCATATAGAAGGGATTCGCCCAGCGTAGTCCCTCGGTCCGGCTGGATCCGACGTACTTGCCAAACAACTGCATCACCCGCGCCTCGTTGGGCGCAACCATGAAGCATCCAAACATCAAAAACAGGAACACCAGACCCAAGATAATGGCAATCACCTTCACAACCAGGGGGGCAATGATCGCCAATCCCACCATGACCAGGGACAGTAAGATCAAGCCAGTTAACACCCCGATGCCGTTAGCGCCCGAGCGCAACATTTCCTGGTAATCGATCTCGGGTTGAGCAGTTTTCTCAGATTCCATCGGTCTCCTCCTGTGATATCCGAATGATATTACGATGATATCACATGACATGTTGCAAACATTTTTCAGGAGACGTGCAGATTTTCGCGATCCGCGCGAAAGTCAGCGTTATAGCCATTGTCAGAAGAACTTCCCGATTCACGTAACCGTAGCATGGCCGTCCCGGCCATGCGGCACGGGCGAGGCGCCCGTACTACTTCGCCCAGTCAATCGGAAGATAATTCTGACAATCGCTCTAAGATGTTGATTACCAAGAGAAAACGTATCGGCATGTGCGTGCATGGATCGGGGGCACTTGGATGGTGGAGAAAGGGGCGCGACCCAAATCGCGCCCCCGGAGACGAGTATTGAACGTTTGGATACCTGCTAAGCGACGTTGCGATTCCCTTGAACACCGGCTCCTCCGGAAAAGCTCGCGACCGCCTGTTCGACCGTATCGAATTCCTCGAACACGGTGACTAGCTTCGAGATAGCGAGCACATGGTGGGCCTTCGCGGTCAGGTTCGCCAAGCGAAGATCCGCGCCGACCTCACGGCACATCTTCCAATGATGGATGAGTACCGAGATTCCAGCAGAGTTCACCCAGCGCGTGTGCGACAGATCCAGAACAATCCGTTTCTCTTCTCGTCCGAGAAGCGCATAGAGCCGTTCATCCAGCTCGTTGGTGTCGGGTCCACCCATCAGCCTCCCCCACGGAGTGACAATGGCGACCCCGCTGATTTTGCGGACATCGATTCGCATGGACCGTTACTCCTTCTCTCGTCATTAAGAGAACGTGATAGGCGGACACTTTTCGAGGATCTGCGTTATAGCGATTGTCAGAAGCATTTTCCGCTTGAATCCAACAAGATGGTCGTATGTGATGTCACCCGCCCTCGGGTGACGCCTTGCCGGTATGAGAGATAGCCGTCACGCGAGGGCGCGTGACGGCACTTTGGAATCGGACAGTTATTCTGACAGCCGCCATAACGCACCACTGCGAGCGACCGCCCTAACCCGGAAATTTCACGAAAAAGCTAGGCGAAGCCCTTTAAACCTCTGATATTCAGT
>CAYTTY010000050.1:0-22141 GCA_964440935.1 uncultured Ignavibacteria bacterium | reverse complement strand
GGGGGGGGTCATCATGATCATTCTCCTCGGCATGAATGTACACGAGCTGAAGTGTATATTATGATTCCAGCGATGCTTGGCATCTATTTGACACGTAGGGTTGAGTGACTTTGCCACTAAAGCGATCGTCAAATTTGAACGTCAGGATGTCTCTTCCCGATTCATCTAAACTGCTCACCTTTGATTTAAATAACTGACCCAAGAGGTCCTCAGTCAAGTGGAATCTCGATCATTTTTGAGGATACATGACTGTAGATGTCTTGAATACGTTGGTTGAATTGGACTTTCAAGGGCAAGAATATGTTACCGAATTTGAACTCGGGGCGACCATTCGGTCCGCAACCATCTGACAATTTGCACACTCGTGAAGTCCTTGCAAACCTTAACCAGCGACCTTAGCGACGGAAGAACGCCCGCCAGTTGATCGGCGGAAACCAGCGGTCAATGATCTGATCGCGGGCCACCGACTCACCGTTGATAATGTTGATTGGTGTCCAATGAGGGAATGTTCGCGTGGAGCGCACGAACCAAATCCACGGCTGATAGTAAGTGGAACGCGTTTCGATCTGTTCGGTCTGATGGTCGATCATGTTCGCCGCCAGCAGTTCCGTACGAAGCTTTCCCGTGGCACGCACGGTAAACATCACCAGAATGATCAGCAACCCGATCTTCGCGGTCTTCATCGACGGCCACTGCCGCCACCGATGGATCACCAGCAGCAGTAACCAACCCACAAAGATGTAGAGATCATAGAACGGCATAATATCAAACGACCACCTGGCATCGGTGAACGGCCATGCGAAGTAGAGACGGTAGGACATCATGATGTCGAGCAGCAGATGAGAACCAAGGATCGCAGAAAAGACGAGGGACAGCCGCTGAAAGGAGGCCACCTTCTCCCCACCTCCGCGGTGCGCTGCCGCGGCCCACGCGAGTGCCAGAATCGGCCAGGCGTAGAGTGAATGCGTGACTCCGCGATGAATATCACCGAATTGGGTGGTGATGACCTCCAGCCAATCGGGGCTGACGGATGCAACAATCCACCACCACCCGGCGCGTTTGGGACGCTCCTCGGGTGCAAGCATCGCTTGCCCGACGAAAAAGCCAGTGGTTGTGTGCGTGAGCCATTCCATCGTGAAGGGTATACGTTGGCTTGGCTGGATTCGATGACGGCGATGCCGGACAGCCCGGTTGCCCCATCTGGCTGATTCATGTATTTTCTGCAATTACACAGATCAGAGGGGATGCTATGGCAAACGCACCGATTTCACAGTTCATCAAACATCATTATCGTCATTTCAACGCGGCAACACTCCTCGAAGCGGCCGAGGGCTGGAAGTCGTTGCTGGATCAGGGCGGCAAGATGATGGTCACGCTGGCCGGAGCGATGAGTACAGCCGAACTGGGGATCTCACTTGCCGAGATGATCCGTCAGGACAAAGTCCACGCCATCGTCTGCACCGGAGCCAATCTGGAAGAGGATGCTTACAACCTGGTCGCACATGACTACTATGTCCGTGTCCCCGACTGGCGCGACATGCGGCCCGAAGATGAACAGGCGCTGCTCGACCGTCAACTCAACCGGGTCACCGACACCTGCATCCCGGAAGAAGAGGCGATGCGACGGATTGAAGGGGCGACGTATCGCGAATGGTCGGCGGCCGACCAGAACGGCGAGCGGTACTTCCCGCACGAATTCCTGTGGAAAACACTCACGCACGAGGATCTGCGAAAACAATTCCAAATCGATCCCAAGGACAGTTGGGTGCTGGCAACAATGGAGAAACAGGTTCCGGTTTTTGTTCCCGGCTGGGAAGACTCAACAATGGGTAATATGTTTGCCGCCCACTGTCTGATGGGGGATATCAAGAATGTGAGTACGGTGCGCAGCGGCGTCGAGTACATGATCGCACTGGCGAACTGGTATACAGACACGTCGGCGAAATCCCCGATCGGTTTCTTTCAGATCGGCGGTGGTATTGCCGGTGATTTCCCGATCTGTGTCGTGCCAATGTTGCGTCAGGATGTGAAACGGAAAGACACGCCGTTGTGGGCGTACTTCTGCCAGATCAGTGATTCAACAACCAGTTATGGTTCTTACTCGGGTGCGATTCCCAACGAGAAGATTACGTGGGAAAAGCTCGGTATCGACACGCCGAAGTTCCTCATCGAATCCGATGCGTCGATTGTCGCGCCGTTGATCTTTGCGTATGTGTTGGGGTGGTGAAGTGATGTACGGGTCACACGCCTTACGGCTCGTGTCACCACAGGAACCGCTAATCCGTATCCGTTGAGTCGTCCTTTAAGCACGCCAGTGAAATGCGAATCTGATCGTAGTCGGCTGCGCCATCAAGGTCATCGAACAATGGACGCAGACGATATCCTCCAACACGCTGGGCCGATTCGAGAATCTTCGCGTGCAATTCTGCGTTTACCCACGGTTCGGGTGATTCCTTATCATACTTTCTCAAATACTCTTCAAGATAACGCACCACTGTCGATTTGGCGCGCTTCACGATTGACGCCACTTCGTCGAGTGACATACCACGGTCGAACAATTTGTGCGCTTCCAATGCAGCACCGCTGATGGTGGGTTTGGGCGGAATGTGAACACCGTCAGGTACACCCGTTTCACCTGACAGTCCACTATCGGTCGGGATATCATGTTCCCGGCACCAATCGGCAATACACTGAATAAACATTGGACCAAAGTCGGAGCATTTCTTCTCCCCCACACCATTGACTTGCAGAAATCGGTCCAGTGTTGCCGGACGTTTCCGCGCCATGTCGAGCAGAGCGGCGTCGCTGAAGATAACAAATGCCGGCACATCGCGGTTATCGGCAACGGATTTTCTAAGTTTGCGCAGCTCCTCGAACAACTGCTCTTCCACACCAGATTCGACCGCTGGATGAGCGATAGTCAACCGGCTGGCCGCGCGACGGGGATTCACAAGTTCTGGATCATCCTTGCCGCGCAAGACGAGCCATCCGGCCGGGGTGACACTCAATGCGCTGTCCCCATCGTTGGCTTGCAGGTACCCGTCGGATTTAAGCTGCACAATCCAGTCACGCACGCTACGGCGGTCATGCTTGGCGAGAATGCCAAACGTGGTCAGCGATTGGTGGGCCGCTTCGAGTGTGGGACCGTCATGTGAGCCAGTTAGTACATGTTCGAGATACTCGGCATCGCACTTCTCATCAAGGCGCACCACACACGAGAGGATCTTCTGGGCGATGATCTGCGAGTCCTCGACCGGTTCCGGCGCACTCAGGCACACATCGCATGCGCGGCAGTTCTTCTTGTCAAGCGATTGGCCAAAGTACTTCACCAGGGCCTGATGCCGGCAGGTCATCGACTCGCAATAGCGCGACATCTGCGACAGCTTTTGCATCGCCGCGGCTTTGGCGTCCGGGGGAATGCTCTCGAGTATGCGGCGCCACATAACGAAATCACCGGGTCCCCAGAGCAGTACGCAATCCGCCGGCAAACCATCGCGTCCCGCCCGTCCTGCCTCCTGCTGATAGTTTTCGATCGATTTCGGCGCGGCGGCGTGCAACACGTAGCGCACATTTGATTTGTCGATACCCATTCCAAAGGCGACCGTCGCCACAATGATGTCGACCGTCTCCCGCAGAAACGCCTCCTGATTGCGCTTGCGAATCGAATCGTCGAGCCCGGCGTGGTACGGCAATGCCTTATAACCGACTTCGCGCAGCGACGCCGCAAGATTTTCGACATTCTTGCGACTGATACAGTAGATGATCCCGGATTCACCCTTGTGTTGCTCGATCACCGAGCAGATCTGTTCCCATTTCTTCCGTTTGCGCTCCACCCGGTAGGTCAGGTTGGGGCGGTCGAATGACCCGACATGGAACTCCGGGTTACGCAATGCCAGATGTTCGGCAATGTCCGCACGGACCCGCTTGGTAGCGGTCGCGGTGAAGGCGTGAATGCTGGTCTTGGGGAACATTTTGCGCAACATCGAGAGTCGCCGGTAGTCGGGACGGAATTCATGTCCCCACGAGCTGATGCAATGGGCCTCGTCGATGGCGAAAAACGATGGCTTGAGCCGATGGAGCAGGTCGGTAAACCGTCTTGTGGTCAGCCGTTCGGGCGCGACATAGAGCAGCTTGAGCTGGCCCTGATCGAGCTGGCGGATCACCTCCTGTTGTTCCCGGGGTGTCTGCATGCTGCTCAGGCAGGCCGCCGCGATACCGCACTGCTGGAGCGCGTCGGTCTGGTCTTTCATCAAAGATAACAGCGGTGAGACCACAATGGCCACGCCGGGATGTGTCACGGCCGGAACCTGATAGCACAATGACTTGCCGCCGCCGGTGGGCAGGACGACGACCGTATCCCGTCCTTCCAGAACAGCCGTCATCGCCTCGGCCTGCAACGGCCGCAGCGTGTCGAACCCCCAGTATTTGCGGACAACCGGAATCAGCCGCCCGATTGGATCCGTTCCCGTCTGTGTGCTCATGACCCTGCCGAAGAATGCCGTAAGAGAGGTGGGAATGTCAATCATCTCTTGGAAATTAATGCAATCGCAAATTGTCGGATTTCCAAGTTGTCCGTATCTTTAATGATTGGGTCTTAACCAAGGATGGAATCAAAACGATGATCGGCCAGACCGTCAGCCACTACAGTATCACCGCCAAGCTCGGCGCCGGCGGGATGGGCGAGGTTTACCTGGCCGAAGATGGCAAGCTGGGGCGCAAGGTGGCGCTGAAGTTCCTGCCCGATGCCCTCTGGCATGAAGGCGAAGCGCAGCAGCGGCTGGTCCGCGAGGCCAAAGCCGCTTCCCAGCTCGACCACCCGAATATCGTGACCATTCATGGCCTCGAAGAGCACGAGGGCCGTCCCTATATCATCATGGCGCGGGTGCGCGGTGTACCGTTGAACGAGTACTGCACGGCGCGGGCGCGGACGGTCGACGAGTTGACGGATTTGGCCCAGCAGATGGCCGATGCTCTGCATCATGCCCATGAGCACGGTGTGATCCACCGCGATCTGAAACCGAGCAATGTGCTGGTCGATGACGGCGGACGGGTCCGTGTTCTCGATTTCGGCATTGCCAGCTTACGCGGGGCGGCGCGCTTGACTCAGACCGGGTCGACGGTGGGCACCCTTGCCTACTCTGCACCGGAACTGGCGCGCGGACAGGAGGCGACACCGACAGCCGATGTGTACTCACTCGGTGTCGTCATGTATCAGATGCTCACCGG
The DNA here is from genome assembly GCA_964440935.1 of uncultured Ignavibacteria bacterium. GTDB lineage: Bacteria > Zixibacteria > MSB-5A5 > WJJR01 > WJJR01 > WJJR01. The sequence goes on along the minus strand of CAYTTY010000050.1, from coordinate 16,915 downwards.
ACGACTGCCGTTTGATGCCGACCATGAAGCCGCCCTGCTATACTCGATTTTGAATGAACCGCCGATACCGTTTGCAAAGTTGAAAGTCGATATTCCGGAACAACTGCAGGCGATCGTCATGAAATGCCTGGAGAAGATGCCGGAGGATCGATATGGAAATTGCGGTGAAGTGGCTGGAGAGTTACGACGGATTCGTCCTGGCGGCAACGGATCATCGCAGGCGGCACTCGATGAGAAACCGTCGATCGCGGTTCTTCCCTTCGCCAACATGAGCAACGATCCGGAGAATGAGTACTTTTCCGATGGGTTGACTGAGGAACTGCTCAATGTACTGGCGAAGAATCCCGGCCTGAAAGTCACCGGACGGACATCATCATTTGCGTTCAAAGGCAAACTCGAGGACTTGCGCGGGATTGGTCAGAAGCTGGGCGTCAAGCACCTGTTGGAGGGCAGTGTTCGCAGGGCGGGCAGTCGGGTTCGGATTACGACACAGTTGGTGAAGGCATCCGACGGTTTCCACTTGTGGTCGGAGACGTATGATCGTGTGATTGAAGACATCTTTGCCGTACAGGATGAGATCGCATCGGCGGTATCGGAGGCGATGCACGTGACGTTACTGGGCCGTCCCACACCAAAGCCCAAACCGGCCGCCAATCCCGACGTTCTCAAGCTGGTGCTGCAAGCGAATCAACTGCTTGCGCAGGTAACGAAAGAGTCCGTCGCAAGATCGATTGATCTTTATGGGCGAGCCATTGCGCTTGACCCGAACGATGCGCGTGCGTGGGCCGGATTGGCGCTTGCCTATGGAACGCAGATGGGATACGGGTTTGTCGAATCGACGGATGGACTGACAGTAGCCCAGGAAGCCGCTGAGCGCGCCTTGTCGCTGGATGAGACATTGCCCGAAGTCCATAACACCATCGGCTGGATGAGCTTTGCCTATACTTATGATTGGGAAAGGGCGGGTCGGTCCTTTCGACGAGCGCTTGAACTTGCCCCCAGTGATGGACGCATGTTTAATGGTCTCGCTGTGTGGAATGCAACGATGGGGAACTTCGACGAAGCACTCCGGCTGGCCCGCGACGGCGCAACGCTCGACCCACTGAATCCCTCTGCTCATTTGTACCATGGTCGCGTGGCCCTGGCAGCGCGACGATACAACGAATCCTGGGAAGCGTATGGGAAGGCGCTCGAACTCAGTCCGGATATAACAACGGCTCACAGTGTTCGGGCCGCGATCCTGAGCCTCCAAGGACAGCATGATGTGGCCCTCACGGAATCGCATGAGGAGAAAGTGACGGGGTATCGGGCGTGCACACAGGCCATCGTTTGTTATCACCTTGGCCGTCACGATGAATCCGACCGCGCATTGGCAACATTAAAGGCGGAAGGCCCGCAATGGGGCGTTCAAATCGCCATGGCCCACGCTCAGCGCAATGAACCGGATCAGGCCTTCGAGTGGTTGGAACGATCGTACGAACTCAGGGATGGCGGCATCTCCGTCGTGCCAACGAATCCGGCTTTAGAACCTCTGTACGACGACCCCCGCTGGAAACAGTTTCTGACGAAAGTCGATTTGCCGTTCGTTCCGGCTCCACCAGTCACTTGAGTACAGACCCATGAGCAACGACAGTGAGATATTGACCGTCGGCTTGGCGCAGATCGCGCCGTTGTGGCTGAGCCGCGACGAGACAATCGCAAAGGTCGTTGACTACATCGAGCAAGCGAGCCAGCAGAACTGCCAAATCGTCGTTTTTGGGGAAGCGCTGGTTCCGGGCTATCCCTTCTGGCTCGAGCGCACCGACGGAGCCCGGTTCAATTCCCGAGTGCAAAAAGAGTTCCACGCGGCGTACCTGGATCAGGCCATTCAGATCGAAGCGGGACATTTGGCGCCGATTTGTGATGCCGCGAAACGCCTCCGTCTTGCCGTGTATGTTGGCACGATTGAACGTGCCGCCGACCGCGGCGGGCACAGCCTCTACTGTTCGCTGGTCTTCGTCGATTCCTCGGGATCGATTCAATCGGTTCATCGCAAACTGATGCCGACCTACGAAGAACGGCTGGCGTGGTCGCCGGGTGATGGACATGGCTTGTGCGTTCACTCTCTGGGCCGGTTCACGGTCGGGGGACTCAACTGCTGGGAGAACTGGATGCCGCTGGCGCGGACGGCTCTCTATGCGCAAGGTGAAGATCTGCATGTCGCCGTGTGGCCGGGGGGGCGGCGCAACACGATCGATATCACACGCTTCATGGCGCTGGAAGGGCGGTCGTTTGTCGTATCGGTCTCCGGACTGATGCGAAAGTCGGACATTCCAGAGACAATTCCCCATTATGAGAGCATGATTGCGGCCTCGGAAGATGTTTTGGTCGATGGTGGCTCATGTGTCGCCGGACCCGACGGTTCCTGGGTGATTGAACCGATTGTCGGTGACGAACAATTAGCGGTTGCGACGATTGATCATCGACGCGTCCACGAAGAGCGGCAGAATTTCGATCCGTCCGGACACTACGCGCGTCCCGATGTGACGCAGTTGTTTGTGAATCGTGAACGGCAGAGTGTGATGATGTTTCGGGATAATGCGGATCGGGCCTAGCGGGCACAGAAAAAACCGTTACAACGGTTAGAGCAATTGTCAGAATAACTTTCCGATTAAATTGAGAAGTGTTGTCATTCCCGCGAAAGCAGGAATCCATTTTCCGCGCGTGGCTGGGCTCAAAATGGCTCCCTCCGCCGCGGCGGACGGGGATGACAGCGAGGGTCCCTGACGGCCCAATGGATTGCCGTCGCGAACGGAAAATACTTATGACAATCGCTCTAGGCAACCGCATCGCAAACACCTGGCTGAAGCCAGGTGTTATAGAGCGATTGTCAGAAGTACTGTCCGTTTGAAGCCAAAACGGTGGTCATGTGTGGCGTCACCCGCCCTCGGGCGACGCCTTGTCGGTAGTGGAGATCGCCGTCACGCGACGGCGCGTAATGGCACGGTGAAGGGAATTCAAGACGGTATCAGGTGATCTCACACTTCGCCGGATCGCGCCACTGGGCCAAATTGTTCGGCGCGTACTGGCCGCCGAAGCGCTGCGTGTACAAAACGGCAAGTTCTGTCCCGTAAAAGATGATCAAGGACGAGTAATAGGTCCACAACAGCAGAATTACCAACGATCCGGCTGCACCGTAGGCAGAACCGATACTGCTGGTCCCCAGATACTGTCCAATCAGAATTTTTCCAATATCAAACAGCAGAGCCGTGAAGAATGCGCCCATCGCAGCATCGCGCCAGCGAATTGTAACATCCGGCAGATATTGAAGTATAAATCCGAACAGCAAATAGTAAATGAGCAGCGAGGCGCCGTGATTGAGCAGGTGCCACATCCAGCCCTCGCCGGGCACAACGGCTGCCATCACCGCGCTCACCATCAATGATACCAATAACAGGAAACCGATCCCGAAAACCATCCCGAGTGAGACCAGCCGTTTGCGGAAGAACTCGCGAATTTCACGCCCCGATTTTGGCTCCACGCCCCAGATACGATTCATCGATTTCTGCAACTGAACAAACACGCCAGTCGCTGAGAAGAACAATGTCACGAGGCCGACAATCGCCGTGATGCCGCCGGTCAGTTTCTTCTGTGCCGCGTGCTGCACAATCATATCGATGGTGCGACCGGCGGTCGGGCCAACGAGGGTTGTGATCTCGTCGATTAGATGTGTATGGATCTTGTCACCGAAGAATCCGACCACACCAATCAGAATGACCAGAAGCGGAGCCAATGACAGAGTGGTAAAGAACGCCACCGATCCGGCAAGGGTGACCGCGTCATCATCGAAGAACTTGAAGATCGCGTCTTTGAGGAGTTTCAGCACGGCCATGTTATAACTTACGGAACCACGCAATGAGTCGTGTGGGGATTTGCCCTTGACTCAACCACTTTAGCAGGGTGCGGAAAAATCCACGATTCGGCGCAATCTCCTCAATGTCATCCCGAGTCCGCCTGAGGCGGACTTGGGATGACACGGTTGGGGTTCCGGGGCCACAGTCCGTTGTTCAGCGCCCTGTTAGAAATGACTTCTCCACCTTTACCAACGCACATCACCGCCCGTGCGGCCATTCCCATCCGGTGATCTCGGGCATGTCCTCACCGTAGGTCGTCACGTACGCATGATGGTCGATCAGCTTGTCGCGCACAAACTGCTTCAGCCGCGCCGCCTGGTTCTGTAATTGCGGCACCCGCTCGGCCACGTCGGACACCAAGTGGAAGCGATCGAGATCATTGAGAACAACCATATCAAACGGTGTAGTTGTCGTTCCCTCTTCCTTATAGCCACGCACATGGAGATTCTTGTGGTTGGTGCGGCGGTAGGTCAGCCGATGAATCAGCCACGGATACCCGTGATAGGCGAAGATGATTGGTTTGTCTTTCGTGAATAAGGCATCGAAGTCTCGATCAGACAATCCGTGTGGATGCTCCTCCTCGGGCTGCAAACGCATCAGATCGACAACATTGACCACACGGACCTTCAGTTCCGGGACCCGCTGGCGTAGCAGATCGACGGCCGCCAGCGTTTCGAGTGTCGGCGCACCACCGCAACACGCCATCACCACATCGGGTTCGGCGTTCTCGTCGTTGCTCGCCCACTCCCACAATCCGATGCCCGCCGTGCAGTGTTTGATCGCCGCATCCATGTTCAGCCACTGCGGTTCGGGCTGTTTGCCGGCGACAATGACATTGACATAGTTGCGGCTGCGCAGGCAATGGTCAGCCACAGACAGCAGTGTATTCGCATCGGGTGGAAGATAAACACGAATCACGTCGGCTTTTTTGTTGACCACATGATCGATAAAACCGGGATCCTGATGACTGAAACCGTTGTGATCCTGCCGCCAGACATGCGACGACAACAGGTAATTGAGCGATGCAATCGGACGCCGCCACTCGATATCATCGGCCGCCACTTTCAGCCACTTGGCATGCTGGTTGAACATCGAGTCGACGATGTGAATAAAGGCCTCGTAGCAATTGAACAATCCGTGGCGCCCGGTCAACAGATATCCTTCGAGCCACCCCTGGCACATATGTTCGCTGAGGATTTCCATCACGCGTCCATCAGGCGCCAGATGTTCGTCACCGGGAAAGCGCTCCGCCATCCACGTGCGGTCAGTCACTTCGAAGACGTTGCCGAGACGGTTTGATGCGGTTTCATCCGGGCCAAACAGCCGGAAATTGCGTTCCCCTTCATTGCGTTTCATGATATCACGAAGGAACGAACCGAGGGCCCGGGTGGCCTCGCCACGAGTCCGTCCCGGTGCGGATACCTCGACGGCATAGTCGCGAAAGTCCGGCATTTTCAGCGGATGCAACAACAGCCCGCCGTTGGCGTGCGGATTGGCGCCCATGCGACGGTCACCTTGTGGCGCCATGTCAGTCACAACGGACACCGGGCGACCGGTGTCATCGAACAACTCCTCCGGTCTATAGCTGCGCATCCATTCTTCGAGGAGCTTAAGTTGTTTTTTATCGGACTTTGCCCTGGCAATCGGCACTTGGTGCGCGCGCCAGGAATCCTCGACACGTTTACCGTCAATCTCCTTGGGGCAGGTCCACCCTTTCGGTGTCCGCATAATAATCATCGGCCAACGGATCGTACCGATGTTCTCACCGGCACGAGCGCTGCTCTGAATCTCATGGATCCGTGCCGTTACCGTGTCCAACGTCCCGGCCATGAGTTCGTGCATTGCCTGCGGGTCCGATCCGGCGACAATGTATGGCTCGTATCCGTATCCAATGAACAAGCTCTTCAGATCATCCTCGGGAATGCGTGCCAGCACGGTCGGCCCGGCGATTTTGTAACCATTGAGATGGAGAATCGGCAGTACCGCACCGTCATGAGCGGGATTGAGAAACTTGTTCGAGTGCCAACTGGCGGCCAACGGTCCGGTTTCGGCTTCCCCATCGCCCACCACACAGGCGACAATCAGATCGGGATTGTCAAACGCGGCGCCGAAGGCATGCGCCAGCGCGTAACCGAGTTCGCCACCCTCATGGATCGACCCGGGCGTTTCGGGTGCGGCATGACTGGGCACACCACCGGGAAAAGAGAACTGTGTGAACAGCTTCTTCATGCCGTCGACGTCCTGCGGCACATGCGGATACAGTTCGCTGTAGGTGCCTTCCAAGTACGTGCACGCTACCAGGGCCGGACCGCCGTGTCCGGGTCCGGTGATATAGATCATATTCAAATCGTGTTGTTTGATCAGACGATTCAGATGCGCATAGAGGAAGTTCAACCCCGGCGTGGTGCCCCAATGCCCGAGGAGACGCGGTTTGATGTGTTCGGCCTGCAATGGTTCCCGGAGCAGTGGATTGTCATAGAGGTAAATCTGGCCGACCGACAGGTAATTGGCGGCGCGCCAGAACGCGTCGATCGTCTTCCGTTCATCATTCGTGAGGCTGTTGGTCATCGTTCCATCCCATCTCCTATTGGTTCTCATCACGTCGGAATATACAGCCAATCAGTCTTTCGGGCCATGATCACCCATGACACGTATCGAATCGCCGAGCACGTCTTCGATATAGAGCATCTGCACCAGAACGATGCCGATAACGGCGAGGGGTGTTGCCAGCAGGATTCCCGGAATCCCAAAGAGCACGCCCATGAGAATCTCAACCGATAACAACAACGCCGGCGGAATGAAGACCGCTTCTTTCTGGATAACCGGCGTAATGACGTATGTTTCCAGCAACTGGACAATGCCATACACCAAGAGTGCCCAGATCACCAGTGTCGGGTCCTCTGCCAATGCCACCAGAATCATGGGAATGGCTGCCAGCGTTGGTCCGATCAGAGGCACAAAGCTAAGAACCGCTGCTATGAGCCCCAGTGTCAGCGCGAGCGGAATCCCGGCAATCCAGAATCCGATCGCTGTCAGAATCCCTACGATAACCATCGATGCCAGACGACCCGCCAGCCACCAGCGCAATGCCCGACCGACGGCGATCAATACTTGCATCGCCCGCTCACGCATGGCCGGGGGGACAATCATGGCCGCGTTGGTCATGTATGAGTGCGGATTGGCGGCGAGATAGATCCCGATGAAGAAGGTAATCAGCACGCTGGTGAGTGCGCCCAGTGCGGTCGAGAATATGCCGGTGACCTGACCGAACAGTTCGCTTCCCGGTTGTAAGAACTCCTGCGGATCGGCCAGGATGCGAAGAACCTGCCGGCCCAGCGCGGTGGCGCGCAATTCGTCCTGAACATTGGTCAGTGCTTCGGGGATGCGTTCAATAAGGCCCGACATTTGGTCGGCAATGCGTGGACCGATGAACCACCCGAACAACGTGCCAACCAACAGTAGAAGCACGATGACGACGCTCAATGTGATCGGACGTGGCAGGTGACTCAGGTGCGTCAACCGATTGGCCAGGTTGTCCAACAACACAGCCAGCAGTACACCGGCAAACAGAACCAGCAGCATCTGGGCAACGTGGCGCATCACAAACAAGAACACGATCATCGCCGCAATCACAGCGGTGACGATCACGGTGCGCGTAATGAATTCTTTGCGGCCGGATTCATCCGGAGCCATTAACAACACATCTCCTTCATTACACTCTGATCACCCGGACGGCTTTCAAGAGTTGACCCACGATCAACGGAACCAGACTGGCCCCCAGCGCCAGCAGCCATCCGGACGGACCGGGATGATGAAGTGTCAACACTTCCGCCAGCACGGGTACATACACGGCGGCGAGAATCAGCCCCGCGCACAACACGACCGCACCCCAGACGTACCGATTACGGGTAATCTCATTCATCAGCCAATGAGAAGCGTTATCACGCATATTGAACACATGCCACAGACGTGAGAACGCCAATGTCAGGAAACTAACCGTGACCGCATGTTCCGGACCAAAGTTCAGCCAATGCAGAGCTGCCAAGAGAGCCCCGAGGATGGCGAGAGTCATAATAACGCCGTAGATCACAATCGCCGACCAGTGAGCGGGTGTCAATGTAGACTCGTCCGACGGCCGCGGGGGCTTCTCCATGATATGCGGATCTCCCTCACCGACACCCAATGCCAGCGCCGGAAACACATCCAACACCAGATTCAAAAACAGGATCTGCAGCGGCAGCAGCGGCAACGGCCAGTTGAGACTGGCGGCCGCAGCGACGGCCACAATCTCCGCCATGTTCCCGGATAACAGAAAGAGCACAAACTTGCGAATATTCTCAAAGATAGTGCGTCCCTGACGGACCGCTGCGACAATCGTCGGAAAGGCGTCGTCCTGCAACACCATATCGGCGGCCTGCTTGGCGACCTCGGTTCCGCGCTGGCCCATGGCCACGCCGATGTCGGCTTCCTTCAGCGCGGGTGCATCATTGACGCCGTCACCGGTCATCGCCACGACCGACCCTGCCTTCTGATGAATGTCGATGAGCGTCAGCTTTTGCCGTGGACTCACACGTGCGAAGACATGGGCTTGCAACAGTTCGTTGCGGTCGTCATCCGTGAGTTCGTCGACAGGCTTGATTTCGGATCCCAGTTTGACCGGGGCCCGCGCATCGTCGATGAGTCCAATGTCGTGCGCAATCGCCCGTGCCGTTCCCAGTTGATCGCCGGTCATCATGACAACGCGAATCCCGGCCTGGTGGCAACGCTCGATCGCATCGGGAACATCGTCGCGAGCCGGATCCAACAGCCCGACGCATCCAATCAATGTGAGATTTTCGTATGGTTCCGCATTATCATCCTCGACCGTTTTCGTTGCGAGTGCGAGTACGCGTAACCCTTCATCAGCGAGTTCCGTGATACGCTGTTCCCATTGCTGGCATTCATCCTCTGACAGATCGCGTTGTTCGTCCTTATCGGTATAAACCTGCGTGCAGGCATCGAAAACAGCCTCGGGTGAGCCTTTGACCGAGACGCGATACGCCCCATTCTCCTCGTTGAACGTGGCCATCATGCGCGTCTCCTGATCAAAAGCAATCTCACGCGCTTCGGGCATCTGTTCGAGCAGCTTATCACGCTCGAAGCCGACCTTTCGCCCAATGGCCAACAGGGCAACTTCCATTGGATCGCCGATGCCGCGAGGCGCGCCTGCATCGTCGTCGGATAAAGAGGCATTGTTACACAGCACACCGGTTCGGATCGCATGGTACAGCGGAGTTCCCTCGTCGGCGGACGTCTCGTGATCATTGGTTTTCAGATGCACAGAATCATCGCCATTGCCGGGTTTCACGGTGACGTCCTGTTGAGCAAGAACGTACCGGCGGGCCGTCATTTCGTTCTCTGTAAGCGTTCCGGTTTTGTCGGAACCGATGACGCTTGTAGCACCCAATGTTTCCACTGATGCCAGCCGGTTAACGATCGCATTGCGACGCGACATTTGCAGCATGCCGCGCGCCAGTGCCACGGTGGCCACAATGGGTAAGCCTTCAGGAATGGCGGCCACGGCCAAAGCAACCGCCATCTTGATCATCAATTCGATCGATTCGCCCCGCAGGACACCGACACCACCAGCGACAACGGCCAATGCGATGGTCAACCAAATGAGGCGGCGGGCGAGACGGTTGAGTCGTTGTTCGAGGGGCGTAATTTCTTCCTCGGCTTCTTCCACCATCTCCTGGATCTGGCCGATTTCGGATTGCCGTCCCACGGCGACGGTAATCCCCAGTCCCGTTCCAACGGTCACCGCCGTTCCCCGGAATCCCATGCTTGTACGATTGGCGAGTTCGGCATCCTCGTCCACCGGATCGGTGCTTTTGTCGACCGGAACCGACTCCCCGGTGAGGGCTGATTCGTTAACACGTAGCTTGTTGGCTTCGATCCAGCGGATGTCGGAGGGGATCAGATCACCCGCATTGACAACCACAATGTCGCCGATCACAATATCACTGGCAGCAATTTCCTGGTAGTCACCGTTGCGGATGACGGAGGCTGTCCGTTTACTCAACTGCCGCAATGCGTCCATCGAGCGCGTGGCCTTGAGTTCCGTCACGAATCCAATCACCGTGTTAATCAGAATGGCGGCGACAACAGCAATGGCCTCGACGTAATGACCGATCAGAAATGATACAATCGCAGCCGCTGCGAGCAGGAGAATAACGAGGCTCTTAAACTGGTCAATGACGATGGCCCACATTGACCGGCGTTTTGCTGCCTGCAGGCGGTTGTCGCCGTAGCGGCCACGCGACTCTGTGACACGCTCCGTCGACAATCCCTGCTCACGATCCACTTCCAGTGTGGACAGCGCATCATCAATCGACGTTGACCAGGGTTTTGGCAGTGGGACTGTCGTCATTGGCGTATGTGCGTCTCGTCGACCCCTGCCGCTTCAACAACTCAATAACATAGGTCGAAGGCGGTGGGGCAAACATGATGAACCACTTAAACTACGCCCCCCTGAGTGCAAATGGCACCTCTTCTCGCGACTACCGGGTAAATCCCCACAGTGACACGACTCACGGCCAAGTCAGTTAACACGATGAGAATCGGGCGAATGCTCGCGGAATCTGAGGAACTCGCTCAACTCAAATGGAATTCAAGACTCAGTAATCAGAGTTGGCCCTTGTGTTCGATTAAACGTATCCGTATCCGAAGAAATCGGGAGGTTCGACATGCCAAACACCGTCGCTCAAAAGCTGATTGCGTCCCATCTCGTCAGTGGTGAGATGATTCCCGGACAAGAGATTGGTTTGCAAATCGATCAGACACTCACGCAGGACGCCACCGGAACATTGGTCATGCTGGCACTGGAGGCGATGCAGCTTGACCGTGTGAAGACTGAATTGTCGGCACAGTACGTCGACCATAATCTAATCCAGGAAGATCACAAGAACGCCGATGATCATTTGTTTTTACAGAGCGCCTGTAAACGGTTTGGTGTCTGGTACAGCCGTCCCGGCAATGGGGTGAGTCATCCCGTGCACATGCAGCGGTTTGGCAAGCCGGGCAGGACATTGCTTGGTTCGGATAGTCATACCTGTGCCGCCGGCGCATTGGGCATGCTGGCAATGGGTGCCGGTGGACTGGAAGTTGCCTTAGCGATGGCTGGTGAACCGTTTTTTATTAAGATGCCACAGATCTGGGGCATTCGACTCACTGGAGAGCTTCCCGACTGGGTCAGTGCGAAAGATGTGATCCTGGAAATGCTGCGGCGGCACACGGTTTCGGGCGGTGTCGGACGCATTGTTGAATACTACGGGCTCGGTGTCGATTCGTTATCGGTGTGGGACCGTCACACGATCGCCAACATGGGCGCCGAATTGGGCGCGACCACCACGGTCTTCCCCTCCGACACCCTGACTTGCGAATTTCTGGAGAGCGAAGGGCGCGGCGAGGACTTTGTAGAGTTGCTCCCCGACAACAGCGCCACCTACGATCTCGAAGACGAAATGGATCTGTCCAACCTCGAGCCATTGATTGCCAAACCATCCAGTCCGGGGAATGTCGTACCGGTGCGCGAGGTAGCGGGCGAACCAATTTACCAAGCGTATATCGGGTCATCCGCTAATCCGGGATATCGGGACTTCGCCATTGCCGCGCGCATGGTTGAAGGACGGCGTGTTGCCGAGCACGTGTCTTTCGATATCAATCCCTCATCGCGGCAAACGCTGCTGCAACTCATCGACTCGGGTTTAATGCACACACTGGTCGGTGCCGGCGCGCGGGTGCATCAAGCCGGATGCAATGGATGCATCGGTATGGGACAGGCACCGGCGACCAAGCAAAACAGCATCCGCACCGTCCCACGCAATTTCCCGGGACGGTCGGGAACGCGGGAAGATCGGGTGTGGCTGTCCAGCCCGGAAACGGCAACCGCTTCAGCACTCAGTGGCCAAATCACTGATCCGCGCGTCCTCGGGCTTGTTCATCCCACAATCAACGAACCCAAGGGCGGATTGCTCTCGGCTGAAGACTTCGGCCGTCCTCTGCCGATGGAAAAGGCACGATCAGTTGAATTGGTCAAAGGACCGAACATCGCATCGATGCCCGAATTCCAGCCCTTGCCGGATACGTTGACCCTACCCGTCATTCTGAAGACCGGCGATAATGTGTCAACAGATGAAATCATGCCGGCGGGCGCACGTGTGCTTCCCTATCGTAGTAACATCCCTGAAATTGCCAAGTTTGCATTCGACGTTCTCGACGACACGTACCATGATCGCGCGATGGCGGTGTGCGACAACGATGGGCACGCCGTTATTGGTGGCCGCAATTACGGACAGGGTTCCAGCCGTGAGCATGCAGCGGTGGCGCCGCGGTATCTCGGGTTGCGCGTGGTTATCGCGAAAAGCTTTGCCCGTATCCACTGGCAGAATCTGGTCAATTTCGGTGTGTTGCCTCTTACATTCGAGTTCGAATCCGACTACGACGTGATTGACCAGGGAGATACTCTCGTACTCGAGAATCTCCGCAGTTCATTGCCGTCAACTCAAGCGATCACGCTGAATATTGACGGCAAAGATCACCGCATTGCCGCACGACACGATCTCTCCGAACGCCAGGTGGACGTGCTGTTGAGTGGCGGCTTAGTGCTGTGGATGCGGGAGAAGAGTACATCGGCAGTGTGACCGCGTGTATGTCTGTCGTGACAGTACAACTGTAGCTCAGGAGCACGGCGCATTCCTCCGCGTACCGATGTTCCACTCCGGTTTGTGCGCCGGGCTCCTGAGGCACCGTGTTTCCGTGTGTGACATCAACTGTCCCGCGTCGGAACGCCAGTCCACATTGGGAATGCCTGTGATGCGCGGTGCACCTGACCTGCGATTTCTCCAGAAACTGTTTTCACGGATTTTCAACCACCGGCGTCAAAGATAAGACGCTGTCGGACTGTTCCTTACAACTTTCCCTATTGACAGATCGTGCTTTCATGGCATATTGTTATAGTAAGAGGATTGAAGAAATCATGAATCGATTCGCCGCCACCGCCGACTATTATTATTACCAGTATTTTGGGCTGTTTACGCAGCCCCGGGCGGGGGTCAATCCACCAGACTAGGTTAACACACCGTTTCACGTTACCACCCGCCCGGCTCACCGCCCGGCGGGTTTTTTTGTGCAAAGGACTCTGGCCATGACACAGAAACTGCAAACCGACCGTGACGCGATCGACAGTATCGACCAGCAGATTGTGGCATTGATCAGCAAACGCATTGCCTCGGCGCGTCAGATTGGATCGACCAAGGGCAAACACACCGGTCTCGCCGTTCGCGATCCGAAACGCGAACGCGAAGTCTATGACCGTTGGGCACGGATTGCCGAAGAGCATGGATTGTCGGGATATTATGTGGGACGGGTGTTGCGCGAAATCCTCAGTTACTCGCGACGGGTTCAGGAGGGGTACCTCGATCAGGATTCGTCCGAGACCGGACAGCCGGTGACACGTGTCGGCTATCAGGGTACGGTCAATTCATACAGTTATCTGGCTGCGAAGAAATTGTTTTCCCATCGCGAGAAAACGGCTCTGGAACCAAACAGCTTTCGCACATTCCGCGCGGCAATCGATGCACTTGTCACCGGTGAATTAGAGTATGCGCTGCTGCCGATTGAAAACACAATTGCCGGCAGCCTGAATGAAACATACGAACTGTTGAAGGAACATCATCTGGCGATTGTCGATGAAGAGATCTGGCCGGTTGATCATTGCCTCGCCGGTTTACCCGGATCGAATCTCAACGAAATCTTTACGATTCGTTCACATCCGGTGGCCTTGCAGCAGTGCCAGACCTTCCTCGCCCGGGCCACGTGGGCATCAACGGAGGCGTTTTATGATACCGCGGCAGCCGCTGAATCGTTGATTGCGGAAGGCAACAAAGCCGTCGCCGCGATCTGTTCCGAAGAGTCTGCGTATGCGCTCGGGCTGGATGTCTTGCAGCGGGGCATTGCGGATCAACCGCACAATCAAACCCGCTTTGTGTTGATCGGTCAGAATCCTGAACCGATTGACCAGCGGTTGCCCTGCAAAACATCGCTACGGCTGGCCCTCAATCACCGCGAAGGCGCGCTGGCCGAGATTCTGCAATCGTTTGCCGTTCGTAAAGTCAATCTCACCAAACTGGAGAGCCGTCCAAAGCCGGAGTCGCCGTGGGAGTATGAGTTCTACGTTGACTTAGTCGGTCATCAGGATGACCCCGCCGTTGCCGAGGCGATCGCCGATGCGCGCGCTCATACGAATTACCTGCGCATTCTGGGGACCTATCCGCGTCGCGGATTGGAACTCGATCAAATACCGTCGACCGCTCCGGTCCAAACCGTCGGCGGCAATGGTGATTCGCCGGAAGCGAAAGTACCAATCACGGCGACAGTCACCACTCGGGATCGTACACTCCCGGAGCGTACGACCGTGCAACTGGGATCGGTCGAATTCGGCGGTTCGCATTTTGTCGTTATCGCCGGGCCGTGCGCCGTCGAGAACCGTCGCCAGATGCTCGATACCGCACAAATTGTCCGGGATGCCGGTGCGCGAGTGATGCGTGGCGGCGCGTACAAACCACGCACCTCGCACGACAGTTTCCAGGGACTCGGTTGGCAGGGGGTTGAGCTTCTGGTTGAGGCCGGACGTGCATACGAGTTGCCGGTAGTGACCGAAGTGCTGCGCACTGAAGACGTCGACCGTGTGGCCGCCGTCGCCGATGCCATTCAAGTCGGCGCGCGCAACATGCAAAACTATGCGCTGCTGCGCGCGCTGGGCACGATTGATCGCCCGATTGTCCTCAAGCGCGGTTTGAGTGCAACCATCGATGAATTGCTCAAAGCGGCCGCGTACATCACTGCCGGTGGGAACAATCGTGTGATTCTCTGCGAACGCGGCATTCGCACGTTTGAAACTGCCACCCGCAGTACACTCGATGTCAGCTCGGTCCCGGTGCTACGCCAACGGACCGGTCTACCGGTTATTGTCGATCCGTCGCATGCAGCGGGAGAGCGTCATCTGGTCGAACCGCTTGCGCTCGCGGCCGCAGCCGTCGGAGCCGATGGGTTACTGATCGAAGTCCACGCCAATCCCGAAGAAGCGTTGTGTGATGGGCCTCAGGCATTAACGGCGGATGATCTGAAGTCGTTGATGGCCAAGCTGGAGCCGATCGTGGCAACGCACCGACGGACCCTGTGACCGTCTTCGGCTGAAACTCGCGCATCACCCAACATGCTACTTGTATTCTGCCCGAAGCAACTATATAATTAGTTGTATGTCGTCATGGTGATAGAGCGATTGTCAGAAGTATTGTCCGTTTGAAGCCAACACGGTGGTCAGTATGTGGCGTTACCTGCCCTCGGGTGACGCCTTGTCGGTACGGGAGATCGCCGTCACGCGTGGGCGCATGACGGCACGCTGGAATCGGACAGCTCTTCTGACAATTGCTATATCGCTTGCTTGTGCTGTGGACACCCGAGTGAAGGAGAGCCTGTGAATAGAATTTGCGCCGTCTTTGTAGCAATATCACTGCTGGCGGCCGTACCCGTCACCGCTCAAGACTCCCTGAGCCTACCGGAACAAGCGTTCGAACACCTCTGGCAGACATTCGACAAAACCTACGGGATTTTCGCGCCGAAGAACATCGACTGGGATGCGGTTTACGATGCGTACCGTCCAAACGTCACGCCATCCACGACCGACGATGAATTGTTCGAGATCATGACGTCGATGCTGGGGCATCTCAATGATCACCATGTCGGATTGTTTACCGGCCGCAAGGCGTGGAAGGGCGGTGTGGTCGGTGAAATGACGATGGACGATTTCTCACTCGATTTGATCACGTCAAATTACATCACCGGTAACCACCAAACCGCCTACGACGGTCGTTTCACCTATGGCTGGTTGTCTGACCGCGTTGGGTACTTCCACTTTTCGAGTTTCAGCGGCGAAGATGGCACCGCGGCGGCGATGGACTCGATTCTTGCCCTGTTTGCCGACGCCCGGGCCATCATCTGCGATGTGCGCAACAACGGCGGTGGTTCAGACGCGGTCGGACAGATCATCGCCAACCGATTCGCCGATCGGCGACGACTGTATATGATCACGCACCGCAAGGGTGGTGCGGCACACGATGCCTTCGACCCGCCACGATACTGGTTCGTCCAGCCGGACGGACAGTACCGTTTCCACGGACCGGTGATCCTGTTAACACATCGTTTTTCGATCAGTGCCGCGGAGAATCTGGCGCTGGCCATGCGGACTCTGCTCACTGTGACCGTTGTCGGGGAAACAACCTGCGGTGTCATGGCCGATGTGTACGGCTTTCAACTCCCGAACGGGTGGTTTGTGCACTGTGCATACAAACGCTTCACCGACCACAAGGGGTTCTGCTGGGAGGGCATCGGCATTCCTCCCGATTTGCGAATCACGAACTCGGCCGAAGACATCGAAAATGGCCACGATCGTGTGCTGGAGTTCGCGCTCGATCTGGCACAGAACGCCGACCTCTCCCCGCGTGAACGAGCGACCGAGAGTGCAACCGGGGACCTTCGTTCGCTGGCCGATGATGTGCTGGCCGCGACCTCAACTGCCCAGATCGACGAATTGATCTCGCACGCAGACCACGATTCACGCTACTACATGAACCCGTACGAACGTGCTGTGGCCGGTGCGGAACTTGCGCGGCAGGGTCGTGTGGACGAAGCGGTAACGGTGCTGATGCTCGACACATCATCTTTCCCCTCGCACTGGCGAGGCCATTTCACTCTCGGGAATGTCCTACTTGGTCGCGGTGATACTGCGAGAGCCAAAATGGTGTTTGCTCGATCGATGGATGTCAATCCGCAGCTGTTTCCGTGGCAGCGCGACGATTACAAAACGGCCGAGCGGGTACTCAACGACATCATCATGATTGAGCGCATCTTGGAACGGGTTGTTGATGATCCCTAGCAGGTTGCTGAAAAAGGTGTGATCACTTTCGTTCGGCCTTCCCTTGGCG
>CAYTTY010000049.1:0-23443 GCA_964440935.1 uncultured Ignavibacteria bacterium | reverse complement strand
ACCTGCTCCCCGGAGGACTTACACCTCCAAGTCAGTGCCCATGCCGGGCGCACAGATAGAATCTAAGCCCACCGCAAGCGGTGGGTTAGGATTATCCGTAGACACTCCGACAGGATTTGAAACCGACAGGTCCGATACCACTTTGAAAATTAAATGTGCTGACCGAATGGAGCGAATCTCGCTCCGAACGGTTGATAGTGAGCGCTAGAATCTAAACCCACCGCAAGCGGTGGGGCACCCCGATTGGACGATTATCCGCACATCAGCTTGCCGCCAGCCCCCCATCAATCCGGTACTCCTGTCCCGTGATGTACGACGCACGGTCGGAAACGAGGAATTCGACCAGGTTGGCGACTTCCTCGGGACGCCCCAAGCGCCCGGCCGGGATGCGGCTGAGGATGCGTTCGCGTTCACTTTCGGAGAGACGTTGCAGGCGGCGTGTTTCGATGAAGCCCGGCTGCACGCAATTGACCGTGATGCCGTGGTCGGCGTTTTCCTCGGCGATGCTGCGGGCAAATCCCGCGAGCGCCGCTTTGCTGGCGGCCAGGTTCGCCTGCCCCGGCCCGGCGATACGAATCGGTGGTTCCGTTAAGAAGACGATTCGCCCATATCGCCGTTGCCGCATCGGATTGATCACCGCGCGTGTCAGATTGAATGCGCCGATGAGATTTGTGGCCAGCACATCGTCCCACTGCTTGCGATGCATGCGATGAAACGGCGCATCGCGGCGGATACCGGCGTTGTTGATCAGGATGTCGACCTGATTATAGTGGTCGAGGATGTGCTCGATCATTTCGTTGCACGCCGATGGATCGCCGACGTCGCAGAGGACCGCATCGACTAGGGCGCCGAACGATCGAATGGTCTCGCAGATTGTCTCGGCTTCCAGAGAGTCATGATCGTGATTGACAATCACCGCCGCGCCGCGCTGCGCGAGTGAGAGCGCAATGCACCGTCCAATTCCGTGAGCAGCTCCAGAAACGAGTGCGACACGGCCGGCGAGCGGCAGATTCTCGTTGGTGACAACAACCGGCGCGGTCTTGCGCTCCGGCGCTCTGAGGTGGAGGATGCGGTTGAGGGTCGGCATCGTGTCCTCCTATGATCTCTATCGGCGTCTAAACCACTTTGCCGACCGGCCGCCGGTCCGTGGCGGCCGCGCCCACAAGCGGCGACGGGAAGCGATCGGCATTTTCGGCGATCAACTCCTGCGCGCGCTCGTAGTCGTCGGGACGTCCGATATCCAGCCAAATCCCGCGGTGTTCACGGGCGATGATCGTCTGCTGGCGGATCAGGAGGGTTGATACAAGGTCGGGAAAGTCGATCTTCTCGCCGGGTGGAATCCACGCGGCGGCCGCTCGGGAGAAGGCGTAGATGCCCTCCGAAACGTCGAGATCGTAGGTGGGTTTTTCGTGATACGCAGTGATATGACTGCGCGAATCGGTTTCTAAAACACCGTAGTCGGAACACAAAATGCGCCGGTGCGTGGAGACAGTCAGAATCGGTGAATCCGGATGTTGTTCATGCTCGCTGAGCAACGCACCAAAGTCCAAGTCGCACAACACATCACCGTTGAGCACCAAAAACGACTCCGGCAACTGCCCGGCGATGGTGGCCAACGGACCGGCGGTCCCCAACGGTTCGGTTTCGCGGGCATACTCGATGGACAAGCCCCAGCGCGAGCCATCGCCGCAATACGCTTCGATCAGCCCCGCCATATGACCAACGGCCATGATGATCCGCGAGAAGCCATCACGGACAAGCTGCCCAAGCAGAATTTCGATAATCGGACGGTCGCCGACCGGAACGAGCGGTTTGGGCAGCGTGACCGTGTATGGACGTAACCGAGTTCCCTGCCCCCCGGCAAGAATCACTGCAGTCCGTGATGAGTGCGAGCTGTCGTCACGAGGATCACGCATCACTAGAGTACGCGCATCATCCCCCGTGCCGAACGGGGCGAGAACCGACCATCTCCAGGGCAAGTGGTTATTGGGGCTCATATTACGGCCCGTCGCTGTGTTGCAGAACGGACTGGCTTCAGGGTTCGCGGATAACCCGTTACTTACAATTGTTCGCGTTAACGCGGAAAGGTTTTCCGGATTATTCGCCCAGATGCCCCGGCTTAGGCGGCTCGGGCGCTTCGACGTCAGACGTGTAGTCGAGTTCGGACCCGTACATGCTGTGCGGAATCAGATAAACAATCAGCAAAACCAGCGAAGCGATCAACGGGCTCCAGCGACTGTTGGGGTTTCGCCAGACACGCCACGACGCGAACAACCACGCGATAAATGCGACCGCTGTTTTGTTGTCGGTCAGGTCGGTCCCCAACGGCCAACCGGTCCAGAAATCACCAAAGGCGAATTTCTGTACAATTGGTCCCAAAATCATCCCCCCCAACAACAGCAAACCAGTCGTCCACAAGGTCAGCCGTTTCACGTTCGATCGTTTCAGTAACGCTTCCAAGCCGGTGCGGGTCGAAAAGAGCATCGCGGCAAAGATAAAGATGATGTGTGGAATCAACACATACGATGGCACATCTCCCTTGAAGCGAATCACCACGGGCTCGCTTGTCGCCACCGCATTGGAATACGCCGGGGCGTTGAATTCAACACTGTACATGACCTTGCCGGCCGGTGGTTGATGCGGGATGAGACCAATCAGCGTGTCTCTGCGGATGCCCATCGACTGATGCGTCCACTCATCGTTGCTGTTCACCCGACGGAAACTGAGATACCCTTTGACGTTTCTGGTACCCGTGGGAATGCGAATCATGGCCGGGTCCTCGCCGGAATGAGAGCGCGGCAATTCGAATTCAAATACACGTCCGCCAATATCGGCGCTGGCTGTAACCGGATAGGTCGGCCCGGTCATGCGCTGATAGGCAGCCGCCGACAGGGTGATAATTAGTGCAATGATCCAGAGCAGGATCGCTGATGCTCGTGCGTTCACGCCTCCACCAATCGGTCATGTGCTCCGTGTCGCGGTTTCATGGAGACGACGCGGTCACACGATCAGTGGCAGATTAGCAGAACGGACGCTGCCAGGCAATGCAGTACAAGACAAAAATAAAGACCAGTGTCGGCCAGAACCAGAGTGGTATGCCCTTTTTCATGTCTCCCCCATCGTTGTCAGCACTCGGTGGCCAAGTCCGATTTGGCCGTGCCGTCACGCTCTGCTGACACACTTATCAAAGCCCGTGCCAGCCGAGGCGGGAGGTGTATCGACTAAGAGCAGTCGATGCAAGATTGTGCAGGAGAGTCGCTTACGGACAAGCGCAGAGATTTCGTCCGGCTACTGATAGCCACCTGATACTGACAGGCGGGAAATACGTGCTACCGGAGGAGGAAATCTCTTCCCAAACTAAGTATTATCGGCAGACAGGTAGCGATCCTTGAACGCTCTAAGCGCGTTGTCCAGCGGCGGACACTGCGTATCGAGCAGGAACTGGGTAATCAATCCACCGTTGAGCGGGCGTTGTGCCTCGCGGTTCAATTCGGCATACGGCACACCCTGAACGGCATTGTCCGGCGCACCCAGAACTTTGGCCAACTCGGCGGCGAACTCGTAACGCGAGACGATTTCGTTCGGCGCTACATGACGAATCCCGATCGCGCCGTCTTCGATCAACTCGACAATACCATCAGACAGGAATTCAATCGGCGTGATATTGGACTTCTGATCGAACGCCACCCGGACTGGCGCCTCGTGAAGGATTTTTTGTGCCGTGCGTTCGGCGAATGTCGGCTTGCCGGGCAGTCCCGGACCGAGAAATCCAGCCGCCCGCACAACCAGGGCCTGCGCGCCACCGCGTAAGGCCGCCTCTTCGCCTTTCAATTTGGTGCGGCCGTATTCGTTGATCGGATTTGGCCGAGATGATTCATCGTACGGCCCATCGGCACCGTCGAAGACGTAGTCGGTCGAGATATAGACAAGCCGCATGTTGGCTTTGCGCGCCTCGTCCATCACCACGCCCGAAGCGACAGCATTCATCCGTTCCGCTTTCTCCGGCTCCCGATCGCACCCGTCGACATCCGAGAACGCCGCACTGTGGATGAGCAGATCGGCGTTACTTTTCTCGACGAACCGGGTAATTGAATCATCGTCATTGAGATCGAACGGCAACTCCTCAACCGGTTGATCTGTTCGGATGTCGTGACTGTGCTTCGACGCGACGATCTTGTGACCCTTCGCGGCCAACCGCGGTATGAGGTGACGGCCCAGCAGGCCGCTCGCTCCGGTTATAGCAATACGCATAGACTAACTCTCTTCTCGTCGCACAAACGACGGAATCCACCCAAGCCGCGCCTCCGACCAGGTACGGTTCGCACGGAACCACTCGACCGTTCGCGACAGACCATCGGCAAACGGCACGTGTGGTGACCAGTTGAAGTCACGGGTGGTTTGTGAGTAATCGAGGGCATAACGGTAGTCGTGGCCGGGACGATCCGGTACCAATGTGATCAGCGATTTGTCGACACCGCATTCGTCGGCAATCATGTCGGCGACAGTGCGGTTCTCCAGCTCATCCGGTGAGCCCAGGTGCCAGACCGGCCGTTCCCGCCGCGCGCCATCATTACTGACAATCGCCATCAGCCCGTCGACAAAATCATCGACAAACAACCAGCTTCGTCGCTGACGACCCTGGCCGTACAGCGGCATCGGCTCACCCGCCGTGGCTTTTGCGATAAACAACGGAATGAACTTCTCCGGATATTGATGCGGCCCGAACACATTTACTGAACGGACAATGGTCAAATCGAGATCGAACGTGCGCGCATATGACAACGCCATCCAATCAGCCCCCGCCTTGCTCGCCGCATACGGGCTGGTCGGCCGCAACGGTTCGCCGACACCATGAAGCTGATTCTTGGGTGTAGGACCGTAGACTTCATCGGTCGACATGATGATGACGACAGGACGCTCCTCCGGCGACGGATACCGACGTACAATCGCGGCAAGCAGCGTTTGTGTGCCCAGGACATTGGTACGCACGAATCGTCCGGGATCTTCGAGCGAGCGATCGACGTGTGTCTCGGCGGCAAAGTGAATGATCAGATCGAGTGGTCCCCGCACCGCCCGGTCGACCGCTGCCGCATCGGCCACATCGGCGTCTTTGTGGCGATGCCGAGCGTCGCCGCGTGCGCCGCCAAGATTGCCGAGTGCACCGGCGTATGTGAGACAGTCGATGTTGATCACCGATGTCTCTGCGTTGTCGGCCAGCCACCGTCGCACAAAGTGCGATCCCAAAAAACCACAGCCACCGGTTACCAAGAGTCGTTTCATAAGCGTTTCAGTCCGCTGCCCGACGCGTTCCAATCGTACGGGATGTCGTTATCGAACGCATCGATCCGCAGCTCGTCGGGATGTTCGTGATTATAGGGCTCGGTTGGGCAATTGACACAGATCGCGTCCCGATCCCCCTCGTTTTTGAATCCGTGATACACTCCCGGCGGAATGACGATCCGCTGGGGGGGCTGCCCATCGCATATATATTCATCAATCTGACCGTATGTCGCCGAATCTTCGCGCGCATCATACAGGGCAAAGCGTGCTCGTCCGTCTATCAAGCAGAAGAAATCGGTCTGCAGGCTGTGGCAGTGCCAGGCCTTGACAATGCCCGGATGTGCCGTCGTGACATACACCTGCCCGAATTTCATGAAGGCAGGATCATCGCAACGCAACACTTCAAACAATCGCCCACGTTCATCGGGGTGCACGTCCAAACTCTGTATGTCACTTCCGGCAATCATGTTGCTCGTCTCCGCGCCTTGACCGGATGCATTCCGGCATCGACTTGTTTCTGGACCCAGCGGTCAAAAGGCTCCCAGAATGTCTCCTTCGCTCCGCGCCGGAACCAGGTCTTGGCAGCCTGTTCAGCCGAGTGATGCAACGATTCGACCGTCCCGGCATCACTCCACCAGCCGGTGAGAATGCCATGTGTCAATTCACCGGCGTGCAGATACTGATTGGTCACGTCGGCAATTTCCAGTTCGCCGCGCGCCGACGGTTTCAGCGTCTTGATGATGTCAAACACGCGCGCATCATAGAAATAGACGCCGATCACCGCGTACGGTGACGGCGGCCGTTTAGGTTTCTCCACGATTTCGGTTAACTCGCCGCGCACGAATCGCCCCACACCAAACCGTTCCGGATGACGGACTTTCTTCAGGAGAATGCGTGCACCGCTCCCTTGTGACTCATAACGCGCGATCTGCGGACACAGGCTGCTTTTGAAGATGTTATCACCCAGCACGACGCAAATCGGCTCGCCTGAGGCAAAATCCTCGGCCAGTTTCAAGGCATCGGCGATTCCGCCCTGGCCACGTTGATACGAGTAATACAGCCGCTTAAATCCGAACTGCTTGCCGTCGCCCAACAGCCGCATGAAATCGCCCGGATTCTGCCCCCCGGTGACGATCATCACTTCATCGACTCCCGCCTCGATCAGCGACCGGAGGGGATAGAAGATCATCGGACGGTCCCAGACCGGCAGTAAGTGTTTGTTGGTTATGGCAGTTAGCGGGCCTAAGCGCCGGCCCAGACCACCCGCCAGAACGACGCCACGAAGGCGTGTCTGCGGCGTGCGGGATCGGCGTGACGGTACCATGACCGCAGAACATAGGGTATCGGGCGGCCGATGTCGAGGGAGGTCCGTTCAGATCGGCCGTCACGCAATTAAATGGGCACAAAATCCGGACCTGACGGGTATAGAAGGGGTAAATCGCCGCAGAGGCGGCGATCTCAGAACGTTCGTTCAGAACCGATCATCCAGAATATAGGAGGAACCATCCCCATGCGTACCGTACAGTGGATCACCGCCATCGCCCTTGTCGTCGGTTTGGTCTCGACTCTCAATGCTCAGGATAAGAAGAAAGCCAAGATTCCGCCGGGCGTTGAAGAACTTCCGATCGGCGCTGATGCACCGGCCTTCAATTTGATGGGGACCGACGAGACGATGCACTCGCTCGAGGATGTCAAAGGCGAGAAGGGCACCCTGATCATCTACACCTGCAACCACTGCCCGTATGCGATCGCGTACGAAGACCGCCTTGTCGACCTGGCGAACAAATACCAGCCCAAAGGTATCGGAGTGGCGGCGATTTCGTGCAACGACGCCGATGCCTTTCCGACTGATGGTTTCAAGGCGATGCAGGTACGCGCCGAGGAGAAGGAATTCCCCTTTCCGTATCTTTACGATGAATCACAGGCGGTCGCATTGGAATACGGACCGATGGTTACCCCGCACATCTTTCTCTTCGATCCGGAATTGAAACTGGTCTATCGCGGACGTATCGATAATTCCGCCAAGCCGGCCGAAGTCGAAGACCGCGACCTGGACAAGGCGTTGACAGCGCTGATTAACGGCGGCGAGATCACAGTCCAAGAGACGACCGCCTTTGGCTGCTCCATCAAATGGAAGCCTGAGGTTTTGAAAACCGGCAAAGTCGCCGAAGTCGAAAAGCCTGCAAAGAACGAGAGGGAAGGCTGATCGCGTGATAGCACACCGCAATCGCAACATCGCCATTTCGGCCTGTGTGATTTTGGCACTGGCTATTTTGGTGGGGTGTACCGAATCGGAATCGGTCCCGGACTCACCGGAGACCGGTCCGGTGATCACCGGGTATCTCGATGCGATTGACTCACTCGTGGCGGCGAATGAAGGTCGCTGGGTATTGGTCAATGTGTGGGCCACCTGGTGCCGTCCCTGCGTGGCCGAAACACCCGATCTGGTTGCGTTTGCGAACAAGATGAAGGGTCGTCCATTAACGATGCTTGGGCTGTCGGCCGATTACTTCACCGCCGATGACACCACGGCCGTTCGCAAGGTAAAGGAGTTTCAAGAGAAGTACGCGATACCATACACGAATCTCGTCTTCCTGGGGAGCACCGACGAGTTGACCGATCATCTCGATCTCAGCGGTGCGCTGCCGACGACAATTCTCTTCAATCCGTCCGGTGAAGTCGCAAATCAGTACATTGGTCTGGTCGAGAAAGCCGAACTGGACAAGATTGCCCGGCGCATTAGTGGTGCATAAGTGCAAAACCGTTGAAACGGTTTTTGTATAAAGGCTCAACTGGCACCCGGTTGACGCCGGGTGTTGTAGCAGTTGTCAGCATAGCTATCCGACTCCAGCGTGCCGTCGCGCGCCCTCGCGTGACGCTATCTCCACTACCGACAAGGCGTCACCCGAGGGGGGGGGGCGACGCCACACATGACCACCGTGTTCGCTTCAAACGGACAATACTTCTGACAATTGCTCTTAGAGCCGCACCTACACGATACCGATGTGGCCGTCTCAACACATCACCACAACTTTTTCTATATCAACGACTTGCCGGCTTTTTGACAAAACCGGCCGCAAAGCTCTTAACAAAACAGCCGCGGGTGTCGTTATTGATTTTGTGCGTATGCACAAAATGGAGAGAGCCCATGCCCCGTCCACGGAAACAACGTTGCTGCCGCCGGTACCACGCCGACCGGGTGTACAAGCCCCGTGGCATTCCGATGCGGGCCGGTGAAGTCGTGGAAATCAGCCTCGACCAATTCGAGGCGCTACGCCTGTGCGACAGCGATGGTCTGGAACAGGAACAGGCGGGACAACGCATGGGCGTATCGCGTGGAACTATTCAACGATTGCTGTACGGGGCACGCAAGGCCGTGATCGATGCGATCGTGGACAACCGGGCCCTGGTCATAAATCTCAAAGAGAGCGAGGCGTGCGATGTTGTACTGCATCCCCACCAACGGAAACACCGGTCTCGATGACACACTCTGTGCGCATTTCGGGTCGGCGCCATACTTCACGCTGTACAACAGCGAAACCGAAAAGATTCAGGTGCTCGAAAACCGGAACTCCCATCATGAGCATGGTACCTGTCATCCAATGCACCAGTTGGAACCGTATGAGATCAACGGTGTCATCTGCCTGGGAATGGGGTGGCGTGCGATCACAACCTTGAACCAGCAAAATATCCGAATCTATCGCGCAAAGACCAAACAGGTGTCCGACGTTATCGAAACGATCAAAGAGGGTACGCTTCAGGAGATGGATCCGGAGACGGCCTGCCAGGGACATGGCCATCATGATTCTCACGCTCATGCCGGTAGCGGCCGCGGTGCTGGAATAGGACGTGGCCAAGGCGCTGGACGCGGTTCCGGTCTGGGTCGAGGCCAGGGTGCTGGACGAGGCGCCGGTACCGGAGGCGGACGAGGCCGACGGGCTGGTGGCCAGGGCCGTGGTCGCGGTGGACGCGGAGCGTAGATAACCTGGATAACTGCGGTGCGTCACCCTAACAGGGCGTGTTGAAGAAGCGCAGAGGGCATATTCAATACGCCCCTTGTAGGGTGATTTGCCGGACTCGTAGGGGCGTATTGCATACGCCCGTCAGTGCGTCGTCGGCAATGATTCACGTTTTTCAACACGCCCTAACGGTCTGTCGACGAAGTAGACAGACCGCTAAAGTGGGTTTATCAGATCTCAACGACTAACACGCTTGTCTTAAGGTTCTTTCCGTTTGCATTGGGTGCTACGGACATTGAGCCCGTGGCACCCAAACGCAAACACGAAACAGACTGTGCCTCTATTCATCTCAATCGAACAGAATTCTGAGGGCCGCTAGTGTCGTATCCCAGAAATAGCTTATAGCGATTGTCAGAATTCCTGTCCGAATGAAATCTCCCACATTGTCATTCCCTCGAAAGCGGGAATCCATTGTCTTCGTGCACAGGCGATTACGACACTTGTAGCATCCAATTGTCTGGATTACAACTCCGACTCCCGCCACCGTCGCACGAACGAGATACACGCCCCGATGGTGATAATAATCACGCCTGCCCACACCCAGTTCACCAGCGGTTTGGTTGACAGCTCCAACGCGACTGATGCGCCCGATGGGCCGTGGTTGTGGCTGGGATCTTCGAAGGACAACTGAATCGCCTGTTGTTCAACACGCATGCCGGTCAATGCCACTTCGATCTCGGTACCGGGAATGGTCATCGGTACCGGCTTGAGTCCGCCCGGTCCGGAGGTCATGATCGGACGAATTTCGGTCGATTGGCCGTTACGTTTGGCATCGATGACCGCCGCGACCTGCATCGTGCCGGTCTGTTGATCATGGTTTCCCATGTCGAAACTGGCAAACGTCAACTCCCAGTCGCCGATCTGCTGTGTCTGCCCTTTGGATAACTGCACCGTGTGTCCGTGATCGTGTTCTTCGCCCGGTTTGTATTCAATCGGGGCAATGTACAAGTCACTGAAAACGCCTTTGATGATGTGGGGGTTGCGCATCACCGAGTTGGTGTAATCGGAGAAATACATCTTCGGTCGCGCGGTGATCGTTTCGCCGTTCTGTTCCAGTTCAACATCGAGGTAGTTCTGATTGGGCTTCTCGCCTCGAACCAGTTCGTTAAACTGCACGTCGTAACCAAGCGCTTGCTTGGTCTCACCGCTGGTCAGTGATATGCGTTCGTATGTTCCGTAACCCGATGATCCCAGAATACCCAGTAACATCAGCGCGAATCCCGCATGCGTCAGGTGCCCACCCATGCGGAGGATGTGCCCTTCGGAAAAACGAATGATAGCGATAATGTTCGACGAGAGGGCACCGACCGAACCGAACGCCAAGACCAGATGCTCCGGCGTTGTCACACCCGCAATGAGCGCCACGATCACAGCACCAACCGCGAGAACCAGCGACGCGGCGGCATGCTGAAACAACTGACGCCAGGGTGTCTGTCCGAAGATGAGAAATGGCGACAGTGTCAGTGTCAATGCAATCAGGACCCCGAGCGGCAGGCTAATTGAATTGTAGTAATTGAGCGATACGTTTGATGCCTGCCCGCTGATACGGGTGAGAATCGGTGCCGATGTTCCGATCAACACCAGACCCGCCGTGATCACCAGCAACAGCAAACCAAACACAAGCCCGAATTCCCGTGAGTTGATTTCCCGCGAGATGGGCTCGGTACGCACGCCGTGCGTGCGAATCGCCAGGGTGACCAGTGAGACAATGGTCACGCCGATCATGTAGACCACCAGGTAAGCGTTGATCCCAAGATCAGCGAATGAATGCACGGAAAAGTCGGCGAGCACACCGGACCGTGTCAGGAAGGTGCCATACACAACCAGCAAATAAGAGATCACCGCCAGCGCAATGTTCGTCTTCAGCAATTTCGGCGTTCGGCGAAACAGGATCAAACCGTGCAAAAGTGCCAGCGCGGTGAGCCACGGGATCAGTGATGAATTCTCCACCGGATCCCAACCCCAGTAGCCACCCCAGCCGAGGACTTTGTACGCCCAGAAGCCGCCAATGAAAATCCCGGCGCCGAGCGACGCCACCGAAAACGCCACCCACGGAAATGCGGTCGCAGCAAATCCCTCGAATTTCTTCGCCACCAATGCCGCCATCGCCTGCGCAAACGGCACCGCCAAGGCCGCATACCCAATGAAGATGACCGGTGGATGGATCACCATCCACGGATCCTGCAACAACGGATTCAGCCCGCGCCCGTCGGGCGGGACTGACGCCAGCATCTCAAAGGGTGACTTCACCAGCATCAACACCAGCAGGAAAAGTTGTGTGACAGTGAAGAACAGCAGCGACCGTGACGCAATCACGCTGCGGCGGTTGAGCAGAAACAAACCAATCAACGCCCCAAAAAACGCCCACAGGAGAAATGTCCCCTCCTGTCCGGCCCAGACCGACGAGATCAAATACCCAAGCGGCAGATCGCGTGACGAGTACCCGTAGACATACGAGTACTCGAACCGGTGGGTCAGAAAGAGATGAAACAGCCGCGCCATCGCAATCGTCAGGGCGGCGGTCATGCCGATATAGGCCCATCGCGCGGTCCGCTCGACCTGGCCACGCTCGCGCAGAGTCGTGAATAAGACGACCATGCCCAGCGCGGTGGCGAGGTAAAGCATCAGGTTGCCAAGATTCATCGAGTATCCTCTATCTCAGTGCGGTTCAGCCAGCACCCAAAATCCAGAACAGAATACGTCGCCAATCGTTCACCTTCAAGCTACTCCGGTCCCAGATTACCGTCGAAATGTCAAAACCCGGAGAATCTTTGCCTCGTTTCTGGAATGCCCGGGAGCGCCGAACCCGTCAGGGTGAGCCTGACGAATCCCAGTTCGGCGTGTGTCTATCAAGTCCCGAAGGGACGGAAGCCGGTAGGGCATGTTGGAGAAGTGCGGAGGGCGTATGCAATACGCCCCTACGGGTGATTTGCCGGGCTACAAGGGGCGTATTGCATACGCCCTTCGATAACGCATGAGATCGGGTGGCCACCTAACTATCGTCCTGCCGGGTAGAGGAAGCAAAAAGGTCCCCTCTCCCCCGTGGCGGCTTTAGGACAAGGGCCAGGCGTGCCCCGAGCATTGCCGAAGGATGAAGGGACATGCGAATGATACGTTGTCCTCGATGGAAAAATCACCCACCAGCCCCACTTTCCCCCAAACCAATCCCCGCCGATTTCGTACTTGACACATCCGCCCGTGATCTGTAGATACGGGCCGATTGTCGAAACGCAACACCGACAGACTGGAGACACTGTTCGAATGATCCTGATTAATCCTCAACCGAGCCGCGCGCGTCGCACTAGTGGTGTATCCACGCTTGCAGGCGCGACCACGGCATACCCGAACGATGGGCCATAGTGTCTCTGGATCAGCATGATCTGTCCAAGCCGCCGCCCATCCACCGGGCGGCGGTTTTTCTTTAACGATCACACTCTCACGGGAGTTTTGACATGGACGCGGCAATCGAAACACGAAATCTTCGGCGCACCTTTCGCAACAAACCGGTGCGGCGCCTGTTCAAACGCGGCAACGGCAAACAGGAACTGAAAGACAAAATCGCGCTCGACTCGGTCGACCTGACGGTGCAGCCGGGCGAACTGTTTGGTTTGCTCGGTCCCAACGGCGCTGGCAAAACGACCGTCATCAAGATTCTCTCGACCTTGCTGCTCCCGTCAAGCGGGGAGGCGTTTGTCGACGGGATCGACGTGACCAAAAGTCCCGAGCAGGTGCGTCGGCGCATCAACATGGTATCCGGCGGTGAACATTCCGGCTTCGGCATTTTGACTGTGCGTGAGACAATCTGGATGTTCGCGCAGTTCTACGGTGTGCCGACGAAAGTCGTGCACGAGCGCGCCGACCGGATGATGGAGATTCTGGGACTGAGCGAAGCGGCGCATCAGAAGAGTTCGAAACTCTCAACCGGGATGCGTCAGAAGATGAACATCATTCGCGGCTTCGTGTCGGATCCGAAGATCCTGTTTCTGGATGAGCCGACGCTCGGTCTGGACGTTGGCGTTGCGCGTGAGGTGCGCAACTTCATCAGCGAGTGGATGACGGCACATCCGGAGCGCACCGTTCTGCTGACGACGCATTACATGGCCGAGGCCGACTCGATGTGCGATCGGGTGGCGATCATCGACCAGGGACGGGTCCTGGCCTGCGACACACCGGCGAACCTCAAACGCGATCTGGCGCCCGACTGTGTGTATCGCATCGAGATTCCGTTGTGGTCGAACGGCGGCAATCCGCTCGCCGACCTGCGCGTAGTGCGCTCGGCCGACATGGAACACCGCGATGATCGCGGACGCACCCATGTGCGGGTCATCCTGCACGAGGAGCAGGGCATCGCCGCGGTCACCGACAGACTGTCGCAAACCGGCGCGCCGCCGTACTCGGTTACCAAGCTCGAGCCGACGTTGGAAGACGCGTTTTTGAATCTGGTTGGACACGGACTGACACACAGCGAACGTAACGGCAACGGAGCACATTAGCTGAGTAGAGGTAAGCGGATCGTCAGGGCGGAGTCATCCCGCTCCGACACGGGTGCCACTGACCTTGGGGCGTGTTGAAAAACCTGCTGACTATCATCACCTCAGACTGGGGAGGGCGAGGCTCCCGCCGAGCCGCCGTGTGGAACATGCCGTTGCGGCTCGCCGGGAGGCTCGCCCTCCCGAAGGCTTTGATTCTCGGGGGTTTTTCAACACGCCCCAAGGTCAGTGGCACCCACGCGAGATTGAACCGTAGGGGCGTATGGCATACGCCCGGATTGGCCGCGAGTACATAGCACCGAAGGGCGTATGGCATACGCCCCTACGGTTGATATTGGAGCAACACCATGAACGAAAACCTAAAGACCAATCTCCGCGCTATCTGGGGACGCGCCTATGTGCGTGTCGTCGGCGCCAACCGTGAACTGTCGTGGACGATCTTTGATGTCGCGTTGCCATTGCTTGCAGTGTTCGCGTTCGCATTGATCTACCGCGGCATGGGTGCACCGGAACAGTACATCGGCTTTGTCGTCGTCTCCGGCGCGATGATCGCCTTCTGGCAGAACATTCTCTGGTCGATGGCGGCGCAGTTCTACTGGGAAAAGGAGATGGGGAATCTCGAATTGTACCTGATCGCGCCCGTCTCGCGAATGTCGATCATGCTCGGCATGGCGATCGGTGGATTGTTTCTCACCGCCACACGCGCGGTGGCGATTTTGATCTTCGGTACCTGGGTGTTTGGTGTCACCTATCAGGTGTCGAGCTGGCCGGTGTTAATTGCGGTGTTTTGTTTGACCATGAGTGCACTATACGGGCTTGGCATGTTGTCATCGTCGTTGTTCATGTTGTTCGGACGCGAGGCATGGCACACCGCCAACTTATTCCAGGAGCCGGTGTATTTCCTGACCGGGTTCTATTTTCCGGTGCGCTCACTGGGGAATGTGGTAGCGCTGGCGGCATCGGCGATCCCGTTGACACTCGGACTGGATGCGATCCGCCAACTGGTCTTCGCCGGCAGTTCGGTGAATCCGTTGTTTACGGTCGAACTCGAACTGGGAATTCTGGTGGTAGCGACAATTGTATTGAACTGGGCGGCACTGCGCGGGTTGCGCTACATGGAACGGCTCGGCAAAGAAACCGGCCGCCTGACATTGAAAGCGCAATAAGCGCACAACCCGAGAGGATCTGTGAATTCGCCAGAGAGACGATACGAGAAGATTGTCCTCCTCGACGAGGGGGTGAGTGATATGTTGAACGTGAACCCACGAACGTTGCGCCGTGTGGACGTCGACACAATCTGCTTGCGTGAAGTCACGCAGGCGGAGATGTCGACGCGATTGGTGCGGTGTGCCCCGTCGGTGTTCACCGAGGCACATCACTCATGGTGCACCGTGGTCATGTTTGGTGCCTGGTTTGAAATCATGCCGGTCATCGAACTGAACCTGCCCGAACCGCATCCGCGCCGTCACGCCGTAGCCGGCTCCGGTTGGGTGAAGGACTTAATCACGATCATGCAGTTCGATTGTCCGATGCTGGCATCCACCGTGACCGCGGAAGCATCGGCGGTCGAATTGATCACTGACGGTGATGAGCGCATTCCCTTGCGCAGCGAATGGTGTTCGGGTTGCAACTGATGTCATGATCGTAGCATGGCCGTTCTCGGCCATGCCGCACGGGTACTTCGGTTTACTCAGTGTAAACGAGATGCCCGTGCGACGTCGGCAGAACGTGGTGTCACCCGCCCTCGGGTGACACCATCTAAACTGAGAGATTGTGATGAGTTGGATCAAACGACTACAATCAGCCCTGCACGGGATGCTGACCGCGGGACGGTTGGGCTGGGCGATCGAGTCGAACTGGACCGACCCGACGCTCTTTCTGACGTACCAAGTCGTACGTCCGCTGTTCGGCGCGTTGATCATCGTCTTCATGTTCAAAGTGGTCACCGGCCAACCGGCGTCGGACATCGCCTTTGCGCAGCTCTATGTCGGCAATGCGTTCTTCATTTTGGTCATTCAGGCGATG
The DNA here is from genome assembly GCA_964440935.1 of uncultured Ignavibacteria bacterium. Lineage (GTDB taxonomy): Bacteria > Zixibacteria > MSB-5A5 > WJJR01 > WJJR01 > WJJR01. The sequence continues at coordinate 7,629 of CAYTTY010000049.1, read as the reverse complement.
ACCGGAGTCGGCCAGACCATTTTCGAAGATCGTGAACACTACGAGATGATCCGTTACATCTATCTCGCTCCGCTGGGGATGGGAACGTATCTCGTCGGACGCGGTTTGGCGAAAGTGTTCGCGACCACGGCGGCGGTGGCGTTGACGTTGCTGGTCGGATATGTGGCGTTCGGAATCTCGTACAGTGCGACTTGGGTCGACATCCCGTATATCGTTGTCGCGATGATTTGCGGCATTGCCGGGATGATGGCGATCGGTATCATGCTGGCAGCGGTGACCATGGTCACAGCGCAGCACGGTTTCGGCATCGCCGAGGGGGCATCGGGTTTGATGTTCCTGCTCAGCGGCGCGGTCTTTTCGATCGACATTCTGCCCGGATGGGTAGCCGCGATCGCGCGCGCGCAACCGTTGACCTATTGGCTCGAGGTGCTGCGTCGTGCGCTGTTGCATCAGCCGTTCATTGAGTCGTTGTCCGCGATGAGCAATGCGGCCATGCTGTGGCGGCTTGTGTGGGTGACGGCGCTGACGGTCACCGTCGCTGCGGTCGCTCTCAAGAGCGCTGAGTGGCTGGCACTCTCAACCGGCAAACTGGATTTGAAAACGGACCATTAATAATCGGGATGTAGTGCGGGCGCCTCGCCCGCACTGTTCCTTCTGGCCGAGGCAGACGGACAATTTTCGATAACCGGGCAGACCAAACGCCCCGGTCCCCGGCGGGACCGGGGCGTTCCACATACCCCAGTACTGGCATACACTCGGAAATTCTATTACTGTTGTCGGCCAACCGCTTGGGAAGTTGAGTCCCGTTTGCGCTATATCTGACAACAGCTTACCGTCCGAAACCGCTTGACGATGGCGGTCCGGGCAGTTTAATTCGCCGATCTGAGACGTGCGCAAGCACGGCACCAGTGGCGCTATCGTCTAGGGGTTAGGACGGGTGGTTCTCAGCCATCAAACCGGGGTTCGAATCCCCGTAGCGCTACTTTTGATACCCACAACGCCACGCCAACCCACTCACCGTTTCCGCGCATCCAGCGCCCGGTCCAGACTGAAGGCGGCACTGATGAGTGACAGGTGGGTGAAGGCTTGGGGGAAGTTGCCGAGGGCTTCGCCGCGCCAGCCGGTTTCCTCGGCGAAGAGGCCGACCGGATTGGAGAAACCGAGCATGCGCTCGAAGATCAGCCGGGCCCGAGACAGGTATTCGGGATGATATTGACCGGCACGTGTCAACGCTTCCACCAACCAGAAGGTGCAGATGTTGAAGGTGCCCTCGTGGCCGGCGAGGCCATCGGGCGATTGTGTGGTGTCATACCGGAACACCAAATGATTGGCAAGCAAGCCGCCGTCTTGGGGCGATTTCATGGTCGCGTCGAGTGTCTTTAACAACCGCCGATCAACCGGCGAGGAGAACAGCACCAACGGCATCGTCAGGTTGGCCGCATCGAGATGATTGCTGCCGTAGCTCTGCACAAACGCCTGACGCTCTTCGTTCCAGCCCTTCTCCATGATCTCGGCGTAGATGGCATCGCGCACCTTGGTCCAGCGTTCGACATCACCGGGCAATGACCGTTTCTCGGCGAGGCGTATGGTGCGGTCCAACGCCACCCAACACATCAGCTTCGAGTACACGAAATGGCTGCGTCCGCCGCGCACTTCCCAGATGCTCTCGTCTTCGCGTTGCCAATTGTCGATCACCCACTCGGCAAACGTCGTCACCCAACTCCAGGTGTCGTAGTCGATCGGTGCACCGTACTTGTTGTAGAGATAGATCGAGTCGATCAACTCACCGTAGATGTCGAGCTGTAGTTGATCAAAGGCACCGTTGCCGATGCGCACCGGCTTTGAATCGCAGTACCCCGACAAATGCGTCAAGGTCTCTTCCGCGAGATCACGGCGACCGTCGATACCATACATTAACTGCAACGGGCCCTTGGCGCCGGGACGTTTGCAGACCGACTGCAGAAAATCAATATACGCTCCCGCCTCCTGGGTGAAACCAAGACGCAGCAACGCATACATCGTAAACGCCGCATCGCGAATCCACGTGAACCGATAGTCCCAATTGCGCACACCGCCGATTTCTTCGGGCAGACTCGCCGTGGGCGATGCAATGATCGCCCCGGTCGGTTCGAACGTCAGCAGTTTGAGTGCGAGCGCCGAGCGCCGAACCATTTCGCGCCAGCGGCCTTCGTACTGGCATTGCGACAGCCATCGTTGCCAGTAGTCGATCGTCTGCCGAAACGACGTCTCGGCGTCCTCCTTCGATATCCGTGGCCCGCATCCGGACATGTGTTGGCCGTGCCGCAATATGAAGACCGCACACTCGCCCTCCTGCAGACTGAATTCGGCGGTCACAGCATCGTCCCGACGCTTCAGGGGAATATCGGTTGCCAACGATAGCGCCGAGTTGTCGCTGTGAAAACAGGCACCGCCATCGACCAGTGTGACCTCGTGTGACGCGCGGGCATAATCAAATGCCGGACGGCATTCCATACAAAACGTAATCTCACCGCGCACTGCGGTCACCCGCCGGATGATCTCGCGTTGGTCGGTGCGCCGTCGTGCCTCTCCCACCGGCATGAAATCGATCAGTTCGGCCGCGCCGTGATCGGTGAGAAAGCGTGTGACCAACACATTGGTGTCGGGCCAATAGAGATGCTTCTCGGTGACTTCCTCCGCGTCGGGGTAGATGCGAAATGAACCACCCTTCTTGTCATCCAGAATCGCCGCAAACACACTGGGCGAATCAAAATGCGGCAGGCACAGCCAATCGATTGAACCGTTGGTGCCAATCAGCGCCGCCGTATGCATGTCGCCGATAATGGCGTAATCTTCAATCGGTAAGTAACTCATAAACCCCTTACAAATGCGTTTAGTTCGTTTTGACTTTCGATGCGAATCCGTCTTCGCCAAACTGCCACAGGAAGAACGAATACACATCGGCCTGCTGGTTGTTCTGTTGAGTCTTAGTGGAGCCCACCCCGTGGCCGGCGTGGTATTCGACACGGAAGAGGATCGGATTGTCGCCGGTGTTGGCGGCTTGCAGACGGGCGCACATTTTGGCCGACATCCATGGCTCCACCCGGGGGTCATTGATGCCGTGGGTGAGGATCGTCGCCGGGTAGGCGGTGCCGTCTTCGACATGGTGATAGGAACTCATCTTAAGGAGCGCACGGAACTCGTCTTCCTTGGTAACTGTCCCGAATTCCTGGATGTTCGGCACGCCGTTGGTCGTCGTTTCCATGCGGATCATGTCGAGCGAACCGACCGCGATCTGTGCCGCACCGAACAAGTCCGGGCGTTCGGTGATGGCGCGGCCGATGAGAATGCCGCCAGCGCTGCCGCCGCGTCCGGCAAGCTTGTTGGTAGAGGTGTAACCTTCATCGATTAGATACTCCGCACAGGCGATAAAGTCTTTCCAGGTGTTCGGTTTGTTCAGCTTCTGGCCGGCCAGATGCCAATCCTGACCGTACTCTCCACCGCCGCGAACATGCGCAACGGCCAAAACACCACCACGCTCCAACCAGGCGAGATGAGTCGGGTCGAATGACGGGCGAAGACTGATGCCATACGACCCATATCCGGAGAGAACCGTCGGATTCGAACCGTCACGTTTCATGTCCTTGTGATGGATGATCGACAGCGGCACCTCGACACCATCGTGGCTCGGCACCAATACCTCCACCGCTTCCAGCCCGGGAACGTTGTCGTATTCGCCGGGCGGATTGAGATCGGTGTTGGTGAAGCTGTCGGTGTCAGGATCGTAGGCATAGGTCTGCCCGCGGCTGATCCACGAGTATGTGTTCACGTAGACGCCGGGGATATCGGGCGATGCGCTCACGATCCGTCCGGCCGGGGCGTTGTCGGGCAAATCAAGCTGACGCGCTTCGCCAGTGGCGTAGTCGACACGAACGATCTGATCCATCCCGGCGTTGAGCGTACTCAGATAGAGGGCGTCGGCGGCAGCGGTCGCGTTGCGAACGACCATCTGGCTCGCCGGAACGATCTCTTCGGCATTCGCAAAATCGGGATTCTCCAGTGACGTCGATATCAGCCAGAAACGCGGCGCTTCCAGTGATGTGATCAAATACACCTGATCATCATGCACGGCAAAGTCGGTCACCGAATCGGGGACATCACAGATCAACTTCCAATCGACCGTTTCCGAATGTAGAAGATCATCTAACAGTGCAGAGTACAGCGTGAGCTGATTGGCATCACCGTGTTTGGTCTTGCCGATCACGTAGTCGGAGCCGGAGGTCAGCACGAGACTCGGAAAATCCTCTTCGGTCATCTCGATGCCCGGCCACAGGTCCTTCGCAAAAACCACCGGATCGTCGTCAACGCCGGTACCCAGCCGGTGCAGGAAGGTCTTCGAGCGTTTGTAGCCTTCCGACGCAGGGTCCTCGGGCCCGAGTTGACGCAGACGTGTGTAGAAAAAGCCGGACTCATCGGGCAGCCACTGCGGGGGCGTGTAGTACGGTTCCAAGCGCGTGATCGAATCGGGCAGAGTCTCGCCGGTGGTCATGTCGTAGACATGCAACGTGACCTCTTCCGATCCCGACGCTGCCAGACCATATAGCAGCTTCTTACCCGACGGCGACGGTACGGACAAGTAGAGCGACACATGCCCGCCGCCTTTAACTTCGATTGTCGTCGGATCGATCAGCAGCTTCTCGTCACCCGACAGCGACGGCCGATGGTATAACTTGTGGAGGTTTTCATCAGCGGCACGCTTGTTATAAAACAGTTGCCCATCGGGAAGGCGTTTGACGCCCCAAACCTTATAGGGAATCGCCGCATCGAGTTCCTCGATGCGCTGGCGCAGCGCCTCGCGTCCCGAGATCTGGCTCAAAACCGATTCGGTGTGGTCGGCCTGCCCCCGAAACCAGGCCTGAACCTCGGGATCGTTCAGATCCTCCATATAGCGATACGGATCGTCGATCGATACTCCCCAATGTTGGTCGGTGACGGTGCGAATCGGGGCGACCGGCGGTCCATCGGAGGCGCGCGGATGGTTGTCCGCCAGAGTTAGCGACATGAGAACGGCCCCACAGATGAGCAGGCAATGCATGGGTGTCCTCCAAATTCGAGGTTTAGTTGGCAGCAATCGCTTGAGATCATCATGAAAGTCTCGTACTGATTGTGTGGACAGTACAGATCCGATGACAATCAAACGCAGGAATTGATACGAATCCAGTTCAAACCTTACTTCCCGCTCGCTAGTACCCCCCAGAGGGGATTGGATATCATTCAACCCGGAAAGCTGTACTCTTATGAAAATGCCTACACCCACATTACTGTTCCTTGTTCTGCTGTTTGTCACCATTGGTTGCGGCGATGACAACCCGACGGGCGGCGACGAGCCGGTCAATGAGGATACATTTGCGATTACGATCGGTGGGGAGAAGAACGAGAATGCTTTTGCGATTGCGGCGTCTCTCGATGACGCGATCGTGATCGCAGGAGAACGCCAGATTGAGCCCGGCGTTTCCCGTGGTCTACTGATTAAGGTCGATTTCTCTGGCAACGTGCTTTGGGAAAGGGTCTTTGACACTTATGGGAGCCAACGCTTTTTTGATGTCGTCGTAGCCGACAACGGAGACATCGTGGCGGCGGGAACGGCGGACCAGGATTTCTACCTCGTTCGAGTGGATCTATCAGGAACCGTAGTTTGGGAAAAGACGATCAACGAAGGCGGCGGGGATGAGGCAGCGGCCATTGCGGTAACAAATGATGGCGGGTTCGTCATCACGGGTACCGTGATTGCAGCCCTCACAAATTTCGATAATCACGTCATCAGAATCGATGGTGACGGAGAGATCCTATGGTCGCGGTCGTATGATCAGTCGCAAACCGATGCCAGCTTCGATGTGAGCGCGACAGCAGATGGCGGCTTCGTCATCACCAGCCAAAGCGGGAGTTTCTCAGGAGGCATAACTCAATTCCACGTCTTCAAGGTCAACTCCTCCGGCGATCAAGTATGGAGCACACTTTACGGCAGTCCCTGGACGGTGTTTCCATCCGCAACGAGCATCTTCCCCGATGGTCGGATCATCGTCAGTGGATCGTCGGGTGTCTCCGGTGGTACAAGCCGCAGTGTTCATATTCTGGAGTTGGAGCCAAGCGGTGATTCCCGTAATGAGTTCCGAGTCGGTGTGTCGGCTGACCAATTTGTCGGTGGGCTTGTCTTGACTCCGGAGGGGGATATCATCGTAGGCGGAACCGTTGGACAAAACGGTGATGACGTGTTTTTGTCTAAAATCACACTCACGGGAACAGTCGTATGGGATAGGTTCTACGGGGGGTCGGCTAAGGAGGTTGCCAATGACATCATCATGGTTGATGATCGGCTCTTCATTTGTGGCGCCAGTAATGCCAACGCGGCATCCGGTTCCGACATCTACCTGATTCGCACCGACATGGAAGGACAACTCTGATTTGCCGGCAGTCCAATATATTCTGTATGCAGCATCGCGTCTATTTTCTTGGTGTTTTGGGCATGGTCGTGTTGCTTCTGTTTGTTTTCAAAGCACACACTCATGCCGCTCCCGAATTATCCCTGCATAATCCGACCTACGACTTTGGCTACGTCCCCCAGCGCTCCCACGTCAGCCACCGCTTCTGGGTTCACAATGATGGCGATGAACCGCTGACGATTGATCGCATCGACGTCGGCTGCTGGTGCACCAGCACATCCCGACTTGACGGTCCCATCGCACCCGGCGACAGCGCAGCGATTCTCGTGACGTTGAATACGACGATCATTCAGGGGCATGTCCGCAAATGGATCAAACTGTTCAGGTCGATTGCCACGGAGGAGCACGAGCGCCTTTGGATTCGCGGATATGTGGTAACTGATGACGAGCCGACGGGTGTTTATCGTGTCACACCGCAAACGGTGGAATGGCCGATCATTCGTTCCGACTCGGCCGAGGGATGGGTGACCGCACGGCTCGACCGGGCACGTTTCGACGTGAGCAATCTTACGGACGACACAGTCGAACTCGCTGCCCACCTGTGTTGCACACCATGCCTTGATTCGGTCGTAGTGCCAGGGACGCTGGCTGGCCAGGCGCATTCGCAGATTGTCGTTTACGGCAATACGCTTCTTGATTCGGCAACATGTGCGGCGCCATCAGTAACGCTCGCCCTGATTGCAAAGGACACCACGCGTATCACGGTACCGATTGTGATTGAATAGCTTGATCTCGATGCAGCACGGCTGCCTCGGCCGTGCAACCGTTTGCTTGTACATTGTACGGACAGGCTCTTTTTGGGGAATTGACAATGGTGCGACGGGCCTTATGGTCATCAACCATTTCACTGGACATCCCGGTTCCCCGAAGCTCAAGGGCCTGTTGAGACCAGTTGGGTGGGCGTTACACCATCACTCGTAGCGGCGTATGGCATACGCCCACGGCACGTAACCCGCAGCGGTGAAAGGGCGGATTCACTTCGGCTTCGCTCAGTGTAAACAATACGTCCCGACCCCAAAATGAGCACGCCACCTTGTATTCGGCCCACTGGCTGGCGCTGTCACGATGCGCGACAATCATGGGAGGCCAATCTCTCTAGCCCGGATATTTCACGAGTGGTTCAGTGAGGGGTCTGTACTCAGGTTGAGGC
>CAYTTY010000048.1:0-27276 GCA_964440935.1 uncultured Ignavibacteria bacterium | reverse complement strand
CTAAAGGCCCGTGGCACCCTGATCCAAACGGAAAGGATTTATGACAATTGCTATAATGGAAGTGATAGCTTCTGGGAACGACAGATTCTATGGATGACCGTCTGGAGGTGCTAGGACACCGACGGTTTCAGGGAGAGCGGGCGGGTCGGTCGTGATGCTGACTCGGTTGTGGCCAAGGGGAGGATGAGGATGAAGGTTGCGCCGGCTGGGCTGGTGGATTCTAACGTGAGATTGCCGCCGTGGAGGACCGCGATCTTTTTGGCCAGCGGCAGTCCGAGGCCGGTACCCTGATCTTTCGATGTGTGGAAAGGATGGAAGATGCGGCCTTGGTGATCCTCGGGGATGCCCGTACCGTTGTCGGCCACACGCACGATCGCCTCACCGCGATGGTCGCGCACCGGCGGTTTGCTTCGGACCGAAACAGTCACCATACCGCCCTGAGACATCGCTTCAATCGCATTCTGTATCAGATTGACCAGCACTTGCTTAAGCAGCAGAGCATCACCGACCACGTGAATACCCTCGACGGTGTCATCGGGTGAACAGATGACCCGTACGCCGTTTTCGTCGGCCACCCGTCCCATGCTTTCAACCGACTCCAAAACGACCTCACTGAGATCAATCAGACTCTGATCAGCGTTCAGCGGACGGGCAAAATCGAGGAACTTGGTCAGCATCGCTTCGGTTTCCTGAGTCTCCTCGACGATCGCTTTGGCCCATTCCTGCTCCGCCGTCCCGTCACTGGTCTTACCGATCATCAGTTTGCCATAGCCGAGGATGGCCGCCGTTGAATTGCGCAGTTGGTGCGCCAGCCCGGCCGACATCTCACCGAGGTCGGCGAGACGTTGATTCTCTTCGAGTTCGTCTTTGAGCAGCTTGATCTCGGTGATGTCGCTGAGTAGGACACTCAGCCCGATCAGATTCTCTTGATCATCCAAAATCAGCGATGTGTTCACACCCAGGAACCTTGGCTTGGTACCGGAATCGCTGTCAATCCTCAACTCACGGCGCGCATAAGTGTACCCAAACCGCAACCCTTCATCGATGACGGCAACCATCTCGAGCGGAAAGCCGGCATCGGCCGCAAACGATCCTTCAATTGCGTCACCCCGCACCCCCAGGATCCGCTCGGCCGATGGATTGAGTTGTAAAATCAGTCCATGATGATTGAGAATCACCACACCAGTCGACAGCGACGACAGCATCAACTCATTAAACCGTTCGAGGTCACGAGCGCGCCGTTCGGAGTGGACCGCTCGTCGCTGGAACTCATCGGCGCGCTCGAGCAGCTTGTGCACGAGCACATCGAATGTGCTCATCACATATTCGGGATCGTCGTTGACACCGGCGAGATCATCGGGCAACACCCCGCTGCGCATCAGTGTGTCGGCACGACGGCGCATATCCCGGAATGGCAGCAGGACAAACCGGTAGAAGAGAGCTGCGAACAAGCCAAACGCAGCCAGCACAAGGCCGCGAACCCACAGCTCACGCCGCAGTTGTGCGCGCATTTCACCGAGACGCGTCGCCGGCATCCCGGCGGTGGCGATGACATCATGGCCCGCCCAGACATCAGCTTGCGTATCGAACTCCCAGTAGGTGTCATCGGACTTGTATCCCGACGAGGGGACCACCGGTGTGGCTTCATCCGACTGAAACCCCAGTGTCGGAGGAGTTGAGTCTTCCCCCAGTGAAACGAGCCAGCGCCGGCCATAATGAGACTCGTTTCGAACTGCGACCGACACCCATCCGATGCCATGCGCATTGGCGATAGCGTCGAGATCGATGGTTAACCGTTCGGACGAGGAGCTGTTCACCCAGGTCAGTTCCAACTGGCCAAGCGCCTCCCGAAACACCTCGTGGACCCGGTTGGCCTCATCACGCACAAGCCGATCGAGCAGAATCAACGAGGACAAATTGGCAATCGCCACCAGCACCACCAGGAAGACAAACAACTGCCTCACATGGCGGGAGAATTTCCGTGGTGGTGGCGAATCGTCGATCAGGGAGCGCGTTGAGCGCCCCGGGGTGTCATCTTTGCCGCGGCCGAGGAGACTCCGCAGTGCACGCCCGGCGCGATTCGGTGTGGCGGACGGCGAATGTGATTGCATACTTTCCACATAATAGATATCGGACAGATCGATGATGTCTGACAGGGCACAAATCCGTTTCAGCCGATGTTACCTCGCAAGTGCGTTGGCGCTCGCGCTACTGCTCGGGTCGTGTGGCCGTCAGGATCCACTTGACCGGCTTGAGACCTCCACCGTAGCGGCCATCCGCGATGGGGATACCGTTGAACTGACTGACGGTCGTGTGGTACGCTACTGCGGCATTGACACACCGGAGAGGGGAGAAGCCTGGTACGATTCCGCGTCGGCATTCAACGCGTCGTTGGTGCTTGGGAAAGAGGTTCGTCTCGAACAGGGCGATGATCGCATTGATCGATATGGCCGCACGTTGGCCTTTGTGTTTGTCGAAGACCGTATGGTGAACATGGAGATTCTCAAGGCTGGATTGGCGTGCTGCTACTTCTTCAGCGGGAATCTCCAGTACGGTCCGGATATGGTAGGCGCTCAGCGAAAAGCGATGCGCTCTGAACGGGGAATGTGGGCTCAGATGCCGCCGGGCGATGAACGCCAGTATATCGGATCGTGGCGCGGATTTCGATTTCACCGTCCGTCGTGCCCGAGTGTGTCGCAGATTAAGCTCGATGATGTGCGCCTCTTCCCGGCACGCGACTCGGCGTTCTACGCCGGGTATTCTCCCTGTAAGGGGTGCGAGCCGTAGAGGGAGCAAAGACGGGTGTACGTCCCGACACACGTCAACACCATCAATCCGCCAATTCCACCTGCCCGCGGATGGCGCCTTGTGGCGCGTCGGTTGTCGTAATGTTGATGTATGTGCGCTCGTTGCGGATGAGGGTAATCAGTGAATCGATCGACGTGGAATCGACAATGTCGCTGCCGCGGAAGACGTCGGACGTTAATCGGCCGTTGATGTCATCGCGTCCCTCAGAATCGTCGAACAAGACGACCTTGACATCGCCGAAACGTCCGGGAGTGCCCTCATTCAATGTCGCCGAAGTGATTTCATCGAGGACAAATGTCTGCACGTCATATTGCACAGCCCCCGCCCCGAGAACCAATGATGCGGACCCACTAGGCGCCGTTTGGCCACGGAGCCAACCTTGTGGGGCAGACGCGGTGGCAATCTGAACATAGGCCGCACCGTTGGACGCAGCGACGAGAATCGAATCGAGTGAGACATTCGTGAAGTCGTCGGCGAGAAGCGCGCTGTCAACCAACACGGTGTCGACCAACGGCTGTGGTGAACCGGAAAACAACACGGCCGCCAGCGTACCATTACTGTTTGGCGCCCCGGCATACAACTCCGCTCGCGTCACGCCCGAAACATTATCAAGTGTAATTCTGTAGCTGAGATTCGCTTTGCCGAGAGTCATGTCGACTGTCCCGCCGACACCGCTGGTTTGCGACGGGATCACCTGATCTCCGGAGAGAGTGAAGCTGAGGTTGACGATGTTGGTGCCAGGAAGACCGTTTATCGTCAGATCGGCTTCGAACAGGTCGGCTCTCGCCGGCCCATTACCTGTCTCCTCACCGCATCCCGCGATCATAGCGACTGCAACGACAACGCAGACGTATCTCAGACTCACCATGCACACTCCCATTGGCATGATCGATTGACATCACCGCCATTAGTATCCCGCAGACGGTCTGATATTCCAAGAATTCTTCGGCCAGCTTCTCGGGATCAACGCTCTTGACCGGAGAGCCCATTCTGACGATTTAATGCCTCTGCGATGCCCGCCTCCCGGCGGCCGCAAACTCAGTTTCCGAAAGGACCGAAGATGACACGCGTATCCTCCCTAGCCGTTAACCTGATGGTCATGGTGCTGTTGGTCGCCTGTGCGACGACTGGCCCCGGTGGTGAGAAGTCGGTCATATTGCTGTCCGAGGAACAGGAAAAGTCAATTGGACGCCAGGTGGCACAGGAGGTGGAACAGCAGGAGACCATTCTACAGGACAGCCTCTGGCAGTCGTACCTGACCGAGGTAGGGGAGAAGATCGTCGCGGTCTGTGACCGTCCCGATCTCGGCTACCGCTTCCGTGTCATCGCCTCGGATCAGGTCAATGCCTTCGCGGCGCCGGGCGGGTTCATCTACTTCTATACCGGGATTCTGGAGATGATGGATACCGAGGCGGAATTGGCTGCGGTCATGGCCCATGAAGTTTCCCATGTAGTGGCACGGCATTCAGTGAAAACCCTCCAGGCTGCCTACGGCGGCATTCTGCTGATCAACCTGGCCCTCGGAAAGGAATCTGAGGAGTTGGCTGGACAAGTGGCCGGGACCGTTCTCAATCTGGCGCTGACCGGCTACGGCCGTAGCAACGAACTGCAAGCTGACGAGTACGGCGTTTATTACATGGTCAAGGCGGGCTACAACCCCACTGCCGCAGTCGATATGTTCACGAAGCTCGCCGAGGCATCCGGCGAGCAAGGCGACCGGGGCTTCTTCGAGAACTTGGCGGCCACCCACCCCGAGACTCAGGAGCGGATCCGGAAGATCAAGGCGCAGATCGCCACGATGAATCAGGATGTCCAGAATCTTCCAACCTACTCTGAACGATATCAGGCCATGAAAAGGCGGATCGAGTGATCTGCTGAGTCGTGGTTTACCTACCAGCTCTGGTTTAACGTAATGTCTACCAATCGAATAGGTGCCTTTGCCTGGTGTGCGCCGATTCTGTCACTCAGTGCGCTCAATCTTTGAAATCCGGGAATATCTGGGTCGATGGGAGGTATTGCAGGTGGAGTTGAGTCATGAGCCAGCGGCAGATCACATCGTCACGTGCCTCGTCAGTGGCCTATTTCCTCGGGATTGTGGTCTTAGTGCTGGGGATTGTGCATGCTTGCGGGTCACAATCCCAGCTTGAGATCCATCCGGCCGGAGACTCGTTTTTACCTTTGGCTGAAGGGAATATGTGGGTCTTTGAGGTCCGTCCGCGAGATGATGCTGCGCGGTCCGAAGTGCGCGATCTTGATACAGTCCGGATTGATCGTGTGATCGTTCGCGACGGGCAGCGATTTTACCGGATCCGTGCCGACTGGCCGGATCTGGACGGACATCGCTGGTTAACCCGAGTCTCCAACGGAGACGTCTACTGGACCACCGCCCCCGGCGAAACGCTGTATCCTTACCTGTTGTTCAGTCGGAATGTCGGCGAGTCATGGCGGACGGGTCTGGGAGACGGGTGCCTGCGTGTGCTCCAAATGAACGATGACTATGCGGTAACCGAAACCCCCTTTGGCCGCTTCGACGGTGTCCACACGATTGGCACACCACCTCAAGAGTGCCAGGAATTCGGCTGGGAGTTGAGCGTGGCCCGCGGCATTGGTCCCGTCCAATGGACGACCGGCCAATACAACGGACCCGAGGTTCGCGAATTGGTCAATGCCCGCGTGCGTGACGATGCACCCCTGAAGGTGTCACCACCGATTTCGCGAATCACGAATCAAGATTGAGTGGATATTTCACAGAGACAATCTGTGACACCGGAGCTGATCGCTTCGGTTTTTTTGTGTTACAACGGCTGCCCGGTACACGCATTGCACGGCGGCGTGCCGTTGAAGAACAAGAAGGTGATAAACAGGTTGAGGTCGATCGTGTCGCTGAGGGAGTCACAATTGATGTCAGACCGAGGTGTGGGGCAGGTCGGATCGTGGGGATTCTCTCCGTTAAAGAACAGCACGGTAATCATCACATTGAGGTCAACGGAATCGTGCAGGCCGTCGTCGTTTAGATCGCCAACCTTGTCACATCGGCACGTCTCCACGCCGTGATAGAACCCGATCCTCAATCCGTACTCGGCGTCTGACCCCTCTCCAACGACTGGCTGACCGATCGCAGCATTGAGTCCGTACTGGCTTGAGGAGCCTCCTGCGAATCCCCCACCGGGAGTCGCCGACCAACTCATTGAGATTCCCGTCAGCGCTAATCCGGCACGCAGATTATTGACGGGGCGAGTACCCACCTTTGGCGGGCTGGTTGTAAATACCCGCGCAGTGGTTTGTTCTGTTGCCTTCTCGGAATTGGCTCGTAGCCCTTCGTCGGCAACGGAATAGGATGCGACACCCAGGAGCGTCACCAGCACAAGGACATAGATGGTTTGTCGGATCCTCATCAGGCTGCCTCTACTTTCTAAGTCGGTATCGAGGCGGGGTCTCTTGCGTGCACCGTGGATCGTTGGTGAGACGAGCACCCTCCACAATGTACAGTTAATACGCAATTTGCCAAGAGATGTGCTCCGAGAAATCGCATGCCGTTCGGCTTGGTCGGTGATCTCCTGAGACCATTTTTGCCAGTGCCGGGCGGAGAACTCCTTGATTGAATCGCCGGATATGGCACCTTAGATTCGCGTTAACGCTCGGGTCTCAACGCTGATGTTAGATGACTGGTCGCACATAGAGGAGGACATTTATGGTTCGGGTCGGATATCTCGAGGGCACAGATCCCATGTTTCTGATCGATCTGACCGTTCGCGGGGTGGATACGGTTCCGCTCAGCAATGGCGTCGATGGGCACGGAAAGTTCGTTGGGCATATGACCAAAGCCGATGAGATCGACGTTGTCGTGGGCTATCTCCACAAGGTGATTCCCCTGTCCGATTCCGGACTCACGCCGTCGGATATTCTGCAGTGCTGCCGCGTCCACAACATTCCGGCACTCGTTGTTGCCCAAAAGGAGCTGCATACGAAGGCGATCGTGGCATTGGGTGATGCGCGCAATTTCGTCACCCTTGTCGACCCGGCGGAACTGGCGATTGCGTTCAATCGGATCATGGCGGATAAGGATCCGACTTTTGGGTGATCGGGCAGGCCGGCCGGTTTATGTCGCGTCAACGGGAACGGGCAACGATTCAGGCCATTCAGGCTAATTCGCCGTGCAGGAGATATCCGTACTCCAACCGATAGGATATTGGCAACCTCAGCGACAAATGGGAGTGTCTGATGAACGATAGCACATCGAAAACGATTGCCAGCCTGGCCAACTACTACTTGCTGGGTACCAGTGGGCTGCGAGTTTCACCCTTGTGCCTTGGTACAATGACATTTGGTAATCCCACCGGTTGGGGAAGCGAGGAAGACGTCGCCCGCACCGTCTTTCAGCGGTATCTCGATGCCGGGGGTAATTTCATCGATACAGCCGACGCGTACACTGGTGGGCAGAGCGAGGAACTGCTCGGGACGTTCATTCGTGAAACAAAGAGCCGCGACCGAATTGTTCTGGCCACCAAGTTCACGTTCAATTTCAATGAGGGAAATCCCAACACCGGGGGGAACTCGCGGAAGAACATCATGCGTGCGGTCGACGCTTCGCTGAAACGACTGCAAACCGACTATGTCGATCTGTATTGGCTGCACGTGTGGGATGGTGTCACACCGGTTGAAGAAGTGATGTCGACACTCGATACGCTAGTGCGACAAGGCAAGATTCGTCACATCGGGCTCAGCGATATCCCGGCGTGGTATTTGGCCCGCGCCCAGACACTGGCTGAATGGCGTGGCTACGAACCGATCTGCGCATTGCAGCTCGAATACTCATTGGTGGAGCGTAACATCGAACGCGAACACATACCCGCCGCCATTGAGTTGGGAATGGGCGTATGCCCGTGGAGTCCATTGGCTAGTGGATTTCTCACAGGGAAGTACACGCGCAGCGAATCAGGCGGTGAGGGAGAAGGACGCCTGAACGTGTTGGCCGACTCCGACAACCCCGTGTTCGACAAGTTTACCGACCGGAATTGGAGGGTTTTCGAGGTATTGCTTGACGTTGCCAGGCAGCTCGATCGGTCCCCGGCGCAAATCGCGATCAATTGGATCACCAAACGGCCGGGCGTCGTGTCCACTATTATCGGTGCGACCAAACTCGATCAACTGGAAAGCAATCTGACGGCACTGGATTTCGACATACCAGATGAACTGTCAAGCAAACTGGAAGAAGTCGGTCGTCCCGAGCTGATATTCCCATTCATTTTCTTCGAGCCGGTCATCCGTAACCGAATCAACGGCCAGGTGCCGGTACACCGTCGGCCACCATGGTATATGGGCGAGTAAGGGGTTAGTCTGCTCCATGGCGCGGATCGTGCATTCCTTCTTTGACGCCAAAGTGGACAAGTAGGACGTTCACCGGGTACGCAGCCAGGAAACCGAGGCTCAGGGAGACTACCAGCGATAGCCAGAATCGTGTATCGGTGATTTGCGCATTGCCGGCCAGATAGAGATCGACGCCAATCGCGACGGCCTCCATCACGATGATACTGGCGGATTCACTCACGATAGCGTCACGCCAAGCCGTTGGCGCGGGTACACCATCTTGAATCAGCGGGCCCGCGGTTAACAGCAGTCCCCCCGTGTAGGCAAAAAGGAACGTTGTCAACGCAACCCAAAGCTGACCTGCGCCAAGAACAGCAACGGTCAGCAGCACTCCGATGATCTCACCACCGCCACAGCCTGAATAACAGTGAGCGGTCGACCGGAATCCCCGGCGCCAGATCGAGTCGCGGGTAATCTGCTTCCGGCCGGTAGTCCAGTAAACGACCAAGCCGAAAAAGCCGGAGTAGGCCACCGTCAACAACCAGACCCACCTCATCAACGACGGCAGATGGGCATTCCGGCGACGCAAATCAACAGTGACGACACCCACTGAAATGGCAGAGCTTGCCAGCCAGAGTGCAAGAACCAGCGGACTGTCCAACCATGTATGACCTGACATATGTCACATACGTACAAGAACACCCGTGTTGACAGTCAACACGGGTGTTTAGAGTGATTGTCAGAATTATTTTCCGTTTGGATTTCTATACTCTGTCATCCCCGTCGGCCGTGGCGGACCGAGACAGTGTCGTAATTGCTTGTGTACGAAGACAATGGATTCCCGCTTTCGCGGGAATGACAGCTAAGGTTACCTTGGCAATCGGAAATCTATTCTGGCAATCGCTCTAGCTGGCACAATTATGATAAATCCTGACACTTACAAGCAGGGATCCACCGGCGGCGGGCCATTGAAGAACAGCAGGTTGATCATCAGATTCAAATCCACGGCGTCGGAGACGCCATCCGCATTCACATCTGAACGCGTCGTGGGACACTGAGGATCCTGTACGTCGGTGTCTGAGAAGAACAGGACCTGAATCAAAGTGTTGAGGTCGGTGGCGTCGAGTGTGGAATTGCCATCCATGTCGGCTTGCAGCGGGCACTGGCAGGATTCGCAGGCATCACCAATCCCGTTACTGTCGGCATCGGCCTGTGACGGATTAGGCGTGTTCGGGCAGTTGTCAATCACCGAATACACGCCGTCACCATCGGCGTCATCCAATTCAAATACATACAATCCGGTCTGCATGTCGGAGGCGATGATACTCCCCGACGGGAGAAACGGTGTTACCGTCCAGCAGCCCCGATAGCCATACAAGTCCGGTTGATAGGTATCGTAATAGGCGACCTCGACTGGGCTTTCCGGATTGTGGATGTCGTAAATCCGCACACCTTCGGTGTAGTGGGCGATGTAGAGTAGATCACCGAGCACGTAGCAATTGTGTACGACAGCGTTTGGGTCGACGATGATGTCATCGACTTTCGCAATCGAGCCGATGTCCGAGACATCCCAGACACGGGTGTGATTTCCGGCGCTACCAATCTCATCGCCGGTGAACAAGTATCTGCCATCTTCGGTCAACTCGGCATTGTGCGCACCCGAACCGGTATAGTTGAACGTGGTAATGAGCGACGGTGACATTTTGTTGCTGACATCGACCACATCGATACCGTCGCCGTAGATTCCGCACGCATACACGGTGTCGTTGCGTATATCCAGATCGTGATAGTAGTACGGCTGGAAGTCGCCGACTTCGACCGGTGCGGTAGGATCGGCCAAACTCCAGATTTCGAGTCCGCCGGTGCCGTGGTTGCCGACGATGTAGAGGTAGTCGCCCTCGATCAGACAGTTGTGTGAACCATTCCCATCCGGTGTAATCGTACCGACTTGGACCGGATTGGCCGGATCAATCAAATCGATAATCTGCACCGGTCCGCTCTCATTTACCAGATACGCGTAGTGACCGTAGACCTTGACATCCTTGCTGTCCGAGGCACCGCTCGCTGTCGGGACAAAACCGACTTCGACGGGTCCACTCGGTGCCAAGTGAATTACGGCGAGTCCTTCATTGCGTGCGCAGAGCAACGCATACTCTTCGTCGGTCGCCGGATCAACGTATCCCCAGACATCACCATACGTGCCGTGTTCGTGGAGGTAGCCGACCAGCTCAAGTTCGCTCGATACGACTTCCGGTGTGGCGGCAAATTCCGGACTTCGGTCGAGAAGTAATCCGCCATCGTACGCTTCAATCCGATAGAACTGCTCCTGACCGTTCAGGATTCCTGTGTGTTCAAATTGGCGGATGGTACCACCGACCGAGCCGAGATAGTTGTCGGCCGGGCTGGCCACAGCGGTGTAGATGACGAACGAATCGGGTTCGGGAAGGAAATACGACCACGTGATCGTGAGTTGACCATCATCCGGTATACCGCGGACGTTCTTGATGTTCAACGGGATGATGTCGAGAGAGGCGGGATCAGAGCCAAACAGTGTCTGGCCGGATGCCAGCATCGGCCACCAGCCGTAGACGATATCCATCGTTCCCGCATCATTCAGCAGGTTGTTGCTGCTATAGGTCAATCCAGTGCCATCGTAATCGCTGAGCATGATCTGGATGTACTCACGGCCACCGAAGGATGCATCAATCGGATCCCAAATCTGATTGGCGATTTTGATGTTGTTGTCCTCGACAAAACAGATGTTGAGACGGCGCGGGTTGCCGGGATCGGACATATCCCACGCCGATCCCTGAAACACACCAACTCCACCGAACGCGTATCCATTGTCACGACGAAACGTGGTACAATACGTTGTGTCCGATTCGGTAAAGATTATCCGAACCGGCACATAGTCGTTGTAGCTGAGGCCACTCCCCAGGAAATCAACGCCCTTGCCAATGCTGGAATTGAACGTCTCGCCCCCCCACGCGTAGCCGGTCATCCATTGCGGCGTCCCCGTCCACTCCGATTCGAGCACGGGGGACAGTTGCTGGGGAGTCAATGCATCGGCCGCTCCTCTTGTTTGCAGGACAGGCGCGGGTCGGACCGCCCGTTCACCAATTTTATCCAGTGGCGCAATAGTGGACTCTGCCGTGGCTGCTATCAGCATCACCGCCGCCAGCAGGCTGGCAACGGTCGTCATTGTCTGGATTCGCCGCTTTGGCTGCATGAGATCGCCTTTCGCTGGATGGTTCTGTGCTGGGCCACACTCAGGGCAGGCCCCCGTATCAGATCCGGTGATATCGTGGTGAGGCCGAAAGTCCGGTGTATGGTTGCCTGTCGTACCGGGTTCGGGGAGTGAAAACGGCCGTAACCCAATGCAAGACAAAATATACCCGATTTCGGCGATTTGACAAGCAGAACTTGGAGTTCCGGGAATGGTCCGGATTCCATCGGCCAGGCGACCAATTGGGACAAGGACTGTATTGTTTCGAAGACTGATTACCCCGTAAATTCTCCTGTGTTTCTAAACGCCGGCAGCCGGACCTCTAACAGAAGAGGGAGTGACGATGACGACTGACACCGCCAGAGCCCAAGCAGAACTCGAACGGGCCGAACAGGAACTGGGCATTTTGCGGAAACGGATTGTCGAGTTGCGCCGGGCCGTCGGCGCGCAGACGGTTTCGGATTACACCTTCACGGATCGCGATGGTCAGCCGGTACAGTTGTCGAACCTGTTTGGCGACAAGGATGACCTGATCATTATCCACAACATGGGACGTGGTTGCCGCTACTGCACCCTCTGGGCCGACGGGTTCAACGGCTTTCGTAATCATTTCGACAATCGGGCGGCATTCGCCCTTGTCTCACCCGATGAACCGTCGGTGATGAAAGAGTTTGCCGACAGCAGGGGCTGGGCATTCCGTACAGTGTCCAATCACGGCGGGAGTTTCACCAAAGATGTAGGATTTGAGAAAGACGGCAAGGTATGGCCCGGCGTTTCAACATTCCATCGGGATGCCGATGGCACTATCCGTCGTGTGGCCCGGGCGGAGTTTGGTCCCGGAGATGATTTCTGCGCCATCTGGCACATCTTTGATTTGCTTGAACAGGGCGCTGACGGCTGGGAACCACAGTACGATTATTCCTGACTCAGGAAGTGATTGCGAGATGACATCAATCAAATCAGATTCCGTGTTGTTTGCTAATCGGTAGAACCAATAGACGGGAGAATCAAAACGATGGATGAGAAGCAGATGATGGAGCGGTGGGCGCAGTTCGCCACACCGGGTACGGAGCACGAGGAGTTCAAGAAACTCGCTGGCAAATGGGATGCGAATGTGAAGTTTTGGATGGCCCCCGGTGGGCCGCCGGAGGAGAACAAGGGGGAGGCCGAGTTTACAATCGCGATGGGCGGCCGGTATCTGATCCAGAATTTCAAGGGTCAGGCGATGGGTCAGCCGTTCGAGGGCATGGGCGTCACGGCATTCGACAAATACCGCGGCGAGTACATCGATACCTGGATTGATACGATGGGCACATCGGTCTTCTTCAGCCGTGGTACCGAAAAAGATGGCGCCAGGCACTATTCTGCCCAAGTCGATGATCCCATAAGCGACCGCAAGGATGTCCCGATGCGGAGTATTGCCAGTTGGCAGGGAGACGATATCCATAAACTCGAGATGTACTGCGTCGCTCCCGACGGCACCGAGTTTCAAAACATGGAGATCATCTACAAACGCAAGAAATAATATGACTGAGATGGATGTGAGAGCGCGAAGGTTGTGTACGCTCAGTGCTCATGTCATCTTGTGAACCAGATACTCAACCAGTGAGGACGGTAATTCGCATGGCATCACGAATAATTGGCAGGATCTTGATTGTCGCAATGGTCGTTTGGGCGGTGTTTGTGGTGAACCTGATGGCACAGGATTCGGGCGAGACCAATCCGCTCGCCCCCTGCGAACGCCTGGTCGGCGGTAAATGGTACAGTGAACAAAATTATCAAGTGTTCGAATGGGGCGTTGGCCAAAAGTCGGTGAACGGGAAATCGTATTGGGTCGTTGATGGCGAGCCGAAACTCGTCGGCGAGGGGTTCTTCTTCTGGCATCCGGGCGACGAGGCCATTCGCGGCTACTTCACCGGCACGGAGATGGGCATCGATCTCTTCGAGTACTCGGTGAAATGGGACGGCAACCGCATGATTGGCGATTTGGCCACCTACGGATCAATGGCCGGCAACTTCGAAGAAATCTGGCAGTTCACCAGTGACTCCACGTTCGAATGGACATTGAATCAAATCGCAGAAGACGGGACCAAATCGAAGATGATGGGTTCGACGTATACGCGACGGTAGCAGATAGCAGTGGGTCAGGAGCACTTCCCACTGGGTCTTACATCATTTGCTTGAACGGTGGCGGGCGGGGCTCCTGACAATCCGCAGGGTCACGCTGAATCTCAGGAGCCCGGCGCACATACGGGAGTGGAATACTGGTATGTGTCAAAATGCGCCGTGCTCCTGAGCTACAGGATCGTGTGATTCTGTTGGGGATATTCCGCTTCGCCCTGATGGACAAAAGCCGTCCATCAAAGCCACTTGTGCGGAGCACAACGCATGGAGCCCGCTTCAAGCGGGCTTTATGCTTTTTAACACCCGGCTTCAGCCGGGTGCTGCGAGGTCTTATCACCCGCCAAACCGTTTTATCGGTTTCACATGCATTAGGAGAGTGCTACCACGGGAAGTGAGTTAAGCAGGCCCTGATGGACAAGAAGCGTCCATCAGGGCCACTCGTCGTGCGTTGTGCGTTCAACTCGGATTCAATACCCGAGCGTCACATTCACCCGATTCGGGATCTCATGACCATTCGCCGCGGCGTTGAGCACCTCGGCCAAGGCCAAAGCCCGCAAACGTTCAGTCTCGCCGGAATGACCGGCGAGGTGGGGCGTCATGACGACGTTTGACAAGGTAGCAAAAGGGAATCGCGATGGCGGCGTGTTGCTGCGGGAATGCTCGTCGGTCGGATAGTTGTACCAGACATCGAGGCCGGCGCGCAATCGTCCGGAGGCGAGCTGATTGTACAACGCTTCTTCGTCGACAATCGCACCACGTGCGACATTGACAATAATGGCGTTATCGGGGAGCAGCGCCAGTTCGTGCCTGCCGATCATGTTGTTTGTATCATTAGTCATCGGCAACGCAACCACGAGAACATTGGCATAGGGGAGAAGCACCGGCAGATCCAAAACCGAATGCTGGCAGTATTCGCCATCAAGGGCTTCATTCACATGTCGGCGCACGATCTCAACGGTCATGCCCAACGCCTTGCAAGACCGGGCGATGCGTTTGCCTATCGCACCAAAGCCGAGGATAACTGCCGTGCGTCCTTCAAGCGAGAGCGCACGCGTATCGTTGTAGCGCAGCGTCCAATCGTGGCGGCGGATCGACTGATCGATGGGGATGATCTCCTTGGCGGCGGTCATCATCAGTGTCAGCGCCATTTCGGCGGTTGGGGCAGCGTTGTGATGAAGATTGTGAACCTGGAGCTCGGGAAAATCCCTCAGCACCGCTTGTGTTTGAACCGGAAGTCCCGCCCAGGGAATGACCAGCGCACGCATCTTACGCGATGCGGTCAGCTCCACAGGCGACGGCCGTCCGGCCACGAGAATCTCGAAGTCAGCAGGGGATGGCAATTCCGGTCCCCACGTGATTGAGACCGCGCGGTCGAGCAAAGGATCGAATTCCGCGTGAAACGGGTCGCGGAAGTTGTGAACACAATGCACACGGACGCCGCTCATGGACGGCAATGTGTAGTGCCGACCATGTGAATGCCACCGACAATTACAACATCGTCCGAGTGGCCCTGATGGGCGCTTTTTGTCCATCAGGACGAAGCGTAGCCCGACTCACATTCTCAGGGAACCCGTACTCCGAAGTGACTCACATTAACGTGGTGGACATCCAAAACGTGCAAGTTACATCGGTTTAACAACCCTTCGGTCATTACGATTCGCACGGCGGATCGGCACACGGGTCACACGGCGGCGGACCATTGAAGAAGATGTGCTGAATGATCCAGTTGAGATCACGGGCGCTCGACGCACCGTTATAATGGCAATCGCTGCGCTTAGCCGGACATGCCGGATCCTGAATATCCTGACCGTTGAAGAACAGGATATTGATCATGGCATTCAAATCCATCGCATCGATGACAGCGTCGGCATTGAAGTCGCCCTGGTAGGGGCAACTGCATTCAGTCACCGTGATCACACCCTTGGTGAACACCGGAGTCACGGAACCACCCGTAGCGAGCACAAAGACCGTGTGGCTTGACGCGTTGGTGCATGTGGTGTCGATTTCGAACTTTCCGGTATCCGAAGGGGCAGTGAAGTGAAGCAGAAGATGTGGCTCACCGGTGCCGATGGGGAAATCGCTACCGGGCTCGAGTTGCTGGCCGAAAATCCTGCTGCGAGAGGCTTTGATAGCATCCGGATCGCCCGGATTCGGGACGTCTACATCGAACGGGGTTCCCGCATCATTGTTGGTTTCAGCAATCGTAGAGAAACCGCCCGGTTCGCCGCTCTTGCAGCTCCCATCTTCTGTCTCATAGGAGTTCAAAATGACAATGTCGACCAAGGCGCCGCCCGGTCCGTCGGCGTCCAGACGACCACCGGCTGTGTTGTACTCGGCCAAAATCGCCGTCGGATAGGCACTATTCGACAAAGAGCGTATGACGTAGTTGGCAACAATGGTGTTAACCGTGGCATCATTCTCCAGGTAGACGCCAACGGTGACAGTCTCGGTCATTCCCACGCTTTGTGACTCGACAGCAATGCGGTCGGTCGCATGGACCGGACACGCGCAGAGCACCGCCACGGCCACAAGCATTGCCGCTATGCGAACATACGTGTTCATCGGAACCTCCGGGGGCATGGGTTCTGGCGATGGTGGTATCTCGCTCCGATCTGCCAGTGAAACGTGAGCGTGAACCTTATCAATTACAAGATGGCTGGATGACAGATCGTTGTCAATAGTCTACAAGCGCTTTTATGCGTGCGGAACGTGAATAGAACAGTCCTTGCATTGTTCGTCAACAGCCTATTAAACTGACAACGACAATGACGACTCATATCGTCATGCTTTATTTGCCTTGCCCTGGCGGTTGTTAGAGCAATTGTCGGAAGAACTGTCCGATTCCAGCGTGCCGTCACGCGAGGGCGCGTGACCGCACTGCGGTCGTGAACAATTTCATTAACCTACTTCCGGGACACGATACTAGATGGCCTGTTGGAACGCAAACACAACAGGCTTCTATAGCGATTGTCAGAAGAACTATCCGATTCACGAGATCGTAGCATGGCCGTCCTGCTTGCCGTGAGCATGGTCGAACGGGCCATGCCGCACGGGCGAGGCGCCCGTGCTACATCGCCCGGTCAATCGGAAGATAATTCTGACCATCGCCATAGAATCTCCAACAGAAATCCCGCCGCAATGTGGTTACGACGGGTGTCTGTTCAGGTGACATCAACCCGAGGGTGCGTGACGTCACGTATTAAGTGTTTGTTCAATTCGTGGCTCCACAACTGGGGTTGATCGGATCGCACGCATCACACAGCGCAAGGCCGTTGAAGAAGATGTACTCGATGGCGTAGTTCAAATCCCACGAATCGACCTGACTGTCGGCATTGAAGTCGGAGCGCGTCGTCGGACAGTCGGGATCCTGAATATCGGTGCCGTTGAAATACAGGATGTTGATGAGTGACCACAGGTCGACGGCGTCCACCTGGTTGTTTTCATCGAAGTCCAGCGCATATTCGCACACGCACGGTTCCTCCGGCAGGAACGGTGCCAATGTTTCAACAATTCGTTCGCGGCACACGGCGCAGAATGACGCAAGGTTACGCATCATGCAGTGAAACTGCGGACGGTAACAATCACAATGGTAATAGTGCGCGCCTTCGTACAGACCGACCGTCGACGACGGAAACGGGTTCCCCTGAGAATCACACTGCGAACAATCGGCGTTTTGGGTTGTCGGCAGTGGGGTTGCGGGCAGGATGAGATGATTCCATTTCACGTCGTCGCGATTCGTTTCAATCGTGACATTCGGTTCGGACGGTTCAACGGCCGGGTGATGATCGCGATTCTCACCGGAACCACACCCGGCGTAGTATTCATACTCGTCGGCCAGGCCAAACGCCGAGTGGCCCATCTCATGAATCACAATGCCTTCCCAGCCGGGCGCCAGCGAGGTCACCGAGAGGCTCCCGCCAGTGCCGCCCCACTGGGTCGCGTTGACGATCACAACTCCCTGGTCCCATGAGGGGACGTGCGCGTTCATCACCGAGAAGGCAATGCTGTTATTGACAACCAGGGCGCGCGGAATTCCGCTCGCACAGTACGTTGCATCAAAGTAGGTGTTGACGTAGATACCCTCAGGGTGGCAGGGCATCGGATTGTCAGCACCCGATTGGTCAGAGGCGACATTGATGCGGTAGACGTTGAACGCGTTGGTCAATGTGTCGATCGGCGGATAGTCAAACAACGAGGCAACGATCTGATCGACCGCAGCGTTGAAGGCATCCTGTTCCGTGGCTTGGAATCCCTCGGCGAGGACGACCAAGTTGTAGCGTTCGGAATCGGGTCCATTGTCGAACACTTTGGTTGCGCCAAGCACGGTGCCGTCACCGGTGCCTGCCACGGCCGCTGATGTCATCACTGTGAGCGCCACCACCACGGCGAATGTTGTCGGAAGTATGGATTGCTTTATAATCATGATGTCTACCGTAGGTTGAGCCGTCCGACTTCAGATGCCGCGACGGTGCGTTTTTCAGGGGCTGAGGGGCTGTCGAATATCACAAGTGACTTGGCATCGTCGCGTGCCGGGATCAGCACGCTGAAAACACGCTCGGAGACTTCACTCTCGGCCCGTTGAATTTGTCCCGTTGTATCGTCTAAGGTTTCTGAGACGAGAATTCGGGGAGAGGTCATCGGCCGACGATAGACGGCGGTTCCCTCATCGTTCTGGACCTCAAACCACGTACCCCGCACGGAACCGTGTTCGGCAGGGAGCTCGGTAGATGGGGGGAGCACCTTCTGGATTGATGTGCGGCTGATGATACTGAAGTCGCCGTCGCTGTACTCGATGACGAGACGTTCAACTGTCTGGACCTTGGCCGTGGACTGTGCCGGGCTCGCATCTTCGGCCGACTGCGGAGCTTTAATGCCCACAGTCAGCCCGCTCGCGACGAGTGCGATGACGATGGCCGCGATACGAAATGTCTTCAATCTCATTGGCTTAACCTTCGCGTGTTCAAGTGAGACCAAAAGTCGATCACCTACAACACACTAAGATAGCTACTTGCGTCCATTTGGCAATGGTCGATCTTACTCTTTGTCAGAGGCCGGGCTGACCATGTTCTGTCGCTTTTCGATCTCCTCCAGCATGCGTTTGGCGTTTTCGAAGTCCGGATCCATCGCCAGGGCCTTTTGGTACCACGACTTGGCGGCGGCGATCGCACCCTTGTTCAAGTGCATTTCACCCATCGAGTCACGCAGGTTGGCGTTGTCCGGATGCAATTTCATCGCTGCTGCGAGAATGGCAATCGAGAGATCGTACTTTCCGTGACCGGCCAATTGATAGGCAATGCGGTTCAGTTCGCCGGCGTTGGCCGCTCCATTGGGATTCAATTCGATAGAGCGTGTAAGATAGGGCATGGCTTTATCGGATTCTTCAGCGAAGAGGTGAAACAGCCCGGCGGTGGCCAGAGCCCGGTCGGATTTGGGATAAAGCTCCAATCCCAGTTCAACAAAGCCGCGTGCATGTGATCGACTGTAGGGCCCGAAGAGGGCGTCGCCGACCGCGTCGTAGAGGGCCTCCGAGTAATCGGGGCGAATGGTTTTGCCTTCGAGTTTGGGCATCAGGCGATTATGAAGAGCCGCTGGCGTATCCTGTACAGTAATCTCATAGGCCAGCAGGCCGGCATCACGATACTCGGCCCACGCGTCCGCCCAGTCCTGAGTGATATTCGCACACTCCGGACTCAGTTGTGCGGTCGGTGGGATAGTGGGTGATTCTTCGGTGAGTTTCACATACGCATCGGCGAAGGCGAGAACACCTCTCGGACGAATGTCCGTCATCAAATGTTCACCTTTCTGTTCATAGAGTTGGGCGGCCATGTATGATCCGACGGTCCCGAATGGGACACCAGTTACCGGGTGTCGACCTTCAGCGGTGAGTGTCATTGCCGAATCGATCTCGATGCCAGTGTCTTCCAATCTGGCAAACTGGGAAACGTATGCAAATGCCTCGGCCAATTGCTCATTGTCGGTGGTGAACAGTTTTCCGAAGTAATCGAAGTGTGTGAGACCGTCATTGAAACACCAGCGCAGCGCAGTATATAGCGCATCGCCGTAGGGGCCCCCAACGTAGGGTGAAGGACCGTCGATCGGTTCTCCGGTGACCGCCTCGTAGGCGGCGAAGGCAATCTCACGGGGATTGCTGTCTTCGAGGTTAGAGGCGACGGCGATGGTGAGGTCGGCGCCGGGTAGATGGGCGAGGATGGTCTGTGTTTCTTCTTGCGATCCCGAGTGCATCACCAAAAAACGTCCGTTGAAGTTCGAAATACCCCACCCATGCCCGTAACCGGTGAAATGACCATCCCGTGTGATGTGCGGTGTCCACATGCTGTCGATCGTTTCGTTCTCCAGAATCAGGCCGTCGGAAATGCCCTGGGCAAACTTCACCATATCGCCCACAGTGGATCGGGTCCCGCCGCCGGCATATTTCATGCTCAAGTCGACCGGAACCGAGTTGAGCAGTTGTCCCTCATACATCATGTATCCTGCGACGCGATTCGGGATGATCTCATAGGGACTGTCGAGACGTGTATTGTTCATTCCCAACGGTTGCCACACATGTTCGGTCATGTACTCGCCGAATGGTTGGCCGCTGGCGCCCTCTATGACGGCGCCGAGCAAGTTGTAACCGTACGTGGTGTAGCTCATCCGCTCGCCCGGTTCGAACAACAGATCCCAGTCAGCGAAGATGGCGATGGCCTCTTCCGTTGAAAGGCGCTTCATGTGTTGGGCTTCTTCGCTGTAATTCTTGTAATGGCTGATGCCGCTGGTATGACCAAGCAGATGACGAATTGTGATCGGCCACTTTTTTTGGGGGAAGTAGGGAACGTATGTCTGCACTTCATCGTCGAGATCAATGACGCCATCTTCGACCAAGTTGAGCACGCCAACGGCGGTCATCGCTTTGGTCACCGATGCAAGGCGATATGCCGATTCACCGGTCGCCAATACGTCATTTTCCAGGTCGGCCATGCCGAATCCATTGACGTAGTAGAAATCGCCGTGAGATATCGCAATCGATACACCGACGAAGTCGCCGGCTTCAATGGCTGCCTCGATGTTGGATTCAAATGTGCGCAGTCGCTCCTGGAGCGCTGAATCGGATCGGGCCGATGAATTCGATGCAAATACTACTACGATCAAGTTCAGCATGAACATACGCCGCATTTGTCTCCTCCTGGTGATGGTGAGGTTCGCACAACACTTCGCGTACGATACACCCTCTCAGCGGGTTGCATAAAATCCTATTTTTGTAGTATTTCAATCGCGCGGGTCGCCATACAAAGATACCAAGAGGGGCAATCTCCAGACGACGAGAGCATAGGCCCAGCTATGATCTTGCAGGGGCGAGCCAGTGGCTCACCCTCTTCCGGCGCGATTAACCCCGAGCGTGTCGGTTAACCACCTATTGAGTGGTGCAAACAGCAGACGTCGCCGCTGTCTCCCGGTATCGTCTATTTCCGTTCGGCAACGATCTTGTCAAGAAGGTCCCGCAATTTCTCTATCTCGGTTTGCAACTGCTGGTTTTGTATGTAGAGCGCCTTAATGGCGGCCAATGCCACACCGTCGGCGTCGGTGGTGGCGATATGACGATCGTCCGAACCGAGTCCGAATGCCTCATGGAAATCCTGTGCTGTAGGCCCGATGTGTGTATCATCCGCAGTGTCGTTTCGGAAATTCCAGCGCCTTACGGGCATGCGAGCCAGTCGTTCAAGCAATGCCGCGCCGTCAACCGGCTTGAAGTTCTCCTTCTTTTCAGCGTCGGAGACGTTGCTCCAAACACCGGTCTTGCTCAGGTATGCGCCGGTCGACGTTGACATGAAATGGGTTGGATCGATGACTGCCTCGCCACTGACATCGCCCATATAGAAGCCGCTGTCTGCCCGTAGCACGAGTTGTCCGGGCCCAGTCGAGTAAGCGCTATCACCATCGGAGTCATTGGAGTTGGCGAAGATTACAACTGCGCCATCATGCCGTGCATAAGAATGCGCGCCGGCGGCAAAGCTGTTGCACCCCTGGGCCTGATTACTGGTTCCGCCCGGAACGGTTGCCGCTTGTCCTGAGGCGACATTCCCGGTTCCACCGCTGATCGTCGCGAGGAATCCGCTGGCGCTGTTTCCGTTTCCGCCACCGATCGTGGATGTGTTGCCGCTCGCCTGATTAGCGAGCCCACCGGCGATGGTGGCAAACGCCTGGCTGGCGATGTTGGTGGACCCGCCACCAACGGCTGAGTTCGACGCGCTCGCGGTGTTTTGGGCGCCGCCGGCAACAACTGAAAAATCGCCATCGGCGTGGTTGTCAAATCCCGATACCAGGGTATTCGCTCCGAGATTCGTGTTTGCTGGCCCGACGCGAAGCTTCTCTTCGATATTCACATCACCGGCGACATCGAGCTTCGCGATCGGGGATGAGGTGCCGATTCCGACCGAGTCTGCCGGATTTGTCAGCTCGACAACGGGGCCAAGATCCTGCCATCCACTGGCTGCACCGGTGGCTGCTGTTGTCTGAACTGTGTTATCCGGAAAGCGGAAGCCACCCGACGATGAGTAGATCGTGCCATCGACTTCCAGTTGTTCTGAGGGGCTGTTGGTGCCGATGCCAACACCGCCTGACGCTTCGATGAGGAACTGGTTGTCACCGGTCGAACTCATGGAACCGGCACTATCGGACCAGACAAAACTTCCGGGATGTCCGGCGTTGGCTCCCGATCCGGCGGAAAACGATGCATACCCGTCGGCGCGGTTACCTCGTCCACCGGCCACCGTAGCGTAGTTTCCGGTTACCTCATGTTCAGAACCGCCGGCAATCGTCGCGCCCGAGAGCGTGTCACCCGGTGCGAAGGCTGAAGCGCGGTAGGCGGAGGGGTTCGAGAATCCTACTTTATGCAACAGTCCGCCGCCAATGGTCACGCCGTACAGGTTGCCATAGATTCGATTGCCAAAGCCACCATCGATGACATTCCAGTACCCACCGGAGTCGATACGATTTGCGGCGCCACCACTGATCACCGAAGCGCTGTTATCATGAATCGTTCCGCCTAGTCCACCACTGATAGTGGCGAATTCACCGCCCTTGATGAGGTGTAGACGACCACCACCGATAATGTGATCATTACCATCGGAAATCTCGTGCAGGCGGCCACCGGTAATCGAACTCCACTCGCCCGCGTTTTCGTTGTCTTCACCCGCAACGAAAACATCGGTTCCGCTCACGATATGTCCGGAGCCAATGCTGACGTCGGAGGTGATGTTACCACCCAGGGCGCCATCGACTGAGTTGACGCGGTAGGAGTATCCAACCGACACGATGCGTTGACGGGGAGACATCTCCGGATCGGTGTCAACCGTGATGCCCAGATAAGCATCGCTATCGAACACCGAATCAGGAATCGCGTTGATACTGCCCAGCATCACATTGAAGCGACCGATGGTATCGGGAACGATCGACCGCGTGCTGGACCACAATTGCGTGCCCGATGATACGGCATCCCAGATCCCGAAATCGACACTGGTCGTTGAGGATACCGGATTACCGCCCGAATCGAGCAGGATACCCTGATAGTTGATGAGTGGGGGAACAGCATTGACGTTTCCGATCACGCAGAGTGAGAGGACTATTGCTGAAGTGACGGTCGCCAGCCGGAATGTGGAGAACGAGATGCGCACAGGGATACTCCTCGCAGAGGTGAATTATGCTCAATGAACTGACATCATTGCTCCTGTGCGGAGGTGGCGGGGTAACGAGACATTGCCGCACAGACGTAGAATAACCTAATGACTGAACCTATGTTGTCAAGTGTGACTGACGGATGGTCTGTCCTTCACACCCGGAACGCAATGTGTGTGGGATAAATGCAAGGACACACACGGCGACACTGGCGAGGAAGATGATCCCTCAATACTAATCGACGACCAGCCAGAGGTCGGCGCCGTCGCTGACCAACGTTGTCGATTGATAGCGGACCGTGAGGGTCAATTCAATTGCACCGTCGATCGTGTCACCCGAACCAGCACTGATAACAATGCGCGTCGTACCGTCGGATGAGATCTTCTTGATCATGAACTGACACCCCGCACATGCTGCCGCATTGGGCAGGGTCAAGGTTACTGAACCGTTCGCCAACAACACGCTGTCATCGGGACCGAGGGTCGTGTTCGAATCGGTCGTGCGAACAGCGGTCGCAACCGCTCCCTGAACAGAGAGGGCGGATGTGATGATTCCACCCGTAGCACCATCAACGGTGGCGACACGTTGCGCATAGGGCCCGGTCACCAGTTGAAATCGGGGCAGCGTTGTTGTGACGTCATGTCCATCATCGACGGTGATTTCCAGCCAACAAATGGAATCCGCGAAGACCGAACTGGTCAATGGTGTGAGTTCCCCGATCTGCGTCGACCACAATCCATCTGAATAGACCAGTACCGATTGAGTTTCACCGGGTCCCCCGGGCCATATCTCCGTCCCATCGGTGGCGCTGTCATAGATCTTGAACGTCATGACTCTGGGACCGGGGATGAATGGAGTACCGCTCGAATCGGTCAATCGCCCCTGCACATTAATAGTGGTTGGAACCCCGGCCTCGACGGGAACGGCTGACAGGATGAAGATTGCAATCAACACAAGATGTCTGACATTCATTGGTCACCTCCAGCAGGTATAACCCCGTGTCCACGAGGTTACTCCGTTGGTTGATCCCGATACTCGATCATCACCCTCTATAGTCGATTGTAAACAGATACTCATTGGCCACTCTGCAGGTAATCAGGCCCGGGTGGATGATACTAAATAGCGAGATGAAAGTGTAGTCCTTTTACACTGAGACATACTATACAAATTGTCAGAAGTATTGTTCGTGTGAAGCCAATACGCTGGCCACATGTAGCGTCACCCGCCCTTGGGTGAGGGCCTTGCCGGTACGGAAGATAGCCATCACGCGAGGGCGCATGACGGCACGCTGGAATCGGACAATTCTTCTGACAATCGCTATAAACCGGATGTATAAGTACGACATTGTGGTGGGAATAAAACGTCGAACCGGACTGATGCCGATTCGACGTTTTGACATAAATGGGGGAGCGACCTGTCGCCGCAACGGTCAGTCCTTCCGTTTCGAGATGACGTCGATCATCTTGAACTCAGGCGCGCCGCCGGTCATTTCAGGATTGGTAAAGATGACTTCGCTGTGTATTTCGTCATCGTCTACCAACCGCATGTGCATAGTGTACGTTTGCGTGAACCCGAAGATCGGGTCATCGTCCTCTCCGGACATCTGGATTGTTTGAGTCTCTTCGTCAAGCGGTCCGGAGGCGGTAATCCAGTATGTCCCACCATTGTCCAGTGCTACCAGCGTGTATTCACCGTGGCGACGATCAAATCCGATTATGGCGTATCGCTCAACTGGTTGGCCGAACATGGTTCCGGTCGAGTGCGTTAGGATGAACCGACCACCCAGAATGGACTCAATGGTCGTCGTGGCGGTACTGACGACTGAGTCTGCTCCCGGTTGTGGCCACACAGTCATCGTTTCTTCCCAGTGTCCCACCATCTTGTGGAGACGTTCATGTTCCGGGCCGGGATGAGCCAATTCCTGCATAACTTGCGTCAAGGAATCGACGTTCATACCGGGCTGGTCTCCTGACTGGGCCGATCCGACGACCGGGAAGGTTAGGCAGATCGCGATGATGAGTCCCAAGTGGCCAAACGTCTTCACGTGATAGGTCCTCCGAGAGTATGTGAAGTGCTCAGTATAGGTTACGCGTACTTTTTCACGGCCGCTTCGATGCTCGGGCCCGCATTCTTCATGTCTTCGGCGGTCATGGCAATGTCTGCTTCCATCTCCGCGTTGAATGCTTGAAACCAGGGTTCGGCAATCTGGGGTAACTGGGACGTTTGGTCGATGTTGACCACAACAAACACCGTCCGTTTGCCTTGCTCCAGGGAAAAATAGACGGCTTCGGGCTTTTGCTCCTCCAGAATGGCCTGAACTTTCAGCCCCAACTTGCCCTCCTTGGCCAGTTGGTTGCCCGTCTCAACGGGTATCCGGAATCGACACATAAAACGCATTGCAACACTCCTTGGTTGTGACTCCAGCGGAGCCGTGATGATCGAAATCCCATACAGGACAAACATTGCCGCGTTGGGAGTCGTGGTCAAGGGTTCATTGGGCAGATCATCCACAAGACAGTTCAGCCCCAGCGAAGGGACCTTTCGCAGCAGGGCTGAACGAATCGGCGAGGAGTTGTTGGACCTGCTGTAACGCTTCCCCGGACGGTCTGGCGAGAGAGCCAACACGGCCGAGAGGGCCCGAAGCAAGGCAGGCCGCACCGCACGACATGCCGATCACTCCGTACGGTGCTATTGAGGATGTGTGGTCCGGAAGGCCAACTGTCCTTCACTGACTGACGCCACCGACAGGGCCAACACTCGCCACTTAGATAAACGTGGAGTACTGTCCAGATTCGGACGGTACAGATGCGAATATTCCCTGATGGACAAAAAAGCACCCTGCCGTCGCATGCGGGCCGCTCAATTGATTGTGATCTAACGATTTCCGTCACTCACAGGGATTGGCGGGCGGTGGGCCGTTGAAGAACATCATCTGGATCATCATGTTGAGATCCAACGCGTCGCTGAATCCGTCAGCGTCGAAATCGGAGCGTGTCACATCGCATCCGGGATCTTGGACTTCCGGCTCTGAGAAGAAGAGCGTTTGAATCATAACGTTGAGATCGATTGCATTAATAGATCCGTCGAGGTGCAGGTCCGCTTGATTGGGACAGTCACCTTGGCAGAAGACTGGAAATTCACACTCTTCTGCAATCGTGATGGACCCGGCGGAAAAGTAGTCCGGGTAGCCATCATCGAACTCAGAGGTCAAACGGAGCCGGTTGGTCGATCCGAGCCAGGCACTGTCAACCACCACCTCCTGTCCCAGTTCAGCGAGGGCATTAGTGCGGAACCACAGATAAGCAATGGGACCGCTGCCACCCCACAATGGCGGTTGGTGGCTTCCTGCGTTATAGGCCCGCATGACATAAGCCACTTCACCGTTAAAGCGATTATCAAAGGTTACCGTAATCTGCGCGAAATCTTTTGTTCTCTCAGTGCGAGTTAGTGAGTCGATCACGACGAACGGGTCACCGGTCAAGCGGAACGGTAGGTAGATTTCGCGCACCGGATGGGAATTGGTCAGGTGGATCGGCATCGCCGACGTGCCATCCTTGCAGAGCCCGATGTCTCCGTACCAGATCGAATCGGTCGGATCGAATAACGGATCGAGGGCGGCGTGCAGATTCGGCCGGGGCCCGATGTGATAAATTAAGTTCGGGTTGGTCTGGGGTGTGCCGGTCGATTCCAACAGCACCAAAGCGGAGTCGGCATCGAGGAGCGTGCCGAACATATTCTGAAAGATCCCGGATAGCGAGGCTACCGCACCGGTGACAATCGGTGATGCTGAGGAGGTGCCGCTAAACGAATCCGTATACCAGGAATCTTCCGTGCCGCCATTGTACAGATCGCCATAGCCGAGGGTGTAGACATTGATGCCATACCCCTGAAGGTTCACTCGTTCGCCCCAGTTTGAGAAGTCGAGCTTCGAACGGTCGTTTGCGATTCCACGCTCGGGAGGATTGCCGGCACCGCACATGATGGCGTGGGAATTCCGATACGCGGTATCAAACACCGGAGCATACAGCGTGTCGTCCAAATCTTCTTCGCCATTGCCGGCGGCTTCACACACAATGATGCCCGCGGCATAGCGTGCCACGTATGGCACAGACAAGGAGGGTGAGATGTCCTTCCCCTGA